>JBFFEB010000091.1:0-2013 GCA_041559075.1 Woeseiaceae bacterium | reverse complement strand
TTCTCGATCGAGTACCGCACCCCGGCCTGCGCGGCCAGGTGCACGACCCTGTCGAATTTCTCGCGCGCGAACAGCGCCTCCATGCCCGAACGGTCCTCGAGACTGATGCGCTCCATCCGGAAGGTCTCGTAGGGGCCGAGCAGCCCCCCTCGCGATTCTTTCAGGGAGACGTCGTAGTAATCGTTGAAATTGTCGAGACCGACCACGGTCTCGCCGCGATCGAGCAGCCGGTTCGCAGTATGGACGCCGATGAAGCCGGCCGCCCCGGTCACCAGGACCTTCATGATGCTTCTCCGAAGCTATTACAGGCGGTCGTCTGCCGCACCCCGCGGCAGCACGTACTTGATATCGTAAACGAGCGACGAAGGCTTGCCAAAACGCCGGATGCCGTCCGCTCCGAGGTCCGCGAACTGGCGATGACCGACGGCAATCAGGACGGCGTCGTAGGCGCCGGCTTCGGGGCTTGCGACCAGGTCGATGCCGTATTCGGTCTTCGCGTCCATCGCGTCCACCCACGGGTCGTGCACGTCCACTGCCGAGCCGTAGGTGGTCAGCTCCGACACGATATCGACGACGCGGGTATTGCGGAGATCGGGGCAGTTCTCCTTGAAAGCGAGACCGAGGACCAGTACACGGGCGGACTTCGGGCTGATGTCGGCCGTGATCATCTTCTTGATGACCTGCGACGCGACGTATTGACCCATGTTGTCGTTGATCCGCCGGCCGGCCAGTATCATTTGCGGGTGGTAGCCGAGCTGCTCCGCCTTGTAGGTCAGGTAATAGGGATCGACGCCGATACAGTGACCGCCCACCAGCCCGGGCCGGAACGGCAGGAAATTCCACTTCGTCCCTGCGGCGATCAGGACCTCTTCGGTATCGATATCCATGCGCTCGAAGATCATGGCGAGCTCGTTGACCAGCGCGATATTGACGTCGCGCTGCGTATTCTCGATGACCTTCGCGGCCTCGGCGACCTTGATGCTCGACGCCTTGTGTGTCCCTGCCGTAACGACCATGGCGTATACTGAGTCGATGAAGTCGGCGGCTTCGGGCGTCGAACCCGACGTGACCTTGAGAATCGTCGCGAAACGGTGCTCCTTGTCGCCCGGGTTGATGCGCTCCGGGCTGTAGCCGACAAAGAAGTCCTCGTTCAGCTTCAGGCCGGACCCCTGCTCGAGGTACGGCACGCAGAATTCTTCCGTTGCACCGGGGTACACGGTGGATTCGTAAACGACGACGTCGCCTTTCTTCAACACACCGCTCAAGGTCTCGCTCGCCAGCCTGAGTGGCGTCAGCACGGGCCGCTTGCTGCGGCTGATCGGCGTCGGCACCGTGACGACATAGAAGTTGCAGTCACCGAGCGCAGATACTTTATTCGTGTAGCTCAGGTGCTTCGCGGCCGCCATTTCCTCGGGCGTTACTTCGAGCGTGGAGTCGGAGCCGCCCTTGAGCTCCTCGATTCGCCCGTTGTCGATGTCGAACCCGACGGTAGGAAAGCGCCGGCCGAACTCGACCGCGAGCGGCAGGCCGACGTAGCCCAGGCCGATGACGCCGATACGCAGTTTGTCGATAGCGAAAGTCATATGGATGCCTAAGCTAGGCGGATTATGCCGACGTGGCGACGACAGCGTTCACAATCGGCTCCGCTGGTCTCTCGTCGCGACGACGCTCTACCCCAGGTACCACAGCGCCGCGAGGCCCGTGATACTCATCGTAATCGTGTACGGGAACGCCATGATCACCATGCGGCCGTAGGACAGCCGGATGAGCGGCGCCAGCGCCGAGGTCAGGAGGAACAGGAACGCGGCCTGTCCGTTCGGCGTCGCGACACTCGGGATGTTCGTGCCCGTATTGATTGCGATGGCCAGCGCATCGAACTGCTCGCGCGTGAGGTCGCCCGCGTTGAAGATCTCGGCCACCTCGGTGATGTAGACCGTGGCCACGAACACGTTGTCGCTGATCATCGACAGCAGGCCGTTGGCCATATAGAACAGCGCTGCCTGCGTTTTGCCG
>JBFFEB010000090.1:0-2273 GCA_041559075.1 Woeseiaceae bacterium | reverse complement strand
GACGTACGTGAAGTCGCGCTTGTGGTGGCCGTGGTTGAAGACGTCGATCGGCCTGCCCTCGAGGATGGCCTTCGCGAACAGGAACAGCGCCATGTCCGGCCGCCCCCAGGGACCGTAGACGGTAAAGAACCGCAGCCCGGTCGTTGGCAGGCCGTACAGGTTCGAATAGGTGTGCGCCATGAGTTCGTTGGCTTTCTTGGTCGCGCCATAGAGCGCGAGCGGATGGTCTACATTCTGGTGGATCGAAAACGGCATCGTCGTATTGGCGCCGTACACCGAGCTCGACGACGCGTACACGAGGTGCTCCACCTCATTGTGGCGGCAGCCCTCGAGGATGTGCAGCGTGCCGACGATGTTGCTCTCTATGTAGGAATGCGGGTTCTCGATCGAGTAACGCACGCCCGCTTGCGCCGCGAGGTGCACAACCTTGTCGAACTTCTCTTTTTCGAACAACGCGTCCATGGCCGGCCGGTCCTCGAGGCTGATCCGCTCCATGCGGAAGTTCTCGAAGGGGTCCAGCAGCGCGGCCCGCGCCTCTTTGAGCGTGACATCGTAGTAATCGTTGAAGTTGTCGAGACCGACGACCGTCTCGCCGCGTTCCAGCAGCTGTTTTGCAGTGTGGAAGCCGATGAAACCAGCCGCACCGGTCACCAGGACCTTCATGATGCTTCTCCGAAACCGTTACAGGCGATCGTCCGCCGCGCCCTGCGGCAGGACGTACTTGATATCGTAAACGAGCGACGACGGCTTGCCAAAGCTGCGGATCCCGTCCGCTCCCAGGCTCACGAACTGGTGATGACCGACGGCAATCACGATCGCATCGTAGGCGCCGGCCTCGGGCTCTGCGACCAGGTCGATCCCGTACTCGGATTGCGCTTCCGCAGCGTCTACCCAAGGGTCGTGCACATCAACGGTCGAACCGTAGGTCTTGAGCTCCGACACTATGTCGACGACGCGGGTGTTACGCAGGTCAGGGCAGTTCTCCTTGAACGTAAGGCCCAGTATAAGCACGCGTGACGACTTCGGGTTGATATCAGCGTTAATCATGTTCTTGATCAACTGCGACACGACATACTGACCCATATTGTCGTTGATGCGCCGGCCGGCCAGGATCATCTGCGGGTGGTAGCCGAGCTGCTCGGCCTTGTAGGTCAGGTAGTAGGGATCGATGCCGATGCAGTGGCCGCCAACCAGCCCGGGCCGGAAAGGCAGGAAATTCCACTTGGTACCGGCAGCGATCAGTACCTCTTCCGTGTCGATATCCAGCCGCTCGAAGATCATTGCGAGCTCGTTGATGAGCGCGATATTGACGTCGCGCTGTGTATTCTCGATAACCTTTGCTGCTTCCGCGACCTTTATGCTGGACGCCTTGTGCGTACCGGCCGTGACGACCTGTGCATAGACTGAATCGATGAAGTCGGCCGCCTCTGGCGCAGAGCCAGACGTCACCTTGAGGATCGTCGCAAACCGATGTTCCTTATCACCCGGGTTGATACGCTCCGGGCTGTAACCGACAAAAAAATCCTGATTCAGTTTGAGACCGGAGCCTTCCTCGAGGTATGGCACGCAGAACTCTTCAGTTGCACCCGGATACACGGTCGACTCGTACACGACGATGTCGCCCTTCTTCAGCACACTGCTCAGAGTTTCGCTCGCGAGCTGCAGGGGCGTCAGAACGGGCCGCTTGCTCCGGCTGATCGGCGTCGGCACCGTGACGACATAGAAATTACACTCCGCCAATCCCGCCACGTCGCTCGTGAAGCCGAGCTGCTCTGCGGCCGCCAGTTCTTCGGGCGACACTTCCAGGGTGGAGTCCGAACCGCTCTCGAGTTCTTCGATGCGCGCTTCGTTGATGTCGAAGCCCACGGTCGAAAATCGCCGGCCGAACTCGACCGCGAGTGGCAGGCCGACGTAGCCGAGGCCGATCACGCCGATACGGAGATTCTTGATATTGAAAGTCATAGGGGTGCGTACATTAGATGGATCGCGCAAGGCGCGCGACGACAAGGTTCACAACCAGCTCCGGAACTGCTAACGCGATGATGCTCTACCCCAGGTACCACAGCGCCGCGAGTCCCGTGATGCTCATCGTGATCGTGTAAGGGAACGCCATTATCACCATGCGGCCATAAGACAGCCGGATGAGCGGCGCCAGCGCCGAGGTCAGGAGGAACAGGAAGGCTGCCTGGCCGTTCGGCGTCGCGACGCTCGGGATGTTCGTGCCCGTATTGATCGCGACCGCCAGCGCGTCGAACTGCTCGCGCGTGAGGTCG
>JBFFEB010000089.1:0-2993 GCA_041559075.1 Woeseiaceae bacterium | reverse complement strand
GCTCGCAGTGCGTCGCCGGACAGGTCGAGCACCGGACGCTCTATATCATTAGGCTTGATTGCAGAGATCGACGCCATGTGGAACTCAGGCCGTCTTGCTCACGGATTCCTTGAGGCCCGACAGCACTGACATCGCGGCGGCATGCCCCTGCGCGATCGAGTCGTCGATGGTCTCAGGCCCGGTCGCCGCGCCCGCCACGTAGACGCCGGGTCGCGACGTCTCGCCCATCGCGCCATACCGGTTCGCGGCGCCGATGTGGCCGTGTTCCTCGAGGTCCACGCCGAAGATCTCGGAGAGCTTCGGGTTATCGACATTCGGATCCATGCCTATGGCGTGTACGACCATGTCGAAAGGAATCGTGATCGGGCGCTTCACGAGCGTGTCCTCTCCCTTGACGATAAGCTTCTCGCCGTCAGAGGTGACTTCTGCGATGCGCGCCTTGATGTACTTGACCTTGAACTCTTCCTGGCTGCGCCAGTAGTACTTCGTCTCGTACAGGCCGAAGGTGCGGATGTCCATGTAGTAAATATAGACGTGGCAATCTGGCAGTTCTTCACGAATCTCCATCGCCAGGTTCGACGACACGGTGCAGCAGATCTTGGAGCACCATTCGCGGCCGATCTGGCGGTCGCGCGAGCCGACGCAAAGCAGGATCGCAACGCGTTGCGGCTTGCGGCCGTCCGACGGACAGCGCACGCCCTGCCCTGATGAGATCATCTGTTCGACCTGCGTCGTGGTTACGACATCCGGGAAAGTGCCGAAACCCCACTCGGGTTTGTTCACAGAATCGAAATGCGTGAACCCGCTGCAAAGTATCGCGGCGTCCGCCTCGAGGGTTTCGCCATTGGACAGATCGGCGGTGAAATTCCCGGGCGTGCCGTCGAACTTTTCGACGGTCGTGCCGGTGACCACGCGCACGAAAGATTCGTCTTCAACGCGCTTCACCATGCCGCCGATGGCATCCTTCGCCCATTCGCCGGTCGGCACGAGCTTGGCATAACCGGACAGGATCGGCGCGCCGCCAAGCTTGTCTTCCTTTTCGATGACAACACTGGGTTTGCCGACCGTAGCGAGGCTGTGGGCGGCAGCAAGCCCGGCGGGACCACCGCCGAGAATCAGTACGGGTTTGCTCATTTCAGTCGCTCTATCGGTTTGAATCCGGGGCCGGATGTGATCATCTTGCGCGGGTCATAGAGCGACTCGCCCTTGCCGGCCTCCACGTCCTTCAGGTAAGCCTCGAATTCGGCCTTCTTCTCCTTCCAGTCGATGCCCAGCTTCTCCATCAGCGTCTCCGTCGACGAAGCGTGCCAGTGCGACTGGACGATCTTGTACGGGTGTGCACCGCAGAGGAGCGCCGCGACCTGGCAGTCGGCCAGCACCGGCAGGTCCACCGGTTTGCCGGCCGCGGCACCGATCCACTGGTTCTTGTCCAGCGTGGTGATGCAGCCGGTGTCGTGGCCGACCATGAGGTCTGCCCGTGCTTCTTCCTGCGCGACGCGGATCTTGCGGTCGATCGCGAAGGAGCGCGTGAACTCGCGCTCGGAGATGATGTGGCGGAAGCCGAAGCCACAGCAGTCGTACCAGGTGCGGTAGTCGATGACCTGCATGCCGAGCGACTCGAGCACGCCGGTCGTCACGGCAACGCGGTTGCCGCCGAGGATCTTGTCGTCGTAGATCGCATCCTCGGGCACCATCTTGTAAACGTGACAGGCCGGGTGGACCGTCGCGCGGATGTGACTGGCGTCGATGACCTGCCGCTTCGCGATCTCGTCGCGCATCACGTGCAGCCACTCGGAGTAGTGCACGACTTCCTCGGGGATGAGCAGCTTGCCGTCCACGAGCCGGCCCAGCTTGCCGAGGATCTTTTTCACCCGCTCGCGCAACTTCGTGGAGTGGATCAGGTAACCGCGGACTTCCTTGTAGTTGCCGAACGACGTGCCACAATGTACCAGCGGGTAATAGAAACCGTCGGGCAGGCCCTGAGCCTTGGCCGATACATAGGCCTGGTGGAAGTTGCGCAGGAAGACGGCCGCCAGGCTCTCGATATTACCGATGCCCGAACCGTGATAGTTCCAGGCGGTGCACGACGTCTGGTCGGTCTCGTCCAGGTAGTCGATGTCCATCTGGTTCATGAGCCAGAGCAGCGACGCCGGGTAACCCGGGATGTTACCGCACTGGCCGCAGGACTTGTGGTGCCAGAGTTGCGTGGTCGGAACCTTCTTGTCCCAGCCGTACAGCGTCTTGACCGTGACGGGCTTGTGCTCTTCGCTGACCCGGTGTACGAAGATCTCGCCGTCTTTCTCGAGCTCCCACATCGCGTCGCGCACGTCCTCGACGCGGTCCTTGTTAGTGAGCATGGAGCGGCGGTTGACGATCTGGTCGACCCAGACGGTCGCCACGTGCGCTTCCTCCTTGGTCAGATTCGCGTCCTGCCACTCCGGGCCGTGTCCCGTAAAACGTTCTCCGCTGTTTCCGCTTCCAGTCGTCATCGTATACGTCCCCTATAGCCGTATCAGTCGTCGTCGTCCTGTTCGTCGAGCCAGTCCTCGTAGTCGTCACGCTTCTCGTCCATGATGTCCGAGATGACGTCGAACAGGTTCTCGTCAATGGTTTCGAGGCTGTCGAGCACGCCGGTCTCTTCCCAGATCGTATAGAGCTCGACGGACGTCTTCAGGTTGACCTCCCAGGCCGTCGCGGTGGTGTGCAGCGTCGGCATCGGGATGGCCTTGCGCAGCGTCGTCAATGGCGCATCGACCTTTGAGATATTCGGGCCCCAGTCGGCAAACCCCTCCGGGTTGATCATGTCCGGAGAGAGCTGGTTGCCGGTCGAGATGAGCTTCAGCATCACGCGGCTGAACGGCCGCAGCACGCTCTTCGCCGACTCCATGCCGTGCTTGATCGCGGTCTCGCGCATGAGCATGACGAGACCGCCCGGTGAATTGCCGAAGGGACAACGCGCGGCGCAGGTGTAACACTGCGCACAGGACCAGATC
>JBFFEB010000088.1:0-3253 GCA_041559075.1 Woeseiaceae bacterium | reverse complement strand
TCGGCAACGCCGCCCTGGTACTTGCCGCCCTGATCAGCGATGACGTACGGCTCGATGCAGCATGCGCGGCACTCTCCGAAGCAGAAGCCCCTCCGGGGCGCCTGCAACGTGTCGAAGCGGAGTCGGGTCCGGATGTAATCGTGGACTATGCGCACACGCCGTCCGCTGTCGAGTCGGCGCTTCGATCGCTGCGGCAGCACTCCGGCGGTCAGCTCTGGTGCGTGTTCGGTTGCGGCGGCGAGCGCGACGCAGGCAAACGACCGTTGATGGGTCGCGCCGTCGAAAGCAACGCCGATCGCGTGGTCATTACGAACGACAACCCGCGCAGCGAAGACCCCATGCAGATAATCGGCGCCATCCTCGACGGGCTCGAGAACCGGGCCGCCGCCACGGTCATAGAAGACAGGACAGCCGCTATCGACTGGGCCATCTCCAGTGCGGCCGCCGGAGACGTCGTGCTGCTCGCGGGCAAGGGCCACGAGAATTACCAGTTGATCGGCGACGAGCGCCGCGAATTTTCCGACTACGCGGTCGCGGCAGCCAGTCTCGCAGCGCGCGAGGGCCGCGAGGAGGGCGGCGAGTGATGTCTACGCTGGCAATCGCTGCCGACTTCATGCATGGCAGGTTGCACGGTGCCGACCACGCCTTCAGCGGCGTGAGCACCGACACCCGGACGCTCAAACAGGGCGAACTCTTCGTCGCGCTGCAGGGGCCGAACTTTGACGGCTGCGACTACGTCGGGCAGGCGCGCAACAAGGGTGCTGCAGGTGCGGTCGTGCCGAGGGTGGTCGACGAACAGATCGCGCAGATCGCGGTGGAGGATTCCAGGCGTGCGCTCGGCGAACTCGGTGCGGCTTGGCGACAGCAACTCTCGCCCATCGTAGTCGGCGTAACGGGTAGCAACGGCAAGACGACGCTCAAGGAACTGACTGCCGCGTGTCTCGCGACGGGCGCTCCCACGCTGGCCACCCAGGGCAACCTGAACAACGACATCGGCATGCCGCTGATGCTGACCCGTATCGAAAACCATCACCGCTTCGCGGTGCTGGAGATGGGGGCGAACCACGCGGGCGAGATCGCATACCTGACCGCACTTGCCCGGCCGGACATCGTCGTGATAACGAATGCTGGTGATGCGCACCTCGAAGGCTTCGGTTCGCGCGACGGTGTGGCTCGCGCGAAAGGCGAGATCCTGTGCGGCGAGGTGCGGCCGAAGGTCTCAATCCTCAACGCCGACGACCACTACTTCGAATACTGGTCAACGCTGGTCGAGGATACGCAGCTGATCACCTTTGGCATCGATTCGGATGCCGACGTCTATGCCAGGAATATCGTCGCCGAAGCCGGTGGCTCGTGTTTCGATCTGCACCTGCCCGGTGGCGACATCGACGTTACTCTTGCGCTTTCCGGTCGGCACAACGTCAGGAATGCCTGCGCCGCCGCAGCGATCGCGATCGCGGTCGGTATCGACATCGCCGACATCAAGTCGGGACTGGAATCGGTGAAGCCCGTCGAGGGCCGCCTGCGTCGCCTCGCCGGGATCGGGGGCGTGACCGTCTACGACGACAGCTACAACGCCAATCCGGCGAGCGTTGTTGCCGCCGCGGAGTTCCTCGCGGCGTTGCCAGGCGACAGCCTCATCGTGCTCGGAGACATGGGCGAACTGGGCGACGATGCGAAGCGGCTGCATGCCGTAACCGGCGCAAAGGTCCGTGATGCCGGAATTTCGCGGTTACTCGCGACCGGGGAGTTGTCTCGCAACACGGTCGAGGGGTTCGGCGAAGGTGCGAGCTGGTACGCCGACATCGATGGCCTGATCTCGCGGCTGAAGTCCGAACTGGCCGAGGGCATGAACGTACTCGTGAAGGGGTCGCGCTTCATGCAGATGGAGCGGATCGTGGATGCGCTGCACGAGTTGCAGGCCCCGAGCGGGAAGGCCTGACCGTGTTGCTCTACCTCACCAATTACCTGGCGCAGTTCGAGTCCGGTTTCAACGTGTTCAATTACCTGACGATGCGCGCCATCCTCGGCGCGCTCACGGCGCTGGTTCTGTCCTTCGTCATCGGTCCGCGAATGATTGCGAAGCTCTCCATGAACCAGGTCGGGCAGCCGGTGCGGGAAGAAGGCCCGGTTACGCATCTTCCCAAAGCGGGCACGCCGACGATGGGTGGCGCACTGATCCTGACGGCGATCGCCGTGAGCACGGTGCTCTGGGCCGATCTCGAGAACCACTTCGTGTGGATCGTCCTGTTCGTGACTTTGTCCTTCGGTGTGATCGGTTACGTCGACGACTACAAGAAACTCGTATTACAGGACCCGGCCGGTATCTCGGCCAGGCAAAAGCTCTTCTGGCAGTCTGCAGCGGCAATTACCGCTGCCATTGCTTTGTACGTTACGGCGACTGACGAGGTCTCTACCTCGTTGCTGATCCCGTATTTCAAAGACCTCTCGATACCGCTCGGCATATTCCAGGTCGTCGTAACGTACTTCTTTATTGTTGGCTTCTCGAACGCCGTCAACCTGACCGATGGCCTCGATGGTCTTGCGATCATGCCCACGGTGCTCGTTGGGGGCGCCCTCGGCGTGTTTGCCTACGTCACCGGTAACGTGAATTTCTCGGGCTATCTCGGCATTCCGTACGTCGCCGGGACCGGCGAGGTACTGGTGTTCTGCGCGGCACTGGCGGGCGCGGGACTCGGATTTCTCTGGTTCAACACGTATCCGGCGCAGGTATTCATGGGCGACATCGGTGCGCTGGCGCTCGGTGCCGCGCTCGGCGTCGTGGCGGTCATCGTACGTCAGGAAATCGTGCTCGCAATCATGGGCGGCATATTCGTCATGGAAACGCTGTCGGTCATGATCCAGGTTGCATCATTCAAATTGACGGGGCGTCGCGTGTTCCGAATGGCGCCGATACATCACCACTTCGAACTCAAGGGCTGGGCTGAGCCGAAGGTGATCGTCCGGTTCTGGATTATCACCGTCATCCTCGTGTTGATCGGTTTCGCGAGCCTGAAGATCCGATGATTACGGTCAAGAAGACGCGAACCCGAGAAAAGGCC
The DNA here is from genome assembly GCA_041559075.1 of Woeseiaceae bacterium. GTDB lineage: Bacteria > Pseudomonadota > Gammaproteobacteria > Steroidobacterales > Woeseiaceae > UBA1847. Next base: position 191 of record JBFFEB010000088.1, on the reverse strand, counting down.
GGATCCCCAGCGGGAGTCGCGGCGAAGGATCTCGTGCTGGGGCTTGGCGCTACCGGGTTGTCCGTTGCGCGCCACTTGAAACGTGCGGGAGGGGATGCGGTGTTCCTCGACAGCCGCGAAGAGCCGCCGGGCCTGCAGGCGCTCGACGAACTTTGGCCCGAAGCGGAGCGGAAGCTCGGCGGCACCGACCT
>JBFFEB010000087.1:0-4137 GCA_041559075.1 Woeseiaceae bacterium | reverse complement strand
GGGAAGATCAGCCTGCTGTACTACTCCGACCGGCTGATGGAGTTTCCGCTCGGCCTGTTCGGCATCGCGCTCGCGACCGTGACGTTGCCGTACCTCTCGCGGCAGGCCGCCAATGAATCTCACGACGAATTTGCCGAGACGCTTGACTGGTCGATGAAGCTCGTGTTCCTGATCGCCGTGCCTGCGGCGATTGGACTCGTCGTGCTCGCCGAGCCGCTCGTCGCCACGATCTTCTACGGGGGGGTGTTTACCGGCGAGGATGTGCGCATGACGGCGCTGGCTTTGCAGGCGTTCGCCGTGGGGCTGATCGGGTTCTCCTATGTGAAGATACTCGCGCCGGCCTACTTCGCTCGCGAGGACACGACGACCCCAGTGAGGATCGGCCTGATCGCGCTGGCGGTCAACTTCCTGCTGAGTGTCAGCCTCGCCTGGTACCTGACGCACATCGGCTTCGAGGGCTCGCATGCCGGGCTCGCCCTGGCCATTTCCGTTGCGGCGCTGCTCAACGCATACCTTCTCTACCGCGGCCTGCGGCGGGAGGGCGTGGCGCGCCATGGAAAGGGCTGGCCGTTGTTACTGTTCCGGACTGTCGCAGCAAACATCGTGATGACCGCTGCCTTGTTCGCCCTGCAACGGCCGCTCGCCTGGTGGCTGGAGAGCGGCGTCCCCGAGCGGGTCGCCTGGCTCGCGACCGCGATCATCGTCGCCGTTGCCGTGTATTTCGCGGTCCTGTTCCTGCTCGGCATGCGCACCGCCGATTTCCGCCTCAGGCAGGGCTGACGTGCGGCTCGTGAGGCATCTCCAGGACCTGCCATACCCGGAACTCGGGGCGGGCAGTGTCGTGACGATCGGCGCCTACGACGGCATCCATCTGGGTCACCAGCAGTTGCTCGAACGCGTTATCCACGTCGCGCAGGACAAGGGTCTGACCGCCGTCGTAATGAGTTTCGAGCCGACGCCGAAGGAGTTCTTCGGCGGCGCCAGCCCGCCCGCGCGGCTGATGCGGTTCCGCGAAAAGTTCGAGAGCCTCGAGACGCACGGGATCGACCTGTTCTACTGCCCGCGGTTTGCAGCGCCGATGCGCGAGATCCCCGCCGCCGACTTCATCCGCCGGATTCTCATTCACGGACTGAACGCGCGCTACCTCGTGGTCGGCGATGACTTTCATTTTGCACGCCGCCGCGAGGGATCGGTCGAGCATCTCAACGCCGTTGCCGGCGTGCTCGGGTACGACGTCGAACAGGTGCCGAGCGTGGTCGTCAATGGCGTGCGGGTGAGCAGTACCGCGATTCGCGATTCGCTGGGGGGCGGAGATATGAAGGCGGCGGGAAAACTGCTGGGACGACCGTACCGGATGTCCGGAAAGATCGTGAAGGGCGACCGGGTCGGCCGCACGCTAGGCTACCCGACGGCGAACGTCGATCTGCGCCGGCGGCAGAGCGCGGTCATGGGAATCTTCGCGGTGCGTGTGCACGGGCTCGAAGGCGGACCTCACGACGGGGTAGCGAGTGTCGGGTCGCGGCCGACATTCGCGGGCACCAAGCCGATTCTCGAGGTGCACATCTTCGATTTCGACGAGGACATCTACGGCGAGTATATCCATGTCGATTTCATTGCCTGGCTGCGCGACCAGGAGAAATTCGATCTCGTCGAGGACCTGGTTGCGCAAATGGGCGTCGACGCCGAAAATGCTAGGTCCGCGCTCGCCGCAGACGCCTGAGGGACTGGACAGCTTGGAATCGAAACAGGGCATTAAGCGATTCGTCGTATGGGTGATCTTTGCGGCCGTCATCGTGCTCGCCGACCAGGCGACGAAGGCGGCAATCATCCGTTGGATACCGCTCTACGGTGACGTACCCATCAACGGCTTCATCAACCTGACTCATCAGCAGAATACCGGTGCCGCATTCAGCTTCCTGGCCGGCGCGGGCGGCTGGCAGCGCTGGTTCTTCATCGTGCTCGCCTCGGTCGTGAGCGCTGTGCTGGTGGTGTGGCTTTGGCGCATCCGCTCCGGCGAACTACTGGTGCTCTCCGCGGGACTGACGCTCGTGCTCGGCGGTGCGCTCGGCAACCTCGTCGATCGGATCAGGCTGGGCTACGTTACGGACTTCATCCAGGTCTGGTTCGGCAGCTGGGCATTTCCCTCGTTCAATGTCGCGGACTCCGCGATCACCGTGGGCGCCGCGCTGCTCATCATCGACTCCCTGTTCTTATCGGGCAGAGAAAAGACGGCGCCCGAAGAGGCGCCACCTGAGTAGTGCGTCAGTAATCTAGCGAGTTCGCGTCCAGCAATCGGTATAGGGATCGGACGTCTTCACGTTACGGCCGTTGATCTGGAAAAGGTTGCATTTGCCTTCTTCCGCATCCGAAGGGTTGTAGTCCGCCACGGCAGTGAAGTTGTCGGCAGTACAGTCGGTTACATTGACGGTGTAGGTACCCGATTCGGTCACGAAATCGGCGGCCGCGGAGAACCCCAGCCGCGTCATGTCGCAGGTGTAGGTATTGTTCTGCAGGTAAAAACGTTCCTGGTTGGTCGCTATCTGCAGCAACGCAGCCTTCGCCTCATTGCGTTTCGCGCGTGCCACAAACTCACGATAATTCGGGTACGCGATCGATGCCAGGAAGCCGATGATCACGACCACGATCATCAGCTCGAGGAGTGTGATGCCGCGCGTCCCGTGCAGGCGGCCTGCCGGCACGCGTTGCCCACTGGTCATTATTCAACGCCGTCCTGGGTCCACAGCGTACGGACCGGGAGGTTCTTGAAGCCCGGGTCGAAGCACTCGACGCCGACACAGCCGATCGGCGGCGGCGAGCATGCTTCGCCGGTGCAATCCTGCTCGGGGCCCGGAAAGAGGAATGCCGGCGACGGTGCGATGCCGCCCTGAGCCAGTTCGGTGACCCGCGCGGTGTCTTCCTCCCCGGATACGATCGTGTCGAGATCCGCGATCGGATCGCCGTTGGTGACCGAGACGCGGTACAGGAAATTTCGGCCAAGGCCGGCCGAGCAGACGGCGGCGCCGGCCGTATCGGCGGAGAAAGCGACGAAGAAGACCTCGTTGTTGAACGTGACCGAATTCGAGAACACCTTCTGGTCTGCAGGGAGCGTGAACTGCCAGCCGGCCCGATTCTGACCGATCGCCGTGCCCACCTGTCCGCTGACCTCGACCAGATCGGATTCGGTAATCGGCGGAATTGCATCGTACTCGGCCTGGGTCAGCGCATTGAACACGTTTCTGTCGCGTATCGAATAGAAACGGTCCGTGTTCGAATCATCGAGCGGGTGTGCGCGATAGCCGCTACCGAGGCTGATCGCTATGAACCGGCGGTTCTGGATGTTGTCGTTGAAGATCGACACGTCCGGCGCCGCATAGAATCGCCGCGTGTCTTCGACACCCGGCGAGCCGCTGCCTTCGGCGCCAAGCTGGGCGACGACACCGCCCGTGACCAGCGCATCGGTGCCCGAGCCGCTCGGCGACTTGCCGTTGAATATGTCGAAGCGCAGGATCTGACCGCCCATGTCCGAGGCGTACATGCGATCGGCGAAGCCGTCGCCGGTCAGGTCGATCACTCGAACCTGGGTTGCGATCGAGCGCGTGAGGCCCGGGAGCTGCAGGTCGGCGTTCGCATCCCTGCCGGCACGCCAGAGCACGTTACCGGTCTGCAGGTCGACGAAATAGACGCCCGCGCCCTTGGCGTCGGGAGTCGACGGATGCGCCATCGTATCGTGCGCCGTGTCGTAACCGCCGCCGAAGATGACGACGGCCTTGTCGTTGTTGAGTCCCGGATCGTTCATGGCGACACGCGCGACGGAGGGACTGGACCATGTCTGCCCGAAGTCCGGCGTGCCGATACGCCACTTTATCTTCGGGGCGTTCTTGTCCGTTACGTCCAGTGCGTAGTAGAAATTGCCGCCGCGCCGCATGCCAAAGATGATGTAGACGAAGTCACCGTCGCCGGGGTCGACGACGCCGTCATTGTCGACATCCTTGACGACGGGCACGATGTCCCCGTCCACGCCGTAGAACTTGTATGGCGCCTCCGAGTTGAAGAACAGCCGCGGCAGATTCTGCAGGTGCTCCCTGGGTATGAATGTCCAGAGCTCTTCACCGGTCGAGGCGTCAACGGCGTGCACGT
>JBFFEB010000086.1:0-4493 GCA_041559075.1 Woeseiaceae bacterium | reverse complement strand
GCCGGCTACACCTACGTCAACGCAGAGCTGGAGAAGGACTTCATCAGCCCGCAGACGGGTGGCGTCGTGGCGCCGGCAGGTTCGACCCTGCCGGGCGCACCGGAGAGCGTGCTCAGCCTGAATCTCGACAACACCTGGCAGCTCGGCTCGAACATGGACCTGATCGGCGCGGTGGACGTCTACTACCAGAGCGAGTCGGAAAACTTCATCAACCAGTCATCCCTGGTCAATGAAACCTTCGACTCGTTCACGCTGCTCGGCGCAAGCGTCACGCTGGCGTCCGGGCCCTGGCGGGCGACGCTGTACGGCCGCAACCTGACCGACGAGGCGGCGCCGAGCGGCGGCTTCGCGCAGAGCAACTGGAGCTACGACACCGGCATATTCGAAAACTGGTACGGCAACGGCAATCGCCAGTTCATCGTGCAACCGCGGACCTTCGGCCTGAAGATCGGCTACCGGTTCTAGGCGAGGATTCCGGCATCCGGCACAATGCCGGATTCATGGTCCCTCCGCAGAGCGACAGCAGCACACCGGCCGCCGCGCGATCCCTCGAGGATCGCGTCTGGCGGTCGCTGCGCGACAAGGACGTGCGGCAAGCGCTCGCAACCTGCGAGCAGCTGAACCGCGAACACCCGAACTACGCCTCGGGCTGGCATACGGCCAGCCAGCTCGCGTTGCGACTGAATAACGCGACCGCCGCGCTTGCCGCGATCGACAAGGCGCTCGCGCTCGAGCCCGGCAACACCGACGGATTGCTGCAGCGGGCGCTGTGTGTCGGCAGGCTCGGCGATACCGCGGCGCTCGAGCCGCTCGTCGAGGAGCTCGCCGCTCGCGACCTGTCGACGGCCTACCGGCACTCCACGCTCGGCATGCTCTACACCCAGCTCGAACGGCGCGGGGAAGCCGTCACGTGCTACGAACGCGCGGCCGCACTCGAACCGGATCGTGCAAAGCACTACTACAACATCGCCGCACTGCAGCGATCGCTCGGCGACATCGAGCAGGCGGAGGCGAATTTCGACAGGGCGATCGAACTCGACCCGGCCGACTGGGAAGCGATCAAGGTCCGCTCCGAACTTCGCAAACAGACGCTCGAGAACAACCACGCCGAGGCGCTGGAAGCGATGCTCGATAAAGGCATCGCCGATCCGCGCGGCGAGGTGCACGTCTGCTACGCGCTCGCGAAAGAACTCGAGGACCTGGGCGAACCGGATCGGTCCTTCGGCTACCTGAAGCGCGGTGCCGACAAGCGCCGCAGCCTGATGCGCTACGACGTCCAGCGTGACATCGACACCATGGCGGCTATCGAGGAGACCTTTAGCGCCGAGCGCCTGGCGACGCCGACTACGGGCAGCGACAACGGCGAGGCGATCTTCGTCATCGGCATGCCGCGCACCGGCACCACGCTGGTCGAACGCATCCTCGCCAGCCATTCCGAGGTCTACTCGGCCGGCGAGCTCGGCAATTTCGCCACCGTGCTGATGCAACAGGTACGTGCCCGGGTGAGCGGCCCGCCGCCACCCCGCGACGAACTCGTGCGCCTGAGCGCCTCGATCGACTTCGCCGCGCTCGGCGACGCCTACATCGAGTCGACGCGGCCCTTCACCGGCAAGACGCCGCGATTCATCGACAAGCTGCCGCTGAACTTCCTGTACGTCGGCCTGATCCGCCTCGCGCTGCCGAAGGCAAAGATCATCAGCGTCCGGCGCCATCCGCTCGACACCTGTTACGCCGTTTACAAGCAGCTGTTCGTCGATGCCTACCCGTTCTCCTACGACCTCGAAGAGCTCGCGCGATATTACGCCGCCTACGACAGGCTCATGCGGCACTGGGACCGCGTGTTGCCGGATGTCGTTTACACGATCGAGTACGAAAAGCTGGTCGACCACTTCGAGCCCGAAGTCCACCGGCTACTCGAACACTGCGGACTGGACTACGAGGAAGCCTGCCTGCGCTTCCACGAGAACAGGACGGCATCGACCACCGCCAGCACGGTGCAGGTGCGGCAGCCCGTCTACCGCAGCTCGGTCGGGAAGTGGCGCCAGTACAGTGCGCAGCTCGCGCCGCTGATCGCAAAGCTCGAGGGCGAAGGGATTGCGCTCGACGTCTAACATGCGCGCAGCCGCCGTCGTTGCAGGCGTCGTGTTGATCACCGCGTGCTCGGGAGACAGGCAGCTGCCGGAACAGCCGCTGTCGGCTGCCTTCCTGCTCGGCACGGAGCCACTGCCCGCACCCGTGCCGATGGCGGCCTTCACGCCACCCGGCAAAGCGATGCAGCCCACGCAGGAATTCTCAGGCACGCTGCGGCTGGTGGGCGTCGAGCGTGCAACCGGCTTCCGGGCAATCCACGATCCCCTGGACCGCAGCGGCGACATCGGCGAGCCGCTGCGTCACCTGCCGGAGTTCGAGTTCGACTTCGTGCAGCGGGGGAGCGACGTGATCCCGCTGGTAACAGGTGTCCAGCGCAGCAGCCATCCTTACTGGGAGATCGTGTTGCTCCCGGGCAAGGCCTGGCAGGCGGCCGAAGATGGTGGCTGGACGCGCGTGTCCCTGCCGATCGCCCTGCAGGAGCGCGCCGCGAACTGCACCCACAACGGCGTGATGAGCTGGCTGTTTCGGGGCGACGAAGTATCGCGCGTCGCCTACCAGGTCATCAGCGAAACCTGCGGTTACTTCAAGGCGGACCTGTGGGGCGTGGTCGATGCCGGGTACGCGCCACGGGATCTCGCGGACGAGGCTGCGCCGGTCATTGCCCGTGTCGATGCGCATCGGGCGAGCCGTTTTCCCATCCGATCCCTCGAGCGCCTTGCCGAGGACTATCCGTCGATCGATGCTTTGACTCTCGGCGTCGCCGACGGCATCCCGGCGGACGACATCAGCGTACTCGGCCTCGTCGTCGGCGGAACACACTATCGCAGCGACTGCCCGACCCGGAAGGGACCGCATCCGTTCTGTTCGTCGTTGCCGCTACCCTCCTATTCGACAGCAAAATCCATCTTCGCGAGCGTCGTTACCATGCGGCTCGAACAGCTTTACCCGGGCGTATCCGGGAAATCGATCGCCTCGCTGGTGGACGAGTGCGACCACTCGAAGTGGCGCGACGTCACGATCGAAGACGCACTCGACATGGCCACCGGGAACTTCGAATCGACCGACTACGAGGTCGACGAAGATTCGGCGCCGCACGACGAATTCGTCTTCGCAGATCGTCATTCGAAGAAAATCGAATTCGCCTGCAATCACTTCCCAAGGAAGGCCGAACCCGGCACGATCTTCGTGTACCACACCTCGGATACTTATTTATTGGGGGTCGCCCTGCAGCAATTCCTCCACGAGCGCGGCGGGGGCGATATCTATGATTCGGTGCTTCTCGAACCAATCTGGCATGCGCTGAACCTCAGCTCGCAGCTCGACGTCACCAAGCGCACTTACGATGACACGTCCCAGCCGTTCACCGGTTACGGGCTGACCTACGAGGCGGACGACATCGTCCGCATCGCGAGCTGGCTCGCCTACGACGGCGGCGTGCTCGACGGAAAGCCGGTACTCGACCCGGCAATGCTCGAGGCATCGTTGCAACGCCTTCCCGCCGTCACCGGCTTGAGCGCCGGCCACGATGATCTTTATTACAACAACGGCTTCTGGGCTTACAACGCGGGTCCGTCACTGAAGTGCGCGGAGCCCGTGTGGGTTCCGTTCATGTCCGGCTTCGGCGGCATAACGGTCGCGATGTTCCCGAACGGGGTCATCTATTACTACTTCTCGGACGGCCATACGTTCCGCTGGCAGTCCGGCAGGGAGGCCGCCCACGCGATTCGGCCACTGTGCCCGAGTGCTGATTGACCACTGAACGCCGTGAGCAAAATCCCCTGCGAGTTCAGGGGGGTTTCTCGCTATCATCGGGGTCTGCCGGGTACAGGGCCCTCTGGATGTCATTATTTGCCGAGTTAAGACGACGCAACGTGTTCCGCGTGGGCGTGGCCTACGCCGCGATCGGCTGGCTGCTGATACAGGTGGCCGACGTGGTGTTCCCGCTCTTCGGTGCGCCGGACTGGGTGCTGAACATCCTGGTCGTGGTGCTGCTGCTCGGCCTGCCAGCCGCGGTGGTGTTCGCCTGGGTGTTCGAGCTCACGCCCGAAGGCGTAAAGCGCGAGAAAGACGTCGACCGCGCGGCATCCATCACGCGCTCCACGGGCCGCAGGCTCGACAGGGTCATCATCGTCGTCCTCATCATCGCGCTCGGCTACTTCATCTGGGAGCGGCAGACGCGCATCGAGCCGATGGAGCCTGCCGCACAGCCGAGCGTCGAGACCGACACGCCTGTCGAGGAACCTGCGCCCGGCAAGCGCTCCATCGCGGTGCTGCCTTTCGTAAGCATGAGTGCGGACCCGGAGAACGAGTATTTCGCCGACGGCCTCTCCGAGGAGTTGTTGAACCAGTTCGCGCAGATCCCGGACCTGCAGGTCCCTGGCCGCACCTCGTCGTTCAGCTTC
>JBFFEB010000085.1:0-4703 GCA_041559075.1 Woeseiaceae bacterium | reverse complement strand
AGGGCATCGCCTGTGTGCCTGATGTCGCCGCACTCGCCGCCGCGCCGGTCGACATCCTGATTATTGCTTTGCCTGCTGAACAATGCATGCCGATGATCGAGCAGCTGTGCGCGCAGGGCGGCGGCGCCGCGGTCGTCTACATCGTCGCCGGCGGCATCGGTGACGGCGCCGACAGGGACGGTTTCGGCGCCCGCCTGTCCGGCCTCCTGCAGTCGCGCCGGCAGGCGGGCGAGTGGTGCCCGGCCATCGTCGGCCCCAACGGCCTCGGCATGCTGCTGTCGCCCCTGAAGCTCAACAGCCTGTTCATCCCGCAGAGCAAGCTGAACGTCGAGTTCGCCCCCGATTCGGACGTCGCGCTGATCAGCCAGAGCGGTGCGTTCCTGATCACCCGCCTGTCGCGGCATTCCAACCTGAACCTGAAATACGGCTTCTCGATCGGCAACCAGCTGGACCTGAAGCTCTCGGACTTCATGGCGCTGGTTGCGCGCGACAGGTCCGTGCGGGTCCTGGGCATCTACGTCGAAGGTTTCGTCGGCGGTGACGCCTGCGCGGTCGCGAAGCTGGTCGAGGAATTCCGCGCCGAGAACCGCCATGTCATCATCTACAAGGGCGGGCGCTCGCAGCTCGGGAAATCCGCGGCCGAGAGCCACACCGGCGCCATGACCGGCGACTATCACGTGCAGAAGCGGCTGCTGCACAAGGCCGGGGCGGTCATCACCGAGTCGTTCAACCAGTTCAACGCGGTGCTCAAGTGGATGGCGGCGTACCCGGACCTGCGCGAGCTCGGCAAGCTCGCGATCGTCACGAATGCCGGCTACGAGACGGTCGGCAGCGTCGACATCCTCGGCGATACCGACACCGAACGCCTGTACCAGCTGAGCGACGAGGATCGCGCCGTGTTGAACGGCGTGCTGGAGCGTCACGGCATGGAAGGGCTGGTAGCGGCCGCGAATCCGCTGGACCTGACGCCGATGGCCGACGAGGCGGTGTATGTCGATTGCGTGGAAGCGATGATCGGCTTCGGTGCCGGGGTCGTCATGCTGGGGCTGGTGCCGCTGTCGGAGCAGCTCGACACGCAGCAACTCACGCAGGCGGAGGCCTTCGCGACGAGACTCAGGTCACTCGCGCAGTCATCGGGCCGCCTCGTCGGCATCGTCATCGACGCCGGCGTGCCTTACCAGCGCTACAAGGCTGTCTTCGAGCGCCAGGGCTTCCCCGTCTTCGACGGCATGGACATTGGCGTACTGGGCGTTAATGTCCTGAAGAATAGCCGGTAGAATGAGCCGATGAGCGATCCGAGCCAACACATCCACAGCGATATCCGGCGGCACGGCATCCGAGTCGCCAGGCTCGTCGAAGATGCCGGCCTCACGATCATCCTGCTGGCAACGCTGGTCGCCGGCGGCATCGAGATACGGCACATGTGGGTCCAGCAGACGGTCCTGCTCACCGACCTGCTGCTCATGTTCATCTACGTCGAGACCGTGACCATGGTGAAGGTCTACTGGGAGTCGGGGAAGCTCCCGGTGCGCATGCCGCTCTACATAGCCATCGTCGCGATCGCGCGCTACCTGATCATCGACGTCAAGGACATGGAAGCAATGCGTGTGATCGCCATTGCCGCGAGCATTCTCGTTATTGCGCTGGCCGTCCTGGTCGTTCGGTGGGGGCACGTCAAACTCCCGTACCCGTCGAGTCGCGACCCCGAGCGAGACACCGACTAACTCCTCGACCGGAGCCTCCTATGGCCGCTGGCAGCCTGCTTACTCTGCTCGACGATATCGCCACGATACTCGACGACGTGTCGCTGATGACCAAGGTCGCGGCGAAAAAGACGGCCGGTGTCCTCGGCGACGATCTCGCGCTCAATGCCCAGCAGGTCTCGGGGGTGCGCGCAGAGCGCGAACTTCCGGTCGTGTGGGCGGTGTTCAAGGGGTCCGCGGTCAACAAGCTCGTCATGGTGCCGGCGGCGCTGTTCCTGAGTGCCCTGTTCCCGTGGATCATCACGCCGCTGCTCATGATCGGCGGCGCGTTCCTGTGTTACGAGGGTTTCGAGAAGGTCGCGCATCGCCTGTTGCACTCGCGCGAGGAGGAAGAAGAGGATCACACGAAGCGTGTCCAGGCGGTCGCCGATCGCCAGGTGAACATGGTGCAGTTCGAGAAGCAGCGCATCCGCGGCGCCATACGCACCGATGCCATCCTGTCGGCCGAGATCATCGTCATCGCGCTGGGCACGGTGCAGGAGGCGGAGCTCGCGGTTCGCATCGGCGTCGTATCGCTGATTGCCGCGCTCATGACCATCGGTGTCTATGGGCTCGTCGCCGGCATCGTCAAGCTCGACGACGTCGCTATGCACCTCATGGAAAAGACCGGTGAGTCGAGGATCGTCGCGTTGCAGAACCGGCTGGGTGGAATGGTGCTGAGTTTCGCGCCGGTATTGATGAAGTCTCTGGCCGTGCTGGGTACCGCCGCGATGTTCCTCGTCGGCGGCGGCATCATCGCCCACGGCTTGCCGTTGCTCGCGGAGTGGCTGCACGATATCGAGGACTATGCGCACACTTTGCCGGTCGCCAGGGACCTGTTCTCCGATCTTGCGTCGCTCGTCTTCAACGGAGTAACCGGGGTGGTGGTCGGCGGCGTGCTGGTCGGCCTGCAGTACCTGGTGAAACTGGTGAAGCCCGGCAAGGCGTGACCGGGCCTGTCCTGGAACGGAAAATCGATGCGCGCGGCTGGGTGCTCGCGGCCAGCGTGTTCGAGAATCCAGGATCCGATACGGTCGTGCTCGTCAACGCCGCGACCGGTGTTCCGCGCCAGTTCTACAAGTACTTCGCCGATTATCTGCGTGATCACGGCTGGACGACGGTCACCTGGGACTATCGCGGTATCGGCGACTCGGCGCCACCGAGCTTGCGCGGTTTCGACGTGCGGATGCGCGACTGGGCGCTGATCGACATGCAGGCGATCGTTGACTGGCTGTCGTCGGAGTTCGGGCCGCGGCGCATCTTCTCCGTGGGCCACAGTTTCGGCGGCCAGGGGATCGGGCTGATCGAAACCCCGCAGCGAATCTCGGCGATGGTCGGCGTGTCGGCCCAGAGCGGATACTGGGGCGTGCAGGGGGGGTTCGAGCAATACCGGGCCCGTTTTGCGGTGACGGTCCTGATCCCGGTCCTCACGCGATTGTTCGGCTATTTCCCGTGGAGCAGGTTCGCGGCCGGCGAGGACCTGCCCGCCGGCGTCGCCCTCGAATGGGCGCGCTGGTGTCGGAACCGGGATTACCTGCTCGGCGACGAGACCCTGCCGCTGCAGCGATACGAGGCATTCGACGCACCGGTACTCGCCTACAGCATCGAAGACGACGACTGGGGCACGCCGCGCGCCGTCGACGACATGATGCGGGCTTATTCCAATGTAACCCGGCGGCACCTGGTGCCGGCGAACTACGGGCTCGAAAAGCTCGGTCACATGGGATTCTTTCGCAAGGGCTCCGAGCGGGTCTGGGACGAAGTCGTCCAGTGGCTCGAAGCTATTCCTGGCCGGGACTAACGACCCAGTCGGGGTCCTCGAATTCCCCGATGACGCGGACATCCACGAACTCGGCTTGCTCCGCGATGATGCGCTGTACGTCGGCCGATGGATCCGCTTCCATCGCGTCGCGCTGCCGCTTGCTGTCCCAGCTCGCGATCGCGAGCAGCGTGCGCTCGTCGCCGATCTTCCGGTGCAGGCGCGTACCGCGCGCCCCCGGTGCCTGCTGGATGATCTCGCTCGCGCGCACCCAGGCCCCGGCATAGGCCTCCGCGGTATGCCCGGGACGCACATGCACCTCGAAGACGAAGATCACGGATACTCCCGCCCGGTGTCCATGTCCCGCACCACCCGGCCGAACGGCAGCAGCGCGAGCGGCAGCAGCTTGATGTGCTGCATGGCGAGCGGGATGCCGACGATCGTGAGCGTGAAAAACGCGGCCAGGAACAGGTGCATGATGGCGAGTTCGAGTCCGGGCAGGATGATCCAGATGATGTTCATGATCAGCGCGAGGGTGCCGCCCGGCGGCCGGGTTTCGCGCACTTCGCGGCCGAACGGTGCGAGCACGCCGCCGGCGAGCTTGAAGCACTGGATACCGAAGGGAATGCCGATGATCGTCAGGCAGAGCACGATCCCGCCCAGCAGGTAGCCGAAGAAAATCGCGAACCCGCCGAAGATGAAGAACAGGATATTGCCGATGAGGTTCATCATTTCTCCACGTGCCTGGCTGAGAGCCATGCTACACGAGCCGGCGGGCACCTGTTGATTCGTCCCGCCCAGCCGCTCGAACCACGACGCGTTCAGCCAGGCGGGCGGCGGGTCGCAATGGCCGTTTCATCATCAATGACACGAACCGCCGGGGCGTCACGGTGGACGCCCACGTAATCGGGTTGTGAAGCTCGAAATGATGTAGATCAAGGCGCGCAGGGACATGCTTCAGCAGTATCCTGTGCCGGCGATGGTCGAGTTCTATCCTCAAATAAAGCTGCTTCACGTCGGCGCGGTGTTCGCCAGCGGCACGCTGTTCCTGCTGCGCGGGCTCGCCGTCCAGGCCGGCGCGGCATGGGGCATGGCAGCGCCCATTCGCTACCTGAGCTACGGAATCGACACGGTGCTCCTGACTGCCGCGGTGATGCTCTTGACGCTGCTGCCCGCCGCCGTGTTCGCGAACGGCTGGCTGT
>JBFFEB010000084.1:0-5056 GCA_041559075.1 Woeseiaceae bacterium | reverse complement strand
GTCATCGTGGGCGATACCGTCGTTGTCGGTTCCGCTATCGGGGACAATCGTGCCGTCGAGTCGGAACTCGGGATCGTGCGCGGCATCGATGCGCGCAGCGGCCGAGAACGCTGGCGCTGGGACCCGATCCCCAGGAACGCGAGCGACCCCGCCTACACGACATGGGACAGCGAGGAAGCTGCCCGCAACGGCTCGGCGAACGCCTGGGCACCGCTCGCCGCGGATCCCGAACTCGGTCTCGTCTACGTGCCGACGGGTTCGGCCAGTCCGGATTTCTATGGCGGCGAACGCAAGGGCGACAATCTTTACGCGAATTCGCTCGTTGCTCTGCGCGCCGCAACCGGCGAGATCGCTTGGTACCGGCAACTCGTTCACCACGATGTCTGGGACTACGACCTCGCATCGCAACCGACGCTCGTCGAACTTGAGCGCGACGGCGAGGTCGTAGCGGCCGTCTTGCAGGGTACCAAGACCGGGCACATCTTCAGCTTCGATCGCAAGACGGGCGAGCCGATCTATGCCATCGAGGAACGACCGGTCCCGCAGGGCGGGGTCGAGGGTGAGCACCTGTCGCCAACCCAGCCGTTCCCGGTGGCGCCGCCGTCGATAGCGCGTTCCGGGCCCGTCAATGAGAACGACGCCTGGGGCATCCTGGTTTTCGACAAGCGTGCTTGCCGCAAGAAGATGGCCGGGATGCGTTCCGAGGGACTGTTCACGCCGCCGAGCGTCGCCGGGACCATCGAGCTACCCGGTTACGGCGGGGGCATCAACTGGGGTGGCCTCGCATTCGACCCGGCCAGCGAAACGGTGGTCACGTTCTCGATGGACGTACCGATGGAGGTGGCACTGATTCCGAGAGACGCATTGCGAGCAACGCGGGAATCCGGGGAATTCGCAAAGCAGGAGTTTGCGCCGATGTCAGGGACGCCGTACGGCATGCGGCGAACGCTGCTCGGATCGCCGCTCGGCATGCCCTGCACGTCGCCACCGTGGGGCTTGCTGGCCTCGATAGACATGCGGCGCGGCAGAATAAACTGGCAACGAGGCGTCGGCTCGATCCAGGATCTTGCACCCGCGATTGCGCCCAATCTGGAACTCGGAATGGGCGGCCTCGGCGGCCCGATCATCACCGCCGGCGGTCTGATCTTCATGGCTGCCGTGCAGGACGACTACCTGCGTGCGTTCAGCCTCGCCGATGGCGAGACGCTGTGGGAGGGGCGCCTGCCAGCCGGTGGGCAGGCAACGCCAATGACATACTATCTGGAGGCCACCGGCAAACAGTATGTTGCGATCGCCGCAGGAGGCCACGCACGAATAGGTACCACGCCGGGTGACTACCTGGTCGTGTACGCGCTGCCGGACTGAGCGTTCGAAGACCGCGCCGCCTTGCAAAGTGGCTCAAAGAACGGGATAAATAGGGTCGTCTGTCTGCGCAAGGAACGACAAGAATGACAACGCGCCTCCCGCTCTTGCTGGTCGTCCTTATGGTGCCGCTGCTGGCCGCTCCCATTCAGGCAGATGTGTCGGAGTTCACCAGTTACGACGAGTGCATCCTCGAGTCCCTCAAGGGCGTCTCGAGCGACATTGCGGCGAACGCGATCATCGCGAGTTGCCGTAGCAAGTTCCCACAATCCGCGCCGGCCGCCGCGGTGCCTGCCGAAGCCCGGCCGGAGGCCGAATCGGCACCCGATGCGGAGAGTGTCGAACAGGCGGAGGCCGCGCCGGAGTCCAAGCCCGCCCTGGGCCCGAGCCGCGCGCTCACGGGGGAGGAACTGAGCAAGCTGAAAGCGACGCTGTTCGGATTCACGACGAAATACACCATCACCTTCGAGAATCTCAACGAAGGTATCGCCGTCACCGAAGTGACGATCGCAGTGTGGGACGACTTCGACCCGCGCGGGCTGAAGACCTACACCGAGACCATGCACATCCCGCCGTCCGAATCGGCCAAGGTTACGTACCAGGTCATCTACATGGGCGACGACCAGGGCTGGCGCTGGAAGGTCGACGCCGCGAAAGGAGTTCCATTAGTCAATTAGTCTCGAGGAAACTCTCGGATCCACTGGGAAAATAACCATTTTTCCCCCTCAGTGGGCGGGAGTCCAGCATGCCGGGTCGCCGTGTCCGGCTTGCCGTTGGGATCAACGTTCGAGAACACCAGGGCTTCACCGGCGGCGCCAGCATGCGAGAGGCCGAGCTCGGGAAAGTGCGTTTCACCGCCCGAAAAATCGTCGTTGAGATAGATCAGGTAGGTCTGCACGCGCTGGCCGCGCACCGCGAGTTCCCGGGCATAGGCCGGCTCGTCCGGATTCAGGTAGTCGAAATGCTCGGCGAAGGTCTCGCCGGGCCGGTAGTGAAGCACCTTTGGCACCTCCATCGCCGCGTCCGGACGACCCGTGGCGGCCGAGATCCGTCCCCGGAGCACAAAGGTCAGCACGCCGCCGATTTCGATGTCCAGATCGCATTGCGAGTTTGTGCGGCGCCCGTCCTCGGTCGTCCCGCCGGTCGCCTTGTCGTAGATCGTGGCACGAGAAAGACGCCCCCGGACCCGTTCGATGAGCCACTGGCAAACGGCGGTCGGGACGAACTGCTCCGTCACTTGAATACGGGGAGTCTCTCGTAGCAGCCGCGGCTCAGGCGGGGTGAACCAGGCATCGAGGTTGATGGCTTCGCGCATTTCCGTCCAGTCCAGGCCGTCTATCGCATCGCCCGAGGGCCCCGTGGCCAGTATCTGCAGCGCGGACTGCGCGGCGTCGAAGCCGCGTTCCGCGGCATGCTGCAAGTGATCGAGCGCAACGGTCCAGTTGCGTGGGCGCCAGAAAGACGTGCTGGCGATGGTGGCGGCCAGGTACGCACCCAGCGCATCTCCGCTGCGCGCCGCCTGGTCGATCAGCGCGATGCCGCGCACGGGATCGGCCGCAACCCGGCGGCCGACCAGATAGTTGAGTCCTAGCCGTGCCGACGCCCCCCAGTCCCCGGCGAGGGCCGCGCGCTCGAGCGCCTCGATCGAATCAGCATTCATCCCGGAACGATATCACGCGCCAGCGGCGCAGCTGGGCGAACAGGCGGGTGAGAAAGGCCCCGGTGAAGTCGGCGCGGCGCTCGCGCAGCCGCTCGAATATCGCGTCTGCACGAGTATTCCCGTCCATGAGTCCGCCCAGCAGCAGTTCGAGAGCCGCTAGGGTCTGCGTGTCGCGCAGTCCGAATACGTAGGGCCCCCACGGGGTCGTTACCGCGAACAGCAGCCCGTCGCCCGAGGGTGGCCGGCGAACGTCGCCGGGCCCGACCAGGAAATAGGGATAGAGGTCGCCTAGAGATTCGTAGCCGGGTTTCTTGGTGACGACGGCTCCGTCGAAGACGCAGGCATCGAGCTGGGTCAGTAACAGGCACCAGAGCGCATCCTCAGGCGTCTCGACGATCGGCTCGCCCATCACGTTCAGGGATGTATTGAGCAGCATGGGAACCCCGGTTCGGGCGCCGAAAGCGCAGACCAGTTCGTAATACGGCCCGTTGACCGCGCGCGTGACGGTCTGCACACGGCCCGTGCCATCGACATGAACGACCGCGGGCACAAGATCCCGCTTGTCCTCGCGGAAATCCATCACGCGGAGCATGAACGGGCTGGAAGGCTCGACACCGTCCAGATCGAACCAGCTGGTTGCTTCCTCGAGCGGGATCACGGGTGCAAAAGGACGAAAGCCTTCGCGATGCTTCACGCGCGCGTTGAGCTTCTCCTTGGCATCGGCCTGCCTGGGGTCGCAAAGGATACTTCGCTGACCGAGTGCTCGCGGACCGAGCTCGGACGGCCCCGAGAACCAGGCGATGATCTTGCCTGCGACGAGCAGGTCTGCCGCATCACTCACGCAGTCGTTCGTTTCCCTCGTCACGACGGACGGCGTCCGGGCGATCGCGGCCGCTATCTCTTGCTTGCCGTACACCCTGCCGAATGCATCCCGCTCGTAAGCCCGGGGCGTGTACTCGCCGGTCAGTTGCCACAGCCCGTAGTAAGCAGCGCCGATCGCCGGCCCGGAGTCTTCTGCGGCGGGTATGACATACACCCGGTCGAAGTCCGTTTCCCGAATGATGCGCTCGTTGGCGACGCTGTTCAGCGCCACGCCGCCCGCGTAGGCGAGGTTACGGCTTGAGGACAACGCGCGAACTCGGCCGACGAGGTACAGCAGCGCATGTTCGAGAGCGTTCTGCACCGAGGCCGCGAGGTTCGCATAGGTATTCATGTGCTGCGGCCAGCGATCCGGTAACGTAAAGCGTTTCGGCACGTCGTCCGAGAATACGAAGCGTCCGTCGCGAATCTCGAAGAACTCGTCGGGGCCGATGGTAGGCGTGCCGTAGGGTGCGAGCCCCATCACCTTGCCGGCATCCATCGCGTCGCCGAATATCTGGCTCGCGGCCGCCGAGAACATCCCGCCGAGGCTGCCGAAGCCCGGCATCGTCGATCCCGGGGGCGGCGTGTTGAACCAGCGACCCCCGTCGATCATGTGTTTCTCCAGCGCCCTGAGGTCAGTGCCGAGCGCGTGATAGATCGAGTTGGTCTCACCGCCGGAGGAACAGGTATCGATGACCGCGGATTGCTCGTCAGAAGAGAGATCCGCGCTGGGTGAGCCCATGCCGTCGATGACCAATACGGCCGCATCTTCGAACCCGGATGTCGCGAATGCGCTTACTGCGTGCCCCGCGTGATGCGACAGCGTGAGCGTCGGTGTGCCGTGGCCCTTGATGTTCAGCATCGGATTCGCGGCCAGGTCGTTTTCCGGCAGTTCCAGCCCGGACTGTGCGCAGAGTACGATCATGTCGAGGTCGGCCGGAGCGATACCGCCCTGGGCGAGGCAATACTGGACCGCGAGCGATGGCCGCGAGGCGAACAGGCGGGCACGCTTTTTGCCGACGAGGCGTTCCTCCTGCACCGCGGCGACGATTCTGTCGCCGTGCAGAAGGCATGCGGCACCGTTGTGCGAGGCGCTGAGGCCTAGTACCCAGGGATTGTTGTTGCTGACCATAGCGCATTGGACCCCGATTGGGCACCGGCTTCAACCGGGGC
>JBFFEB010000083.1:0-5666 GCA_041559075.1 Woeseiaceae bacterium | reverse complement strand
GATCACACAGGAAATTTCGGAAATTGTCGGCGGCGCTGCTGCCGTTTCAGGCTAGAGGACCTAAATAATGAGCACCGGAACTACAGTGCAGGTTATCGGCGCCGTCGTGGACGTGGAATTCCCGGCGGGCCAGATTCCAAAGGTATACGACGCACTCGTCATCGACGACGTCGATCTGACCCTCGAAGTTCAGCAGCAGCTGGGCGACGGCGTGGTGCGCACGATTGCCATGGGATCGTCGGAGGGCCTGAAGCGAGGCATGGCGGTCAGCAACACGGGGCAGCCGATCTCCGTGCCGGTCGGCGAGAAGACGCTCGGCCGCATCATGGACGTGCTCGGCAAACCCATCGACAACAAGGGCGACATCGGCGCCGAATCGGCGATGCCGATCCACCGGCCCGCACCGAGCTACGAGGATCAGGCCGCGACGACCGAGGTCCTCGAGACGGGCATCAAGGTCATCGACCTGATCATGCCGATCGCCAAAGGCGGTAAAGTCGGCCTGTTCGGCGGTGCCGGTGTGGGCAAGACCGTGACACTCATGGAGTTGATCCGCAACATTGCACACGAGCACTCCGGCTACTCGGTATTCGCCGGTGTCGGTGAGCGTACCCGCGAAGGTAACGACTTCTACCATGAGATGACCGAGTCGGGCGTAATCGACAAGGTGTCGCTGGTCTACGGGCAGATGAACGAGCCGCCCGGTAACCGCCTGCGCGTAGCGCTGACGGGCCTGACCATGGCCGAGGCGTTCCGCGACGAAGGCCGCGACGTCCTCATGTTCATCGATAACATCTACCGTTACACGCTGGCCGGTACCGAGGTGTCCGCACTGCTTGGCCGCATGCCGTCGGCCGTGGGTTATCAGCCGACGCTCGCCGAGGAAATGGGCGTGCTGCAGGAGCGTATTGCATCGACCAAGACAGGATCGATCACGTCGTTCCAGGCCGTGTACGTTCCTGCGGACGACCTGACGGACCCCTCGCCCGCGACGACCTTCGCTCATCTGGATGCGACCCTCGTACTGTCGCGCCAGATCGCGGAACTCGGCATCTACCCCGCCGTGGACCCGCTCGACTCGACGTCGCGCATCCTCGATCCCAATATTATCGGCCAGGAACACTACGACTGCGCCCGTGGGGTGCAGGCGGTACTGCAGCGCTACAAGGAGCTGCAGGATATCATCGCGATTCTCGGCATGGACGAACTGTCGGAAGACGACAAGTTGCAGGTCAACCGCGCGCGAAAGATCCAGCGCTTCCTGTCGCAGCCGTTCTTCGTCGCCGAGGTCTTCACCAACTCGCCCGGCAAGTACGTCACGCTGGCCGAGACGATCCGCGGCTTCAGCGGTATCGTCAACGGCGACTATGACCACATTCCGGAGCAGGCGTTCTACATGGTCGGCACGATCGACGAAGCCGTCGAAAACGCCAAGAATTTCCAGTAGGAAACTGCTTTTAGGAGCGGGCCCCGGCCCGCGACGAACTGACAACAGAGCCAACGAAGATGCCAACAATCAACGTCGACATCGTATCCGCGGAAGGCGAGATCTACTCGGGCGAGGCGGCCATGGTGTTCGCACCCGCGAAGATGGGCGAGGTGGGTATCGCGCCGCGGCATGCGCCCCTGCTCACGGCCCTGAAGCCGGGAGAGGTCCGGGTGCAGGATACGGAAGGCAAGGAGCACTTCTTCTACATCACCGGCGGCATGCTCGAGATACAGCCGCATGCTGTCATGGTGCTCGCCGATACCGCGTTGCGCGGTGACCAGCTCGACGAGGCCGCAGCTCTTGCAGCACGCGATGAGGCCCGCAAGGCACTCGAGGGCATTGCCGCCGAAACGGATGTTGCGAAGGCGCAGGCGGAACTCGCGGAGGCCGAGGCTCGGTACCGCGCCGCGCAGAAACTCAAGGGCAAGCGCTAGCCTCCCAGATAGGGTGCAGGAAGCTGAAGTGCCAGGCGTCATTGACTACGCACTGAAGCGCGCGTGGCGCTCGAAGTCACTGCCCCCTTTCTCTGGTTAATCTGGCGTTCACGTTGGCCCGCGTAAGGTCTTGCCCATTCAGGTTTCTTCGCAACAAGAAAGGGCAATAACATGACCGTCCAGACACGTTTCGCGCCGCTCGCCGGTGCAGCGCTGCTCACCCTCGTGGCAATCAGCGCGGACGCCGCCGAAAGCGGCTTTTTCATGGGTGGCAGTATCGGTACCGCCGCGGTGGAGGCGAACGTCAACGATGGTATCGTCCTTCCGGACCCCGCGCCCGTCTTCGATGAGAACGATTTCGGCTGGAAGTTCCTGGCTGGTTATGACTTCGCGCTGAGCGAGGCCTTCTCGCTCGGTATCGAAGGCGGCTATGTGGATCTCGGCAGCCCGTCTGCGGACGTCCTCACCATCCCGATCAGCCTCGATCCGACCGGCCTGAGCCTCTATGGTACCGCCGGCGTGGACATAGGCCCGGTCGGCCTGTTCGCCAAATACGGTGTCGTGGACTGGGAAGTCGAGGGCAGCATCGCTGGCATCGATTTCGATGACGATGGCAACGACCCCGCCTACGGCGTGGGAGTCCGCTTCAATATCGGTTCCGTGGAGATCCGCGGCGAATACGAGATCTTCGACATCTCGGACGTCGAAGACGTGACGCTGCTGTCAGCAGGTGTCGTCATTCGATTCTGACCTGCATCCGCGGACGGGCTGCAAGAACGCTCCTCGAAGCGCGACAATTTCGGTGATCAACCGTAAACGGCGGCAATTACGTATGTGTCGGCAGCGAGGAGCGTCCCAGAATTATCACGTAACAGCAGCACCCAAAGATGGACGCTCCTCCACATCTCGTTTACTGTCCGCGCCAGACCCCCACGTGCCTCGTAACCTCGGAAGTATCTGATTCTATTGGGCATACACCGCTAATACGGATCCGGAGTGCGAGCAGCCTCACGGGTTGCAGTGTCTTCGCAAAAGCGGAGTTCATGAATCCCGGCGGCAGTATCAAGGATCGCATTGCCCGACACATCGTCTTCGCGGCCGAGAAACGCGGCGAGCTCAGACCCGGCGCAACCATCATGGAAGTCACCTCTGGAAACACGGGAATTGCGCTCGCGATGGTCGGTGCAATGCGGGGTTACAGGGTCGTGATCGTCATGCCGAAGACAGTCAGCGAGGAACGGCGCAGCATGATCACGTCGTTCGGTGCGGAACTGGAATTGCTCGAGGAGATCGGCGACATGCAGGGCGCCATCGCGCGCGCAGAAGAATATGCCGCCACTCATGACAACGTCTTCCTGCCGCGGCAGTTTTCGAACCCGGACAACATCGAGATACATCGAACCAGCACCGGGCCTGAAATAATGCGGCAACTCAACGGGGAGATAGACGCTTTCGTGATGGGTGTCGGAACCGGCGGCACCATCATGGGCGTCGGCCGGGCGCTGCGCAAAGCCGGCAGCTGTGCCCGCATCGTCGCCGTCGAACCCGACGAATCCGCCCTGATGTCGGGCGGCGCGCCGGGCCGTCATGGTATCCAGGGGCTGGCAGATGGCTTCATCCCGGCTCTCGTCAATCTCGAGGAGATAGATGACGTCGTGAGAATCCCGACACGGGATGCGATCGACGCCGCGTATCAGATCGGCGTCGAGGAGGGCCTGCTCGTGGGGATCTCCTCTGGCGCCAACGTGCTCGCGGCCACCCGCGTCGCGGCGGAGCTCGGCCCGGGACACAATATTGTCACGGTGTTGTGTGATCGCGGCGAGCGTTACCTCAGCGGTCTCGATCACGACCCTCACTAAAGCATCCGGCAGTAGTCAGCTCGTCATCAGGCGCTTTGTCTCCGAGCGCGCGATCGTCAGCGTCGGGGAAGTTCCACCGCGTAAGGAGAGCTTGATGAAGACGTTCAACACAGCCGGATGGCCCGGGTTTACGGTCCTTGCCGCAGGGCTGCTGATTCCCGAAATCGGGCCACTGGCCCAGGACGATGTCGGGTGGGTGACGACACACCGGGGGCGCTACGAGATGGCTATCGGGGCGCACCACTGGCCGGGGCTCGAGGAACTCGATGCCGCCGCCGCCGGCGAGTTCGACGAAGCCGGGTTCAACATCAGTCTGGCGGCGCACTGGCCGGTCCTGCGCTTCGCTGACTCGGAGCTGTTGGCCGGCCTCGACCTCGGAATCCTCACCAATGACAGCAACATCCGCTTCATCTCGGAGTCGGTAAGTGCGCGAAACGCCTACCTGGTACCCTCGCTGAAGTGGATGTTCGGCCACGGGCACCGCTATTCGGTCGACGCAGGCATGGGTTATTACACGCAGGACATCGCCGAGGTTATGGTGGAGTATCCTCTCTACGCGGAGACCGTGCTGTGGGAAGACACCGGGCCCGGTGGATATATCGGCGGGACGGTCGACTTCCGCGGCGGGGATCCCGCGAGGTCCCGCGGCTTCATGATGAGCCTTAAAGTCCACTTCGTGGAATTCGACACCGTGCGCGACGAGGCTCGCTTGCCGCCGACGCTCGGCCAGGATGCCGGGCCACTGACCGGCCCGATCTACATGGCACAGGTAGGCTATCGCTGGCGCTAGCCCCCGGTTGACCCCTGACTTGCGGTATCATCCGCGGCTGTCATTCATTGAGGAACCGTTCTGGGTCTGAGCGTCATCATCCTGGCCGCGGGACAGGGCACCCGCATGCGATCGGCGTTCCCGAAGGTGCTGCAGCCACTTGCGGGTCGGCCCCTGCTCGCGCACGTGCTCGATCGTGCCGCCGCGCTCCAGGCTGACGACGTATGCGTGGTGTACGGCCATGGCGGCGAGCACGTACGCGCGGCGTTCCCGTCCCCTGCCATCCGCTGGGCGCTGCAGGCCGAGCAGCTAGGTACGGGGCACGCGATGCTGCAGGCCATGCCGGGCACGCCGCAGGACAATCGGGTTCTGGTGCTGTTCGGAGACGTTCCCCTGCTAACCACGGAAACGCTTGCCGGCATGCTTGCGGCGGCGCAGGGTGACGATCTGCTGGTGCTTACGGTAGACATGGAGGACCCGACCGGATATGGCCGCATCATTCGAGACGACGACGGAGTGACCGGTATCGTCGAAGACAAGGACGCGAGTGACGCGCAGAAGACGATCACCGAGATCAATACCGGCGTCATGCTCAGCCCGGGCGCGCGGCTCAAGGCATGGCTCGGCAGGTTGAGTAACGACAACGCGCAGGGCGAATACTACCTGACAGACGTGATCGCGATGGCGGTGGCGGACGGTATCGCGGTGCACGGCATCAAGGCACCAAACGAAGTGGAGGTCATGGGCATCAACGACAAGAAACAACTCGCGGAAGCCGAGCGCGCACTGCAGGCGAAGCTGGTGGAGGAACTGATGGCTAACGGTGTCGGGTTCGCCGATCCTGCACGTGTCGATATCCGCGGCCAGCTGACCTGTGGCAGGGACGTCTTCATCGATGTGAACGCGGTGTTCGAGGGACAAGTTACCCTGGGCGATGGTGTGCGCATCGAGGCCAACAACGTGATCCGCGACTGCGCGCTCGGCAATGGGGTGGTTGTGCACCCGAACTGCCACATGGAAGGCGCGGTGGCCGGTGATGACTGTGAGATCGGCCCGTTTGCGCGGCTGCGCCCGGGCGCCGAGTTGGCCACGAGGGTCAAAGTCGGCAACTTCGT
>JBFFEB010000082.1:0-6110 GCA_041559075.1 Woeseiaceae bacterium | reverse complement strand
GCGGCCGCGGCTTTCGCCCGCGGCGGGCGGCTCGCGGTACTTGCGTATCCAGTTGGCGCAGTCCGGATCGTGCCCCATCATGACGTCCGCACCCAGCACCGCCTGCATGACCTCCGGGTGCAACGGGCTGGTGATCGCGGATGTCATCCCCGCACCAATCGCCATCGTCAGGAACGCGGAGTTGATACCGTTGCGGTTAGGCAAACCGAAACTCACGTTCGATGCCCCGCAAGTCGTATTGACCTTCAGTTCATTGCGCAGTCGCCGAACGATGTGCATCACCTGCTTACCAGCCGAGTTGATCGCCCCGATCGGCATGACCAGTGGATCGACCACTACGTCCTCGCGCGGTATGCCGTGATCGGCGGCGCGCGCGACGATCTTCTTAGCCACCTCGAAACGCACGTCAGGGTCTTCGGAAATGCCGGTCTCGTCGTTCGATATCGCCACGACCGCTGCGCCGTGCTTCCTGACCAGTGGCAGCACCGATTCCAGCCGCTCCTCTTCCCCCGTCACCGAGTTGACCAACGCCTTGCCCTCGTAAACCGCCAAGCCCGACTCCAGCGCCGCCACGATCGACGAATCGATCGACAGCGGCACGTCGGTGATCGACTGCACGAGCTTCACGACGTCCGCGAGTATCGCGGGCTCGTCCGCGAGCGGGATGCCGGCATTTACGTCGAGCATGTGCGCGCCCGCCTCGACCTGGGCGATGGCGTCCGCCTCCACGCGACTGTAGTCCCCCTTGCTCATCTCCTCGGCGAGAATGTTGCGCCCTGTTGGGTTGATGCGCTCGCCAATGATGACGAAACGGCGGTCGAAACCGATCCGGACTTCCTTGCTGGCCGAGCTCACGAGGGTATCTGTCATCTGACTTCCTCCAAAGGGGCGCTGCATGCGCCGTCTATCTCCTGGCCACCTCGCGCTCCGGGGGTGCCAGATCTTCCCAGTCATGCCGGGGCCGCCACGGCTCACGATCGCCGAGCACGCAGGAACGTTCGACGATTTCGCCAACGCGGTGCTCCTGCCGGAACGCCATGATATGGATGCCGTGCACGCCCTCGATTTCCCGGATCTCGTTGATCAGGTCGACGCAGATGCGGACGCCTTCTTCTTTCTGATCCTCCGCTCCCTTTAGACGCCGGATAACGGCATCGGGAATATGGATACCGGGCACGTGGCTGCGTATCCACTCCGCCGACCGCGCCGAAGCGAGCGGACCGACGCCGGCGAGGATGAATACCTCCTCGTGCGTGCCCGCATCGCGAACGGCCGCCATGTAGCTCCTGAAGACCTCCATGTCGAAACAGTACTGCGTCTGCACGAACTGGGCCCCTGCCGCAACCTTCTTAGCCAGCCGCAGCGGCCGATAGTCGAGCGGCGGCGCGAACGGGTTGGCGGCGGCGCCCAGGAACACCTTCGGCGGGCTGCTCAACTTACGGCCGCTCAGGAACTGCCCGTCGTCGCGCATGCCGCGCACCATGCTCAGCATGGACATGGAGTCCACATCGAACACCGGCCTGGCCTCCGGATGATCGCCAACCTCGACGCCATCGCCCGTCAGGCAGAGGATGTTGTAGACGCCCATTGCCGCCGCCCCGAGCACGTCGCCCTGGATCGCAATGCGATTACGATCACGCGCAGAGACCTGCATCACCATCGCATAACCGCGACGCGTCAGCAGCGAACACATACCGACACTGGACATGTGGCAGTGTGCACCGGAACCGTCCGTCGCGTTGATCGCATCGACATAGCCGTCGAAAAGCGCCGCGCGTTCATAGACCTCGTTAGGATCGGCAGAGTCCGGCGGCGCAATCTCGGCGGTCACTGCGAAAGCCCCGGCGCGAAGCACCCGCTCGAGCCTTCCGGGAGACACGTGGCCGGGGCGGATGGGCAACGGGCTGCCCGGCACCAGAGGTTCGTCGTCAAACTTCACGTGATTCACTCCGCGACGCTTCCGCCCGGTGGCGTGCCGCGCGCAGCCAGGCCGACTTGCCGATCAGCCGGAAATCCAACGCCGGCTGAACGACCTGTATCGGGTAGCCGTTTTCACGGAAACGCTTGTTGCCCTCCCAGGCCAGCACCCATACGCAAGGCATCTCCGTATCGACCTCGCACTTGCCATCGGCGCGAACCCCGCCGCAGGGACCGTTGCGCAATTTCTTCGGGCAGTTCATCGGGCAGGACAGCCCGGTGAATCCGACGATGCACTGGCCGCAGTTCTGCGAGTCCAGCAGCACGCCCTTGGTCATCTTTTCGACCATCGCAAACGGCTTGTCGAGTCGTTCATAGCCGATGCGTCCAAACAGCGGGTTGAACCAGACCAGCACCGTCTCTAAGACTGCGTAGGCGCGCTTCAGCCACCAGGCATTGCGTACCGACCAGTTTCTCATGCGGTACACGACTAGATTCCGTCGGCCGAACCGTGGTTTCTGACGAGTGCGAGCAGCCGTTCGTCGCTGAACTCGGACTCGAGCCTCGCCGCTTCGCGCTCCGCGATTTGTCGCAACTCGCCGTCGGCCTCGCAGGGAATCGTCTCGCGGCGCCATTCCGCGATGTAGGCGTCACTGGCGCCCTTGCCCGCACGCATGGCCGCGCGATCGATTGCCTCCTGGAAACGCGCGCTGAGCAACATCTTCTCGCGTTGCCGGCCCCGCTGCACGATCAACTGCGAGGGGATGTCACGCCAGTAGACGCAAATCTTCCTGGTCATCGTCCCAACTCGATAATCGACCGGCGAGTTCGAATTCGAGCTCGCCGAGCCCGCAATGTTCGTGCTCGAATGGCAGCGCGAGCCGCTGCGCTGCCTCTTTCGCCGCCTGCAGGAGACCGGCATCCGGGGATTGCGACAGGTACACGAGCCGCGTGTAGTTGCTGAAATAGGTATCGCGCAGCTCCGGGTGGGTGTCGAGTCCCAACGGCTCGATTACGAGACGCTCGAAATGCCTGGCGAGGAAATCGGTCAGGTAGAAGGTGCCCGGCGCCGCCGCCGTCAACAGCGAGAAACGGCGCCGGCCCGCGAATAACTGGTAGCAATGCGCCCCGGGCAGGCGTTCGATGCCCTCTTCCTCGAGTACCCGGTCCAGCGCGCCGCCCGTCCCGCAGTCGGCGTACGCCACGAAGATCGCCTCGTAATGCGCGCGAGATTCGCAGATCAACTCGCGTACGCGCTCGGGGATCTCCCCTGGCGTGTTGTGCAATTTCGCATCCAGGCATTTGAGGCGCAGGTGACGCCAGCCGTGGCTGCGCTGGATACCGGTAATCTCGCGCGCGAGCGCGCCGCAGGCGATGACGAGCACCGGCTTATGCACCGATGGCCTCGCGGCGTTCGCGCAGTAATTGCGGACCCATCTCTGCGGCCTGCGCGGCATCCCGGCAGTACCCGTCGGCGCCGACGGCACGCCCGAACTCCTCGTTGAGCGGCGCACCGCCGACGAGGACGATGTAGTCGTCGCGTATACCCAGCTTCACCATCTCGTCGATGACGACTTTCATGTACGGCATGGTCGTCGTGAGCAGGGCCGACATGCCCAGGATGTCGGGTTTGTGTTCCTCCAGGGCCGCGAGGTAGGCATCGACATCGTTGTTGATACCGATGTCGACGACTTCGAGGCCGACCCCTTCCATCATCATGGCCACGAGGTTCTTGCCGATGTCGTGGATGTCACCCTTGACGGTGCCGATCACCATCTTGCCGATGGGTTTTACACCGGTCTCTGCCAGCAGCGGCCGCAACAGTTCCATGCCGCCTTTCATCGCGTTCGCAGCCAGCAGCACTTCGGGAACAAACAGGATGCCGTCGCGGAAATCCACACCAACGATGCGCATGCCCTCGACCAGGGCCTCGTTGAGGACCTTTTCCGCTGACCAGCCACGGTCGAGCAGGATCTGCGTCCCCTCGACGATCTCCTCCTTCAGGCCGTCGTAGAGGTCGTCGTGCATCTGCTCGACCAGTTCGTCATCAGGCAACTCCGCGAGGACGATATCCTCGTCGTCGCCGTCACCGGCCTCGTCCGTCAAGTCATCGTCAGTCATCGAGTAATCCCGGTCCTCGAACTCCGACTTGCGTCGCGCCATAAAGTCAATCAGTGCCTCGTCCACCGCGGGATCGAGCGGCGGCGCCTCGTATTCATGGAGCATGCGCTTCCAGATGGCATTCGCTCTCTGCGCCGCATCCAGCGAACCGTCCTGCTCCCACTGCTCGAAACTGTTGTTGTCCGCAACGATGGAGCGGTAGAAGGCTCGCTCGAAGTTCGCTTGCGTGTGCGCAGCACCGAGGAAATGCGCACCCGGCCCGACCTCGCGCAGCGCATCGAGCGCCTGCCCGTTCTCCGACAGGTCGATGCCCCCCAGCATGACGCCGATGATGCTGGCCTGGTCGGCATCCATGATGAACTTCTCGTAGCTCATCGCGAGGCCGCCCTCGAGCCAGCCCGCCGTATGCAGCATGAAATTCACCCCGGCCAGGGCCGAGGTCTGGAGCGTGTTCGCTGCCTCGTAGGCTGCCTGGGCATCCGGGATCTTCGACGCACACAGGCCACCTCCGCTCCTGAATGGTACCCCGAGGCGCCGCGCTAGCGCCGCCGTCGCATAGAGGATCAGGCTGGGCTCCGGGGTACCGAACGTCGGCGCGCCCGACTGCATCGAGACTGCCGCCGCAAACGTACCGAACACGACGGGCGCCCCCGGCTTCACGAGTTGCACGTAGGCCATGCCGGCCAGCGCCTCGGCAAGAATCTGGGTGACCGTGCCGGCAACGGTGACCGGCGACATCGCACCGGCCAGCAGGAACGGCGAAATGACGGTCGCCTGGTTGTGCTCGGCGTAAACCGTCGCCGCGCCGAGCATCGTGTCGTCGAATGTGAGCGGCGAATTGGCATTGATGAGGCTCGTCACCACGGTGTTCTGGCCGACGAACTCCTCGCCGAACACGAGCTTGGCCATTTCGAGCGTGTCCCGGGCTCGCTCCGGATGCGTGACCGATCCCATGAACGGCTTGTCGCTGTATTTGATATGGCTGTACACCATGTCGAAGTGGCGCTTGTTCACCGGCAGATCCACGGGCTCGCAGACCGTACCGCCGGAATGGTGCAGACCCGGGCTCATGTACGCGAGCTTCACGAAGTTGCGGAAGTCCTCGAGTTTCGCGTAGCGCCGGCCCTGGTCCAGGTCGCGCACGAAGGGCGAGCCGTAGGCCGGTACCAGCACGGTGCGATCGCCGCCGATCCTGACACTGCGGGCGTGGTTACGGGCGTGCTGCGTGAATTCGCGCGGTGCCGACGCCTGGACGATCGAGCGGCAAAGTCCCCGCGGCATGCGCACGCGCTCCCCATCGACGTCCGCGCCCGCCTCGCGCCACAGCTCCAGTGCGCGCGGGAACTCGCGAAACTCGATGCCGATCTCTTCGAGCACCGTCTCCGCGTTGTGCTCGATAAGTTGCAGGGCTTCCTCGTCGAGCACTTCGAAGTAGGGAATCTTGCGGTCGATCCACGCGGCCAACTCGATGCTAGGCTGTTGCCGCGCCGCACGCTTGGCCTCCCGGCCGGCGCCCCGTTTACGTCGCGGTCTGCTGCTCATTTGCACCTCTGCCGGGAAATCCCGGAAAACCCGAAAACCCTTCGTAAAACCATCGGGTTGGATTCGCGAGTGTGATCGAGAATTCAGCACGCTGCATAGCCCGGTGCGACGTCGATCTGGTCAAATACGACACGGACGAATCCCGTGACCGCGCGGGTCCCGCTCGCGGAACCGCCTATTCTGTTGTAGTTGAGCAACAAAATGGCACGAACACAGGCAACTGAGTACGTGGAAAGTCGGTTTTGAACAAATATGCGTCGCGAATAACCAATATCGGATACCGATGAGTGTTATCCTTTGTCGCCGCAATACGAAAAAACCGAAATATCAAAGGGGAATATCATGCCATTCGGTCCGCAACCGAAACGAACCGCCATATCCGCCGCCGTTGCCGCCGCTCTGGTCGCGAGTCCGCTCGCCGCACAGGAATCCGGGGCCGACGGTCAGCGAGGAAAGAACCGGACGCGAGCGCTCGAGGAAATCACCGTCACCGCGACCCGCGTGGAGGAGTCCCTCCAGGAGGTACCGAT
>JBFFEB010000081.1:0-6563 GCA_041559075.1 Woeseiaceae bacterium | reverse complement strand
GAAGCGAATCAGAACTCGTGTTGGCGGCCCCGCTGTCCTAGGTTCTGCCCGTAGACCGGAAGCTTTGCGACCCTGACTTTCGCCAAGTGTGCCTTTGTCAAACGAACGGACATCGTCGCATGAGGCCGGGAAAACTGTCAACGAAACGGCAGTACCTCGAGATATTCTGTCAAGTCTCGCGGCCGGCTGTCGGCGTCGCGGTTTGCTCCGAAGCCTCCGGCCCGGCATTGGCGCGTTCCACCTCTGTTCCCGATGCCCCGTTTGACAACGCCCGGACCCGGCAACATCATCAGCACGGCAGAATCCACCGTGCCGGACAATAAAACCACGAACCGTCCGGCGCGAGCAACGTGAAGCGAGGTATTACGAATGAAGAAACTCACTGCAGTGGTCACTGCAATATTCATCGCCGGCTGCGCGACCGAGCCCACAATCCAGTCGGGACCGAATGCGGAGACGACGTTCGACGGCCTGGTTCGGATAGACAATTCGCGTTTCGCCGGCGCCTGGATCGATCCCGATGTCGATCTCAAACAATACACCAAGATCATCCCCGGTGGTGCCGAGTTCCAGTTCCGCAGCGTCCAGAAGATGTCTGCCTCCGCCGCGAGGCGTGCAAACGAGCGGGAATTCTGGATCAGTGACAGTAACAAGCAACGCCTGGTCGACACGGTCACGGAGGTGTTCGACGAGGAATTGCAGAGGAGCGAGCACTTCACGATGACCGACGAGCCGGCTCCGGATGCGTTGATAATCATTGGTGGCCTGCACGACATCGTGTCGCAGGTTCCGCCGGAGGACGTCGGAAGATCCGAGGTCTGGTTGCGATCGGTCGGCGAAGCGACGCTGGTCATCGAACTGCGCGACTCGCTGAGCAATGAAGTCATTTACCGCGCCGTCGAACGACGCGCCGCCGAGAACGTCGGCAACCAGATGATTCGTGCCAACACGGCCACGACGTGGGCCGAGGTACGCCGTTGGGCACGGCGCTGGGCGGTCCGCCTGCGCGAGGGTCTGGATTCTATACACGAATGAGAATCGATCGGTTTCCGCCGGTCGTCTGGTGATGCGCAAGAAGCCCCGAGCCGTCTCCGGGGTCTTCTTGTGCGTCGATAGAGCATGCTTTTTGGCGCACACCTTGCGGGCTGGGTAATAATGAACCCATGGGCATGTTCGAGACACTGGTAGGAAGCCGGTTACCGCATAAGTATCGCAAGTATTTCGACCTGCCGGAACGCCCAGACTCGTACAAGTTCGCTGATACGGCAGGCACCTTGCTCGGCTCTGCCGCAGCGGCCTGGATATCGACGAATCAGGGACCCTGCGGCGTATTCAGGCTGCAGATGGGTATCGACGCGCTGTGCCTGCGACTCGGTCTCATCGACAAGGCCGAGTGCAGCATTGATATCCAGAGCTACCTGATTCGTGACGACCTTAGCGGCAACCTGATCGCGCTAAAGCTCATCGATGCCGCGGACAGGGGCGTACGGGTCCGGCTGCTCATGGACGATGCGTTGACCGAGCCGATTGATGCAGGCCTGCTGAGCCTCAACGACCATATCAACATCGAGGTTCGCGTCTTCAACCCGTTTCCGCGCCGCCGTTCACGTCTGATTAGCTTCATTGCGAACTTCAACATCCTCAATCGGAGAATGCACAACAAGTCGTTCACGGTGGATAACCAGGTGACAATCGTGGGCGGCCGCAACCTGGCGGACGAGTATTACCAGACGAGCGTGAAGAGCGAATTCCTCGACGAGGACATCGCGGCCATCGGGCCCGTGGTGGATGACGTCTCGGACGGCTTCGACGAGTACTGGAACACCAGGGAAGCCATCCCGATAAGCGTGTTCGACAAGTACCTGCCGCACCAGGCACTCAACGAGACGATTGCGGCGGGGCACCGCCACATCGAACAACACAGGGAAAGTCCTGTCATCCGCGGCCTCAATGAGCACCTCATCAGGGAGCTCGTCGAAGGCACGTTGCCGTGGATCTCGGCCAGGACCGAGCTGGTACTCGACCATCCTGACAGGGTGCGTGGCCTGGTCCGCCGACAGATCGGCGACGTTACCGAAAGGCTCATCAAGATGGTGTCGTCCGCGCGCAAGGAAGTCATCGTCGTATCGCCTTACTTTGTTCCGCAACGCGAGGGCGTCGACTTCTTTGCCGCGCTGGCAAAGAAAGGCGTTCGTGTCGTCATCCTGACGAATTCGCTTGCATCCACGAACCACAACAGCGTGCATGCGGTGTATGCGCGTTACCGCAAGCCATTATTGAGGCAGGGTGTCGAACTCTACGAACTACGCCCGATCGAGGACGGCAGCGCCGTTGGTGATGTCGATCCCGCGAGGCTCACGCTGCACTCCAAGGTTGCGATCGTCGATCGGCGCAGCGCTTTCGTGGGCTCGTTCAATCTCGATCCGCGCTCGCTGTACATCAACACCGAGCTGGGCATGGTGGTCGAGTCCGGCGAGGTTGCGGAGGCAATGGCTTCTTCCGGCCTTGAGTCGTTGCGGACTGTGGCCTACCGACTGCAGCTCAATAGCCGGGGGCGCATCAACTGGCACTACGTTAGCAGCGGGCTCGAGCTGGTGGCTCGGACCGAGCCCGACACCAGCTTCTGGCGCCGCTTGCTCACGCGTCTTATGGGCTTGTTGCCGATCGAAGGGCAGATGTAGCTATTCGTCATCGCTGTCGATGCACTCGGGCAGTTCGGCCGCATAGCGTTCCTCGCGAATGGCCCCGCGCTCCATGCTGATCTGGTAGCCGACGTAATACTTGAACACGTTGCTGACGTAGGTCACGGTCTCGCTGCCGATGCGGCGCGCGGCAATGATCTCGACGTTATCGAACCAGCGACTGGGGTCGTAGCCGCTCTCCGCCGCCTCGCGCCGGTAGCGATTGATCTTCGCCGGGCCCGCATTGTAGGCGGCGAGGCTGAACAGCCACCGGTTCAGCGCGTTGAAACGGTCGTCCGAGAAATACCGGTCCGCGATGAAGCGCATGTACTTGGCGCCGGCATGAACGTTACCGTCGACCGTGGAAATGTCGTCGATGCCGATGTTCCGGTCCGCCGCCGTCGATGGTTTGATCTGCATGATGCCGACTGCTCCCGCCGGGCTACGCCGGTCCTGCCGCAGTCCGGATTCCTGGAAAGCCTGGGCGGCTAGCATCAGCCAGTCGAAATCGAATTCCTCGCCGTATTTCTGGAACACGCCGACGAGATGCTGGAGTTCCTGCAGGGATTGGCGCGTGTGAGAACAGCGGACCGTTGCTGCATTGGACAGGTAGCGGTTGTAGGTATCGTTTCCGACGAGCGTCCCCTTGCCGTATTTTTTCAGGAACCCTTTGATGGCCGTCGCAAACTGCGGGCTCTCCTTTCGCATCGCCCAGGCTATCGAGCCCCCTGCATTGATGACGAGGTCGTTACGTACGGCCACGTTCGAAAATACGGTCTCCCAGAACTCGGCCTTGTAGTCGTCCAAGACGGTGACTTCGATCAGCCCGCCGTTCACCATCTCGAGCAGGTCCTCGGCTTCGAGCAGTTCGTCGGCGAGCCGGATGCGAGGCGGTTCGAGGCCCCTCTCTTCGAAGTTTCTGACCATACCCTGCAGATGCTCGTAGTAACTGCTCGATTGACGAACGACAATTTCCTGCCCGGCGAGCTCGTCGAGGGTATCGATCAGCGGCGCGCCGGGGCCGGTTACGACTACCTCGTTGATGTCTTTCAACATGGGCCGGGCGAAGTCGACGAGCCGGGATCGTTCCGGCGTTATCGTGAGGTCGCCGGCAACCAGGTCCGCGTGTCCGTCGAGTAATGCCGGGATGAGCTGGTCACGGCTGACCGGGATTACGACCACGTAGACCTTGATATTGCGCCGGCCCAGTTCCTTGTTGATGTGGGATTCCAGGCGCTGCAGCAGGTCGTAAGAGGCTCCCTTGGGTAGGCCCTCTTCATAATAGAACTGGTAGCCGCCGAAGGGCACTACGGCGCGGATGATACGGCGTTCCACCATGCCGTCGAAATCGCCGTGCCACGGTTCCCAGATGACGCGGAAAGGCATCGGCAGGATGTCACCGGCAGACGGGCCCTCTTCGACCGCCAGGTAACTTGGCTGCGGGCTTCCCCGACCATGAGAAGCCGCTTCCTCGTCGCCGCTTTGCTCCTCGACCGCCGGTTCCGGCGCGTCGTCGGGAACCGCCGATTCCGCTGGCGCCCGATCGGCACCACAGGCAGCGAGACAGGCCAAGGCCAGAAGTAAAGCGAAACGCAGTATCATCGATCACCGTCAATTGCAGTGGATCGTCGCATTCTCGCAGCGGATGCGTCGTATCGCCAGATTCAATCG
Source organism: Woeseiaceae bacterium (assembly GCA_041559075.1). Lineage (GTDB taxonomy): Bacteria > Pseudomonadota > Gammaproteobacteria > Steroidobacterales > Woeseiaceae > UBA1847. The sequence goes on along the minus strand of JBFFEB010000081.1, from coordinate 2,211 downwards.
CAGTGCGCTTGACGCCCGGGCTATGCGCGACCGAGACTGTGTGCATGACCGAACTCGATCCCAGAGACGTAGCTGCGGCCGCCCGGGAGGCACGGGACAGGGTTGCGGGCCTGGTCAGAGAGACGCCGCTCGATTACTCGTGGCGCTTCAGCGCTGCGACCGGCGCCGACGTGTACGTCAAGCGGGAGAACCTCCAGTACACGGGCTCGTTCAAGCTGCGCGGAGCGGCGAATCGCCTCATGACGCTGACGGGCGCGCAGAAGAGAGCGGGTTGCGTGACGGCGTCCAGTGGTAATCACGGAGCGGCTGTCGCCTACGCAATGCACGAGCTGGGCATCGAAGGCGTGATCTTCGTGCCGGAGCGCACGTCGTCGGCCAAGGTCGAGGCGATCAGGAGTTACGGCGGCGATGTGCGGTTCTTCGGTACGGACGGGCTCGACACCGAAGAGCACGCGCGAGACTACGCCGCCGAGTACGGTATGTTCTACGTTTCTCCCTACAACGATCCGCAAGTCATCGCGGGGCAGGGTACCTGCGGGATCGAAATCGAGACATCGCTGCCGCAAGCCGAGGCGGTGTATGTCGCCGTCGGCGGCGGCGGACTGGTCGGCGGTGTCGCAAGCGTACTCAAGGCTGGCAACGCGGCAATCCGAATCGTCGGATGCCAGCCCGAGGCGTCGGCCGTAATGGCACACTCGGTTGAGGCGGGCCGGATTCTCGACGAGCCGAGCGCACAAACGCTGTCCGATGGTACCGCGGGCGGCATAGAACAGGGCGCAATTACGTTCGGGCTATGCAGCAGCCTCGTCGACGAGTTCGTGCTCGTGAGCGAGGCCGAGATAGCCGCGGCCATGCGGCAATACATCGACTACGAGCACCAGCTCATCGAGGGTGCCGCCGGCGTCGCTTTGGCGTCCATGATTAAGCAGGGCGACTCGCTCGGCGGGCAAAAAGTCGTGGTACTGGTCTGCGGCGGTAATGTCGGCCGCGATACCCTGAAGCGGATTCTCTAGAGCGACTCATTGAACCCGGGACGGAAACTGCCCTCAAAAAAAACGTGGACCGAGAGCTGGAGCTGTAATGCATCGTTGCGTTCTGACTGTCATCGCAAACCTCGCGGCCGGCGCGGCGGCCGCAGAGACCGTTGCATTCGTAAATGTCAACGTGATCCCGATGTCGGAGGAAAGGACCATCCCGCAGCAAACCGTAATCGTGAGCGATGGCATCATTGTCGGGATCGGCAACGTCGACGAGATGGTGGTACCCGAGGTGGCCGTTGTCGTCGATGGTACGGACCGCTTCCTGATACCGGGTCTCGCCGAGATGCACGCCCACGTTCCACCCGCCGTCTCCGATGAACTCGAGCGCGATTTCGCGCTCTTCATCGCAAACGGCGTGACGACCGTTCGCGGCATGCTGGGACATCCGTCGCACCTGCAGCTGCGTGCGGAGCTGCTCGATGGCGACAGGATCGGGCCCAGGTTGATTGCTTCGGGCCCGTCGCTCAACGGGCGTTCGGTCAGCGGTGCCGCGGACGGGGCGCGGCAGGTACGTGAGCAGCACGCGGCCGGTTACGATTTCATCAAGATCCACCCCGGGCTCGACGCCGAGGAGTTCACGGCAATAGCCGAAACGGCGAACGCGCTGGGTATGCCCTTCGCAGGGCACGTCCCTGTCCCGGTGGGTCTTGGCGGCGCGCTCGCATCGGGGATGGCGAGCATCGATCATCTCGACGGCTACATGGCGGCATTGATGCCGGCGCAGCATGACGAGTCGGGCGGCTACGGTGGTTTCTTCGACGTCCTGCTGGCCGACGATGTCGATGCAGACGGGATTGCGGGTCTCGCCGAGGCGACGGCTGCCGCCGGCACCTGGGTGGTGCCGACGGAGACCCTGGTGGAGCAAATCGTCAACGAGGTGCCGGCAAGCGAGTTGGCCAGCCGCGTCGAGATGCAGTACATTCCCGGCGCCACGATCGAAAGCTGGGTGCAGGCAAAGCAGCGGCAGCAGCAGGAACGCGGGTTCAGCCCCGAAGTCGCCGCGAAAGCGATCTACATACGCCGGGTCCTGATACGCGAGTTGCACGCCGCTGGCGCCGGAATTCTGCTTGGCTCCGATGCTCCCCAGGTCTTCAACGTACCGGGATTCTCCCTGCACCGCGAACTGGAGTTGATGGTTGCTGCGGGGCTGACGCCCTTCGAGGCACTGCAG
>JBFFEB010000080.1:0-6704 GCA_041559075.1 Woeseiaceae bacterium | reverse complement strand
GAAATCGAACGTCGGGGAGGAACCGGTGACGCTGAGTTTCGGCAGCAACGATTCGACTGCGATGACGTTCCCGGAGTCGCAGCAGCGAATGGTGTCGCTCGCGTTCGTCGATGACGAGCGCATTGCCGGCCAGCAGGTCACTGTGATACCCGCGCGCGAAGGGCGCCTGTTCCTCAACGTGACGGCTCACCTGGAGACCGACACCGGTTCGTTGCAGACCGTCACTGCCGTACCGATCCAGGTCGGTGCCGCGCCGCGGGAACTGCAGCAGAATGGCGTCGTGACGACCGACGAGAACGGCGAGCTCATACGCGAGATGCCTGCCTCGAACGACTGACTTTGGCGTTTTGGCGGGCTGCGGCGATGATTATTCTCGTCATGGCTCCCTTCGGTCCACTTGACTTCCTCGAAAGACATCGCCGTCAGCCCGCCTGGGTAAATGCGCGGCTGAGCTAATCGGGCATGTGCGGTCCTGCCGCGGTGTTCTTCGACCGAAGTAAAGCGCAGCCGCGCGCAGCGCGGCGAGCCATGAGGGAGGGGAACACCGCGGCAGGACCGCAACGCCAACGCCGTCGCATTATGGTGATTCGAGGCGTAGATCGGGAATTATTTCCCAGAATTTTTTCCAGAAATTGCGCCACGTCACAGACCGGCACCTAATAAATCACTAACGTCGTCGTCAGGCTGCCGGTAAACCGCAGGGACCGACCAGACACCGGCTGCTCATGGTTATGGAAGCAGGGTGCCTTGACGCATGGATCGGGATCTCAGGGACAGGATCAGGCAGGCGACGGAATCGTCCGGCATCGAGAAAGCCGACTTCATCGAACTGCTACGACTGGTCGACAATCACTACGACCGCATGGAGGCGACAATCACGCAGTCGCTGACTGCAGCCACGCCGATCGAGACGATTTTCGACAGCGTCTCCGAGGCCTTGCTTTCCGTCAGCGACACGGGCGCGATCCGGGTCTGTAACAAGGTCTGCGTCCGCTATTTCGGATTGACCAAAGACCAGATCATCGGCTCGCAGATCGAGCACCTCCTCCCCGGCGCGAAAGACAGGGGCCTCGAACAGTTCCTGTCGCCGTATATGTCCAGCCCGGACGACACGCGCTTCGAATTCAAGCGCGGTGACGTGGAAGCGCGGCGGTCGAACGGCGAGTCCTTCGTCGCCGAGATCAACGTGAGTTCGCTCGATACCGTGGGCGGCCGCATCTTCGTCATCAGCCTGCGCGACGTAACGGACCGCAAGGAGGCGGAGATCGCACTGCGGGAAAACGAAGAGCGGTACCGGGCGCTGGTGGAGAACGCGCCCGAGGCAATCGTCGTCTTCGACGTCGATCAGAACCGGTTCGTCGATGCGAACGAGAAGGCCTGCATGCTGTTCAACCTGTCACGCGCCCGACTACTTACGGTCGGTCCGGAGGCGATCAGCCCCAAAATGCAGCCTGACGGCACGCCGTCTTTCGGTGTGCGACGCGGCCACATCGACAAGGCCCTGAATGGCGGGCATCCCACGTTCGAGTGGATGCACAAGAATTCAAAGGGCAAGCAGATACCGTGCGAGGTCCGCTTCAGCCGCCTGCCGGCAGGCAAGCGCCGCCTCATCCGGGTCAGCATCACCGATATCACCGAGCGCAAGCGTGCCGAAGGCATCACGTTTGCGCAGAACAAGATTCTCGAAATGATTGCGTCGAGTTCGCCCTGCGATCGCACCCTGCGAGCGATCTGTCGTTTCGTCGAGCGCTTCGACGACGGGCTCTACGCAGCCATCATGCGCCTCGATGAAGACGGCCGGGAACTGATGCTCGAGCAGGCGCCCAGCATGCCCGAGCCGCTGAAACTGATGCTGGACCGGCTGCCCGTTGCGGCCGACGGCGTCACCTGCAGCTCGGCCGTGCATCACGTCAACGACCGCATCAGTGACGATGTTGCCAGGGACCCCGGTTGGGCGCCGCTGCTCGCGCAAGCCGAAGAACATGGTATCGGTGCGGCCTGGTCGTTCCTGCTGCACGGGGCCGCCGGCCGCGTCCTCGGTACGCTGGATATTTACCTCGCCGAGCCGCGCTCTCCAACGACGGATGAAATCGACAAGTTCGGCCGCATGGCGCGACTTGCCGGAATCGCGATCAAGCGGCAACTGGACGAAGACCGTCTCCGCAGTTCGGAGGCGCGTTACAGGGGGCTGTTCGAAAACGTCGTGGACGGCGTGTATATCGCCACGCGCGACGGCGATCTGATTACCGCGAATCCCGCGCTCGTCGAGATGCTCGGCTATGACAGCGTGGCGGACCTCAAGGCCGCCGGCCGCACCACGATACTCTACGTCAACCCGATCGACCGCGAACGCGTGTTCGCACGTCTCGAGGCCCAGGGCTTCGTCAAGAACTTCGAGTACCGGCTGCGGCGCAAGGACGGTGCCGACATCGTCGTGCTGGAGAACGCGCGCGCCGTCTACGACGACGACGGCAACATCGTCGCTCACGAAGGTACGATCACGGATATTACCGATCGTAAGCGTGCTGAAACGCGCATCTTCGAGGAAAAGGAACGCGCGCAGGTGACACTGCAATCGATCGGCGACGGCGTCATCACGACCGACGCGGAGGGCCGTATCGACTACATCAACCCGGTGGCGCAGGACCTGACTGGCTGGGACATGCGCGGAGCCCGCGGCAAGCCGGTCACAGACATCATGACGATCATCAACGAGCATACGCGCGCAACCGTCGACAACCCGGTGGTCCGGTGCCTCAAGCAAGGGCGCGTCATTACGCTCGCGGAAAACTCGGTGCTCATTGCGAGGGACGGCGACGAGGTGCCGATACAGGACTCGGCCGCGCCCATCCGTGACCGGATCGGCAACATCATCGGCTCGGTGATGGTGTTCCACGACACGAGCAAGGAATCCCGCCTCTTCCGTCAGCTCAGTTACCAGGCGTCTCACGATGCGGTGACCGGCCTGATCAACCGGCGCGAGTTCGAGAATCGCCTGGTCCCGGCACTCGAGGAGCTGCGTAACACGGCGAGAGGCTCGCACGCACTGCTCTATATCGATCTCGATCAGTTCAAGGTGGTCAACGACACGTTCGGGCACACCGCGGGCGACGAACTGCTGCGCCAGCTGTCGGAACTGATCCAGTCCAGCATCCGCTCGAGCGATTTGCTGGCCCGGCTGGGCGGCGACGAATTCGCGATCCTGCTTGAGCGCTGCAATGAGGCGCGTGCCATGGAGGTCGCGGAGATGATCCGCGGGTCCATCGAGGGCTATCGCTTCGAATGGCAGGATTCCTTCACGAGCGTGCGTTGCTCGATCGGCGTCGTCATGGTCGGCAGTGACAGCGAGGATGTTGCGAGTGTGATGAGCTCGGCCGACGTTGCGTGCTATTCGGCCAAGGACATGGGCCGCAACCAGGTGCATCTCTACAAGGACAGCGACGCATCGCTGAGGCACGAAGAGATGAAATGGGTGTCGCGTATTACCAGTGCCGTGGAAGACGATCGCTTCGAGCTTTATTTCCAGCCGATCATCGGCATCAATAAGCCCCACGGCGTGAGCCGCGGCCATTATGAGCTGTTGCTGCGGATGCGCGACGAGAACAACGAGCTGGTCGCTCCGGACCAGTTCATCCCGGCGGCAGAGCGATACAATCTGATGTCGACACTCGATCGCTGGGTGATTCACAAGGCGCTTTCAGAACTCGCGGACCGAAGCAGCGATGGTGATGCGCAGTACACAATCGCGATCAACCTCTCGGGAACATCGCTGAGCGAGGATCGCTTCCTCGAGTACGTCATCAACGAACTCGAGGCGCAGAAGCTGCCGAGAGGCGCGATCTGCTTCGAGATCACCGAAACCGCGGCCATTTCGAACCTCTCGCGCGTGATCCATTTCATGCAGGTGCTCAAGAAGCTCGGCTGCAAGTTCTCGCTCGACGATTTCGGCAGCGGCCTGTCGTCGTTCACCTATCTGAAGAACCTGCCTGTGGACTACCTGAAGATCGACGGGCAGTTCATTCGCAATGTCGTGGATGACACGGTGGACGAGAGCATGGTTCGCGCAATCAGCGAAGTTGGTCACGCTATGGGCATCGAGACGATCGCCGAGCGTGTGGAAACTCGCCAGGTTCTCGAGAAGCTCGGTTCGCTCGGTGTCGAGTTTGCCCAGGGCCATTACATCGCAAGACCCGCTTCCGTGCAGAGTTTCAACCCGTGGAACAGCGCCCGGGCGTTGCGAGCCTGACCCGGCTGCAACAGTGTGCCTCGGCCCGCGAACGGTCGTGCTTCGAGAAGCGCTCCTTCTTTATTACGTGACGCAGGGCGCAGCCAACGCGCTAGTGTTGCGGTGTCAATGCGGTAAACTGACCAAATGCCCGAGGGTCCTGATAACAACACGAACCTGCTGAACCCCGGCGAGCCGACGCCCTACCGAGTCATCAACCCGCTGGCGGAATCGCCGATGTTGCTAGTCTGCGATCATGCCAGCAGCCTCTTTCCCGAGGCCCTCGGCGACATGGGCCTCGACCCGTTCGCACGTCGCTGCCACCTGGCCCTCGACATCGGTGCCGGCGCACTGACGGAGCGGTTGTCGGAGAGTCTTGGCGTGACCGCGGTGCTCGCGCAGTACTCGCGGCTCGTCGTCGACTGCAATCGTCAGTTACTCGATCCCAGCGCGTTCCTCGTGTTCGGCGACGGCATTTTCGTCCCCGGCAATAACAGCCTCAGCGATGCCGAGAAAGAGCGACGCAGCGAGGCGATCTACTGGCCCTACCACAAGGCCATCAGTGACCAGGTCCTGCGCCTGCGCAGTGCAGGCCCACCCCCGCTATTCGTCTCGATCCACAGCTTCACGCCGGTTCTGAACGGCGTGTCACGGTCGGTGGAGATGGGCGTGCTGTGGGATGCGGACGAGGAGGTCGCGACGATCGTCATCGAGGAACTGCGGAGCGCCGGGTACACGGTCGGCGACAACGAGCCTTATTCCGGCAAGGCGCCGCAGGACTTCACGGTGGATCATCACGCGGAAGGCAATTCGCTGCGTCATGCCGCCATAGAAATTCGCCAGGATCTCATCGATGACGACCATGGGGTCGATGAGGTCGCCGCGGTTCTGCACCGGGTGTTCGACCTGATCCCGGAGCGGATAGGGTTGCGCCGTCAAGCCAGGTCCGCCTGAACGATCGGGCGGCGGGAGTGATTAATCGATGTGTAGCAGTGGTCCCCCCTTCACGATAGGCATAGAGGAAGAGTATCTGCTCGTCGACAAGGAGACGCGCAGCCTGGTCGCCGACCCGCCGAAAAACCTCATGGCCGAGTGCGAGGAACGCTGCGGAGCGCAGGTGACGCCGGAATTCCTGCGGTCACAGATCGAAATCGGCACCAAGGTCTGCAAGAACATCAAGGAAGCGGAAATCGAATTGCGCAGGCTGCGCCGCATCGTCATCGACGTGGCCGCCAATCACGGTATGGCACCCATCGCTTCGTCGACACATCCGTTCAGTCGCTGGTCCGAACAGAAACAGACGGAAAAAGACCGCTATAACGCCCTGACCGTCGAGATGCAGGCGGCGGCACGCCGCCTGCTCATATGCGGTATGCACGTCCATGTCGGCATCGACGACGACGAACTGCGTATCGACCTGATGAACCAGATGGCTTATTTCCTGCCGCACTTGCTGGCATTGTCCTCGTCCTCGCCGTTCTGGGAGGGGCGCGACACCGGCCTCAAGAGTTACCGCCTCACCGTCTTCGACTCCCTGCCGCGCACGGGGCTCCCGGAGCGGTTCGCGAGCTATGCGGAATACGAGCGTCACGTCAATATCCTCATGAACGCAGGCCTCATCGAGGATGCCACGCGCATCTGGTGGGACCTGCGGCCGAGCGCGCGCTACCCGACGCTCGAGACGCGTGTCATGGACGTGTGCACCCGTCTCGATGACACGATATCGCTGGCGGCGCTGCTCGTATGCATCATGCGTATGCTGTATCGCCTGCGCGTGTCGAACCAGCGCTGGCGGTTGTACACGCCCATGCTCATCCGCGAAAACCGCTGGCGGGCGATGCGCTACAGCTTCGACGAGGGACTTATCGACCTCGGCAAGGGCGGTGTCGTTCCCTTCGAGATCCTGCTCGACGAGATCCTCTCGCTGGTCTCCGATGATGCGAAGGCGCTCGGCTGCGTGGAGGAGGTTGCGCGGACCCGCAACATCCTGACCCGGGGTACCAGCGCGCATCGACAGCTCAAGCGGTTTGAACTCGAACAGGCAGACGGCAAGGAAGAGAAGGCGTGTCTGCAGGCCGTGGTGGACATGCTCATCGCGGATACGGCCGAGGGTGTCTGACGCCGGCTTAATTGAGAGCGGCAAAAGCCTGAAACTGTGACCTGGCGCCGCATAGAGCGCTGCAAATGCGGAACAGGTCGCAGCGCTCCGCGCCCCTTCGCCCTAGCATAGCCGGATGCAATGCGATACTGACACAGCCTTGCCCGGAGCCCGCTGCTGATGCCCGGCCTGGAGACAATTCTGCCGCCGATCTTCGGTGTCGGGGGCGCTGTTTACCTCGGTCTCGCGGTTCACGTACTTCGATCATCGCCGCACAGCGTCATCGGTTTCTTGATCTTCCTGATGGGCGTGATGGTTGCCGGCTCGGCGTTCGCCTACGGGGCAGGGGACGCCACCCTGTACAACATCGGACAGGTGATG
>JBFFEB010000079.1:0-7206 GCA_041559075.1 Woeseiaceae bacterium | reverse complement strand
CGGATGGTCCTGCGCGAGTTGCGCAGCCTTCACATTGCTCTCGTCGCTGCTGCCGGTCACGACGATTCGGGATACGCCGGTGCCGGCGGCCCGCCGCAGCACGTCGTCGCGATCGTCGTCGAAACTGTCGTGTGCCAGGTTGGCACCGATGTCGACCAGTGATTCCATCATGTCAATCCGGGCCCCAGCGGAAATACTGTGCGCCGAGGGCCAAAAAAGCCAGGCTCAATACTGTCAGGATGATCATGTTCGGCGCAATGTCGGCGAGGGTCGCACCGTCCAGCATGACGGCGCGCGCCGAATCCAGGATGTGCGTCAGTGGGAAGATTTTCGCGAGTCCCTGCACGGCTGGTCCGGCACCCTCGACGGAGAACCAGACGCCGGAAAGGATCATCATCGGCCAGGAGATCATGTTCAACAGACCGCCGGCGAGTTCTTCTGACGAGACCCTGGCCGCGATCAGCAGCCCCAGCGAGACCATGGAAATGCTGCCGACCACGGCGACGAGCAGCAGCGTTAGATAGCTGCCGTCCATGCGCGTGTCGAGAATGAAGTGCGTTCCGAGATAAACGAACGCGGTGACGATCAGCACGAGCACCAGCCGTGATGCAACCTGTGCAATGATGAACTCCAGGGGCCGCAATGGCGTGGCTCGCAGTCGCTTCAGGAAACCGTTCTTGCGGTAGCGTACGACGACGTAGCCCACTCCGAACAGGCAGCTGAACATCATATTCATACCGAGTATCCCCGGCAGGACCCAGTCCACGTAGCGGATCGGGTCGCCGCTGATCTGCGCCTTTTGCATCCGCCCGCCGGCCACCGCGTCTGATTGCAGTAGCACCCGTTCGGCGAAGTAGCCTCGCGGCGAATCCGGGTTGACCCAATAGCGCTGTTCGTCGCCGAAACGGACGAGAAGATCGAGCCGGTGCCTCGCGACCTTGCGGAATCCGTCGTCCTCATCAGTAACCGGCACGAACTCGATGAAGCGTGTCTCGAGAAACGGGTGCGAGTTGGTGTCGATTTCGCTCGCGGCCTGCAGCACACCCACGGTGTACTGGTTGCGACCCTCGCCCCCGAAGACGAAGGCGAGGCCGAACACCAGGATCACCGGCACGAGGATGTTCCACGCCAGCGTGCCGCGGTCGCGAAGGAACTCGCGGTTGCGGGCGACGAAGACGGCTTGGATTCGCTTCAACATCGCAGGTTCGCACTCACGAGCGCAGTGAATGGCCGGTCAGGTCGAGGAACAGGTCTTCGAGATTCGGTTGCCGTATCTTGATACGGTTCAGGTTCACGACCCGGGGCGCAAGCGTCTCGAGGCTCCTCGAGACGTCCGTGGACATAACCTCCACGATCCCCTGGTTTGCGTACACGACGTGATCGATGCCGTCGAGATCCGCGGACAGGTCTTCGATGGGCAATTCGATGACCAGGCCATCGTAGCGGCTCCTGAGCAGAACGTCCGGGGCACCGCTCGCGATGATCTTGCCGGCATCCATGATGGCGATTTCATCGCAAAGGACGTGGGCCTCGTCCATGTAGTGTGTAGTGAGGATGATCGTCGTGCCGCTCGCCTGGATGCGCTGCACCAGCGTCCAGAAGTTGCGTCGAGCCTGCGGATCGAGGCCCGTCGTCGGCTCATCCAGGAACACGAGCCTGGGCTCGTTGACGAGCGCGACCGCCAGGAACAACCGCTGGCGCTGGCCGCCCGACAACTTGCGATTGTCCCGGTTCAGGAGGTCGCCCAGCGAGCACTCCTCGACGATCCGATCAAGGTCGGCATGCCGGTCGTAGAGCTTCTGGAACATCTCCAGCGTTTCCCGAACAGTCAGGTAATCCTGCAGCGCCGTGTTCTGAAACTGGATGCCTGCTTCTTCGCGGAAGCGTCGGCCTGCAGGTTCGCCGAAGTAGTAGACTTCGCCGGCTGTGGCCGGCGTGACACCCTCGATGATCTCCACCGTTGTGGTTTTGCCCGCACCGTTGGGACCCAGCAGACCGAAACAGACACCTTCGGCAACTTCGAAACTGATGTCGTTCACGGCGACGATACCGGGATAACGCTTGACGATATTCCTGGCCTCGAGAGCGGTCTGCATCGGGAAGCGTCCGGTCAAAGTGAGTAAGATTAGCGGAAGGGCCAGACCGCAGCCAGCCCGCAACCCGACGCCCGTTGCAACCGAATGGCTGTGAGTGGCATCAAAAGGGTACATCAACAACCACGGATGCTAACGACATGATGAAAACGGTAAGCAGGTACACAGTCTTGACGGCGCTGGTGACGCTGCTGGTGGCCATGCCGGTCCAGGCCAGCGTGAACAAGAGCATCACAATCGATGCCGGTGCGACCTCTGACGGGGCGTCGACGGTGAACGGCAAGGTTACGGTTGGTGCCGGGGCCACGGTAACCGGTGAAGTCAGCAGCGTAAACGGCTCGGTTCGGATCGAAGAGGGCGCAACGATCGCCGACGCGGAAACGGTCAATGGCGGGCTGCGCGTGGCCGACAAGGTCAGAAGCCGCAGCCTCAGCACGGTCAATGGCTCGATCGACATCGCGAGCGACGTCGTGGTCGACGGCGAGGTCTCTGCAGTCAACGGCCGCATTTCGCTCGGCGGCGGCAGTAAGGTCGCAAAGAACCTCGGCAACGTGAACGGCGATATCGAACTCGAGGGTAGCGAAGTCGGTCGGAATGTCTCAACCGTCAACGGCGATATCGAGCTGGCCGAAGGCGCCGTCGTCATGGGTGACGTGATCGTCGAGAAGCCCAGCGGCTGGAACAGCAGCAAGGGCATGCCGCGTGTCGTCATCGGGCCTGGCTCGCGGGTCGAGGGCGTTATCCGACTCGAGCGCAAGGTCAAGCTGTACATTAGCGAGTCCGCAGAGGTGGGCGGAGTTGAAGGCGAGATGACGCTGGACGACGCCGTGCGCTTCAGCGGCAAACGGCCCTGAATCGAAGTAAACTCCGGGTGTGCCAGGCGCAGCCCGACAACTGAGACTCTTCGCCGATTTCGAGAAGCCCGGCCAGTCGCCGGGCTTTTCGGTGCGCGAGAGCGGCCGAGCGAAACGCCTGTCCATCAAGGTCTATCCCCGCGGTCGGGTCGAGGTTGTCGTGCCGAAGAAGACGCGTGCGAGGGACGTGCAGTCGTTCGTGGACGAGCACCGCGACTGGATCGATCAGACCCGCGCGTCGTTCGCGGCGAAGCATTCCTTCGAACCGTTTGCGCTGCCGGATCGCGTCAGGCTCGCGGCCATCGGCCGAGACTATCGCGTGGCGTACCGGCTGCGAAGGGATGCCGGGAACGTGCGGTTTCGGCGGCACGGCGACCTCGTGGTGCTGTCGGGGCGTACGTCGGACGAGGCGCAATGCGTCGCGGCACTGAAACGATGGCTGGCCGGGGTGGCGAAAGAGGAATTCGAGCCCTGGCTGCGGGCCCTCTCTGCCCGTACCGGCGACGCCTTCAGGCGCATGCAGGTGCGCGCTCAGAAGACCTGCTGGGGAAGCCATTCATCGACGGGCACCATCAGCGTCAATTACTGCTTGCTGTTCCTGGAGCCCGCCCTGGTCCGCTACCTCATGATCCACGAACTGTGTCATGCGCGGCATATGAATCATTCCCGGCGCTTCTGGCGAGCCGTCGGCCAACACGAGCCCGACTACGAACGTCTGGATCGCGAGCTGGGCGAATCTTGGTCCAGAATTCCGAGTTGGTTATGCCTTTATTAACAGATCGTTAAAAAATATATATAAGGTAAAATCGAGATTTTGCCGCGCGGTCCAATCGCCCCTGGCGGGCGCGCGATACCGTCGTCGTCGCGCCTCAACCCTGGTCGAGGAGTTCACGCAGGTTGATGACCGCGGCATTGGCACGAGCGAGGTAATTTGCCATGACCAGCGAGTGATTGGCGGTCAGTCCGTAACCTCCGCCGTTAAGGACGACCGGCCAGCGCATCGGTTCGAGGCTCGCCTCGAGTTCTCGGATGATCTGGCGCACGCTCGCTTCGGCGTTCTTGTCGGCCAGCACCTGCGAGAAGTCGAATTCGACGGCGCGGAAGAAGTGCAGCAGCGCCCAGGCCGTGCCCCGGGCTTCGAAGAACACGTCGTCGATCAGCAGCCACGGCGTGCGCACCTCGATCGTGTCCGGCTGACTCTGTGCGGCCTCTGCCGACGGGTCGCCGGCGAGTCCCTCGTTGATCACGTCTGCGGCGACGCTGTTGCCGAGGCGGCGTGACATGCTGCCGAGACGCTTCTCGACCTGGGCCAGCCATTCGCGCAGGCTGTCGGCGCGTGCATAGAACTGCGCCTCGGGCTGAGCCGCCCCGGTCAGGCGGTCCCGGTAACTCTGGAATCCCTTGATCGCGTCGCGATACTCCGCCTCGGTACGCGGCAATATCCACGACTCGTTGTCGAAGAACAACTTCGGCTCGGCCAGGGCAAGATCCGGGTCCTCCGCCGACTGCGACTGGCTGCGGCTGAAGTCGTTGCGCGTTACGCGCGCGAGGTCGCGGACCTGCGTGAGTGCGCCGTACTCCCAGTTCGGCATGTTGTCGAGCCAGACACCGGGCGGCATGACGTCGTTGGAGAGGTAGCCACCGCGCTTGTCGAGCAGTGTCTCGGCGACCCGGATCAGCGTATCCGTCGTCGAGAATCCGACCACGCTGCGGTTGTCATCGACGTATTCGTTGACCCAGAACAGCCTGGGCATGGGCGACCAGTACATCCCTAGTAGCACCAGGAACAGGAACACGGCGACCACGGATGCGGCGACAATCTTGGTCCAGCGGAACCGGGACAGCAGGCTTTCGGCGGATTGTTGATTCACGACGGGCTCGTAAGAACTGATTATCGGGCGAGCGATTCTACCAGTTTCGGCAACACGAGCCCTGCATTGCCGCGCAGGTTCGCCGTAAAGGACCCAGACTGGCCGGTCGGGCTCGGGTTCACCTCGATCGTCACCGCGCCGGATTCCTGCGCGACCTCGGCCAGCCCCGCCGCCGGATACACCAGCGACGACGTGCCGATAGACAGGAATATTTCGCAGTCCGCGGCCGCCGCGAACGAGGCGTGCAGGGCATCCTCGGGAATCGGCTCGCCGAACCACACCACGCCCGGGCGCACGTGGCCAGCGCAGTGGGGGCAGACGGGGGTATCTTCCTCTGCGTCGACCTCGACGATGCGGCCGTCTGCGAAGCAGCGGTCGGTGAATAGGTTGCCGTGGAACTCGATGACGTCACGGCTGCCGGCGCGCTGGTGCATGCCGTCGATGTTTTGGGTGACGAGCGTCAGGCGCGGCAGCAGCGACTGCAGCTCGGCAAGCGCGCGGTGTCCGGCATTCGGTTCGGCGCGGGCGACGAGGTGGCGGCGCCAGCGGTACCAGCGCCACACCAGTTGCGGATCGCGCGCGAAGGCCTCCGGCGTGGCGAGGTCCAGCGGATCGTATTTCGCCCAGAGGCCGGTCTGTGCCTCCCGGAACGTCGGGATGCCGCTTTCGGCGGACACGCCGGCGCCGGTCAGGACGCAGACGTGGCGCGCGTCCCTCAGTGCCTCGACGAGCGATTCCGGCAGCTCAGGCAGCGAGTTGCCTCAGTACGTAGTGCAGGATACCGCCGTGCTCGTAGTAATCGCGCTCCTTCGGCGTATCGATGCGGATCTTCGCCGTGAACGTGATGGCGTCGCCTTCGGCCGGTGTGGCCGTCACCGTGACGGTCTTCGCGGCCGGGTCCGTGTGGCCCGTGATGTCGAAGACTTCCGTGCCCGTGAGGCCCAGCGATTCCGCGTCCTGGCCGTCTTCGAACTGCAGCGGTAATACGCCCATGCCGATCAGGTTGGAGCGGTGGATGCGCTCGAAGCTCTTCGCGATGACGGCCTTGACGCCGAGCAGCACGGTGCCCTTGGCGGCCCAGTCGCGCGACGAACCGGTGCCGTATTCGCTGCCTGCCAGGACGACCAGCGGCGTACCTTCGTCGCGGTACTTGACCGAGGCGTCGTAGATCGACATCTGCTCGCCGCTCGGCTGGTGCCGGGTCCAGCCGCCCTCGGTTCCCGGCGCCAGCCGGTTGCGCAGGCGGATGTTGGCGAAGGTGCCGCGCATCATCACTTCGTGGTTGCCGCGCCGCGAGCCGTAGGAATTGAAGTCGGCCTGTCTGACGCCGTGCGATTCCAGGTAGCGCGCCGCCGGGCTGTCCTTGGCGATCGAACCGGCCGGTGAAATGTGATCGGTCGTGACCGAGTCGCCGAGCAGTGCCAGCACACGCGCGCCCTCGATGTCGCTGACCGCGCCGGCTGCCTTCGACATGCGGTCGAAGTAGGGCGGGTTGCGCACATAGGTCGAATCCGGATCCCACTGGTAGATATCGCCGGTCGTCGATGCGACGCGCTTCCAGTTGTCATCACCCTCGAACACCGTGCCGTAGCTCGTCTTGAACATGTCGGAGTCGATGCTCGCGGCGACGACGTCGTGGATTTCCTGCTGCGTCGGCCAGATGTCACGCATGAAGACATCGTTGCCGTCCTGGTCCCGGCCGAGCGGGTCGTTGTACAGGTCGACGTTCATGTTGCCGGCCAGCGCGTACGCGACGACGAGCGGCGGCGACGCCAGGAAGTTGTGCTGTACCAGCGCGTGGATGCGGCCTTCGAAGTTACGGTTGCCCGACAGCACGCTCGTGCCGACGATGTTTCCGCTCGTGACGGCATCCGCGATCTCGGGCTTCAGCGGGCCGGAGTTGCCGATGCAGGTCGTGCAGCCGTAGCCGACAGTGTAGAAGCCGACGGCCTCGAGGTCGTCGATGAGCGCGGCTTTCTCGAGATAATCGGAAACCACTCGCGAACCGGGTGCGAGACTGGTCTTGACCCAGGGCTTGGCTTTCAGGCCCTTCGCCGCGGCATTGCGGGCGAGGAGGCCGGCGGCCAGCATGACAGCCGGGTTCGACGTGTTCGTGCAGCTGGTGATGGCGGCGATCAGGATCGAGCCGTCGTTGATCTCGACGTCCGCGCCGTCGAGATTCGCCACGGCGCTGCCGCCTGCGTCGCGCTTCGCAACCGTGTCCGCGAGGATTTTCTCGTAGGACACGGCCGCGCTGCTCAGTGCGATGCGGTCCTGCGGGCGCTTCGGGCCGGCGATGCTGGGCTCGACGTCGCCGAGATCCAGTTCCAGGACGTCCGTGTACAGCGCATCGGGCTGGCCGTCTTCGCGCCACAGGCCCTGCGCCTT
>JBFFEB010000078.1:0-7500 GCA_041559075.1 Woeseiaceae bacterium | reverse complement strand
GATCACGAGACCGACGTTGTAGTCGACCTCGAGGAAGCGCGAGAACGCGACGCCGATGCCCTTCATCTGGCCGATAACGTAGGTCACCGACGCGATGATGAGGCAGATGACGGCCACGATACGGGCGGTCTTCGAGTAGTAACGATCACCGATGAACTCGGGAACCGTGAACTTGCCGAACTTGCGCAGGTACGGTGCGAGCAGCATGGCGAGCAGCACGTAGCCACCGGTCCAGCCCATGAGGAACACGGAACCGCCATAGCCCATGAAGGCGATGAGGCCGGCCATCGAGATGAACGAGGCAGCGGACATCCAGTCGGCCGCCGTTGCCATACCGTTGGCGACCGGATGGACGTGACTGCCTGCTACGTAGAAGTCCTTGGTTGTTGAGGCGCGTGACCAGATCGCGATACCGATATAGAGCGCGAACGTAAGCCCGACAACCAGGTAGGTAGTTGCTTGTAGTGACATTTTCTTAACCCCCTAGACGTCTTTGTCTTCGTGCACGTCGTGCTCTTTATCGAGCTTACCCATGCGATTGGCATAGAAGAAAATCAGCGCTACGAATACGTATATCGATCCTTGCTGCGCGAACCAGAAGCCGAGCTTGTATCCACCGAGGGATATGTTGTTGAGAGGCTCGACGAGAATGATTCCGAAGACAAAGGAAACGACAAACCATATTGCTAGGCAAAGCGCTATGAGGCGCAGATTTGCACTCCAGTAATCGGCTTTCTGAGACATACGTCCCCCTTATGATGCTTTTATTGGATTTGTCACCCGCGCAATCTATCAAACGGCTTCATGACGGCATTACAGACTTTAGTCGTAGGTTACCGTGTGCCACATTGCCGTTCGCGTCGACCCTTCCTCCTTAAAGTCCAATCAAATCATTAAGTTAATAGGTTTCACGCGGTTGGCCGGGCCGTCCGAGTCGCCGCCGTTCGACGATAGTAGTAGACTTTGGGAAACACAGAAGAGCGCCTGGATAAGGACGCCGAAATTCACAAAGAGGGGAGATCCTTGCGTTGATCAACTGGTGGGCGCTGCTGTTGTTGTCGCTTGGCTATGTCTCGCTCCTGTTCGCCATCGCGCACTGGGGCGACATGGCAGATCCGAGCCGTTTTTCCGGCGCAGCGCGTGCAACGATCTACGGCTTGACGCTCGCCGTGTACTGCACGTCCTGGACGTTCTACGGCGCGGTCGGCACGGCCGCGGAAAACGGCTGGGGCTACCTGCCGATCTACCTCGGCCCGATGGCTGTCATCTTCTTCGGATGGGGGATGATTCAGCGCATCATTACGGTGAGTAAACGGCAGAACCTGACGTCGATCGCCGACTTTATTGCTGCGCGGTACGGCAAGGCCCGCAGCCTGGCGGTACTGGTCACCGTGCTGGCAACGATCGGCTCGATACCCTATATCGCTTTACAGTTGAAAGCGGTCGTCGCAGGTTTCGATGTCGTTTCGAATTACTCGGCGACGGCCGGGGCGAAGATCGACACCGCGCTGGTATTCGCCGCAGCGCTGGCGGTCTTCGCCATCCTGTTCGGGACGCGCAAGATCGATGTTACCGAGCACCACGATGGCCTCATGCTCGCGGTTGCGTTCGAGTCCGTCATCAAGCTGCTTGCCTTCGTCGCCGTGGGCTTGTTCGCGTGGTCCCTGCTCGGCAGCACGCCGGCTGCCTCGCCGGAGGCTGCCGCGCGCGCGGCAGCCGTGTTCCGACCCGACGACATGCCAGACATGTTCGTCACGCAGCTGATCCTCGCCAGCGCCGCAATCTTCTGCCTGCCACGGCAGTTTCACGTCGCCGTGGTGGAGGCCTACGAGGATGCCAATATCAGGCCGACGCGCTGGTCGTTTCCGCTGTACTTGCTGGTATTCTCGGTATTCATCGTTCCGATAACGATCGCCGGGCTCAAGATGTTGCCGCCGGGCCAGTTCAGCGGCGATGCCTTCGTGCTCGCCCTGCCCATGCAGGGCGAGCACACCCTGCTGACCATGCTGGCGTTTCTCGGGGGATTCTCTGCCGCGACCAGCATGGTGATCGTGGCCAGCGTCGCGCTGTCGACGATGATCAGCAACGAGATCGTCATCCCGGCACTCATGAGCATCAAGATGCTCGGATTGTCCGAGCGCAGGGACTACACACGCATCCTGATGCACGTGCGGCGCGGGGCCATCATCGGCATCGCCGCCCTCGGCTATCTCTATCTCGAGGCGGCGGAGCAGTCGGCCGCTCTCGCGTCGATCGGACTGTTGTCGTTTGCGGCAGCCGCACAATTCGCGCCGCTGATCGTATTCGGCCTCTACTGGCCCGGCGCGACGCGCGTCGGCGCCATCGCCGGGCTTTGCACCGGGTTCGTGCTTTGGGCGTACACGTTGTTCCTGCCGAACCTCGCGCGTGCCGGCGCCTTCAGCAACGAATTCATCACCGAGGGGCTGTTCTCGCAGGCATGGCTGCGCCCGGAAGCGCTGCTGGTGGATCTGCAGACCAATTCGCTGACGCACGGCGTCGTTTGGTCGCTGGGCGCAAACATCCTGGTCATGGTGCTCGTGTCGATGATGACGCGGCAGTCGCTCGTCGAGAAGATCCAGGCCCGGACCTTCGCCGGTCCCGCCATCGGGTTCGGCCCCGTTCGGGCGGCGGTCGCTCGCCACGACATCACCAACGCGGACCTTCGCTCGCTTGCCGAGCGCTTCCTCGGCGTCCACAACGTGGAGCGCTCCTTCGCCGATTTCGCCGCATCGACCGGGATCGACCTGAATTCCTCCGGCCCGGCGGACAGGCGGCTGCTACTGTTCACCGAGCGCCTTATCGCCGGCGCCATCGGCGCATCATCGGCCCGTGTCGTGATGACCGCCGCACTGCGCAAGACCGGCACGGAAATCGGCGACGTCGTTTTGTTGCTCGACGAAACCTCACAGGCGTTAACCTTCAACCGACGCCTTCTCGATGCGACCCTCGAGAACATCACCCAGGGCGTCAGCGTCGTCGACTCGTCACAGCGGCTGATCGGCTGGAACAGCCGCTATGAACAGCTGATGAGTTACCCGCCCGGAATGGTTCACGTCGGTGAGTCCATCATCGATCTCATCCGGTACAACGGCGACCAGGGTCGGTTCGGCACCGCCGATGTCGACAATGAGGTCGAAAAACGCATCAAGCACATTCGCTCCGGCACACCGTACAGGTACCAGAGTAATTTCATCGACGGCAAGGTCATCGAGATCAGCGGCCAACCCATGCCCGGCGGCGGCTACGTTACGACCTACACGGATATTACCGATTCCAAGAAAAGCGAGAGCGAGCTCGTCGAAGCCAAGGCCATGCTGGAACAGCGCGTCGCCGACCGCACCGCCGAACTGGAGAAGGCCATGGCTGCCCTGCAGCAGGCCAAGGCCCTGGCGGAGGACGCAAATGCCTCGAAGACCCGCTTCCTCGCGGCCGCGGCCCACGACCTGTTACAGCCGCTGAACGCCGCCAAGTTGTTCGCCGCTTTGCTGAACGAACACCGTGACAATATGCCCATCGAACAGCAGAGCCTCGTCGAACGCGTCGAGAGCAGTCTCGTCGCCGTCGAGGACCTGCTCGGAGCCCTGCTCGACATCTCCCGGCTGGACACGTCCGCCCCCGTACCCAAGCCGGAGGTGTTCCCGATCTCGGACATCTTCAAGGCCATCGAAACCCAGTTTTCCGGCGCGTTCGTGGAAGACGACCTGAAACTGCACTTTGCCCGTTCCTCGCTTTACGTGCGCTCCGACCCCGCGATGCTCAGGCGCATCGTGCAGAATTTCGTCAGTAACGCCCGCCGTTATACGCAGGACGGCGGCGTGCTGGTCGGATGCCGGCGCCGCGGCGACCGGGTCGCCATCCAGGTCATCGATACAGGCATGGGCATTGCGCCGGAAGACCAGAAAGTCGTGTTCGAGGAGTTCAAGCGCCTCGGCAAGCGAGGTAAGGGAACCAAGCGTGGCCTGGGACTGGGGCTGGCCATTGTTGATCGTATCGCCAAGCTTCTCGGTCACGAGATCCGGATGCGTTCCGAGATCGACAAAGGCAGCCTGTTCGAGGTTCTCGTTCCTTTGGCGAGCCGCGCCGACGCCAGGCCGTCGATCGGCAGCCTGATCGACAAAGCCCCGGCTTCATCGCTGGACGGAACCATCATCCTCTGTGTCGACAACGAGCACACCATCCTGGAAGGCATGCAGGGTCTCCTGCGCAAATGGGGCGCAAGCCCCCTCATCGCCAACAACTCGGAAGATGCCGTGGACCATCTGCGAGAACTGGGCAGCAACGGCGGCGGCTGCCCTTCCATCCTGCTGGTCGATTACCATCTCGATGACGATGTCACCGGCATCCAGGTCATCGAGGAATTGCGCGCGCAGGCGGAGACGGACATCCCGGCAATCATCGTTACCGCCGACCACACTCAGAGCGTGCGCGACAAGATCCGCGATTCGGGCCATGCCCTCCTGCACAAGCCGATCAAGCCCGCAGCGCTGCGCGCCCTTATGTCGCGCATCCTGAGCCGGCAATAGCGAGGCAACGGCGAGCTACTCGACGAGCCCGGGCTCCTTGGTATTCAGGCGCTGCACTGCGAGCACGGCCTGGGTGCGGTTGGTCACCTGCATCTTGCGCAGTATCGCGGTCACATGCGCCTTGATCGTCGCTTCCGAAACACCGAGCTGGTACGCGATCTGCTTGTTGAGAAGCCCTTCGCCCAGCATCATCAGCACCCTGAACTGATGCGGCGTCAGGGCGCTCATTGCCGTTGCAATGCGCGCCTCTTCGTTATCGAGCCCCCCGGTACGGAGGTCGACATTATCGGGCAGCCACACCTCGCCCTGCAGGATGGCATCTATCGCCGCCTCGATCGTGCGTATCGGCGACGATTTCGGGATGAAGCCGCTGGCGCCGTGCTGGATCGCTCGCCTGATGACCGCCGCATCGTCGACTGCAGAGACAATGACGGTCGGCAGTGACTCGTGGTTGTTGCGCATGTAGGCGAGCGCCGAGAAGCCGCTCACACCCGGCATATGCAGGTCGAGAAACAGCAGGTCCGCACCGGGATGCGCCTCGACGACCTCGTACAGGCTCGCGAGACTGTCCGCCTCGTGAATCACCGCGCCCGGCACGCAATTGTGAATCGCGTGGATCAGCGCCTCCCGGAACAGGGGATGATCATCCGCAACGATGAAATTACTGCTGTCGGATAGCGTCACTGTCGCCTCGTGTCCTTACCCGCGGTTCTTCCGGTTCTCGATCAGGTTCTCGACGACGCTCGGATCGGCCAGCGTCGATGTATCGCCAAGGTTGCTGTAGTCGTTTTCCGCGATCTTCCTGAGGATGCGCCGCATGATCTTGCCCGAGCGCGTCTTCGGCAGGCCGGGAGCCCACTGCAGCAGGTCCGGACTCGCGATGGGACCGATTTCCTTGCGCACCCAGTTACGGAGCTCGGTCGCGAGCTCGTCGCTGGGCTCATGGCCTTCCATGAGCGTGACGTACACGTAGATGCCCTGTCCCTTGATATCGTGAGGATAACCGACAACGGCGGCTTCGGCGACCGCCGGGTGCGCGACCAGCGCGCTCTCCACTTCCGCCGTGCCCATCCGGTGACCGGACACGTTGAGTACGTCGTCGACGCGGCCGGTAATCCAGTAATAGTCGTCTTCATCGCGCCGCGCGCCGTCACCGGTGAAGTAACGGCCTTCGAAAGCGCTGAAGTAGGTCTGCACGAATCGGTCGTGATCACCATAGACCGTGCGCATCTGGCCGGGCCAGCTGTCGAGTATGACCAGCAAGCCTGAGACCGCACCCTCCAGTATGTTTCCGTCGGGGTCGACGATGGCCGGCTGCACGCCGAAGAAGGGGCGCGTCGCCGAACCGGGCTTCAGGTCCGTCGCGCCCGGCAGCGGCGTAATCAGGATGCCGCCGGTCTCTGTCTGCCACCAGGTATCGACGATCGGGCAACGGCCCTCGCCAACCACGTTGTAGTACCACTCCCAGGCCTCGGGGTTGATCGGCTCGCCGACCGAGCCGAGCAGCCGCAGGCTCTTGCGGGAGGTCTTCTTGACCGGCTCGTCGCCCTCGCGCATCAGCGCGCGAATCGCCGTCGGCGCCGTGTAGCAGATGTTCACGTTGTGCTTGTCGCAGATCTGCCAGAAACGGCTCGAGTCGGGATAATTCGGCACGCCCTCGAACATCATGCTCCTGGCACCGTTCGCGAGCGGGCCGTAGACGATGTAGGAATGCCCGGTTACCCAGCCGACGTCGGCGGTGCACCAGTAGATGTCGCCGGGCTCGTAGTTGAAGACGTACTTGAACGTCAGCGCCGCGTACACGAGGTAACCCCCGGTCGTGTGCAGGACGCCCTTGGGTTTACCCGTCGAACCCGAGGTGTACAGGATGAACAGGGGGTCCTCGGCATTCATGGGCTCGCAGGGGCAGTCGTCGTCCACGGACTCTTCCGCCTCGTGCAGCCAGACGTCGCGGCCGTCCTGCCAGGCGATGTCCTTGCCCGTGTTCTTCACGACCAGGACTTTTTCGAGCGTCGTGACGCCGTCGATGCTGGCGGCGGCATCGACGTTGGCCTTGAGCGGAACGGAACGGCCGCCGCGCACACCTTCGTCAGCCGTGACGACGACGGTCGATTCGCAGTCGATGATGCGGCCAGCGAGGGCGTCGGGTGAGAAGCCGCCGAACACTACGGAATGGATCGCGCCGATGCGCGCACAGGCGAGCATCGCGACCGCCGCGTCGGGGATCATCGGCATGTAGATCGTGACCCGATCGCCCTTCTTGACGCCGATCGATTTCAGGACGTTTGCAAACCGGCATACACGACCGTGCAGTTCGGCGTAGGTGATTGTCAGGTCGCGGTCCGGGTCGTCACCTTCCCAGATGATCGCGGGCTGGTCCGACTTGTCCGCCAGGTGACGGTCGACACAGTTGTAGCAGACGTTCAGTTCACCGTCTTCGTACCACCGAATGTGCAGGTCGTCTTTTGCGTAGGAGACGTCCTTGACCTTGGTAAACGGCTTGCTCCAGTCGACGATCCCGGCCTGCTCACCCCAGAACTTCTCGTTGTCCTCGACCGATTGCCTGTAAAGGTCGAAATACTGGTCCTCGTTGACCAATCCGTGCTCTTTGAAATAATCGTTGACGGCATGGATCTCACTCATCGGAATCTCCACTCGGTAGGTGCGGTTTTTTCGGGCGACGGCCCGCTTCGAGGCATTTTGAATTGCGGCCTGCACGTACGCATTAGACATTGGTCTACAAAGGCGCACAGATTCGACTTTTGGCTAATGGCAACCCTCTCGCCCCTGATCGAGTATGCGGCGTGATTCACCAAAAAAACTTTCCCGGGGGAATAATCATGGGTAGTAAGTATCAACGATTTTCAGCTTTTGTGGCCGCTCTGTCGCTCACGATGTTGCTCGGTGCGGCGCCGACCGCGCAGGCCGCGTGGCAGATCAGCAGCGAAGACGGCAG
>JBFFEB010000077.1:0-8806 GCA_041559075.1 Woeseiaceae bacterium | reverse complement strand
GCTGCGAATCTCTTCCTTGGCGGCCTCCGCGAAATCCCACAACAGCCGCGAGCGCTCGTGACCGTACAGGTGCTCCATCTCGAGCACGTCCTTGCGCTGGCCGCTGCCTATCAAACCTCCGCAACGGCCCGACGCGCCGAAACCCAGGCGCTCCGCCTCGAGCAAGACCACGTCCAGGCCTTTCTCGGCGAGATTCAGCGCCGCCGATACGCCGGTGAAGCCGCCGCCGATGACGCAGACGTCGGCACGCTCGGCGCCCGCGAGTTCGGGATACTCGTGCATCTCTTTCGCCGTGGCTACGTAGTAACTATCCGGATGATTGTCCGTACGCTGCATGGCTGTCGCCGCCGTGTTTCGCATGGGACACAAGCTTCGGCCACCGTCGCTGCAAGGTCAATGGCGGCATTCCGAATCGCTTCACTGCTATAGTTGGCGCCTGCATTTTCGGGATTATCAATGGGGGGCTCCGATGCCTGCAAGGAAGACGAACACGACATTCTCGCGCCGCACGATCGCGAAGCAGCTCGGCTCGATAGCGGGCGGTGCCGCATTACTCGGTCCCGGCATTGCCAGTGCTCTCGTGAAGACGCCGGCGCAGACCGAGGGCCCGTTTTACCCGCCCGGCCCGCTCGGCGAGACAGACGTCGACCTCACGCTGCTCGAGGGTCACACCGAGCGGGCCGCGGGCGACACGATACTCGTGCGGGGCCGTGTCACGGACCTGTCGGGGAACCCGCTGACCAACGCCCGTGTGGACATCTGGCAGACCAATCACTGGGGCCGCTACGCACACCCGGGCGACAAGAACCCGGCGCCACTCGACCCCAATTTCCAGGGGATAGGCATCGCCCAAACCGACGCCGATGGCTATTACGGCTTCCGCACCATCCGGCCGGCGCCCTACCCGCTCTCGGCGATGGGCGATGCCGGGATGAGGCCGCGCCATATTCACTTCAAGGTCACACACGAAAACGGCGGTAGCCTCACGACGCAGATGTATTTCGAGGGCGACCCGCTCATCGAGGACGACATCGTCATGCGCGGCACGCCGGAGAAACTGCGGCACCTGCTCATCACCTCGGCGGTCGAGGACGAGGCGACCGGACTCCCGCTGCATCGCTTCGATATTGCCCTTGGCTGAAGCTATCATCACGACTGTATGGCCATGAAACCGACCGCGGCGAAGACCGCGCAGCTTCAGGCACTGTTGCGCAGTGGCTTCCAGGCGCTGACCCGCGGACAGACCCAGCAGGCCGGCGAGTATTGCCGCCAGGCCCTTGGTATGCAGCCCGATCTCGTGGAAGGTCACTTCCTCGTCGGCCTCGTCGCGCTGGAGATGCGCGACCGGCGCACCGCGCTCAGCGCGTTCGGGTCGGTGACCCGGCTGCAGCCCGACCATGCGGCCGCGTGGGCACAACTCGCCAAGCTGTTTATCGGCGACGGCCAGCTGAATCGCGCCGACGCCGCACTCGACGCGGTGGCCCGGGCGGACCCGAGCGATCCGATGGTCTGCGACCTCGTCGGCACCATCTACACGCGCATGGGAGAACACGACAGTGCGCAGAGCTGGTACGGGAAAGCTATCGAGGCAAGACCCGATCATCCGCCTTATCTGCTGAATTACGCCAACAACCTCGTCTACCACGGGGAAACCGACGCCGCCGTGGGCGTGCTTCGGCACATCATCGCCATCGATGAGAACAACCCCCAGGCACACTGGGTCCTCGCAAGCGCACAGAAAGCCAGGGACCGCGATCACGTCGAGCAGATGCGCGGGCTGCTCGCTTCGCACAAACAACACCCGAGGCTGGAAGCCTTCTATCACTATGCGATCGGCAAGGAGCTCGAGGACCTGCAGGCGTGGGGCGAAGCGTTCGAGGCTTTTCACCGCGGCGCGAGCGTCCGACGCGAGACGGTGGAATATGACGAGGCCGCCGAGGTCGAGATGTTCGCATTCCTCGAAGAACGATTCACAGCGGACTGGGTCGACGACGGATCGCGGGGAAACCCGTCGGGCGCGCCGATCTTCGTGCTCGGGCAACCGCGCACCGGCACGACCCTCATCGAGCGTATCATCACCAGCCACTCGCAGGTGCATTCCGCCGGCGAATTGCAGCAGTTCGGTCTGGCCGTTCGCCGCCTCGCCGAGCACACGGACCCGCGACGATTTTCGAAGCAGCTGTTCGAGGCGGCGCTGCGACTGGACTGCGCGAAGGTCGGGACCGTATACATGGAGTCCACCAAGCGGGTGCAGGGTGATACGCCCCACTTCGTGGACAAGCTTCCACAGAACTACTTCTATGTCCCGATGATTCTTAAGGCTCTGCCGAACTCGAAGATCGTGCACCTAACTCGCGACCCGATGGACGCGTGCTTTGCAAGCTACAAGCAGCTTTTCGCGGACGCCTACCTGCATTCCTACGATCTCGAGGAGATGGCGCGTCATCACGTCCGCTACCGTCGGCTGATGGACACATGGCGCGAGCGATTCCCCGGGCGCTTCCTCGACATCTCCTACGAGGAAACAGTTTCTGACCTCGAGCCCAATGCGCGGCGCCTCATCGAGTTCCTCGGACTGCCTTGGGAGGACGCGTGCCTGCGCTTCCACGAGCAGAAACAGGCCGTATCCACGGCCAGTGCGGTGCAGGTTCGCGAACCGGTACATACGCGGTCGATAGGACGCTGGCGGAAGTACGAAAAACAGTTGCAGCCAATGCGAATAGTTCTCGAACAGCACGGCCTCGAAATCCGGGGTCAGGCAGCATGATTTTTCGTTAGGGTCTTTCGCTTTTATTTGCTAAATTTGTCCGCACGAACGATCGACACTTTAAGTAGGTGTCCGCATGCACTCAGGGGGAGTTATGAAGCGCAGCACCACGCAGCAGTCCAGCTTTTATCCACAGCGTTCGGCAGTCGCCACGGCGGTGTCGGCCGCATTGCTTGCAACCAGCCTTCCCGCGCAGTCGCAGCAGGTAGAGGAAATCATCGTCACCGCGACGAAACGCGAGGAAACGCTGCAGGAAGTTCCGTTGGCGATCACCGCGCTGACCGGCGACTTCACGGAGCGGGTGAACCTGGACGACGTCAAGGATCTTATCTCCTTCACGCCCGGCATTACCGGCAACAGCCAGGACAGCTTCATCGATGCCGTGAGTATCCGCGGCGTGCGCACGCAGGACTTCGGCGTGGGTGGCGACCCGTCGGCGGCCATCTTCAAGAACGAACTGTACGAAGGGCGCAATGGATCGGCCGTCACCAGCATGTACGACATCGATCGCTCCGAGGTGTTGCGCGGCCCACAGGGCTTCCTGTTCGGCAGGAACTCCATCGGCGGCGCGATCAGCGTGCACACACGCAAGGCCGATATCGATGGCGGCTATTCAGGTTACGTCGATGTCGACGCCGGCGAGCGCGGCCGCCTGACGGTCGAGGGTGCCTTCAACATCCCGATGAGCGACTCCTTTGCGATGCGCCTGGCCGGCTACCACTCGCAGGAGGACGGCTTCGTCTACAACTTCGCCTCGGACTCGGATCTCATCGAGCACGACAAGCAGGGCGTGCGCTGGTCGACCGCGTTCGAGAGCAACCAGCTGGCGATCAACACCTGGGTCGAGTACGAGACTCGCGAACAGTCGGGCTCGGTGTATCGCGCCGTTACGCAGGGCGATTACTGGGACACGTTGCTCGGCATATTCGGCGATTCGATCACGCCCGCCGGCGGCGAGCGGGACTCGGATTCCGACCAGTCGCTGGGCGACAACGACAACTCGGACATCCTGACCCTCGGCGCGCGAATCGACTACGAAATGGACGCGTTCACGTTCACGTCCATCACCGGTTACAAGGATCATGACTTCTTCTACACCGAGGACTACGACGGCACGCCGCTGAACATCAACAACTACCAGCAGGACCAGACCGGTGACTACTTCCAGCAGGAGTTCCGCCTCGTGTCCAACAACGATGGTCCCCTCTCCTGGTACGCCGGCGCGTCGTTCTACAAGGAAGAGATCGATACCCTGTTCACGAATTCCGGCGCCGAAGACAACTTCTGCAACTATTACGGCAACTACTACTTCCCGGATGCCGGCATCACGGACTGTGCCTCCTACTACGATTACTACAATGCCTATTACGGCTATCCGCTGTACCCCTGGGAGCCGAGCCCCGACGGCCTGCTGACCGAGCCGGGACGTGTGATCGGCGAGTACACGGGCTGGGCGGCGTACCTCGACCTGACCTACGCGTTCACCGACAGCTTCGACGTGAGCGTCGGCGTGCGCTATACCGACGACAAGAAGGACTTCAGCATCAACGTGCCGAATCCGGAGAGCAATCTCGGGCCATACTGGGCTTACCTGTTCAGCACGGACGGCCCGATCAACTCGTCGAACAGCTGGTCGGACACGCAGATGCGCGTCGTGGGGCGCTATCGCCTGAACGACGACCATCTCGTCTATGCGAGCTATACGGAGGGCTTCAAGTCCGGCGGCTTCGGCAGCTTTGCGCTCGTCGACCCCGATGGCGTCCAGGTCGGCTGCTGCGAAACCGACCTTAGCGAGGCGGACGGCTACCGGTCGAGGCAGTTCGAACCCGAAAGCGTCGATTCCTACGAATTCGGCTACAACGGCAGCTTTGCGGACGGCGGGGCCAACGTCCGGCTCACGGGCTTCATTTACGATTACCAGGACCTGCAGATCAGTTTCTTCGACACCGATTCCGGCGCGAACACGGTCGAGAACGTCGGCCAGGTCGATGGCGCGGGTGTCGAGGGCTCGGTGACCGTTGTCTTCAGCGAGAACTTGGACCTGTATCTCGCGGCAAGCTGGCTCGACACCGAGGCGACCGGCGTGCAGCGGGTCTGCGACGGCGAGACGGTCGACTCCTGCGAGGGCAGCCCGCTGTTCTGGGCGCCCGAATGGGCCGGTGCAGCGGTATTGACGGGTAATTTCCCGTTGGGTGGGGGCTCGATCAACGCGAGCCTGGAAGGATTCTGGGAAGGCGAGCGTGGCGGCGGCTGGGGTGCGTTCCCGGAAACGACGATCGACTCCAACCTGATCGCGTCGTTCCGGCTGGACTATATTTCAGACGGCAACTGGCAGGCCGGCGTCTACGTCGAGAACCTCACCGACGAGTTCACCTACGACGGCCAGAACAACAATGGCGGAATCCTGCCCTCGCACTTCTTCGGCCATCGCATGCCGCGAACGGCGGGCGTGCGCTTCCGTTACGGCTGGGAGTAGGAACGATTCGTTCGCGGGCCTCGAACCGTGATTGGTTCGCTCGTCAGAACCGGAAGCCCACGTTTGCCGAAAGGAATCGTCAAGATCGATACCCGTATTTCACGTGAGGTCGGTCATGGTCTGCGTGATCTCGGTACTAATATGGTGACGGGTCTTCGCGCCTAGACGAGTTCCGGCGGCGTGAGGCCGCGGCGCTTCGGGAACCAGAACGGCTTGTCGACGACCTCGGCCCGGGCCATGACCCGCGACCAGTGCATCTCCCGCTGGTAGAAGATTTCCACCCAGAGCGTCGAACCCGGAGCACCATGCGGCATCCGCACCGTCCCCAGGGCGATGTTCTGCTTGCAGACGGGCGACCAGGCAGCCGACGTGACGAAGCCGATGTTCTTGCCTCCCTTCGCGCCGGCGAAGATGTAGGCGTGGTGGGCGGGCTTGTTGCCCTCGATATCGAGTTTCACGAGCCGCCAGGTCGAGCCGCTGCGTTTCTCCTCGGCCAGCGCGCGACGGCCGTTGAAGTTGGGCTTCTTGAAATCGACCAGCCAGCCGAGACCGAGTTCGAACGGCGAACGCGTGCGGCCTGTTCGGACGGTCGCGTGCGCCGGCAGGAAATCGATGTCCGCCATGATGTAGCCGGCCTCGATCCGCGCCAGTTCCAGCGCGTCGGTGCCCATGGCGCGTATCCCGGTGACTTCACCGGCGGCGAACAGGTAGTCCCAGAGCGTCTCCGCGTTCTCCGGGGCCGTCCACAGTTCGTAGCCGAGGTCGCCCGTGAATCCCGTGCGCGACACCGTCAGCTCGAAACCGTCGAATTCGACGTGCATCAGGCCGAAAGGCTTGAGGCTACCGAGGCCCTCGATACCCATGCGGCTCAGGATCGCGAAAGAGGTGGGCCCCTGCACGGCCAGCGCCGCGACGTCTGCGGTCTCGTCGGTGATGCTCACGTCGAGCCCGATCGCCGAGTCCATGAGCCAGGCGCAGTGACGCTCCTGCGAACACAGCCGGTACTCGCCTTCCTTCAGATGGAAGATCGTGCCGTCGTCGATCACCTGTCCCTGGTCGTTGCACCAGACCGCGTAGGCAACGCGGCCCGGCGCGATCTTGCTCATGTCGCGCGTGACGAGACGATCGATGTAGACGAGCGCATCCGGGCCCGTTATGCGGTACTTCGTCATCGGCGTCAGGTCGAACACCGCCGTCGAATTGCGGATCGCAAAATACTCGGTGTCGGCACAGTAGAGGGCATCCGGCACCGTGTAGCCCTTCCAGTTGTGCCAGGTATTCAGGGTGTCGAGTTCGGCGAGCCGCGAATGGAACGGCGTGCGCAGCCGGCCCTGGTGTACTTCCCTTGCGCTCATGCGGACTGCTCCCTGAGTATGAATCGCGCCGCGTTGCGGCCCGCGGCGCCGCTGACGCCGCCGCCCGGATGCGCACCGGCGCCACAGAGGTAGAGCCCGTCGAGCGGCATCCGGTACTGCGCCGCGCCGCACACCGGGCGCACGAACATGAACTGGTCCAGCGCCAGTTCGCCGTGATGCCAGTGCCCGCCGGTGATGTGGAATTCGCGTTCGATGTCGGCCGGCGTCAGCAATTCGCTCGCCGTGATGCGCGACTCGAGATCCGGTGCGTATAAGGCAATGGTCTCGATGCAGACCTTTTCGAAGGCCTGCCGTGCCGTATCGGTCCAGCCGCCCTTCAGCGAGTAGGGTGCATACTGCACCACGCAGGACATGACGTGCTTCCCCGTGGGTGCGAGCGAGGGATCGCGGAAGCTCGGGAAACTGATCTCCACGACGGGTTCCGGCGACGTCTCGCCGTATTTCGCCGGGTTGAACGCGCGCTCGACGTAGTGTTCGTCGGGCGCGATGACGAGGCGATCGCCGAACTCGGCCTTCGCAAGCCCGGCAATCGCGGGCAGGCCGTCCAGCGCCAGGTGCAGCTTCGCCGCGTTGCCGCGCATGCGGATGTTATCGATCCTGCGCGTGAACCCCGTTTCCACGTGCCGCGCTCCGACGAGCTCCATGATCGTGCGCTTCGGATCGACGTTCGAGACGATAGTCAGGCATTCGAAGCGCTCGCCACCCGCCGTTTCGACGCCGACGGCACGCCCGTTCTCCACGATAATCCGCCGCACCGGCACGTGGGTACGAATCGTTGCGCCGGCGCCGCGCGCCGCATGCGCAAGTTCCTCCGAGAGCGAACCCATGCCACCTCGCGGCACCGACAGCCGGCCATGGCCCGCCGCGAGACGGTACAGGTAGGTCATGATCGTGTTGGGGGAACGCGGCCCGAGATGCGTCCCGAGTACGGCGTCGAAACTCAACGCGCCGCGGAGCAACGGGCTCTCGAAATGCTCCGTGACCTCGTCGTGGATATTGATGCCGATCAGCCGCAGGAACGTGCGCATCTCGTCCCGGCCGAGTCGGCGCAGGTCGAATCCCAGGCGCGCGAGCGTAGCGAGATCCCTGAACTCGCTCGCTCCGAGCCGCGGCGGCGTCGTGTTGAGATAGGTGTTCAACAGGTCGGCAAAGCGCGACATCCGGCGGTGGAATTGTCGATACGACGACAGGTCGGTTTCGGCCACACCCGAAACCTTGCCATCCGAGTAACGTACGTGCTGACCGTCCTGCGACAGCGCGATGGTCTGCATCGCGTCGCCCGCCAGCTTCGCCGACAGGCCGAGTTCCTTGCGGACTTTCGGCTGCAGCTGGTACAGCAGGTGGGCGCAGGCCGACACGGAGTGACCATCCGCGAATTCGCGCGTGACCGCCGCGCCGCCAACCTGCTCGTTCGCCTCGAGCACCAGCACCTTCTTGCCCGCTTTCGCGAGCAGCGCCGAGCAGACCAGCCCGTTGTGGCCGGCGCCGATGACGATGGCGTCGTAACGGTCAGTCATCGCCGAAATTCTCCGGCACAGTGCCGGGCCGTTTCAGGTCGGCGAGGATCTCGCGCGCCGCGTTCGCCCCGGGCGCCGCCATGACGCCGCCACCCGGGTGCGTGCTCGACCCGCACATGTAGAGGCCGGGAACCGGTGCCCGGTACTGCGCGTACCCGGGGACGGGCCGATTGAACAGCAGCTGGTCCATCGTCAGCTCGCCGTGGAAGATATTGCCCTCGGTGATACCGATTTGTTCCTCGATATCGGCGGGTGTGCGAACTTCGTAATGGACGATCAGGTCTTTGAAGTCGGGGCTGTAATTCGCGATCTGGTTGATGACCGTCTTCGCGAACGCTTCGCGCTCGGGATCGGTCCAGGCGCGACCTTCCAACTCGTACGGGCAGTACTGGATGAAGCAGCTCATGAAGTGCTTGCCCGGCGGCGCCATGGTCGGATCGACGGTCGTGGGCATCACCATGTCGATATAAGGGTCTTTCGACCAGGTGCCGGCTTTCCAGTCGTCGTAGGCGCGCTCCATGCGCTCCATCGAATCGATGAAGTGCATGTCGCTGATATGGAGGCTGCTGCCTTCGGGCAGCGCCGGGAACGTGGGCAGGCCATCGAGCGCGATGTTCAGTTTCCCCGACGAGCCGCGAATCTTGAAGTTCTCCACCCGCGTGTAGAAGTC
>JBFFEB010000076.1:0-10134 GCA_041559075.1 Woeseiaceae bacterium | reverse complement strand
GTTTCAGGTCGGCGAGGATCTCGCGCGCCGCGTTCGCCCCGGGCGCCGCCATGACGCCGCCGCCCGGGTGCGTGCTCGACCCGCACATGTAGAGGCCGGGAACCGGTGCCCGGTACTGCGCGTACCCGGGGACGGGCCGGTTGAACAGCAGCTGGTCCATCGTCAGCTCGCCGTGGAAGATATTGCCCTCGGTGATGCCGATCTGTTCCTCGATATCGGCGGGCGTGCGGACTTCGTAATGAACGATGAGGTCCTTGAAGTTCGGGCTGTAGTTCGCGATCTGGTTGATGACCGTCCGCGCGAAGGCCTCGCGTTCCGGGTCGGTCCAGTCGCGCCCTTCCAGTTTGTAGGGGCAGTACTGGATGAAGCAGCTCATGAAGTGCTTGCCCGGCGGCGCCATGGTCGGGTCAACCGTCGTCGGGATCACCATGTCGATGTACGGGTCCTTCGACCAGGTGCCGGCTTTCCAGTCGTCGTAAGCGCGCTCCATGCGCTCCATGGAATCGATGAAGTGCATGTCGCTGATGTGGAGACTGCTGCCCTCCGGCAATGCCGGGAACCTGGGCAGGCCGTCCAGAGCGATGTTCAGCTTCCCGGACGAGCCGCGGATCTTGAAATTCTCGACCCGCGTGTAGAACTCCTCGTCCAGGTCGCCCCTGTCCATGCACTGCAGGAAGGTACGCTTGACGTCCATCGCGGATACGACGATGTTCGCGGACAGTTCATCGCCGTTCTCGAGGCCCACGCCCTGGGCCTTGCCGTTCCTGATGATGATCTTTTCCACGCCCGCCTCGGTGCGCAGCTCGCCGCCGTAGGATTTGAAGGCACCTGCGATCGCGTTCGACACCGCGCCCATACCGCCGCGGGCGAATCCCCAGCTGCCGACGTTGCCATCCACGTCGCCCATGTAATGGTGCAGAAGCACGTAAGCCGTGCCCGGGGAATGGATGCCGAGCGCCGTGCCGATGATGCCGCTGCCGGACATGGCGGCCTTGATCACGTCGGTTTCGAAGTACTCGTCGAGGTACTCGGCGACGCTCATCGTCCAGAAGCGGATGGTCTCGTAGATGCGGTCCTCGCCGACTTCCAGGAATTTTCGGCCGATTTGCAAGAGGTCGAGAAGGTCTTTCGGCCGGAAGGACGTCGGGTCCGGCGGCGTGGACAGGAGGAAATCGCGGATGATCCGGCACTGGCGCATCGTGTCCGACCGGTAGCGTTCGTAGGCATCGGCATCCCTGCGCGAGAACCTCGCGCGTTCCCGGTACGCAACCTCGGGGTCGTGGTAGGAACCGTAATAGTCACCGTTTTCCATGAAGGTCAGCGAACCACCGAATGGCGTAACCTGCAGCCCATGGCGATGCAGCTCCAGCGCCCGATAGATTTCCGGGCGCAGCAGGCTGCAGACGTACGAGCAGTTCGAATAGATCCAGTCTTCGTGCAGATTGCGGCTGACCGCCGCCCCGCCGATGTAGTCGTTCTTCTCGACGCACACGACATCGAGGCCAGCCTTCGCCAGGAATGCGGCGGTGGTCAGTCCGTTGTGGCCGGCGCCGACGACGATTGCATCATAGGTCTTCATGCGTCTTGTCTTTTCCGGCCTTACGGCCTTGCCAGCTCCTGCAGGATCCATTCCACGTAAATGCGCTCCGCACGCTCCATATCCGAAAAGGGCCCGGGCGTGTAGTAGCGCGAGCGCACGCCTTTCCAGTTGTTGACGATGATCGTCTTGTCAGCCTGCGTGGTCACGTCCCAGAGCCAGGTGAGTTCGTCGACATCGTAGTCCCTGCCTTCCTCGGCGTCGCCCCGCACGAGCCAGTAGATCTCGCAGCGCGAGTTCCGGTGGTCTATCGGCGTGAAAACGTAGCAGACCACGTGATCGCTGTAAGCCAGCAGAAACGAGAAGGCACCGAAGGAAAAGTCGGATGCGCCGCCATCGTAGTCCGTCAGATTGCCGAGCAACGGTGCCAGCGGTCCGCCGTCGCGGCTGCCGGTCAGGTAGCCGTCGAACAGCGCCGTCCGGCTATAGCCGTAACCGATCTCGCCCGGACGGGCCTTGGTGTCGAGGAAATCGATGAAGATCTGCTTCAGGCCGCAGGCTTCCATCTTCTCGAGCATGCCCGTTTGTACGCGCTCGCGTTTCGACGGGTCGATCATCAGGGTATGCATGCGCGCATACTCAGGATGCGCGGTCGCGCAGTGGTAACACTCCTGGTAATTCTCGATGCAGAGCTTCCAGTTAGCCGGTATGTCGTAGGTCTGGTTCGCAGCGACCTTGAGATTCGGAAAATCGAACAGGGCCATCGGTTCCGCGAGGTCGCGGATCGCGCCATCGAGCGACGGCGGCTCCTCGCTGAAGCAGATGAACATCAGGCCATGGATCTCGCCGTAGGCAACCGGCCGCAGTGAATACTCGGACTTGTCGAAATCATCCGGCATGCTGCGGGCGGCGATGAGCCCGCCCCCCGTGTCGTACGCCCAGCCATGGTAAGGGCACGAGAACTTGCGCGTATTGCCCTTCCGTTCCAGGCAAACCAGCGACCCGCGATGGCGGCAGACGTTGGCAAAAGCTCTTACCGATCCGTCCGTGCCGCGGACGATGATCGCTGACTCCCTTGCGACGTTCAGTACCTTGAAGTCACCGGGCCCTGCAAGCTCGGACACGTGCCCCGCGAGAATCCAGTTACGCGCGATGACCTTTTCGAGTTCGAGCTCGTAAATTTCAGGGTCCGTATAGAAGCGCTGGTCGAGCGCATACCCGGGTCTCTGAGCCGCGATCAATGCTCCGATCGACGGCGAATCGTGTGCTTGCGTCATTGCACTCACCGGGCAAGATCAGTCTGTGGAATCTGACGAACAGGAACGATATCACAGGCCCCGAACGCCATGACATGGCGGTTTCACCGGATTGTGGGCCGCCTATCGAACGAGCTTGTCTTTGCGCAGCCGACTCGCGAGTTCCCGGGCTTCGCCAAGGATGATTTCCGAGCTTGTCTCAGCAAATTCGGTCCGCGATTCGACGGTGTAGATCCGCTCGTCACTGGCCACGTCGAACATGTCCGTATGGACCTGGATATTGACGCGATAATCGGTCGACGGCGGCGAAGTGTATTCCTGGTAGTCGTAGCGGAAGAAGTCAACCAGGCTGCCGCCCTTCACCTCGGCTTGCACGTCGGTTCGCTCCTTCGTCGTTTTCCGTTCTGCATTGACG
Source organism: Woeseiaceae bacterium (assembly GCA_041559075.1). Taxonomy (GTDB): domain Bacteria; phylum Pseudomonadota; class Gammaproteobacteria; order Steroidobacterales; family Woeseiaceae; genus UBA1847. The sequence continues at coordinate 6,926 of JBFFEB010000076.1, read as the reverse complement.
AGCCTCGCCGTAACCACGAGGACGGCGTCTGCGTTCTGCAGTTCGACGATCGAGCGCACGACATCTTCCTTGACGTCGGCTCGCGATGCCGCTCGGTGATAGCCGAACGCATAAGTGTGATTATTGGTGAGCTCCTTGGCGAGCACCTCTTCGAATTCCCTGGCCGAACTTGCCCTCGCGGCCGTGCCGACGATGAGCACTTTCTTATAGGGAGCGTTTGGCAGCTCTTTTGCCCGTGCAACTCGATCTACATAGGTCTGCGAGGTCTTGCCGGCACACGCCACGACCGTCGCCGCAATTATCACTATCGCCGCCATCCCGGCGCGTCTGTTGGAGTACAACGTGGCTCCTCTGATCACTCGGCTTTCCCCAGGGAGTTATCCAGCCAGTTACGGAACAGGCCGGCCCAGTATTCTGCCGCACGCCGCACATCATCCCAAGTCGCATCATCCTTTGCGGCGGAGATGTCGGTGGACTTGTCGCCCGCACGCGCCAGCACCTGCCCGGAAACGGAATCGCTCATTTCCATCAGGAAGGTCAGTTCGCCGTGGGCGACGACGTCGCGCAGGCGGCCGCTCGGGTCGAACGTGGCACCGCCACTGGTCATCTTCATGTCGATGACCTGGCCGCTGACCTTGAGAACACCCGGACCGGGCTCGGAGACGACCTCGTAATCGTCGCCGATCGCTGCGGCGAACGCATCGCGGAAATAAGCGCGGATGCGCTCGATATCCGCCGGTTCCGGCGTCTCCTCGCTTTCGGGGTAGTAGATCGCGAGACCGCCGCTCATGAGCTTCGTGTACTGGCTGAAATCGGCCTGTTCATTGATGTACGCATACTCGACCGCGGTGTTCGGCACCCGGTTGAATGAACCGGTCACGATCGTTTTTGTGCAGGCGTAAAGAGAAATTAGTGCTGCGACCAGCAGGAAGGCGGCACTGAAGCGCTTCGAATAGTTGGTGATCATGGCGCAACGGTACAACAGAATGAGGGCCCGCGGACAGCGGCGGTTGAAGTCAGGCCGCCGGGGATGCATGATTTTGGTCTCGGGGCCGCCCAATGGCCGGCGGTTTTCAATAACTCCAACAAGACGCCCCGCTCTTCCGGCAGCGCACCGCAGGACTGATCCGATGGCCCGATTTTGTTTTCCGACTCCCGCGATCACGCGAACCGTGGTCATCATCGCAGCGGCCGCATTCATTGCGGCCTGCGGCAAGCCGGAACCGCCCGCCATGCCGCCGATGGAGATCGCCGTTATCAAGGTACAGCCGCGCGATATCCCGATCTACCTGGACATGATTGGCCAGACGCTGGGCTCCGTGGACATCCCGATCCGCGCACGCGTCGACGGCGTGCTCGAGGAAATTCATTTCCTCGAGGGACGCAACGTCACGAAAGACCAGCTGCTTTACGTCATCGACCCGACACCGTTCGAAGCCAAGGTCGTCGAAGCCGAAGGCCACCTGGCAGAAGCCCAGACCCGGCTGGCGAAGGCGGCGAGCGACCTCGAACGGATCCGGCCGCTGGCCGATATGGACGCGGTCAGCAAGCAGGACCTCGACGCCGCCGTCGCCCAGTTCGAGGCGGCGGAAGGGTCGCTGCAGGCCGCCCGTGCACAGGTCGAACAGGCGAAGATACAGCTCGGCTATACCCGGATTACGGCGCCGGTCGACGGCCTCATTGGCATTACCCAGGCCAAGGTCGGTGAGTATGTCGGACGCTCACCGAACCCGGTCGTCCTCAATGTAGTGTCGCAGACGGACCCGATCAGGGTCCGCTTCTCGATCAACGAGCGCGAGTACCTTCGTTTCCGGCGGGATTTCGCGAAGAACATGCAGGATGTCGATCACGTGGAGCCGCGCGAAGCGGGTCTCTTGCTGATCCTTTCGGATGGCTCGATGCACGACTACCCGGGCGACGTCGTCAGCTTCGACGCGGCTATCGATTCCACGACAGGAACGCTGACACTCGAAGCCGACTTCCCGAACCCGGAACGCATCGTGTTGCCGGGCCAGTTCGCGCGCGTCCGCGGCACGCTCGAGGAGCGCGCAGGGGCGCTCGCCGTGCCGCAGCGCGCGGTGATGGAGACCCAGGGCATCTTCCAGCTGGCCGTCGTCGGCGATGACGGGACCGTCGACCTGCGGCAGGTGCAGATGGGGCCACGCATCGATGACCAGTGGATCGTCGAGTCCGGGCTCCAACCGGGCGAACGAGTGGCGCTCGAAGGCTTGCAGCGCATACGGCCTGGCATGAAAGTCGTCGCGAAAGAAGCGCCACGGGACGCCGCCGGGGGCGGCTAGGTCATGGCCGAGTTCTTCGTCCGCCGGCCCATCGTGGCCATGGTCATCGCGATCATCACGGTGATCGTGGGTTTTGTCGCCATGTCCGCGTTGCCCATCGCCCAGTACCCCGAGATCACGCCGCCGCAGGTGTCGGTAACCGCCAATTACACGGGCGCGAATGCGGTCGCGGTCGAGGAATCGGTCGCGACGCCGATCGAACAGAAGGTCAACGGCGTCGAGAACATGATCTACATGAAGTCGACGAATGCCAGCAGCGGCTTCATGCAGCTGCAGGTCTCCTTCGAGGTAGGCACCGACCTCGACATGGCCAACGTGCTGACGCAGAACCGGGTTTCCGAAGCGCAGGCCCTCTTGCCCGAAGAGGTCAAACGGCTCGGCGTTACCGTAAAGAAACAGCTGTCGTTCCCGCTGTTGCTCATCTCGCTGATCTCGCCCAACGGCACCTACGACGAGCAGTTCCTGACCAACTACGCGACGATCAACGTGCTCGACGAGCTGGCCCGCATCCGCGGCGTCGGCCAGGCCCAGGTCGCCGGCGGCTCGGCATTCGAGTACGCGATGCGCGTCTGGATCAAGCCGGACCAGCTGGCCAAGCTCGGCCTCACGGTGCCGGACATTACCAACGCCATCCGCCAGCAGAACGTGCTGATTCCGGCCGGTCAGATCGGCGGTCCGCCGGCCCCAACCGGCACCGAGTTCACGTATACCGTGCAGACGCCCGGCCGCCTTGTCACCGCCGAGGAATTCGGCGAGGTCGTCGTACGCTCCAACCCCGACGGCTCACAGGTGTTCCTGAAGGATGTGGCACGCATCGAACTGGGCACGCAGAACTATCTTGTCTCCGCACGGCTGAATTCGGCACCCTCCGCGGCGTTGCTGGTGTATCAGCTGCCGGATGCCAACGGCCTGGAGGTTGCGGCACAGATCTTCGATACGCTGGAACAACTCAAGCAGCGCTTTCCTGCCGATGTCGACTACAGGATCTCGCTCGACACGACACGCCCGATAGAAGCGGGCATCCGCGAGATCGTTATCACCCTGTTCCAGGCCGTTGCGCTGGTGATCCTGGTCGTCTTCATATTCCTGCAAAACGTTCGCTCGACCCTGATTCCGACGCTGGCGGTGCCCGTTTCGCTGATCGGCACCTTCGCCGTGTTCCCGTTGCTCGGTTTTTCGATTAACACATTGTCCCTGCTGGGCCTGGTGCTCGCGATCGGCATCGTCGTGGACGACGCGATTGTCGTCGTCGAAGCCGTCGCGCAGAAAATGGAAAAGGGCATGGCCGCGAAGGCAGCGACGATCGAGGCGATGCGGGAGGTCTCGGCGCCGATCGTGGCGACGTCATTGTCCCTGATCGCCGTGTTCGTCCCGGTCGCGACCATGGGCGGCATTACCGGCAGCCTTTACCAGCAGTTTGCGATTACGATCGCCATCTCCGTCGCGATCTCGTCGATCAACGCGCTGACGCTGAGTCCCGCCCTTTCGGCAGCATTGCTGAGACCTCCCGGCGAGAGCAAGAGCCTGTTTCACAGGTTTTTCGGCGCGTTCAACCGCAACTTCGAGGTGGCGACCGAGAAGTTCATGGTCTTTACCGCGTTCTTCACACACAAACTCGTGCGCGCCGGAATCATGCTCGCTGTCCTGATCGTCGCACTGCTCCTGCTGTTCCGGGCCGTTCCCGCCGGCTTCGTTCCCGAAGAAGACCAGGGCTACCTGATGGCAGCCATGCAATTGCCGGACGCGGCATCCCTGCAGCGGACCGACGTCGTAATGTCTGAAATCGAGGCGGTACTGGCAGAGTTCGACGCGATCGAGAGCTACACGACAATCAGCGGTTTCAGCCTCCTGACCGGAACGACGCAGCCGAACGCCGGGTTCATCTTCCTGCAGCTCAGGGACTGGGACGAACGAACCCACCCTCGGGATCACGCCAACAACCTGATTCGACGCCTGAATTTCAATTTCGTGACACGGATCAACGAGGCGGTCGTGTTCGCCTTCGGGCCACCCGCCATACCCGGGCTGGGAACCGGCTCGGGCTTCACGATGATGCTGCAGGACATGCGCGGCAGCAGCCCCGGTTACCTCGCCGAGCAGACCCGGAATTTCATTGCCGCGGCCCAGCAGCGCCCCGAGATCGCCAATATCGGCTCGCTGTATCGCGCCAGCGTGCCGCAGGTGTTCGTCGATATCGACCAGGCCAAGGCGTTGAAGATGGGCGTCGCGCTCTCCGACATCAACACCTCGATCGGAGCGTTCCTCGGTGGCGCCTACGTCAACGACTTCAATCGCTTCGGACGGCTGTACAAGGTCTACGTCCAGGCCGAGCCGGAGTACCGTGCACGCGAGGACGGCATCCGCATGTTCCACGTGCGCAATCGTGACGGCGAAATGGTGCCGCTGGCCACCCTCGTAGAGACTCAACGAACACAGGGCGCGGAATTCACCAACCGTTTCAACCTCTTCAGGTCCGCGGAGCTGACCGGCCAGCCCGCGGCCGGCTACAGCTCGGCGCAAGCCCTGGCCGCGCTCGAAGAAGTGGCCGAGCAGACCCTCCCGGGTGACATGGGCTACAGCTGGGCGAACATGTCCTACCAGGAGAAAGCGGCCGAAGGCACCGGCAGCGTCGTTTTCGTCATGGCGCTCGTGTTCGTGTTCCTGATCCTCGCGGCACAGTATGAAAGCTGGTCGCTGCCGCTGAGCGTCATGCTCGGCACGCCGATCGCCGTATTCGGCGCCATTGGCGGTCTCTGGATCGCGCGCCTGTTCAGTGAGAGCTACGTCAACAACGTCTTTGCCCAGATCGGGCTCGTGATGCTCATCGGTATGTCGGCCAAAAACGCCATCCTGATCGTCGAATTCGCGAGCCAGGAGATGCAGAAAGGGAAGGACGCCGTGCAGGCCGCGATGGACGCCGCCAAATCCCGCTTCCGGCCGATCCTGATGACGGCGTTCTCCTTCATCCTCGGCGTGGTGCCGCTGCTGATCGCATCCGGCGCCGGCGCCGAGGCCCGCAAGGTCATGGGCATGACCGTTTTCAGCGGCATGCTCGCCGCGACCGTCATCGGCGTGCTCGTCGTACCGGCGATGTTCGTGTTCGTCGAGAAATACATCAGCAAGCGCAAGCCGGCTACTGCAACCGGCCCGGGAGCGGACGCCTGATGTCCGCGCACCGTTTCGTCGTGCCTGCGCTGCTGCTCGCGCTCGGCGGTTGCGCCGCCGGGCCCGATTACGAGCGGCCGGAACTCGAGGTGCCGGAGACCTATATACAGCCGGTCGAACAAGGCGAGAGTTTCGCGAATACCCCTTGGTGGGAGCTGTTCGCAGACGAGCGACTACAGGAACTGATCCGCATCGCGCTCGAGGAGAACCAGGATCTCGGCATCGCGGCGGCGCGGGTCGAGGAGTTTCGCGCCGTGCTGGGCGTGACCCGCGCCGACCAGTTCCCGACCGTCGACATCACGGCGACCGGCGCACAGGCGGAGGGCAGCAGCAACGTGTTCCCCGGTAATCTCCCCGGGATACCGAACGAGAAAGCCGAGAATTACCGTCTGAGCGCGGACGTATTCTGGGAACTGGACCTGTTCGGGCGGCTGCGGCGTTCGACCGAAGCGGCGCGCGCCCAGTTGCTCGCCACCGAAGAGGCGCAGCGCAGCATCACGATCAGCCTCGTTGCCAGCGTCGCGAGCAGCTACATGCTGCTGCGCGACCTCGACGCCCAGTTCGAGATCGCGAGGCGAACCGAAAGCACGCGAACCGACAGCCTCGGCATCATCCAGGCTCGCTTCGACAAGGGCACGGTGCCCAAACTGGACGTCAACCAGGCGGAGATCGAGCTCGCCGTTGCGTCCGCTGCCGTCGCCGCCGCGGAACGAGCCGTAACGCAGACGGAGAATGCCCTCGCCGTCCTGCTCGGCCGAAATCCCGGCGCAGTCCCGCGCGGACAGACACTCGAGCAACAGACGCTGCCGCCCGGCATCCCGTCCGGCCTGCCGTCGGAGTTGCTGCAGCGTCGCCCCGACGTACTCGCGTCCGAGGCGGAACTCGCAGCACAGACCGCACGCATCGGCGTCGCGCAGGCCGCGCGATGGCCGTCGCTGTCGCTGACGGGCGCCCTCGGGTTCGAAAGCGACGACCTGTCGATACTCACCGACAGCGGCTCCGATTTCTGGAACGCCGGCCTGGGCATCGTCCAGCCCTTGTTCAACGCGGGCCGCAACAAGAGCCGGGTCGAGATAGAGGAAGCGCGAACCGAGCAGGCGCTGCTCGCCTACGAGCAAACCGTGCAGCGGGCCTTCCGCGAGGTCGAGGACGCGCTGGTCGCCGTGCGGACCTACCGTGCAGAACATGAAGCCCGCAGAAGACAAGTAGCGGCCGCTCGTAGCGCCGCGACCTTGTCGCGGGCACGCTATGACGGCGGCGTTACGAGCTACCTCGAGGTGCTCGACACCGAGCGCTCGCTGTTCAATGCCGAACTGACCGAATCGCAGACACTCCGGCTGTACATCAATGCCATAATCGAGCTTTACAAGGCCCTCGGCGGGGGCTGGAATCCGGAGAGCAATGAGTAAGTCCATTCGGCTGGTACTCGGCAGCGGCGGCGCCCGCGGGCTGGCACACATC
>JBFFEB010000075.1:0-10331 GCA_041559075.1 Woeseiaceae bacterium | reverse complement strand
GGTCGTAACCCTTGACCTCCCCCGACCCGTGCTTCTCCGCCATCACCTTCGTCAACGCCGCCGTCAACGTCGTCTTACCGTGATCAACGTGACCAATCGTGCCCACGTTTACGTGCGGTTTTGTTCTTTCAAATTTTTCTTTGGACATTTTCCAATTTCCCGGTTTGTTCACTCGCGCTTCTGGAAGCGCTCCTACGACACATCAAAGTCCTGTCAGGATGCCTTTCTCATGACGGTATCCGCCACATTCTGCGGCACTTCTGAATACTTGTTGAATTCCATCGAGTATACGGCCCGGCCCTGGCTCATCGAGCGCAGGTCGGTTGCATAACCGAACATCTCGGCCAGCGGTACGTCCGCACGGATGATCTTGCCCGATGGCGAATCATCCATCCCCAGAGGGAGACCGCGCCGGCGATTGAGGTCGCCCATCACGTCACCCATGTAATCTTCGGGCGTCACGACTTCGACTTTCATTATCGGCTCGAGCAAAACGGGATCGGCCTTAAGGACGCCGTCCTTGAATGCAATCGAACCGGCAATCTTGAAAGCCATTTCGCTGGAGTCGACGTCGTGGTAGGAACCGTCGTAGAGCGTGACCTTGCAATCCACGAGCGGATAGCCAGCGATCACGCCATTTTCCATCTGCTCCCGTACACCCTTGTCCACAGCAGGAATATATTCCTTGGGCACGACGCCGCCGACAATCGCATTCTCGAACTCGTACCCGGTCCCCGACTCCTTCGGCTCGATACGAATGAACACGTGGCCGTACTGGCCACGTCCGCCCGACTGCCTGACGAACTTACCTTCCTGCTCGACCATCTTGCGGATCGTCTCACGGTAAGCAACCTGCGGCTTGCCGACATTGGCCTCGACCTTGAACTCGCGCTTCATCCGGTCAACGATGATGTCGAGGTGCAGTTCGCCCATACCGGATATGATCGTCTGGCCCGATTCCTCGTCCGTGTGAACCCGGAAGGACGGGTCCTCCTTGGCGAGCTTGGAGAGCGCAACGCCCATCTTCTCCTGGTCAGCCTTGGTCTTGGGCTCGACAGCGACCGCGATGACCGGCTCCGGAAATTCCATTCTTTCGAGCGTGATGACGTGCTTCATGTCGCAAAGCGTATCGCCCGTAGTAACGTCCTTCAGGCCCACGGCAGCGGCGATGTCGCCCGCCCGAACTTCCTTGATCTCCTTGCGATCGTTGGAATGCATCTGCAGGATGCGACCGATACGCTCCTTCTTCGACTTGACCGGGTTGTAGATCGTATCGCCAGAATTCAGCACGCCGGAATAGACCCGGAAGAACGTCAGATTGCCGACGAACGGGTCGGTCGCGATCTTGAACGCAAGCGCTGCAAACGGCTCGTCGTCACTAGGACGGCGCTTGCCCTCGGATTCGTCCTCGAGGATGCCCCTGATCGCGGGCACGTCGATCGGTGCAGGCATGTAATCGATAACGGCATCCAGCAGGGCCTGCACGCCCTTGTTCTTGAACGCTGAACCGCACATCGCGACCACGATTTCGTTGGCCAGTGTCCGCTTGCGAAGCCCTTTGCGGATATCCGCCTCGTCCAGGGAGCCATTCTCGAGAAACTTCTCGAGCAGTTCCTCGTCGGCCTCGGCCGCAGCCTCGATCATTTTCTCGCGCCACGATTCCGCCTCGGCCCGCAATTCCTCCGGGATCTCTACCTCGTCGTAGGTCATCCCCATATTGGACTCGTCCCAGTAAATCGCACGCATGCCGATCAGGTCGATGACGCCGGCGAATTTCTCCTCGGCACCGATGGGCAACTGGATGACGACGGGGTTGGCGGCGAGCCGCTCTCGCACCTGCTTTACGACGCGCAGGAAGTTCGCGCCGGCGCGGTCCATCTTGTTGACGAAGACCATACGCGGCACTTTGTACTTGTTGCCCTGGCGCCATACCGTCTCCGTCTGCGGCTCGACGCCGCCGACCGAGCAAAGCACCGTTACTGCGCCATCGAGCACACGCAGGCTGCGCTCGACTTCGATCGTAAAGTCGACATGTCCTGGCGTATCGATAATGTTGATGCGGTGTTCGGCATACTGCTGATCCATGCCCTTCCAGAAGCATGTCGTAGCAGCAGACGTAATCGTAATGCCGCGCTCCTGTTCCTGCTCCATCCAATCCATGACGGCAGCGCCGTCATGCACCTCGCCTATCTTGTGCGAAACACCGGTATAGAAGAGTACGCGCTCCGTCGTGGTCGTCTTGCCCGCATCGATATGGGCCATGATGCCGATATTGCGGTAACGCTCGATTGGGGTTGTGCGGGACACGGGGAGATACTCGGATGGTCGGCCACGTAAACCGATTACCAGCGATAGTGGGAGAACGCCTTGTTGGCTTCCGCCATGCGGTGCGTGTCTTCCTTCTTCTTCACGGCCGTACCACGGTTGTCCGCTGCTTCGAGCAGCTCGTGCGCAAGGCGATGCGCCATCGATTTCTCACTGCGCTTGCGAGCGGCATCGATCACCCAGCGCATGGCCAGCGTCTGGCGACGCGCAGGACGTACCTCGACCGGCACCTGGTAGGTCGCGCCACCGACGCGGCGAGACTTCACCTCGACGACCGGCTTGACGTTCTCGAGCGCCTGTTCGAGCAACTCCAGCGCCTTCTCGTCGCTGTGCGTCTCTCGCTCGGAAATCCGGTCCAGCGCGCCGTATATGATGCGCTCGGCCACGGACTTCTTGCCATCGTTCATGATCATGTTCATGAACTTAGCAAGCAGCTGGCTCTGATACTTCGGATCGGGAAGGATATGGCGCTTCGGCGCCTGAGTACGTCTGGACATGGATGGTTCCTGATTTCGGCTGTCGCGCGCCGAGGCGCGCTCCTACGATACCTTTTCTCTTCTAATTACGATTTCGGGCGCTTCGTTCCGTATTTCGAGCGGCCCTGCCTGCGGTCGGAAACGCCGGCACAATCGAGCGTGCCTCGCACCGTGTGGTAGCGCACGCCGGGGAGATCCTTCACGCGGCCGCCGCGAATCAGCACGACCGAGTGCTCCTGCAGGTTGTGGCCCTCGCCCCCGATGTACGACGTTACTTCGAAGCCATTCGTCAAGCGGACGCGTGCTACCTTGCGCATGGCCGAATTCGGCTTCTTCGGCGTCGTCGTATAGACGCGGGTGCATACGCCCCTGCGCTGTGGACACGCCTCGAGCGCCGGTACCGTGCTTTTCTCACGCTTCGACTGGCGTGGCTTCCGTACTAACTGATTCACTGTGGCCATAGGCCTTAATCTCTTTGTCTGATTGTCAAAAAATGTTACATCGTGCGCGCCAATAAAACGCGCGCACCCGACTGCCGAACCTCGTCTGGCTCGTTGTCGGGTATCCGGCCGGAGCGCTTTACTTGCAGGAGCTCGCCTCGGCGCGCGACGGGGCGCATTTCGACGACCGCTCCTACACAGCTCCGCCCCAAATTGTCAGGGCCCGCCGAAAGGCGGGCCCTCGTCATGAGGTCGGGCATTGTATTGACGCGCCGTGCAGCGTGTCAAGCCAGCCGATCCGGCCACAGCGGGCCCGGATCGGCGTCGTCGCCGGATATCCGCGGCCAATCGCGAAATCAGCGCCACTGTCTCCTGACTTGCGGCGCTAAGCCATTGATTATCAAGCCTCCGACTGGGCCTCCTCGCTCTCGTCGGTCGTGGCCCCAACGGTCTCTGCCGGCGCGGCGTCTTCATCCGTCTCGGTACTCTCTGCCTCGGCACTTTCTGCCTCGGCCCGCTGGGCCTGTTCGAGCTCCCTCAGCTGGTCGGACAGATCCTGCTCACGCGTACGCCGCCGCTCGGCGTGGTGCGCAAAACCAGTGCCTGCCGGAATCAGGCGGCCGACGATAACGTTCTCCTTGAGGCCGCGAAGCTCGTCTTTCAGGCCACGAACGGCGGCTTCCGTGAGGACGCGCGTGGTCTCCTGGAACGAGGCAGCCGATATGAACGACTCCGTTGCCAGCGACGCCTTGGTGATGCCGAGCAGGACCGGCTCGATGGTCAGGGGCTCCTTGCCCTGTGCCTCGAGCTGTTCCGCGACTTCTAGAAAGCGCGCCTTGTCGATCTGCTCGCCACGCAGGTACAGACTGTCGCCCGGAGACTCGACGTGCACCTTGCGAAGCATCTGGCGAATGATGACCTCGATGTGCTTGTCGTTGATCTTCACACCCTGCAGGCGATACACGTCCTGGATCTCGCGAACCAGGTAATCGGCGAGTTCCTCGACGCCCTGCAGCCGCAGGATATCGTGGGGATTGGGTTCGCCGTCGGCGATGACTTCGCCCTTGACGACCTGCTCTCCCTCGAACACGTTGAGGTGACGCCACTTCGGAATCAGCTCCTCATGGCTCTCGCCATCCTCGTCGGTAATGACCAGGCGGCGCTTGCCCTTGGTTTCCTTGCCGAAGCTGACGGTGCCCGTGTACTCCGCCATGATTGCCGGATCCTTGGGCTTACGCGCCTCGAAGAGGTCCGCAACGCGTGGCAGACCACCCGTGATGTCGCGGGTCTTCGACGATTCCTGCGGGATGCGGGCGATAACGTCACCGACCGCAACCTGTGCACCATCGGACATGCTGATGATTGCCCCAACCGGCAGGGCGTACACCGCCGGGATGTCCGTGTTGGCAAAGCAGATGTCCTTTTCTTCCTCATCGACGAGTCGCGCAACGGGCCGGAGATCCTTACCGGCACTACCGCGGCTCTTCGGATCGAGCACGACGATGGACGTCAGGCCGGTGAACTCATCGATCTGCTCGGCAACCGTCACACCGTCCACGAAGTCCTGGAACTTCAGCTTGCCCGCGACCTCGGTCACGACCGGGTGGGTGTGCGGGTCCCAGGTTGCAACGATCTGCCCCGGCTTGACCTGCTCGCCGTCTTCCACGGTGATGGTCGCACCGTACGGCACCTTGTAGCGCTCGCGCTCACGGCCCAGGTCGTCGATGACCGAGATCTCGCCGGAGCGCGATACGGCTACCAGGTAACCCTTGTGGTGCGCCACCGTCTTAATGTTGTTGAGCTTGGCGACACCCTTCGACTTGATCTCGATGTTGCTGACGGCCGCGGATCGCGATGCCGCACCACCGATGTGGAAGGTGCGCATCGTAAGCTGCGTGCCCGGTTCGCCAATGGACTGAGCGGCGATCACGCCAACCGACTCACCGATGTTGATGCGCTGGCCGCGCGCGAGGTCGCGTCCGTAGCACTGCGCACAGACACCGTAGCGAACCTCGCAGGTGATCGGCGAACGAACCTTGACCTGGTCGATCGAGTAGTCCTCGAGCTGCTGAACGGTCGACTCGTCGAGCATCGTTCCCGCATCGAACGCAACCTTGTCGGTGCCCGGGATCAGAACGGCTTCCGCGAGCACGCGGCCCAGTACGCGTTCGCGCAGCGGCTCGACGATATCGCCGCCCTCGACGAGCGGCGCCATGGCGACGCCGTTCCTGGTTTCGCAATCCACCTCGGTAACCACGAGATCCTGCGCAACGTCGACCAGGCGACGCGTCAGGTATCCCGAATTGGCGGTCTTGAGAGCCGTATCGGCGAGACCCTTGCGAGCACCGTGCGTGGAGATGAAGTACTGCAGCACGTCGAGGCCTTCGCGGAAGTTCGCGGTAATCGGCGTCTCGATAATGGAGCCGTCCGGCTTCGCCATCAGGCCACGCATACCCGCCAGCTGGCGGATCTGCGCGGCAGAGCCGCGCGCACCGGAGTCGGCCATCATGTAGATCGAGTTGAAGGACTCCTGCTCGACATCCTTGCCTCGGGCATCCTTGACGGTTTCCGTGCCCAGCTTGTCCATCATCGCCTTGGCGACCTGGTCGTTGGTGCGTGACCAGATATCGACGACCTTGTTATAGCGTTCGCCGTCAGTCACGAGACCGGAGCCGTACTGATCCTGGATCTCCTTGACCTCGGATTCCGCCACCGAGAGGATGTCCGGCTTGTTTTCCGGCACCACCATGTCGTTGACGCCGATCGAGATGCCAGCCGTGGTCGCGAGACGGAAGCCGGTGTACATCAGGCGATCCGCAAAGACGACCGTCTTCTTCAGTCCGAGCCTGCGATAGCAGATATTGATGACGTTGGAAATGGCCTTTTTCGACATCGTTCGGTTGACGAGATCGAAGTCGAGCCCGGGTGGCAGGATGCCAGACAGCAGGGCGCGGCCTATCGTGGTCTCGACGAGCTTCGAGACCCTGCGGGTCTCGCCGTTCTCGTCCGTTTCATCCATCGGCACGCGGATCTTGACCTTGGCCTGCAGCTCGGCAATGCCGTTCTCGTAGGCGCGCCGGGCTTCGTCGAGGTCGGACAGGAGCATCCCTTCGCCTTTCGCATTGACGCGCGTGCGGGTCATGTAATACAGCCCGAGCACGACGTCCTGCGACGGAACGATGATGGGATCACCATTCGCGGGCGACAGGATGTTGTTCGACGACATCATCAGGGCGCGCGCTTCCAGCTGCGCCTCGAGCGACAGCGGAACGTGCACAGCCATCTGGTCGCCGTCGAAGTCTGCGTTGAACGCGGTGCAGACGAGCGGGTGCAGCTGAATCGCCTTGCCCTCGATAAGCACGGGCTCGAACGCCTGGATGCCCAGGCGGTGAAGGGTCGGGGCTCGGTTGAGCAGTACCGGATGCTCACGGATGACCTCTTCGAGGATATCCCAGACTTCCGGTCCCTCGCGCTCGACTAGGCGCTTGGCTGCCTTGATCGTGGTCGCTTCACCGCGCAGCTGCAGTTTCGAGAAGATGAACGGTTTGAAGAGTTCGAGGGCCATCTTCTTCGGCAGACCGCACTGGTGCAGTTTGAGCGTCGGACCCACCACGATGACCGAACGGCCGGAGTAGTCGACGCGCTTGCCCAGCAGGTTCTGCCGAAAGCGGCCCTGCTTGCCCTTGATCATGTCGGCTAACGACTTCAGCGGGCGCTTGTTGGTGCCGGTGATCGCACGGCCACGGCGACCGTTGTCGAGCAACGCATCCACGGACTCCTGCAGCATGCGCTTCTCGTTGCGCACGATGATATCGGGCGCATTCAGCTCAAGCAGGCGGCGCAGACGGTTATTGCGATTGATTACCCGGCGATAGAGGTCGTTCAGGTCCGACGTCGCGAAGCGGCCGCCATCGAGCGGGACGAGCGGGCGCAGGTCGGGCGGAAGTACCGGCAGCACCGTCAGGACCATCCACTCGGGCTTGTTGCCCGACTCGATGAACGACTCCAGCAGCTTCAGCCGCTTGGACAAGCGCTTGATCTTGGTCTCCGAACGCGTCGCATCGATGTCTTCGCGCACCGCAAGCACTTCGCGCTGCAGGTCGATGGTCCTCAGCATATCGCGCACGGCCTCGGCACCCATCCGGGCATCGAACTCGTCACCATACTGCTCCAGCGCCTCGAGGTACATCTCGTCCGTGAGCAACTGGCCGCGCTCGAGTTCGGTCATGCCGGGATCGACTACGACGAATGCTTCGAAGTAAAGCACGCGCTCGATTTCCCGCAGCGTCATGTCGAGCATCAGCCCGATGCGCGACGGCAATGACTTCAGGAACCAGATGTGCGCCACCGGGCTCGCCAGCTCGATGTGCGCCATGCGCTCACGACGAACCTTGGTCTGCGTCACTTCGACGCCGCACTTCTCGCAGACGACACCACGATGCTTGAGGCGTTTGTACTTGCCGCACAGGCACTCGTAGTCCTTGATCGGGCCGAAGATCTTCGCGCAGAAAAGGCCATCACGCTCCGGCTTGAACGTCCGGTAATTGATCGTCTCGGGCTTCTTGACCTCACCGAACGACCATGAGCGGACCATGTCCGGAGATGCAAGGCCGATACGAATCGCATCGAAATCGTCGACCGGGTTCTGGTATTTGAAAAGCTTCAAGAGATCTTTCATTAATCTGTCTCCAGCTCAATGTTGATGCCCAGAGAGCGAATCTCCTTCACCAGGACATTGAACGATTCCGGCATTCCGGCATCCATTTCGTGCTCGCCGTCGACGATGTTCTTGTACATCTTGGTACGGCCCTGCACGTCGTCCGACTTGACCGTCAGCATTTCCTGCAGCGTGTAGGCGGCGCCGTAGGCTTCCAGCGCCCAGACCTCCATCTCGCCGAAGCGCTGGCCGCCGAACTGCGCCTTGCCGCCCAGTGGCTGCTGGGTCACGAGGCTGTACGGACCCGTCGAGCGCGCGTGCATCTTGTCGTCGACAAGGTGGTTCAGCTTGAGCATGTACATGTAGCCCACGGTGACGTCGCGGTCGAAGCGTTCTCCGGTTCGTCCATCGAACAACGTCGACTGACCCGACTGGTTCAGGTCGGCGAGCTCCAGCAGGCCCTTGATCTCGGCCTCTGTCGCCCCGTCGAAGACCGGGGTCGCCGTCGGTACGCCATTTGTCAGGTTGCCGGCCAGTTCGATGACCTCGGCGTCGCTGAGCGACCTGATGTCCTCTTCCTTGCCGCCCGTCTTGTTGTAGATCGTCTCCAGCAACTCACGGACCCTGGCGCTCGACTCCTGCGCCTTGAGCATTGCGTCGATCTTCCTCCCAAGACCCTTTGCGGCCCAGCCGAGATGCGTTTCCAGCACCTGGCCGACGTTCATGCGCGACGGCACGCCGAGCGGGTTCAGCACAATGTCGACGGGCGTTCCGTCCTCGAGGTACGGCATGTCCTCGACCGGGACGATCGTCGAAATCACGCCCTTGTTACCGTGGCGGCCGGCCATCTTGTCGCCCGGCTGGATGCGGCGCTTGACGGCCAGGTAGACCTTGACCATCTTCAGTACGCCCGGCGCCAGGTCGTCGCCCGCGGTGATCTTCGCCTTCTTCTCGTCGAAGCGGCGATCGAACTCTTCCCGCTGGGCCTTCAGGCGCTCGTATGCCTTCTCGAGCTGCTCGTTGGCTTCGTCATTCTTCAGCCTGATCTCGAACCACTGCTCGCGCGGAACTTCGTCGAGGTAGGCCTTGGTGATCTTCGAGCCCGACTTCAGCTTGTTCGGACCGCCCTGCGCCACCTTGCTCGTCAGCATACGCTCGACACGCTCGTAGATGTCTTCTTCGAGGATTCGCAGCGTGTCGTCGAGGTCCTTGCGGACACTCTCGAGCTCTGATTTCTCGATCGAGAGGGCACGCGCGTCCTTTTCCACGCCGTCGCGCGTAAATACGCGCACGTCGATGACGGTACCGTCCATCCCCGGCGGCACGCGCAGCGACGTGTCCTTTACGTCCGAGGCTTTCTCACCGAAGATCGCGCGCAGCAGCTTCTCTTCCGGGGTCAGCTGGGTCTCACCCTTCGGCGTTACCTTGCCGACCAGGATGTCGCCAGCTTTTACCTCGGCACCGATGAACGCGATGCCGGACTCGTCGAGCTTTGCCAGCGCCGCGTCACCCACGTTCGGGATATCGGAAGTGATGTCCTCGGGGCCGAGCTTCGTGTCGCGGGCAACACACTGCAGTTCCTCGATGTGGATGGTCGTAAAACGGTCTTCCTGGACAACCCGCTCCGAGATCAGGATCGAGTCCTCGAAGTTGTAGCCGTTCCACGGCATGAATGCGACGAGCAGGTTCTGCCCGAGCGCCAGCTCACCCATGTTCGTCGAGGGCCCGTCCGCCAGAACGTCCCCTGCGGCGATAACGTCGCCGGCAGAGACCAGCGGACGCTGATTGATGCAGGTGTTCTGGTTCGAGCGCGTGTACTTCGTCAGGTTGTAGATATCGACACCCGCCTCTTCCGCGCTGGTCTCGTCATCGTTGACCCGGACGACGATACGCGAAGCATCCACGGAATCGACCGTGCCGCCGCGGCTGGCGACGACGGTCACGCCCGAGTCGACGGCGACGGCGCGTTCGATGCCCGTTCCAACGAGCGGCGCTTCTGAACGCAGCGTCGGCACGGCCTGCCGCTGCATGTTCGAGCCCATGAGGGCACGGTTTGCATCGTCATGCTCAAGGAACGGAATCAGGGCCGCCGCGACGGAGACGATCTGGCGCGGACTCACGTCCATGTAGTCGACGTCGGCCGGATCGGCGAGTGTGAACTCGTTCTTGTGTCGCACAGACACGAGGTCGTCGACGAACTTGCTCTTGGCGTCGAGCTCGGAGTTCGCCTGGGCGATCACGTACTGGCTTTCCTCAATGGCCGACAGGTAGACGATGTCCGTCGATACCTTGCCGTCCAAGACCTTGCGGTACGGCGTTTCCAGGAAGCCGTACTCATTGGTGCGGGAATACACGGCGAGCGAATTACTCAGGCCGATATTCGGTCCTTCCGGCGTCTCGATCGGGCAGACGCGTCCATAATGGGTCGGATGC
>JBFFEB010000074.1:0-10342 GCA_041559075.1 Woeseiaceae bacterium | reverse complement strand
GGACGTGCAGAACGGCGCACAGATCATGAAGCCGATGCCGGGTCTGGACGAGCTCTTGAAAAAGGCCCGGGCGAACGGCGTTTTCGGCACCAAGATGCGCTCCGTCATCAAGGAAGCGAATCCGGCGGGCATCGATGCGGTCGTCAGCCAGCAGTTCGAGATCGGTCGTCAGATCGTCGCCGCAGGTCTCGTGCCCATCATCGAGCCGGAGGTGGATATCAACTGCCCCGACAAGGCGGCGGCGGAGAATCTGCTGCATGCAGCCATCATGAAAGAGCTCGACAGCCTCGGTGAGGATGAGCTCGTCATGCTAAAGCTGACGCTGCCCGAGAAGGACAACCTGTACGCCGACTGCATCGCGCACTCGAACGTGCTGAAGGTAGTCGCGCTCTCCGGCGGTTACTCGCGTGACGAGGCCAACGAGCGGTTGGCCCGCCAGAACGGCATGGTGGCGAGCTTCTCGCGGGCGCTGTCCGAGGGCCTCAGTGCGCAGCAGTCCGACGAGGAATTCAACGCCATGCTGGACAACTCGATCCAGAGCATCTTCGACGCGTCGAGCACCTAGGCCCGACGGTACTCGTACTTATTCTTCCCGGATCACGAGAGATCGGAGCCCGCCCCGCCCTGCGGGCGGCGCGGGCGCCTCGATCTGCAGTAAGTCCAGCATCAGCGGATATACGTCGACGACACTGATCTCGCCGATCGTCATGCCGACCGGTAGCCCCGGGCCCGCCGCCAGGAATATGCCGTGCATGGCCTGCTCCGACGGCTCCCAACCGTGATCGCCCTTCGTCAGCCATGCCAGACCGTCTGACTCCACGATGACGCCGTGGCCCACGTCCGGGACGACGAAGATTTCCGGATACCGTGGGGTGTCGGCGACCCGCCATTCGGCAGGGGCTTCGTCGCGAAGCACGGCGCGACCGTGCGACCATTTTTCGTTGATCGCATCGCGGATAGCGGCTGCCCGTTCGCGGTCCGGCTGCTGCTGGTAGATCCACGCGTAGGCACCGCCCGAAATGATCTCCAGCCCGGCCAGGTCGACGTGGTCTCGAAGAACGAAACTCCCTTCGGGATTCACGTAGTTCGCCTGGCCGTGATCCGATACGACCAGCACGTTAACCTCGCCCGAAAGCCCCAGTTCGGCGATGGCGTCGAGAAGCCGCCCGATATTTGCGTCCACCTCTGCGACCGCCCGGGCCAGTTCCGGGGAACCGCGTCCGAAGTCATGTCCCGCCGTATCGACGTGCTCGAAATAGAGCGTGACCAGGTGCGGCCGCTGCTCTTCGGGCAACTGCAGCCACTCCACTACCCGGGCGACGCGGTCGCTCGCGGGCACCGATGCGTCGAAACTGTTCCAGTGACTCGGCCGCACGCCCTGGATCGCCGCCTCGGTGCCGACGAAATAATACGCCGCACTCACGAGGCCGTGCCTCTCCGCCACCACCCAGATCGGTTCGCCGCCGTACCAGCGGCCATCCTCGACGCTGTTGCGGTCCGACAGTTTGTACCAGTTCTCGCGCGTTTCATCGGGAAAGCGGTTGCTGACGATGCCGTGCTCGGAAGGATAAAGCCCCGTCGCAATCGAGTAGTGGTTCGGGAACGTCAGGCTGGGAAAGACCGGCCGCAGCGATTCGGCGCGCACCCCGAACGCGGCAATCCTGTCGAGCGCCGGCGTCGGATAGATCGACAGGTAATCCTGGCTGAACCCGTCGATCGAGACCAGGACGACGTAAGGGCTATCGGCCTTCCCCGCCCCATTCTGACCGCCCGTACCGGGCGCCTCGGCGGCCTGCGAAAACAGGCCGGCGGCGAGCATAAAAAGCGCAAAAATGGAAGTCGCAAAATCCGCGGTACCTTTTGCCGTCATGGAATGTAGTCTCATGGCGTTATATTGTAGGCGCTTTGCGAAATATGCGCTGCGCTCAGCGCCTCAATAGGGGAAAAACACGTGTCATCGGACTCAACTACGGTTACAGGGCCGTCGACGAAGGAGTTTGTCGGCGATTCGCCCGCGCAGGTGCTCAAGCGCCTGATCAACGCCATGCGGCCGAAGTTCTTCCCGGCCTCCGTACTGCCAGTGCTGGCCGGTTCGGCGTGGGGCTTCATGGCCGCCGGACGGTTCGACCTGTTCGTATTCATACTCGCCCTGCTCGCCACGGTGTGCGTGCATGCGAGCGCCAACGTCCTGAACGATGTCGGTGACGATTCGGGCGGCACCGACCGCCAGAACGAGGACAGGATCTACCCCTATACCGGTGGCTCACGATTCATCCAGAGCGGCATCATGACGGCCGGCAGCATGGCACGCCTCGGTGTCAGCCTGATCGGAATCGCCGCCATCGCCGGCCTGATCCTGCTGCTCAGCAAGGGAGCGACGGTCCTTTGGTTCGGCATCGCCGGCCTGCTGCTCGCCGTGCTGTACTCGCTCGGCCCCATACGCCTGGCCTCCACCGGTCTCGGCGAACTCTCCGTCGGCATCGCATTCGGCGTCCTGCCGGTAACCGGCTCGGCCTGGTTGCAAAGCGGCTCGCTGGGGCTCGACGTCTTGCTGTTTTCCATCCCCGTCAGTGTCTGGGTGACGGCGATTCTGCTGATCAACGAAGTGCCGGACATCGCGGCCGACGGCGCGACCGGCAAGCGAACGCTGCCGGTCCGAGTCGGTCTCGGCGGCACGTCGGTGATCTACCTGCTGTTGCATGCCACGGGCGTCGCAGCGCTGGTCTGGCTCGCGTTGCGGGGCGGTTTCCCGGCCTGGGCTGTCATTGTACCGGGCGTGCTGCTGGTGCTCGCCTGGCAGGCCGCGCGCGCGATCCGGACCGGGATCGCAGACCGGCCGGCCATGACGCGGGCAATAGAGATGACACTGGGCATCCACACGATTGGATCGATCTGGCTCACGGTCTGTGCCCTGTTTGTTGCATTTTTCGGCGCGTGAGCGGCGCATAACCTTTATTCAACGTCCCACAGCTACATGCGAATCAAAATCAAGAAAGGCCTCGACATCCCGATCAAGGGCGAACCCGAGAACACGATCGAAGACGGCGCCGAGGTGACGACCGTTGCCGCCGTTGCGACTGACGTGTCGGGCATCCGCCCGCGGATGGCGGTGCAGGTCGGCGACAAGGTCCGGCTCGGACAGGTGCTCTACCACGACAAGCGCAACCCGGAGGTGCCGTTCACGGCGCCGGGCGCCGGCGAGGTGATCGCGGTAAACCGTGGAGCGCGGCGCGCGCTGCAGTCGGTTGTCATCCGGCTCGAGGGCGACGGCGCGGAATCGTTCAGGTCCTGGGACGCATCGCAGCTGGACACACTCGACGCGCAGGAGGTGCGTGACAATCTCATCGCCTCCGGTCTCTGGACGACGCTGCGCACGCGCCCGTTCAGCCGCATTCCCGCACCGGACGCGACGCCGGCAGCCATTTTCGTTACCGCGATCGATACCAACCCGCTCGCAATCGACCCGGCGTTCTTCATCGCAAAGGACCCCGAGGCCTTCGACAATGGCCTCAAAGTGCTGTCGCGAATCGCCGAATGCCCGATCTACCTGTGTACCGCGCCCGAGTCCGGGATCAGCTGTCCCCACCCGGAGCAGTTCCACCACGTGGAGTTCGAGGGTCCGCATCCCGCCGGTCTCGTCGGCACGCACATCCATTTCCTGGCGCCGGTCAGCAAGACGAGGACCGTCTGGCACGTCGGCTACCAGCACGTCATGGCCTTCGGCCGGCTGTTCACGACCGGGCGCCTGCCGACCGAGCGGATAATCACGCTCTGCGGTCCGATGACCTTGCGGCCGCGGATCTTGCGCACGCGCATCGGCGCGAGCACCGTCGATCTCCTGAAGGGCGAGACCGCCCCGGGTAACCTGCGAGTCATCAGTGGTTCCGCACTCAGCGGGCACCGCGCCGCCGGCCCGCTCGCCTACCTCAGTCGCTACCAGACCCAGCTCACGGTCCTCGAGGAGGACCGAAGCCGCGACTTCCTGGCCTGGATGCTGCCGGGCGGCGACCGCTACTCGCAGACGCGCGCCTTCGCCGGGCACCTGTTGCACCGCGACAGGTTCAGCCTGACGAGCACGCAGAACGGCAGCCCGCGCGCGATGGTTTCCACCGGCGCGTTCGAGAGCCTTATGCCGCTCGACGTCCTGGCGACGCCGCTCTTGAAGGCGCTGCTGGTGGAAGACACCGATCGTGCACAGGAACTCGGCTGCCTCGAACTGGCCGAGGAAGATCTCGCACTCTGCTCATTCGTCTGCAATGGCAAACACGATTATGGCGCCTACCTGCGCATGAACCTCACTGAAATCGAGGTGAACGGCTGATGAAAGGACTGCGCAAATTCCTCGACAGCATCGAGCCACTGTTCTCGCGTGGTGGCCGCTTCGAAAAACTAGAAGCGATCTACGAGATGGTCGACACATTGTTCTATTCACCGGCCGACGTGACCCGGAGTTCGCCACACGTCCGCGACGCGATCGACCTCAAGCGCGTGATGATCACGGTGGTGTTCGCCGCGACGCCGTGCGCCCTGATCGGCATGTGGAACGTCGGCTTCCAGGCCCATACGGCGATGGCGTCACTCGGCATCGAGTGGGTCGACGGCTGGCGGGGCTCCATGATGGCCCTGCTCGGCGCCGGCTACGATCCGGCGAGCGTGTACGACAATTTCATTCATGGCCTGCTGTATTTCCTGCCGATCTACATCGTGACGATGGCTGCGGGCGGTTTCTGGGAAGTGTTGTTCGCCAGCGTCCGCAACCACGAAGTCAACGAAGGATTCTTCGTCACCTCGTTCCTTTATGCGCTGATCCTCCCGGCGACGACGCCGCTGTGGCAGGTCGCGCTAGGCATCAGCTTCGGTGTGGTTATCGGCAAGGAAGTCTTCGGCGGCACGGGCAAGAATTTCCTCAACCCGGCGCTGGTGGGGCGGGCATTCCTGTACTTCGCCTATCCCGTGCAGTTGTCGGGCGACGCGGTGTGGGTGCCCGTCGACGGTTACACCGGCGCGACGGCCCTCGCGCTCGCCGCAAACGAGGGCATGTCGGGCCTGCTCGCCAGCGGCCTGACCTACTCGCAGGCCTTCATCGGCCAGATGGAAGGCTCGATCGGCGAGACCTCGCTTGCCGCCTGCCTGTTCGGCGCGGCGATGCTGATCTACACGCGGATCGCGTCGTGGCGCATTATCGTCAGCGTGTTTGCCGGCATGATCATCCCGGCACTGCTGTTCAGCGGCGGTGTCGACGCAGCCAATCCAATAGCGGAGATGCCCTGGCACTGGCACATCGCGGTCGGCGGCTTCGCCTTCGGCGCCGTATTCATGGCGACGGACCCGGTGAGCGCACCCGACACGATGCTGGGTCACGTCATCTTCGGCTTCCTGATCGGCGTGCTCACCTGGATCATCCGGGTCATCAACCCGGCGTTCCCGGAAGGCATCATGCTCGCGATTTTGCTGGGCAACATCTTCGCGCCGCTGATCGATTATTTCGTCATTCGTGCCAACGTCAGACGCAGGGTGAAGCGAAATGCCTGACGACAAGAAACCCGGATTCAACCGCGACAGTATCGGCAACACGCTAATCGTCGCCATCGGCGTCAGCCTGGTGTGCTCCGTGCTCGTGTCCGCGGCCGCCATAATCCTGCGCCCGCTGCAGGAAGCCAACCAGGCCGAGTTCCGGCAGCGCATCGTACTGGAGGTGGCAGGGCTCTATGACCCCGACGTGCCGGTCGCAGAACAGTTCGGCAACATCGAGACGCGTCTCGTCGACCTCGAGACGGGTGAGTACGCAGGCGACATGGACGCGGAGACCTTCGATGCCGAAGCGGCGGCGAACGATCCCAAGCTCAGCGTCAACGTTCCCAAAGACGAAGACATCGCCAAAATCGGTCGCCGCGCGCTGTACGCGCCGGTCTACGTCGTCCTCGACGGCGGCGAACCGCAGCAGTACATCCTGCCGGTGCGCGGTAAGGGGCTGTGGTCGACGCTCTACGGCTACCTGTCGGTCGAGCCGGACGGCGAGACCGTGGCTGGCCTGAGATTCTACGAGCATGCGGAAACGCCGGGGCTCGGCGACCAGATCGAGAAGGAGCCGTGGCTGGCGCAGTGGCCGGGCAAGAAGCTCTATGACCAACAGGGCGACCCGCAGCTCGAAGTGGTGCGCGGGTCGGTACAACCCGGGCCCGCGGCAATTCACCAGGTGGACGGCCTGTCCGGCGCCACCCTCACCGCCAACGGCGTAACCTACCTGGTCCAGTACTGGATCGGCTCTCACGGCTTCGGTCCGTACCTGGCGAGACTTTCGAACGAGGCGAACGACAATGGCTGAGACGAAGAAAATCATCCTCGACCCGGTCGTCGACAACAACCCGGTGATGCTGCAGGTGCTGGGCATCTGTTCGGCACTCGCGGTCACGACCTCCCTGCTGCCGGCGCTGCTGATGTGTATCGCGATGACCAGCGTGGCTGCCCTTTCCGGAGCCGCGATCTCCACCATTCGCAACCGCATTCCGAACAACATCCGCATCATCGTGCAGATCACGATCATCGCTTCGTTCGTCATCGTGGTTGACCAACTGCTGAAGGCCTACGCATTCGAAACGTCGAAACAGCTGTCGGTGTTCGTCGGACTGATCATTACCAACTGCATCATCCTCGGCCGCGCCGAGGCGTTTGCGAGCAGCAACGGCCCGGCGCTGAGCTTCCTCGACGGCGTCGGCAACGGCCTCGGCTACAGCGTCGTGCTGCTCGCCGTCGCCACGCTGCGTGAGCTGTTTGGCGCCGGCAGCCTGTTCGGTGCGCAGATCCTGCCGCTGACCGCCAACGGCGGCTGGTACGAGGCCAACGGCCTGATGCTGCTGCCGCCGAGCGCGTTCTTCATCATCGGGCTGCTCATCTGGGCCGTGCGCACCGCGAGGCCGAAGCAGGTCGAGAAACCCGAATACCAGATTCACGAAGTACACCGGACCGAGGTGCTCTGATGGAGCAATTCTTCAACCTGTTCATACGCGCCGCGTTCGTCGAGAACCTCGCGCTGACGTTCTTCCTCGGCATGTGCACCTTCCTCGCGATCTCGAAGCGCGTGGATACCGCGCTCGGCCTCGGCCTGGCCGTGATGGTCATCCAGACGATCACGGTGCCGGTCAACTACCTGATCTACACCTTCTTCCTGAAGGACGGCGCGCTCGCCTGGGCGGGGCTGCCCGATGTCGACCTGAGCTTCCTGGGACTCGTGTCGTACATCGGCGTCATCGCGGCCCTGGTTCAGATCCTCGAGATGCTGCTCGACCGTTTCGTGCCGGCGCTGTACAACGCGCTCGGCATCTTCCTGCCGCTGATCACCGTGAACTGTGCGATTCTCGGCGGCACGCTGTTCATGGTGGAGCGGCAGTACAACTTCGGCGAGAGCATAACTTTCGGTATCGGCAGCGGCTTCGGCTGGGCGGTCGCGCTGGTCGCACTGGCGGGGATTCGCGAGAAGCTCCGCTATAGCGACGTACCGGACGGCCTGCAAGGCCTCGGCATCACGTTCATCATAACCGGCCTGATGTCGCTCGGTTTCATGGGCCTGTCGGGGATCCAGCTGTGAACGCAGGCATCGCAACCCAGGTCATCCTCGGAATGTCGCTGTTTACAGCGATCATTCTCGTGCTGGTATTCATCATCCTCGCGGCACGCTCGCGCCTCGTGGCGAGCGGCAGCGTCAAGGTAATCGTCAACGACGAGCGCGAACTCGCTATACCCGTGGGTGGCAAACTGATGCAGGGCCTCGCCGAAGAAGGCATTCTCATCGCATCGGCCTGCGGCGGCGGTGGTACCTGCGGACAATGCAAGGTCCAGGTGCTGTCCGGCGGCGGCGCGATCCTGCCGACCGAGACCTCGATGATCAACAAGCGCGAAGCGGCCGAACACTACCGGCTTTCCTGCCAGGTCGCCGTGAAGCAGGACATGAAGATACGCGTCCCCGACGAGGTCTTCGGCGTCAAGAAATACGAGTGCGAGGTCGTTTCGAATGACAACGTCGCCACCTTTATCAAGGAATTCGTAGTCCGGCTGCCCGAAGGCGAGGAAATGGACTTTCGCGCCGGCGGCTACATCCAGATCGAATGTCCACCGCACGACCTCGCCTACAAGGATTTCGACATCGGCGAAGAATTCCGCGGCGATTGGGATCATTACAACCTCTGGCGTTACGAGTCCCACGTCAAGGAACCGACGATGCGCGCCTACTCGATGGCGAACTACCCGCTGGAGAAGGGCCTCATCAAGCTCAACATTCGAATCGCCACGCCGCCGCCCGGCGACGACAAGATTCCTCCGGGCATCATGTCCTCCTACATCTTCAGCCTGAAGCCGGGCGACAAAGTGATCGTCTCCGGTCCCTACGGAGAATTCTTTGCCAAGGACACCGACAACGAGATGGTGTTCATCGGCGGCGGTGCCGGCATGGCGCCGATGCGTTCTCACATCTTCGACCAGCTGAAGCGCATCCATTCGAAACGCAAGATGAGCTTCTGGTATGGCGCCCGCAGCCTGCGGGAGTCGTTCTACGACGAGGAGTTCGACGAGCTGGCCGCAAATAACGACAACTTCGAATGGCACCTGGCCCTCTCGGAGCCTCTGCCCGAGGACAACTGGGACGGCTACGTAGGCTTCATCCACAAGGTGCTGCTCGACGAGTACCTTGCCGATCATCCCGCCCCCGAAGACTGCGAGTATTACATCTGTGGCCCGCCCATGATGAACTCGGCGGTTATCGGCATGCTCGAAGACATGGGAGTCACTCGCGACCACATCATGCTGGATGATTTCGGCGGGTAAGTTGAGTGAGACCCCTGACCCGCTGGACCGTCTTCCCTGCGCTGCTGGTTGCGCTCGTCGCCTGCGGCGACTCGGCGCGAGAGCGCCCGGGACAGGAACTCGTCGGCTCGACGATGGGCACGACGTTCAGCATCAAGGTGATCGCCGCGCCCGAGGGCATCGACCTCGCCGGACTCCGGGAGGATATCGAGACCGCGCTGGACGGCATCAACAACGCGATGTCCACCTACCTCGGCGATTCGGAGCTATCCCGCTTCAACGCGAGTGACAGCGTCGACTGGATCGAGGTTTCGCCGGAACTCTGCCACGCTATCGAGGCGGCCCGGGTCGTCAGTGAATTCACGGCCGGCGCCTTCGACGTTACCGTCGGTCCGTTGGTCAACCTGTGGGGTTTCGGACCGACCGAATCCACGAACGAGCCGCCCCCCAATGATGTCATTGCCGCGGCGATGCAGGATATCGGCTATGCCAAGCTGCACGCGGACTGCTCGATACCGGCACTGCGCAAGGACACGCCCGGCGTCTACGTGGACCTGTCCGCTTTCGCCAAGGGGCATGCCGTGGACGTCGTGGCGGAACTCCTCGACGGGCGGAACCTGCCGGACTATCTCATCGAGATCGGCGGCGAGATGCGGATGCGCGGCACGAATGCCCACAGCGAGCCCTGGGCGATCGCCGTCGAGACGCCGGACCGCGCGGGCCGCTCGATACAGACCGTCGTGCACCTTACGGACTCGGCGATGGCGACGTCCGGCGACTACCGGAACTACTTCGAGCACGAGGGTCGTTTCTATTCTCACACCATCGATCCGCGCACCGGTTATCCGGTGACCCACGATGCCGCATCCGTTACGGTCATCGCGCAAACAGCGGCCTTCGCCGACGCGGCAGCGACCGCCCTGCTGGTACTCGGCCCCGATGCAGGGATGAAACTCGCCGAACGCGAGAATATTGCGGCATACTTCCTGCTAAGGCTCGGGAATGAATTCGAGGAACGGATGTCGTCCCTGTTTACAACGAAGGTCCTGAATAAATGAGCGTAATCGCAACCCTGATTCTGAGTTTCGTCGTCGTCGCAGTCGCTGTGACGGCAATGGCTATTGGCGTCATGGCGGGACGAGCCCCGATCAAGGGCAGCTGCGGCGGCCTCAACGGAGGCGCCTGCGAATTGTGTAGCGGCACGGGTGAATGCCGCAGGAAAGCGAAGAACCAGAGGTAACGATCATGCCGGTCAAGTCGATCAAGGTTAGAGATTACATGTCGGGGACGCTCGTGACCTTCAAGCCCGACACCGACGTCCTCGACGCGATTCACGTCCTCGTGAACCGGCAGAGCGCCGGTGCGCCGGTCGTCGACGACCACGGCACCCTGGTCGGAATGCTTTCCGAGTTCGACTGCCTGGACGTGGTGCTGGCGGCGGTCTACCACGGTCACCCCGGCGGCCCCGTTTCCCAGCTGATGACGGGCGATGTCGAGACCGTCGACGCCGACATGAGCATCATCGACCTCGCGGAGCTGTTCAAGG
>JBFFEB010000073.1:0-11816 GCA_041559075.1 Woeseiaceae bacterium | reverse complement strand
GCGTAGATGCGCGACACGCGCGCCGCCGTGTACATGCGGCTGATCGCGTACTCGTCCATGTAACCGGCGCCGCCGTGGAGTTGCAGGCACTCGTCGGTGACGCGCCCCTCGAGTTCGCTCGTGAACAGTTTCGCCTTGGCGGCGTCCTCCGCGCTGAGCTTGCCTGCGTTGTGCTGCAGCACGCACTGGTCCACGAAGGACTGGGCGATGTCGATCTCCGTGCGCATGTCCGCCATCCTGAAACGGGTGTTCTGGAACGCGGCGATCGGCTGGCCGAACGCGTGCCGCTCCCTGATGTAGTCCATCGTTACGGCGTACGCCGCCTCCGCGTTCGCCACGAAGCCGACGGCCGCGAGCAGCCGCTCCTCAACGAGCCCGTGCATCATGTGGTAGAAGCCGCGATGCAGCTCACCGAGCAGGTTCTCCTTCGGCACCTTGACGTTGTTGAAGAACAGTTCCGCGGTGTCCTGGCTCTTCAGGCCCATTTTTGCGAGGTTGGCGCCACGCTCGAAGCCTTCCATGCCGCGCTCCACGACGAACAGGCTGATGCCGCGCCGGTTCTCCGGGTCGGTCCGCGCCGCGACGATGACGAGGTCCGCGAGGATGCCGTTCGAGATGTAGGTCTTGGCGCCGTTCAGCAGGAAATGATCGCCCTTGTCTTCGGCCTTCGTGCGTATCGACGCGAGATCGCTGCCGGCGCCCGGCTCGGTCATCGCGATCGCGAGGATGCTCTCGCCGCTGACGCACTTCGGCAGCCAGCGTTGCTTCTGCTCCTCCGAGCCGAATTCGTCGATGTACGGCGCGACCAGCCGGCTATGCAGCCAGAGAAAGAACCCGGCCTCGCCGTGCAGTGTGAGCTCTTCCATCAGGATCTGCTCGTAGCGGAAATCGGCCACGCCGGCCCCGCCGTATTTCTCGTCGGCCCACATCAGCAGCAGGCCCTGTTCGCCCGCTTTCAGGTAGGCCTCGCGATCCACGATGCCCTGTTCGCGCCATTTCTCACCGTGCGGCTGCACTTCATTGATCATGAAGCTGCGCACGGAATCGCGAAACATCTCGTGCTCTTCATCGAATATCAGTCTGTCCACGATTCGACTTCCTATTGTCCCTTGAATTCAGGTTCGCGCTTCTCGAAAAACGCTTGTACCCCTTCGAGATTGTCGGCGCACCCCACGAGCGACTGCTGCAGCTCCGCTTCCGCGTTGAAACAGCTTTCCCAGTCCTGGTCCATCGCGAGGCGCATCACTTTTTTCGTGGCGGCGAGCGACAGCGGTGCGCGTTTCACCAGCGCCTGCGCCCATTCGCGCGCCGCCGCCTGCAACTCCGATGCCGGCACCGCCTTGTTGGCGAGACCCAGCTGTACACAGCGTTCCGCGTCGATGCGCTCCGATTCGACGCTGAGCTGGAACGCCCGCCGGTACCCGAGCTGCCTCACGAGCAGCCAGTTGAGGCCGCCGTCCGGCACCAGCGAGATCGTCGTGAACGGCGACAGCAGGAACGCGTCATCGGCCATGATCAACAGGTCGCTGGTCAGCGCCAGCGACAACCCGATCCCCGCGGCGGAACCGGGCACCGCGGCGATGACCGGCTTGGGCATCGACGCGACCGCTGTCATGACCGGGCGATATTCGTATTGCAGCTTGCCGAACACGGTGCGGCCCTCGAGGCCGCCCTTCAGATCCGCACCCGCGCTGAAACAACGGCCCTCGCCCGTCAGCACGGCGGCGCGAACCGACGTGTCGTTGCGAGCCTGTTCCAGCGCCGCCAGCAGGTCAATGCTGAGCTGCGAGGTGAAGGCGTTCATCGCATCGGGGCGGTTGAGTGTGACGACGGCGACGCCGTCCGCCCGTTCGTACCTGACGATATCGCTCATCGTTGCAACTCCCGGTGGCTACATGTTGCGGCGGTACTCGCCGCCGACGCCGTACAGTGCAGAAGAGATCTGCCCGAGCGAACTGCTCTTCACCGTCTCCATGAGCTCGGCAAAGATATTGCCGCGTTCGCGGGCCACGTCCTGGAGGCTCGCGAGCGCCCGCGCCCTTTCCTCGGCGTGGGTTGCCTGGAACGCGCGCAGGTTGCGGATCTGGTCGTTCTTCTCCGCCTCGCTCGAGCGTATCAGTTCCAGCTCGTGCACCTCGTCTTCCTGGCCCTCTTTGGGCAGGAACGTGTTCACGCCGATCAGCGGCAGCGAACCGTCATGCTTCCTGCTCTCGTAGTACAGGCTCTCTTCCTGGATCTTGCTGCGCTGGTACATCGTGTCCATCGCGCCGAGCACACCGCCGCGCTCGGAGATGCGCTCGAACTCCTGGTAGACGGCCTCTTCCACGAGGTCCGTGAGTTCGTTGATGATGAACGAGCCCTGCCAGGGGTTCTCGCAGTAATTAAGACCGAGTTCCTTCGAAATGATCATCTGGATCGCGACCGCGCGGCGCACCGACTGTTCGGTCGGCGTCGTAATCGCTTCGTCGAACGCGTTGGTGTGCAGGCTGTTGCAGTTGTCGAACAGGGCGTAGAGCGCCTGCAGCGTGGTGCGGATGTCGTTGAAGCTGATCTCCTGCGCGTGCAGGCTGCGGCCCGAGGTCTGGATGTGGTACTTCAGCATCTGCGAACGGGCGCCGGCACTGTAGCGCTCGCGCATGGCGCGGGCCCAGATTCGCCTCGCGACCCGCCCAATTACCGTGTACTCGGGATCCATACCGTTAGAGAAGAAAAAACTCAGGTTGGGTGCGAATGCGTCGATGTCCATGCCCCGCGCGAGGTAGTACTCGACGATCGTGAAGCCGTTCGCGAGCGTGAACGCCAGCTGACTGATCGGGTTGGCCCCGGCCTCGGCGATGTGGTAGCCGCTGATCGACACGCTGTAGTAGTTGCGCACATTGTTGTCGATGAAAAACTCCTGCACGTCGCCCATCATCTTCATCGCGAACTCGGTCGAGAAGATGCAGGTGTTCTGCGCCTGGTCCTCTTTCAGGATGTCGGCCTGGACGGTGCCACGCACTATCGACATCGTTTCCTCGCGGATACGCGCGTAGGTCTCGGCATCGACGACCTTGTCGCCGGAGATCCCGAGCAGGCCGAGACCGAGGCCGTCGTTGCCCGGCGGCAATTCGCCGCCGTAACGGGGCCGCTCGCGGCCCTCGAAGTAAGCGTCGATCGTCTTGCTGGCCTGCTCCCACTTGCCGGTCTCGCGGAGGTGCTTCTCGACCTGCTGGTCGATCGCCGTGTTCATGAAGAACGCGAGCATCATCGGCGCCGGCCCGTTAATCGTCATCGACACCGAGGTCGTCGGCGAACAGAGGTCGAAGCCGGAGTAGAGTTTCTTCATATCGTCGACCGTCGCGATCGAAACGCCCGAGTTGCCGACCTTGCCGTAGATATCCGGGCGCTCGTGCGGGTCCTCGCCATAGAGCGTCACCGAGTCGAACGCCGTGGACAGCCGTGCGGCATCCTGGCCGTGCGAGAGGTAATGGAAGCGCCGGTTGGTCCGTTCCGGGGTGCCCTCCCCGGCAAACATCCGCGTCGGGTCCTCGCCGAGGCGCCGGTAGGGATACACGCCGCCGGTGTACGGATAGCCGCCCGGCAGGTTCTCGCGGCACAGGAAACCGAGCTGCTCGCCCCAGTCCCGGTACCGCGGCGCAGCGATCTTCGGGATCTTCTGATGGCTCAGCGATTCGCGGTAGTTCTCGCCCCTGATCTCGCGGCCGCGGACTTCGTAGCTGTAGGTGTCGGCGGTCACGGACTCCCGGCGTGCCGGCCACTCGCGCAACAGCCTGACCGACTCCGGCGAGAGTTCGTCGAGCGTTTCCTGGTAGCGCTGCCGGAGCACCGTCAGTGACCGGTCGCCGCTCGCCGTGAGGGCGTCCTGCCTGTAAGCATCGAACTCGGCAGGCAGCGCCTCGTCATCCAGCGCCTTCAGTGATTCGTACAGGTGCTGCAGGCGGCTCCCGATTTCGGCCTGGGTATCGATATGCCGGTTGATCTCGCGGCCTTGCTCCGCGATTTCGGCGAGGTAGCGAATCCGGCTGCCGGGGATCATCGCGGTCGCACGCGGCTCGCGGATCGACGTGTCGATGTCGGGCGACCACGCGGCCGGGTCGAGGTCCAGCTTCTCCGCCACGCGCCGGCAAAGTTCCACGAACATCCAGCTGATGCCCGGGTCGTTGAACTGGCTGGCGATCGTCGGGTAGACGGGCACCTCGTCAACGTCGACTTCGAAAGCGACGTGATTGCGCTTCCACTGCTTGCGAATGTCCCGCAGGGCATCCTCGGCCCCACGCTTGTCAAACTTGTTGAGCACGATCAGGTCCGCGAAGTCCAGCATATCGATCTTTTCGAGCTGGCTGGCGGCGCCGTAATCGCTGGTCATGACATAGACCGAGAAATCCACGAGGTCGACGATCTCGCTGTCGCTCTGCCCGATACCCGCCGTCTCCACGATGATCAGGTCGAATCCCATGGACTTCAGGAACAGGATGTGATCACCCAGCATCTCGCTGGTCGCAAGGTGCTGCCGGCGCGTCGCGATGGAACGCATGAACACACGCTCCGAGCGAAGCGCATTCATGCGTATCCGGTCGCCGAGCAAGGCGCCGCCGGTGCGCCGCCGCGTCGGGTCCACGGCCAGTACCGCGATGTGCAAGTCTGGATAGCTGCCGAGGAAGCGATTGAGTATCTCGTCGGTGACGCTGCTCTTGCCTGCGCCGCCGGTTCCGGTGATGCCGATGACGGGAGTGGTGCCCGACTGCACCTGCCATTCCTTGCGCAGCCTCGACAGTGTGCCATCGTCGATCACGCCCTCCTCGATCGCCGATATCGTGGCGGCGATACCGACCGCGTCCTGACGATCCAGGTCCGCCGGTAATGCGGACTCGCGCCGTGCGGCGACGGTCCGCTCGATGAGGTCGCGTATCATCGCGTCGAGACCGAGTTCCATGCCGTCGTGCGGATGGTAAATGCGCTCCACGCCGTAGGCCATGAGCTCGCGAATTTCCTCGGGCGTGATCGTGCCGCCGCCCCCGCCGAATACGCGTATGTGCCCGGCGCCCAGCTCGTTCAGGCGGTCGATCATGTAGCGGAAGAACTCGTTGTGGCCGCCCTGGTAGGAACTGATCGCGATACC
The DNA here is from genome assembly GCA_041559075.1 of Woeseiaceae bacterium. Classification (GTDB taxonomy): domain Bacteria; phylum Pseudomonadota; class Gammaproteobacteria; order Steroidobacterales; family Woeseiaceae; genus UBA1847. Next base: position 6,697 of record JBFFEB010000073.1, on the reverse strand, counting down.
GTCGGCGTCTTCCTGTACGGCAGCCCGCACGATGTCCTCGACGCTGCGGTTGTGGCCGAGATGGATCACCTCGGCACCCTGTGCCTGTATCAGGCGTCGCATGATGTTGATCGCGGCATCGTGCCCATCGAACAACGACGCCGCGGTGACGAAGCGCAAGGGGGCCTCTCTGGCCTTGCGTATTGCGCCGCGCAGATCGCTCGCAACCGTGCTCATGGGTACCGTCCCTCCGGGGCAATAACAGCAAATTGGTTCGCCTCGAAGGCGAAATTGCTATTTAAATCAGACGTTTTTGCTGTTGCAATAATTTTAATGACGATTAAAATAATGCACATTCAGCCAGAACTCAAGTGCCTGTTTCATGGAATCCTCAAGCCTCGGGACCGAGAATCCCGTCGACAAGCGCTTCCGCGTCAAGCGCGACCGCATGCTCAGGGCAGCCGCGCGCTGCTTCAATCTCAAGGGCTATAGCGGCACGTCGCTCAAGGACGTCGCCGACCTGCTGGGACTCACGGACGCGGCACTCTACTACTACGTGCGTAACAAGCAGGAACTCGTCTACCTCTGCTACGTGCGCGCTGCGGATGTCGGTCGCGAGGCCATGCAGCGCGCGATCGGCGAAGGGCAAGACGGACTGGACACCGTGCATCGCTACCTGCGTTATCACATCGAATACATGGTCGGCGCGGAGGGCCCGATCGCGATCATGAGCGAGATCCCGTCGCTCAAGCCGGAGCACCGTGAGGAAGTCCTCGAGTTATCGCGCAGGCACAGTGCGGCGTTCGAGGCGTTACTCGAACGCGGCATAGCCGACGGCAGCATCGCGCCGTGTGACGTCAGGATGACGGGCAACGCGATCATGGGTTCGCTGAACTGGATTCCCAAGTGGTTCCATGGCGACCCGGGCGTCGCGGCAAAGATCGTCGAGGAGTTCCCGCGGATCCTGGGCGCCGGGCTGGCGGCACGTTAGGGCGCCCCCAGCTGCCTGACGTAATCCTGGACTCGCGCTTCGAGATCCGCCAGCGTTGAGGCGGTGATGGTCTCGGCTTCTACCCGTTCCATGCCGAGCCGCGATGTAACGTAGTCCAGGTGATCCTGCATGCGGCGCCGGGTGCGGTAGATGTGCGCGTCGGCCGACACGCTACTGCCGGCACGCGGCTCCACGATCGTGACCGCCGACGAGGGACTGGTGCCCAAGCGCGACCCTGTCGTCACCTGCGCGAGATCCCCGAAAGCCTCGCGCGCCTCGCGCATGCTGATGGCGATATCGCTGTACTTGCTACACAGTCGGAAATAGATCGCGTCGGACCGCTCCCTGTCCACCGCGTCGAGCTGCTCCAGCAACTCGTCGCGAATCGCGACGAATTCTGCGGGCTCGCCGCGCTCCGCCGCCAGCCGGAACCACGCGGAGGCAAGAGCGTGATTCTGCTCCACGCCGAGCCCGCTGACACTCATGAAGCCGAGCATGTACTGGGCATACTTGTCGCCGATCGGCGCAAGGTCGTTGAGGTAGATGGCATGCGCCCGCCGATAATGCTCGCGCTCGAACAGCTCCTCCGCTTTCGCCTGCACGCTGAGCGTCTTTGAATCGAGTTCGACCCTGAGATTGCCGGCGGACTGCTGCGCAGCCGCATACGGGAACTGCCCGAGAGCAACCAGAAAAACGAGGATTTTCAGGGTGTTATTCAATCTAATTACGCAACGTCAGGCGCCCATGCGCCGTAATGTTTGAGTCAGGCAACCCCGCCGAAGTTCCGCGCACCCGCATCCGGTCAGTCTTTGAAATCGGGCTCCCGTCCCTCTGTGTTCGCGCGCACGGCTTCGAGCTGGTTCGGTCGGCCGATGACACGGGACTGCAGCCGGGCCTCGAGTTCCAGCGACCGCGCGGCGTCGAGGTCCCGCCGCGCGTTGAACAGCTTTTTCATGGCGCGGATGGCATCCGGTGAACGCCCGGCAATCAGGCGCGCCGTGTCGCGTGCCGCCTGCAACGGATCGTCGTGAACAGCCGTCACGAGCCCGAATTCCAGTGCTTCCCGGGCTTCCAGCACGCGCCCGGTATAAGCCAGCTCTCTGAGCCGGTCCTCGCGCACCAGGCCGCCGGCGGTCACGGAAATGGCAAGGTCCGGAATCAGCCCCCAGTGTATTTCCATGATCGACAGCTTTGCATCAGGCGACGCGAAACGCAGGTCGGCGCCGAGAGCGATCTGGGCTCCCGCGCCGAAGGCGACCCCGCGTATGGCGCAGATCACCGGCACCGGAATCTCGCGCCATGCGAATGCCGCGCGTTGGAAGCGGTTCGCGAGACTGCCGCCCTGCGGCGCCATCGAGGCAGGGTCGATCGCGTCGCCAGGATCGCTGAAAATGTTCACGTCGATACCCGCGCAGAAGTTTTCGCCGGCACCGCTGAGGACCACCGCCCGCACTGATGGCTCCGCCGACAGGCGATCGCCCGCGGCCGCGAACTCGTCGAATGCCGGCAAGTCGACCGCATTGTGCTTGTCGGGCCTGTTCAACAGGACCTCGGCAACGTGGTCTTCGATGCTTATCTGCAGTCGTCTCTTCATCCCCGCTCCCGTGCCATCGCGCCGCAGCCTAGGCCGCCAGAGTGCACTTGCCGTTCTTGAGTACGATAATGTCGCGCTCTTTGACGCTGCACTGGAAAGACACGATATTACCGTCCTGCCACATGTCTGTTGTAATGGTATCGCCGGGCAGCACTGGCGCCGAGAACCGCGCATCGAAACCGGTGATCAGCGTGTAATCGTAGGCACATATGGTCTTGAGGATCGCATGGCAGGCGACGCCGTAAGTGCACAGCCCGTGCAGGATGGGAACCGGGTATCCGACGCGCTGCGCGAGCGCCGGATCCGCGTGCAGCGGATTACGATCGCCGTTCAGCCGGTACAACAACGCCTGGTCGCTGCGCGTCGCAAGGTCGCAGCTCAGGTCCGGCTCCCGCCGCGGCGGCCGGTGCGGCGCCGGCCCCGTGCCACGCGGGCCGCCGAAACCGCCGTCCGCCCGCGCCATGATCGTATTGCCTATCTTGAACAGGGCCGTGTCGTCCTTCGCCAGCCGCGCCTCCGCCTCGAAAAGCACGAGTGCGCCCCGTTTCGGACCGTGGTCGAAGGCCGCCGCGATCTTCTTGTTGATCAGCAGCTCGGCCGCAACGGGGAGCGGGCGGTAGAGTTCGAGCCGCTGCTCGATGTGCAACACCTGGCTGAAATCCCAGCCCAGGCCGGGCGGCGACATATCAGGCACCAGCACGGATGCCATCGTAGGCACGGTCCGTATCGGTTCCCCCTGCTCGAAGACATAGGGGAGCTCGTCCGGGTTTAGCGCATCCCGGCCCATGCCGATGCTGATCGCGTACAGCATGCTTTCCGTGTCACCGTAGCTGAACGGCAGATCGACGACAGACGTCGCCATCAGTTCATCGTATTTCAGTGCCATGATCCCCTGGCTCGAGTGGTTTCCGGTCCGACCGGTCAGTCCGGCCGCGGCAAGTTTAGTGGCAGCTTACAAGGAGTATCAATCAGGCGCGAGCGGCGTATTGCCATCCCAGCGCGGCCAACGGTTCGACGGCTCGCTCCGCCTGCCCGGCGTGAGCGCTCGCCGCCGTGCCATCGCGTACTCGTCCCGCAATGCCCTGCAGGATTGCGGCCAACCGGAAGAAATTGAAAGCCGAATAGAAATCTCGGTCAGCGATACCGTCGTCGCGCCCGGTGCGCTCGCAGTAGAGGCGCGTGTACGCGTTTTCCGAGGGAATACCGAGTTCCCCGAGATCCCTGTCGCGTAACCCGGCCGAGCCGAGCCCGATCTCGGGCATCTGCCACGACATCAGGTGATAGGTGAAGTCGGCCAGCGGGTGCCCGATCGTCGACAGTTCCCAGTCGAGCACGGCGATCACGCGCGGCTCGTCGCGATGAATGATCATATTGTCGAGGCGAAAATCGCCGTGCACGATGGCGGCCGAGTCGTCATCGGGGATGTGCTCCGGCAACCATTCGATCAGCTGGTTCATCGCGTCGATGGTCCGGGTTTCAGAGGCACGGTACTGGCCGCTCCAGCGAGATATCTGCCGCGCGAAATAGTTGCCGGGCTTGCCGAAATCGTCGAGTCCCATTGCCGCGTAATCGAAGTTGTGCAGCCTCGCGATGGTGTCGTTGGCGCTGCCGTAAATCGCGGCCCGCTCATCGGGCGCGAGCCCGGGGAGGTCCAGCTCCCAGAAGATCCGGCCCTCGACGTATTCCATAATGTAAAAGGCAGTACCGATGACGACATCGTCTTCGCAGAGAACGTACGGTCTCGGCACCGGGAAGTCAGCGCTGTAGAGCGCACTGATGACCCGGAACTCCCTGTCGACCGCGTGCGCCGATTTCAGCAGCTTGCCGGGTGGCTTGCGGCGCAGCACGTATCGGCCGCTGCCACCCTCCAAAAGATACGTGGGATTGGACTGCCCGCCCCTGAACTGCCGCACCTGCAACGGGCCCTCGAACCCCTCGACGTGCGACACCATGTAGTCGTGCAGCTGCTCTGCGTCGAATTGCAGGCCTTCCCTGACTTCCGTCGTGCCCGAATTCTGCGCCTGCCGCGAACCCATGCCGGCCCTACATCCGGAACACGCCGAACGGCGTTTCCGGATCGCGTGGCCGGTTCATCGCCGCCGCCAGTGCGAAGCCGAGAACCGAGCGGGTATCGACTGGGTCGATGACGCCGTCGTCCCAGAGCCGTGCGCTGGAGTAATACGGATGGCCCTGATGGTCGTACTGTTCGCGGATCGTGTCCTCGAATTCCGACTGTTCCTTTTCCGACCACTCCTCGCCACGAGCCTCCAGCCCTTCGCGCCTCACTGTCGACAGCACCAGAGCCGCCTGCTCGCCGCCCATGACGGATATTCGCGCATTCGGCCACATCCAGAGCATGCGCGGGCCGTAGGCACGCCCGCACATGGCGTAGTTCCCGGCGCCGAAGGAGCCGCCAATCACGACCGTGAACTTCGGCACGGTCGCCGTCGCCACGGCATTGACCATTTTCGCACCTTCCTTGGCGATGCCGGCGTGTTCCACGCGTTTTCCGACCATGAATCCCGTGATGTTCTGCAGGAACAGCAGCGGGATGCCGCGGCGGTTGCAGAGCTGGATGAAGTGCGCACCCTTCTGCGCTGACTCCATGAACAGAATGCCGTTGTTGGCGACGATGCCGATCGGGTAGCCGTCGAGGTGCGCAAAACCGCACACGAGCGTCGAACCGTAGAGCTTCTTGAATTCATGGAACTCTGAAGCGTCGACGATCCTGGCAATCACCTCGCGCACATCGTAGGGAAAACGATACTCGCGCGGCACGATGCCGTAGATGTCCACGGCCGGGTACTCCGGTTCTGCCGGCTCCCGCAGCGCCAACGAAACCCGCTTGTCGTGGTTCAGGTTGGCAACGATCTCGCGCGCAATGGACAGCGCATGGGTATCGTCGTCGGCGAGATGATCGGTCACGCCGGAGATTCGCGAATGCACGCTTCCGCCACCCAGCGATTCCGCGTCGACGACCTCGCCGGTCGCCGCCCTCACGAGCGGCGGGCCGCCCAGGAAGATCGTGCCCTGGTTACGTACGATGATCGCTTCGTCGCACATCGCCGGCACGTAGGCGCCGCCCGCCGTGCAGGAGCCCATGACGGCCGCGATCTGCGGAATGCCGCGGGCCGAGAGGCGCGCCTGGTTGTAGAAGATACGGCCGAAATGGTCGCGATCCGGAAACACCTCGTCCTGCCGCGGCAGGAAGGCGCCCCCCGAGTCAACGAGATAGATGCACGGCAGGTGATTCTGCTCCGCGACTTCCTGTGCGCGCAAATGCTTCTTGACGGTCAGGGGATAATAAGTGCCGCCTTTGACGGTGGCGTCGTTGGCGATGATCATGCACTCGATACCGTGTACCCGGCCAATGCCGCAGACGATCCCTGCTGCCGGCACCTCGTCCTCGTAAACCTGCCAGGCCGCCAGCTGGCCGATCTCGAGGAACGGCGAATCGGTATCGAGGAGCATGCGTATCCGGTCGCGCGGCAGCAGTTTGCCACGTTGCATGTGCCGCTCGCGGGAACGCTCGCTGCCGCCCCGCATCACCTGCTCTCTCAGCGCCTCGAGTTCTAGCGCGAGCGCCTGGTTCGCCGCGAAGTTGGCGGCAAAGTCGTCGGAATTGCGATCGACCTTGGATCTGATCAGGGGCATGTGCCGTCCCGGGGTCCGCTAATACGTTCCGCTCAGCTGCCGGTCGCGTCGAAGAGCTCTCGCCCTATCAGCATGCGGCGAATCTCGCTGGTACCGGCACCGATTTCGTAGAGTTTGGCATCCCTCAACAAGCGGCCCGCGGGATATTCGTTGATATAGCCGTTGCCGCCGAGCGCCTGGATCGCCTGCCCGGACATCCAGGTTGCCTTCTCCGCAGCGACGAGAATACATCCTGCAGCGTCGAAACGGGTAGTCTGGCCGCGGTCGCACGCCGCCGCCACCGCGTAGACGTAGGCGCGGCAGCTGTTCATCGCCGTATACATATCCGCCACCTTGCCCTGCATCAGCTGGAATTCACCGATCGGCCGGCCGAACTGCTTGCGATCGTGGACGTAGGGCATGACGAGGTCCATGCACGCGCGCATGATGCCGAGGGAACCGCCGGCCAGCACGACACGCTCATAGTCGAGGCCGTTCAT
>JBFFEB010000072.1:0-11919 GCA_041559075.1 Woeseiaceae bacterium | reverse complement strand
CGGGCCGCGTTACTGGGCAACGGGCACGGCGGCCCCGTGCCTCAGCGTGTTCAGGCCGGTTTCGATCGCCGTGCCCCGCGATGTCGGCGCACCCACCGGGACGCACGACGAGAGCCTGTGGTGGCGTTTCGAAACCGTACACCGGGCCCTGCTTGCCGCGGATTCGACATCGCTGTCCGAGTACCTGTCCGATCGGGACCGTATCCAGGCGCTCGTACGCGAGTCGGAGCAGGCCGCGGGCTGGTCGACCGCGGATGCCTGGCTCCGGGAATGGCGTCAACGGCTGACCGGGCCTGCCGCACGCGACTCAAGGCCGTCCTGGCTGCGACGATACTGGCGGAACGTGGCCAAGCAGGCGTTGCGCGGCAGCCGGCTTCCGTGGCGGCCGGCATAGACCGCCACGGCGTATTCAGGTCGAGCGGGTCGCGATCGCCGGCGTCACGTTTCCGGCGCGACGCGCCGGGCCGGCCACGGCAGCCTGGCCGACCATCAACAACAGCACCATCGCCGCGGGAATGACGTACCACTGCATCGGTTCGAGCGCGAATGCCTCGACCAGCAGCATGCTCAGCGCCACGGCGAGCACACCGCCAGCGACCACGCCGACTGTGCTGACCAGGAAGTTCTCGACCATGAAATAGCGCATGATCGACGCTCGACTTGCGCCCAGCGCGCGCCGGATCCCGATCTGCCGGGTCCTCCGGCTAACGTTGAAACTGGCGAGGCCGACGATCCCGAGGCCCGTGATAACCGTCAGCAATGCCACGACGAAGACCAGGATCTTGTTCATCGCGGCCTCGCCCAGGTAGGCCATCTTGCGCACCTCCTCCATGGTGCTCACCGACTGGATGATCCGGTCGCGGCTGCTCGATGCGAGCATCTCTTCGACACGTGGCATCAGTTCATCGCGTGAACCCGGCTCCGTGCGAATGATGTACCGGACAAAGTCGTCATCGCGGCGTTGCGGCACGAGCATCGACCGCTCGAGGCCGGACCAGTTAGGCCATGGTGCCTGCAAGCGCTCGACCACGCCGATGATATTGACGGGGTTGTCATTGCCGATATAGAAGGTCTTGCCCACGTAGGACCCCTGCTCGTCGGGAAACAGGTCTCGTGCCAGTGCCCGGGTGACGATGGCGAAAGGGGGCCAGTCGTTGTTCTCGCGGTCGACCCAGTCAACCTGGTTCGATGCAAAGTTGCTGCCCTCGATGACATTCAACGCAAACGTGTCCAGGGTATGTTCGTCGGCGAAATAGAGCGCGGTGCTGCTGTCGCTGACGCCTTCGCCGGGCTCGAGGCGGACGCCTTCCGACCAGCCGCCGCGCCGCAGCGGGAAGGAGTTCGACGACGTCGCGCTCACGACCCCGGGCATGTTGCGTATACGGTCGAGGTCTTCGTCGATCAGTCGCTTCTTGTCGATACCGTCGACGAACACGACGCTTGCAAGCGTGAACGTGTTCGACTCGTCCAGGCCGCTCGGCCGCGCCATTTCGCCGGAGCGTTGCTGGATGATCGCCACCGCATTGGCCATGATGGTCATCGTCACCGCGATCTGTACCGCGATCAGGGTGAAGCCGCCCTTGTTCCTGAGCATCGATCGCCAGATAGGTCCCAGTTCCATGATCTTCTCCTACTGGATTCTGAGCTGGCTGGCCGGCGTGATATTGCAGGCGCGCCAGGTCGGGTACAACGCCGCACCGAGGGCCGACAGGACCGCCAGCACAACCGCCAGCAGCACCATCGTCCAGTCCATGCGCACGAGGTACTGGATAAACTCGTAATCGGCATACAGGTTCTCGATGCCGCGCAGCCCCAGCCACGTCGCGCCGACCCCAAGCAGGCCTCCCGCAGAGCCGATGATGCCGGCTTCGATGATGTACTGGGAAAAGAGCGCCTTTTTGCTGGCGCCGAGCGCCCGCCGCAGACAGATGTCCTTGGCGCGGCGCATAACCTTCGCCAGCAACAGGCCGATCGTGTTCAGCAGGCAGACGACGAGAAACAGGACCGCAATGCTCAGCAGTACGCTGACGTTATCATCGACGACCTCGCGGTCGGCCAGCCATTCCGCAGGAGTGTTGAGGCGGTTGTTGAGCGGCCGCTGAAACCGCCCGAGCGCCTTTTGCTCCTCGGCGTACGCGTCGAGGAACTGCAGGTAACTGTTTCTTTCCGACGGCTTGCGGACCTCGATCCACATCTGGATCCAGATGCACTCTGACGCCAGGAATTCCTCGAACCCGCCGTCCCCGACCGGTTTCCAGCAACTGGTGTTACCCGAGCGGCTGAATCCGTTCGATGCGGCGAGTGAGAACGGCAGGTAAAGCGCCTCCGGCGCTTCGTAGGGATTATTGTTGACGTCGTAGAACTTCGGGACGGGCGTCCATTCGTCGAGAACGCCGGTTATTCGATATTGCTCGCCGTTGATCATCAGCATGCGGCCGGTCGAGTCCTCGCCGCCGAACAGCTGCTCGTTGAGTTCGCGTGACAGCACGGCAACGCGTTCCTCGGCCCGGTCCGCCTGCCGATCCCAAGGCGCTCCGTAGCGAAACGGAACGTCGAACATCGGGAAGAACTCCGAGGTCGTCGCTCGCGCGTCGAGCAGGAACGGTCGCGCGTCCTCGCCATCCGGTTGCACCACGCGACTGGTCTTGAAGCTCGTGACCTGCCGGTACGCCTTGCCGGCATCGTACAGCGCCTTCGCATCGAGGTAGGTCAGCTGCTCGGGCGGCTTGTCCGGCTCCTGGTAGGGCTCGGCGGGGCTCCAGCTATCGACCTGGACGTGATAGAGCACGTCGTTCTTGTGGGCAACGGGATTGTCACTCATGACGTGCCTCACCGTGACGATGGTCATGCACGCGCCGATCCCGATGGCGATTGCGAGCACCATGAGCACGCTGAGAGCGGGATTCGCGCGAATGCTCAGTGCGCCCAGCTTCAGGTAGTAACGAAACATTCCGACCTCCGATCAGGCGCTGGCCGCTTCGGCCAGGTGAAGTTCGGGCCGCATGTCGCCCACGTTGCCATCACGCACGAAAATATTCCTCTTCGCTCGCTGCGCCAGTGCCGGCTCGTGAGTCACCATGATGATCGTCGTGCCGCCCGCATTGATCTCGGCGAGCAGCTCCATGATGCTGTCCGCCATCTGCGTATCCAGGTTTCCGGTCGGCTCATCCGCGAGCAGGAAACGCGGCTCTCCTGCCAGGGCACGAGCGATGGCGACGCGTTGCTGCTGCCCGCCGGAGAGCTGCGCGGGCAGGTGCTTCGTGCGCGACGCCAGCCCGACCATGTCCAGGCAGTGCTCGATGCGGCGCCGGCGTTCCGCGGAATCGAATCCACGATAGCGCAGGGGCACGTCCACGTTGTCGAAGATATCGAGCTCGGCAATAAGATTGAAGCTCTGGAAGATGAACCCGATCTTTTCGTTGCGAACGCGCGAGCGCTCCCGGTCGTTCAGCGTTGAAATGTCGCGCCCGTCGAGCTCGTAGGTGCCGCTGGTCAGCTCTTCCAGCAAACCGGCGATATTGAGGAACGTGGTCTTGCCCGATCCGGACGGCCCGGTAACGGAGACGAACTCGCCTTCGTCGACCTCGAGCGAGAACTCGCGGAGTGCGTGCGTCTGCACGGTGTCCGTGCGATAGACCTTGGATACTCTGTTCATCTTCAGCATGTCTGTGTTCTCCGTGCGCCGGCGCGTAACTAGTTGGTGAGCAGGACCGTTTCCGCGCCGCGGAACGGGTCCAGGTTGGAAATGACGATGGTCTCGCCGGGCTCGAGCCCTGACAGCACCTCGACGTCGGCCAGGCTGCGCGAGCCGGTCCGGATCGGGCGGCGCGTGGCGACGCGATCCTCGCCCACGACGTAAGCGATCCGGCCCGCCCCGCTGTCGAGAAACTGGCCGCGCTGCACCAGCAACACGTCCGAATGCTCGGCCAGCAGGACCCGCGTCGTGAGCCGCTGGTTCTGGCGCAGGTTGTCGGGCATGTCGCCGGCGAAACGAATGCGGCTGGCCACCTGGTTACCGACGATCTCCGGCGACACGGCCACCAGCGTGCCGGGATACGCACGCCCTGCCACGAGGATCTCCGCCTGCATCCCGACCGCCAGGTCATCGGCGTAACTCTCCGGGATCTGGGCGTCGATTTCGAAGCGTGACAGGTCGACGACGGCCATCACGGGCATGTCGCGGGCCACGGCGGCTTTCTGTTCGACCAGCAGGTCACCCACGATCCCGTCGACGGGAGACGTGACGGACAATTGCGCAACACGGCGGCGGAGCTCCTCGACAACCAGTTTCTGTCGACCGACGTCGTATTCGCTGGCGCGCAGCTCGAACGCGAGTCGTTCGTCGAACAGGTCGGCGTCCGCGACCGCGTGCTCGTGGGCGAGTTCGGCATTGCGCAGGTCGTCCTGCGCCTTCTCGAAATCGATCACGGGGATCACGCCGCGCTCATGGGCATCGTCCGCCCGCCGCTTCTCGCGCCTCGCGGCGACCAGCGCGACGTCAGCGAGATCCGCAGCCTTGCGCTTTTCCAGGGCTTCTTGCTTCGACGCGATGCGCTGCCGCTCGAGTTCCATCCTGCGCTTCTCGAGCGCCGATTCCGCCTGCTGCAGCTCGCTCGCGAGATCGGGGCTGTCGACGGTGGCAAGGACCTGTCCTGCCACGACCTGCTGGCCCGCATCCGCGTGCAGCGTGATCGTTCCCGACTCCGTGGCATACAGCGTCGGGCTGACTGCGGCCACTACCCGTCCCTGGACCGAAACGTCGCGCACCAGGTCGCCGCGGACGACGGTTGCCGTACGAATGCGCTCGTAGGGCACGCTGACGCTCGCGTTCACCCACCGCTCGACCCAGGGAGCCGCGAACAGGATCGACCCGATGAGAACGACTCCCGCGGTACCGGCCACGATGCGGCGCCTGTGCGGTGACCGCGGCTCGATATGGACGTCCTGCGCCGATGTATCCGAAATCTTCAACCGACCATTCCCCTGCGGCTGACGGATCGAGCCGCGTCAATTGCTGAATTTCGGGTTAGATGCGAGAGCCGTGGATGCGGTTTAAACGGATTACAGCGTTTGCGAGTGGATGTGGCTGATCTTGTCCGTCATGGGCAGGCGAAAGAACCGCCGGAGTTCGCCCAGTACCGCGTTACCGTCGTCCACGAGACGGCTGCGCAGCGCATGACAGAACCGTGCCGCGTATTCATTAGCCGCGCGGTAGCGCGCCAGCTGCACCTCGTCGAGCTCGGTACGAAAACTCACCTTGTCGAACAGCCAGCCATGCAGGTGGTCGAGCATCTCGGTCCTGCCCTGGCCCAGCGCCAGCAGGGTCGTTCCCACGAACTTGTCGACCTCGGCCTGCAGTTCGAGCTCCAGCAGGGACACGCAGCGGTCCTGGGACGCCCGCCAGACCACGCAGTTGAAGTGGCTCAGGCCCTCGAGGACTTGCCACAGATCGTCGAGCAGCTCGGTGCGCAGGCGGTTCAGCGGATCGGCGGACTCGAGCCGCGAGAGCAGTTCGCCGTCCAGGAACAACGACAGCGCCAGCCCCTCCTCGTCCTGCGACAAGAGCAGGGTCTCGCTGGTGTCGGACAGCATCGATCCGGCACCGATGCACTGCGCGAGCCGCGGATCCGTAATCAGGTAGTCGCGAACATCGTGCACGCCGCCCACCTGGTAGATGTCGCTCAGGTGCTGTTGCAGACGGTCGATCATCAGTGTCGCCCTTTCGGCCTGCCGTCGGAGAGCGGCACGATCCCGTTGTAGGCGAGCAGTTTCCTGGCGCGCTGGCTGCCGGTTTTCAGCCAGATCTCGTAGGTGCGCAACAGGTCGCGGTCCGATTCGCCTCGCGCCTCGTCGCGCACTTCGTTGAGGACGTCGACGAGCACCTGGAACTTCTCGGCCAGTTCGCGATAGATATTCGCGAAGGCATGGCCGCGAACGGTGCGGCGGACTTCTTCGGACAGTGAGCCGTATGCGCTGCCGCCCATGTAGATGTAGTAATCGACGTCGACGGCCTTGTTCGCCAGACTGTCGGCAAAGAAGCCGCTGATGAACAGGGCGATGTCACCGATTCGCTGCAACGCGTAATTGCGTTCGGCAACGGTCCGTGCCTCCGCGGCATCGGCCATCATGAGCGCCAGCGGACGCAGACCGTAGCTGTCGCCGTGATCCTCGAAGAGTTCCTCGGAGCGGGAAAACAGCGTCAGCAGATTGACCACGTAATGCGCGGCATGCGGATCCACATCGACGCCCTGCCTCGAGATGACACCGTCGATCGAGGTGCGAAAGTAGTCCGCGAGGTTCTGTACCTGCAAAACTCTGTCGTTACGGCTTTGACCAACCATGAGCACCGGCCCCAGCTGTCGATGCTTCAGGTATAGCGCAACCCCGCCGCCGCGCTCGTGACGCGGTTCACGATAATCGCTTTATGTCGCTAATTTACTTGCGATTTTGCCCAGTTCGCAAGCGACTGGCCTGCCTCGGCCAGTCGCTCCAGGAGCGGTGCCGGCGTCCAGTTCCCCGGTCCGAACCGCTGCTCGAACTGGCGTACACGCGCCAGTACCTGCGACAAACCGACGGCATCGGCATGATGCATCGGTCCGCCGCGCCACGCCGGGAAACCGTAGCCATAGACGTAGACGACGTCGATGTCACCCGGCCGCTGCGCGATGCCCTCGTCGAGTATGTTTATACCCTCGTTCACCAGTGCGAACACCAGGCGGTCGATGATTTCCTGCGCGTCGATTGCCCGCCGCTCAACGCCCAGCGCCGCGGCTTCGCGCTCGATCAGCGCCTGCACCTCCGGATCGCTCGAGCGCCGGCGGGTTTCGGGATCGTAGCGATAGAAGCCCGCGCCGGTCTTCTGGCCGAGGCGACTCATCTCCACGAGCGCATCGGCGATGCGAAACGCCCTCGGGTCGCCACGCTCCGACTCCGTCAGTCCCTGGCGGGCCTTGTAGCCGACATCGAGCCCGGCGAGGTCGAACACCGCCAGCGGGCCCATCGCCATCCCCCACTCCTCCATGGCCGTGTCCACCTGTTCCGGGGTCGCGCCCTCGATAACGCAAAGCTGTGCCTCGCGCCCGTAGTGGCCGAGCATGCGATTGCCGATGAAGCCGTAACAGACCCCGGACATGACCGGGGTCTTGCGAATACCCTTTGCGAGCGCCATGCAGGTCGCCAGCACGTCGTCCGCGGTCTTCTCGCCACGCACGACCTCGAGCAGCTTCATGATGTGCGCCGGGCTGAAGAAGTGCAGCCCGATGACGTCCTGCGGTCGTTTCGTCGCGGCGGCGATCTCATCGACGTCCTGGTACGAGGTATTGGTGGCGAGTATCGCACCCTGCCGGCACACGGCGTCGAGCTTCCTGAAGACCGCCTGTTTGAGTTCGAGATTCTCGAACACGGCCTCGACGACGAGATCGGCATCCGCCAGCGAATCGTAATCGGTCGTGCCGGTAATCCGTCCATGGCACTCGAGCGCTTGCTCGGCGGTCAGCTTGCCCCGCTTGACGCCCCCCTCGTAATTGCGATCGATGATGCCGAGCCCCCTGGCGAGTGCCTCGTCATCGACCTCGAGCAGTGCTACCTGCCTGCCGGCGTTGGCGAAATTCATCGCGATGCCGCTGCCCATGGTGCCCGCGCCGATGACGCCCACTCTTGTCACGTCGCGCAGTGGCGTGTCCTTCGGCAATCCCCGGACTTTCGCCGCTTCGCGCTCGGCAAAGAACACGTGGCGCAGCGCCGCTGACTGCGGGCTGTGCATACACTCGATGAACTTCTCTCGTTCGATGGCCAGGCCCTCGGCGAACGGCTGCGACAGGGACGCCTCGACACAGTCGACGATGCTCTGCGGTGCGATCTGGCCCCGCGTGCGCTTCGCGAGCGTGTCTCGATAGGCCGCGAGCGCGCCCTCCGGGATGCCCGCTAGCGGCAACTCGCTGCTCACCCTGCACGCCGCGCCGCCGGCCACGAGTGCCCGGCACCAGGCGAGCGCCGCCTCGCGGAGCTCGCCGTCGACGACCTTGTCGATGAGGCCGAGATTCGCGGCCTCGGCCGCGCCGACAGGGTTGCCGCTGGTCATCATATCGAGCGCCGCGCTCACGCCCACCAGCCGCGGCAGCCGCTGCGTGCCCCCGGCGCCGGGAAGCAGGCCGAGCCTGACCTCGGGAAGCCCGACTCTCGCGCCCGGCAGCGCACAACGATAGTGGCACGCCATCGCAACTTCGAGCCCGCCGCCCAGCGCCGTGCCGTGGATGGCCGCGACGACGGGTTTCGACGACGCCTCGATGGTGTTGCAGAGGCCGGGCAGATGCGGCTCCCGTGGGGGCTTGCCGAACTCGGTGATATCCGCCCCCGCGATGAACGTCCTCCCGGCGCAGACGATCAGCACGGCCTCCGAGTCGTCCTGCTGCGCTGCCTGTATCGCCTCGAGAAGACCCTGGCGAACCCCGTGCGACAGGGCATTCACCGGCGGATTGTCGACGGTGATCACGCCGATGCCATCGAGGCGTTCGTAACTGACGGGGGAAGCCATTGCAGTCCTTATCCAGTGATGATCGGGTGATGGCGCGGCACCGAGCACCGATTGGCATTCGTTGCCACAAGCGGTATGTTACCCGGGTTCGTTGCAAGGATGAGAGTCGTCACGGTCCTGGTATGCGTCGGCACTTAACAGATCAGGCAGAAAAATATCTCAAGTCATTGAATGACAAGGATAAGATTGCCGAACAGCTCAAGGGCCGGCTGGCGGGCCTGCTGGCACGCGGTGAAGCCAACGCCGACTACGCCTGCCGCGCCATGAAGTTGTCGCGGCGCACCCTGCAGCGCCGCCTGAAAGCGGAGAAGACGAGCTTCCAGAAGGTTCTCAAGGAAGTCCGCGCGGAACTCGCGGTTCGCTACCTGAGCGATCGGCGTCTCAAGGCGCTCGAAGTGGCGATGCTGCTCGGCTACAACAACATCAGTTCGTTCACCACGGCTTTCAAGTCCTGGTACGACATGCCGCCGGCCGAGTACCGGCAGAAATTCCTCGCCTTCTGACCGCGCCGCATTCCCTGGCCGCAGCGCCCGCTGCAACGAATTACGATATGATTCGCGGCTGCCTGAACAAGGAGCAATCATGCGCGAGATGCTGAAGTTCTACATCGACGGTAAGTGGGTCGACCCGGTGACCCCGAATTCGGTCGACGTCATCAACCCGGCGACGGAGGAACCGTGCGGCCGCATCAGCCTGGGAACGGCGGCCGACGTCGATCTCGCCGTGGCGGCCGCCAAGCGCGCCGAGGCCGGTTACGCGGCGACGACCCGCGAACAGCGCATCGAACTGCTGGAAGCGATCCTCGCGGCGTACATGAAACGCTACGACGACATTGCCGAGGCCATCATGGACGAGATGGGCGCCCCGTGGGGGCTCGCGAAAGGCGCGCAGGCCGGCAGCGGACCGCAGCACATAAAGGCCGCAATCCGCGCACTGAAGGGCTTCGAGTTCGAACATAGGAACCGTACGACACTGATCGTGAAGGAGCCTGTCGGGGTCTGCGCGCTGATCACGCCATGGAACTGGCCGGTCAACCAGGTGGCCTGTAAGGTGGCACCCGCGCTTGCCGCCGGCTGCGCGATGGTGCTCAAGCCGAGCGAGATCGCACCGTTCGACGCCATGATCTTCGCCGAGGTCATCGATGCCGCGGGGGTGCCTGCCGGCGTCTTCAACCTCGTGAACGGCGACGGGCCCGGTGTCGGGACGGCCCTCTCGCAGCACCCCGATGTGGCCATGGTGTCGTTCACGGGCTCCACGCGGGCGGGCGTCGCCGTTGCACAGAACGCGGCACCGACCGTGAAGCGCGTGGCACAGGAACTCGGCGGCAAGTCCCCGAACATCCTCCTGGACGATGCCGACTTCGAAACGGCGGTCCGCGCAGGCGCCGAGGAGTGCTTCGACAACACGGGGCAATCCTGCAACGCGCCGACGCGCATGCTGGTGCCCCGGGACCGCATGGACGAGGCAGCGACGATCGCCGCCGACGTGGCGAACACCATTCGCGTCGGGGATCCGCGCGGCGAAGGCGTCCAGGTCGGGCCGCTGGTCTCCGCGCAGCAATGGCAGAAGGTCCAGGCGCTTATCCAGACCGGCATCGACGAAGGCGCTACACTGGCTGCAGGCGGCACGGGGCGGCCGGAAGGGCTGGTGAAAGGCTATTACGCGCGACCGACCGTCTTCACCGCCGTGTCGAACGACATGACGATCGCACGCGAGGAAATCTTCGGGCCGGTGTTGTCGATCATCCCGTACGACGACGAGGACCAAGCCATCGAGATCGCCAACGATACGCCTTACGGGCTTTCGGGTTACGTTTCCTCCGGTAGCCTGAAGCGAGCCAGGCGGGTTGCGGCGCGCCTGCACACGGGCATGGTTCACATCAACGGGGCTTCCCTGGATTCGATGGCGCCTTTCGGCGGCTACAAGCAGTCGGGCAACGGTCGCGAATGGGGGGCCGAGGGTATCGAGGAATTCCTGGAAGTGAAGTCGATCTACGGCTACGAGGCCGCTCGATGACGCGCATCCTGCTGGCAATGATCACGGCGGCGGCCGTCGCCGGTTGTGGCGGCAAATCCGCTCTGCCCGAAGCCACGGGCGACGGGGTCATTCGTATGATCAACGCCATCCCGACATCACCCGAGATCGGATTCCTAATCGAGGAGCGCGCACTCGGCAGTGTCGCCTACAAGAGCAACTCCTCGCCGGAACGTTGGGACGACCTGACCTATACCTTCAATTTCGAGATCAGCCGGCCGCTGGTCGAAAATACGCGCATCGCGAGCCGGTCTCTCGATGTCGTCCGCGACGTGGAGTACACGTTCGTGGTGCGCGGTTCCATCGGCGCGGCCACGGTGGACGTCTGGGAGATCCCGGAGCGCAGCTTCAGCGGCTCGGAGACGGTATTCGAAATGCGCGTCGGCCATGCGGCGGACGCGCTCGGCGCCGTCGACGTCTATCTCGGGCTGGCAGGCGCCGCCCCGGCGCTCGGCGACCTTGTCGCCACGCTCGCACCGGGCGAAGTCTCGACCCCGGCCGACGTCGAGCAGGACAGTTACGTCATCACCGTAACGTCGGCGGGCGACCCGGCCGACGTGCTCTACCAGTCCGAGCCGACACAGATCGTTTCGAGCCAATCGGCGCTGATCACTGTCTTCGAGGGCGACGCCAACGATACCGCTCCCGTGACGATCCGGATCTTCAACGGGCAGGGACTGTCGTCCGCGCTCACGGATGCACGCTTCCCGCCGACCGCCCGTTTCATTCACGCGACGAGGGACCTCGGCACCTCGGACATCTATGACGACGAAGCGTTACAGAATCGCATCGCCGCCGATCTCGCCTTCGGCGACGTGACCGGCGATATCGACATGGCCGTCGGTGAATTGACGATCACGGCGACCGCGCCGGGCAACGTGGGCGCCATCCAGCTCGAGGACGCCCTGACGACGTTCGCGGGTTCGCACGTCAATTACTACTTCACCGTGTTGGCCGGCGAGCTGACCGGGGCACAGGTGCCGGTCGACCGGCGCTCTATCGAGACCATCGCGCGACTCACCTTCTTTCACTCCGCAATCAATCACGAATTGGTCGACCTGTATGTCGCTGCGGCGGGGACCTCGATCGAGGACGCGTTGCCGCGCCAGATCGGGCTCGCCTACGGACTGCAGACCCCGTCGATCAGCCTGGCTGCCGGGAGCTACGATATCTACGTCACGACGGCCGGCGAGAAGACGGTGCTCGACGGGCCGATCAGCCTGGAAGCAGCGCTCGGCGACGTTTTCGAAGCCGTCTTGCTCGACCGCGTAGACCCCTCGCTCGCGGAACTCAGGTTGTTCCCGCCGCTGTAATCGCCGCGGCGCCCCCGGGGCAACATCCGGCCTCGGCGG
>JBFFEB010000071.1:0-13531 GCA_041559075.1 Woeseiaceae bacterium | reverse complement strand
GAAGCTGACCCGGAACCCGTGTGACTCGTCGGCCGCGAACAAGAGCAGGGTTTCGTCATCGACAGGCCGCCACGACTCGAAGTTACTTTCCGCCACCTGCCTTGCATGGCGACCGGCGCCGTCCTCTAGCGTCGGCTGGCCCGTGCTCTCGCGGATCAGCTGCGCGGCTTTCTCCGCGGCGATCTCGGACACGACCAGCGTCCAGTCCAGGTTGTCGGCCACCACGTCCACCCGGTAACGGCCCGGGTCCTCGAACAGTTTCTCGCCGTTCGCGATGATCCGTTGCTGGATAATCGTGCCGAGGTACTCGCCGGAATCCGCCGCGTAAAGACGCAGTTCGAACGTCTTGGGCAGTGTGTTATCGCTCTGCGTGTACCAGTAGAGCATCCACGGGCTTTCGGGCTCGAAGACGGGCGTGCGCTCGTTATTGTCGCCTTCGAAGCGGGCCAGGGTGTCTGCTTCCGCCGTAAGAGGGATGGCCATGAGGGCCAGGAGGAATAAAGCGGATTTTCTCATCGGGCACCGCCTTTTCTGTGCCTTGCACATTCACACTCACTCTGGACCCGCCTTCCAAGGAACGCAATCCGGAGATTTACGAATTGGATTCAGGGCGGCAGGGGTTTATATACACTGCGCCGGAAACCATTTCCGGCAGGCAAGTTCAAGGAGGTGAGCGTATGCCCAAAGTCCGCAACATTTTGCCGAAGAAAGAGCACGAGACCGGCAGGGCAATAAGACCGTTCACCCACAGCATGGAGGAGTTCTTCGAGAGCGCTTTTCCACGCCGCTGGATGGAGGGATTATTTGAGCCGTATGCCTGGAGAAGGTCATTCTTCACTGAATTCGACGAGAAACTGGACGTCTTTCCGAAGGTCGACATCCTCGACAAGGACGACAAGCTCGTCGTACGCGCCGACGTCCCCGGTATCAAGAAAGAAGACCTCGAGATAACCATCTCGGGCGATCGCCTGATTATCGAGGCGAAGCGGGAATACGAGGAAGAGGAAAAGAAAGAGGAGTTCGTCCGCCACGAGATGGCCTATGGCCGTCTGTACAGGTCGGTACTCCTGCCGTTCGAGGTACTTGGCGACAAGGCCAAGGCCGAACTCAAGGACGGCGTCCTCGAAATCTACTTGCCGAAAGTCGAGGCAACCACGCCCTACAAGGTCAAGGTCGCCTGACGCACGGGGATTGTCAGTAACCTCGGGGCGGCGCGAGCCGCCCCTTTTTGTTACTGGATGGTGGTGTAGGGGCGGCCCTCGAACCGCGACCCGGGGGCAGACACCGCTCCTGCGGCACGACCAACGCGCATCCGGGTAGTCCCTAATAGCCATCCGGCGCTTCCCTGTGCTCCTATTGAGGAACAGCGCGGACCCCGTCAAGGGAGAGACCATGGCAGCTGACGCACTCCAGCAATACCAAGTACAGCCGGATGCACTCCGCAAGCTCTGTTCACTGCCCGCCGAATTCACGCAGCGCACAGCCGACGCCGAGCAGCCCTATATCGGACAGCAACGTGCCATCGATGCGATTCGCTTCGGCATCGAAATGCGCAGGGATGGTTACAACATCTACGTCCTCGGGCCGATTGGCAGCAACCGTCACGACCTGGTGAACAGCCTCGTTGCCGAACACGCGAAGACCCGGGGCGCGCCACCGGACTGGTGCTACGTCAATAACTTCTCGAATCCCGAGCGGCCGCGATCGCTGCGCTTTCCGGCAGGCCAGGGGCGCGAATTCCGCGAAGACATGCGCCACCTGATCGGCGAAATGCAGCTTGCCATCCCGGCGGCGTTCGAGGGCGACGACTACCGCAATCAGCTGCGCGCCATCGAGGAAGACACCAAGAATCAGGTCGAGGAGCAGTGGAAATCGCTCAACGAGCGAGCGGCCGAAGAAGGCATCGGCGTGCTGCAGACGCCGACCGGTTACGTGCTGGCGCCCGTGGTTGACGGCAAAGTGATCGGTGACAAGGAATTCAACAAGTTACCCGAGGAAAAGCGCCACGAAATCGAGGCTGCGATCGAGCGTTTGAGCGAAGAGCTGCAGCAGCGCGTCGAGATGATGCCGAAGCTGCGCAAGGCGCACCGGGAGCGCGTGAAAACGCTCAACGAGGAAGTCACCGCGCACGCGGTCAACGTGCAGCTCGCCGACCTCAAGAACAAGTACAAAGCGATGCCGCGTGTCGCCGGCTATCTCGACGACCTCCAGGACAACATCATCCAGAATGCGCAGGACTTCCAGCAATCGGAAACGCCGTCGCTGCCGTTTCTCAGCCGAGACTCGGACCAGCTTTACAGCCAGTACGAAGTCAACCTGGTTGTCGATAATGCCGATGCCGACAGGGCGCCGGTCATTTACGAGTCCAACCCCAATTATCCAAACATCATCGGCCGCATAGAACACCGTGCGGAAATGGGCACGCTGACGACGGATTTCCGCCTCGTGCGTGGCGGCGCGCTGCTGCAGGCAAATGGAGGCTACCTCATTCTCGATACGCGCCGAATGCTGACCAGGCCCTTCGTCTGGGAGGCTTTGAAACAGGCATTGTTCGCGAAGCAGGTGTGCATCGAATCGCCGGGCGAGTCCTGGGGCTTCGTCAGCACCACGACGCTGAAGCCCGAACCGATAACGCTGGACGTCAGGATCATTCTCATTGGCGAGCGCTGGCTGTATTACCTGCTGTGCCACTACGACATCGAGTTCAGCAGCCTGTTCAAGGTGGCCGCGGACCTCGACGACGATCTCGAGCGCAGCGACGACAATGTCGAACGGTATGCAAGGCTGGTGCTGCGCGAGGCGCAGGCAAGGGAGCTGTTGCCGTTCAGCACGGCAGCCGTGCAGCGGGTCATCGAAGAGCGGGCCCGCCATGCAGAAGACAGCGAGCGGTTGTCGATGCACATGAGTTCGCTCGGCGATCTCATCGAGCAGGCGGACTACTGGGCGCGGCAACGCAACGCTTCGGAGGTCGATGACGCCGACGTCGCGAAAGCAGTCAATGAGCGGCGCCGCAGGCTGAGCCGCATGCAATCGAGGGTCATCGATGCGATCAAGCGCGAAACGCTGCTGATCGACACGAGCGGCGCGTGCGTCGGCCAGGTAAACGGCCTGTCCGTCACCGACCTGGGCGAGTTCCGCTACGGTCACCCGGTCCGTATAACGGCTACGACCCGCGTCGGTACCGGCGATGTCGTCGACATCGAGCGCGAAGTGGAGCTCGGGGGCGCCATACATTCGAAAGGCATGATGATTCTCTCCTCGGCACTTTCGGCACGCTACGCACCGGACCTGCCGCTCTCGTTGCGCGGCAGCGTCGTGTTCGAGCAGTCATACGGGGGTGTGGAGGGCGATAGCGCGTCGGTGGCCGAGCTGTCGGCGCTGCTGTCGTCGCTGTCGCGCCTGCCGATCAGGCAGGACATCGCGGTCACCGGCTCGGTGAATCAGCTGGGACGGGTGCAGGCCATCGGTGGCGTCAACGAGAAGATCGAGGGCTTCTTCGACGTCTGTCGCGAGCGGGGTCTCGACGGCTCCCACGGGGTTATCATCCCGCGGGACAACGTCAAGCACCTGATGCTGCGCGAGGACGTCGTCGACGCCGTCAGGCGGGACGAGTTCCGGATCTACGCCGTACGGTCTGTCGACGAAGCCATAACGATCCTGACCGGTGTGAGCGCCGGGGAACGGGGCGAAGACGGCAGTTTCCCGGAGGGCTCGGTAAATGCCCTGGTCGAGCAGCAACTCGTCGAATACGCGACCGCGCGCAAGAGCTTCGGGAAGGAGGGGATCGATGGTGACGAAGGATGAGAGGAAACTGCGCGTCGTTATCACAGTGACGGAGACGACGCCGGTCGCGCTGCTCTGGGAAGCGGCCCTGCGGCTGCTGCGGGAATCGCCGGCGGAGCTGGCCGCGCTCTACGTGCAGGACGACCGCTGGCACCGGGTCGCCAGCCTGCCGTTTACGCGCGAGATATTGCGTTCCGGTGGAGTCGCCGTCGAATTCACCCGGCAGCGCGCAGAACAGGTGAGCAGGGAACGGGCTGCGCGCGTACGGGAGGCGATCCGGAAGCTGGCCGCAGAAGCCGACCTGGAACCTGTCTTCGAAATCTTGAATGAATCCGACGCCTTACGCCTGCGGGAGTTCATCGGCAGCCGGAAGAACATCCTCGTCGCGCCATCGTTCCTCAGTACGCGGCCCATCTACGCGGCGCTGTCGGAACTCAACTGCCGGATCGAGCTGGTGGAGGCGAAGGAGGAAGAAGAGGGGCCCGCCTATACGCTGCCTTAAGTCTGCGGATCCAACGACGTCACGCTTACCGGCGTCTTCATGATCACCTCGCGATGCGGGAACGGGATGGAAATGCCGTTCTCCTTGAACGCGTCCCAGAGTGCAAGCATCACCTTCCCGCGGATGTTCGTCAGGCCCTGCTGCGGGTCGTCGATCCAGAAGCGCAGCAGGAAGTTGATCGACGAATCGCCGAATTCGGTCATCCAGCACACGGGCGAACGATACTCGGCCTCGACGCGATCGACTGACGCCGCAGCCTGGATCGCGACGTCGATCACCTGGTGCGGGTCGGAATCGTAGGACACGCCGAACGGCACGTCGAGGCGCACGTACCGGTCGGAGAAGGACCAGTTGATCACCTGCGTCGTGATGAAGTCCTCGTTCGGGATCAGGTATTCACGGCCGTCGCGCGTGACCACGGAAACGAAGCGGGCGCGCAATTCCCGGATCCAGCCGAAGGTCTCGCCCAGCGTTATCGTGTCGCCCGGTTTGATCGACTCATCGAGCAGGATGATCATGCCGGATATAAAGTTGGACACGACCTTCTGCAGGCCGAAACCGATACCGACACCGACGGCACCGGAAAGTACCGTCAGCGCAGTCAGGTCGATGCTCAGCAACTGCATCGCGACCATGACCGTGAATACGATCAGCGCGATACGCAGGATCTTCCCGACCAATACGCGTAGCGACGGCGTCAGCTCCTCGGCCTTCTGGATACGCTTGTCGAGGAAGTTGCCGGCGCTGAATGCTGCCCACATCAGCACGCTGATAAAGAAGACGGCTTTCAGCACGCTCAGTACGGAAAAGCGAACGTCGCCGATGCTGAATCCGATGCCGTCGAGAATCGCGCGCACGTCGTCGACGATGCCGAGGATCGAGGCCGCAGCGAACACCCACACGATCAGCGCGAACATTCGCCCGATCACGCGTTTGCGAATCGCGTGGGATACCACCGAGATCAACAGCCACGCAGCCGCCAGCAGCATGGCGCTGTAGATCAGGTAGTTGTTCTCCGGCCACTGAGCCGCGGACGTGAGTATATAGGCGATACCGAGGAGGATGACGAAGAAGAACCACTCCATGCGCCGCAGGAATGCGACGATGATGCGCAACGTGCCGGGCATGCCCTTGATCTTGCGGGCCTGCTTTTCGAGCAGGGGTTCGACGCGGGTCGACAGGAACCACGCGGGAAGAAACAGCACCACGATCAGGCCCACCTGGAACAGCAGTTCCGGGTGACTGACATATTCGACGGTGATTTGCCAATATTCGAGGGCCCGTGCCTTCAGTTCTTCGAATTTCAAGTTTCAGGCTCCTGGCGGGTCGATCAATGGTGCGAATGCGGGCCGGGTGACATCAATGCCGTGATCGGCATGAGCAGAGTCAGTATACCGAGCATGACGATCAGTAAACCAGCGCCGAGCCGCGTGCGGCGGTCCTGCATCAGCTGGGCCAGGCGCGCGGCACCGAGCCCGGTGAGAAGCATCGCAGGCGTCGTGCCGATGCCGAAAGCGGCCATGACCAGTGCGCCATCGACGGCGCGCAGGCTTGTCGAGGCGACCAGCAGCATGCTGTAGACCAGTCCGCACGGGATCAGTCCCCACAGCAGCCCGAGGCCGAGTGCGCGCGGCAGGCTGGTTACGGGCAGGAGCCGCCCGGCGACCGGCGATACATGCGACCAGGCGACGCCACCCATGCGTTCAAGGAAGCCCAGCCCACGAAAATTGAAGGCGATCTGCAGGCCGATAAGGACGATGACGGCGCCGGCGAGGAGGCGCACGGGCTTGCCCAGCGCCGGCGCCAGCCCGGCGAAGCGGCTGCCCACGGCGGCCACCGCGAACCCGAGAATCGCGTAACTCGCGAGCCGCCCGGCGTTGTAGACGAGTGCCATCGGCAATTGCCGACGCAGGCCGTTGACGCTGGAATGCAGCGCGAACAGGCCCGATAGGCCCCCGCACATACCCAGGCAATGCGCACTGCCGACGAGTCCTGCCAGGAAAGCCGTGGTGAGGGCTGCGACAAGTCCGGTCACTTCGTATCGTCGTCCGGCGGACGCTGGTCGTCGTCCATGATGATGCGCACGGCCGGGGTGTCGAGGTCGTCAAACTGGCCGCTGCCGACCGCCCAGAAGAAAGCCCAGACCGCACCCGCCAGCAGCAGCAGCGCAAGTGGGATCAGGAAGTAAAGCACACTCATCGGATACGGCTCAGGCGCAGCGCATTGAGGACGACGACCAGCGAACTCGTGCTCATACCGATCGCCGCGAGCCACGGCGGCACGAACCCGGCCGCGGCGAGCGGGACCGCCGACACATTGTATACGATCGCCCAGGCCAGGTTTTGCCGGACGATGCGCATCGTGCGCCGCGCGGCCTGCATCAGGGTCACCAGCGGCTGCAACGAGTCGCCGAGCATGAGGACATCGGCGCTCGACTGCGCAAGCGATGCTGCGTGCGATGGCGCGATCGAAACGTCCGCGCCGGCCAACACCGGCGCGTCGTTGATGCCGTCGCCGACCATGACCACGACTTCGCCTTGTTGCTGCAGCGCATTTATTCGCTGTAGTTTGTCGTCCGGGCCGCAGCCGGAACGCGCATCGCTAATGCCGAGTGCCGCTGCCGCCCGGGCAACGGGTGCTTCGCCGTCGCCGCTTACGAGCGACACCGAATAGCCCATTTTCTCTATTTCTTTCAGTGTATTAGCTGAATCCGGCCGCAAGGTGTCGGCGATCGTGAAGGTGGCAATGACGCGGCCGCCGGTGCCGAGGAACACCCGCGTAGCACTCTCGTCCGTCGGTGCCGGTGCCGCGCCCGGCACGAAATCCGCCTTGCCGAGACGCCACCGCCGGCCGTCCACAACGCCTTCGACACCTGCACCGACATGAACTTCCAGACCGGTGGCCGCCCGCGCAGATTCGTGCTGCGTAAAAGCGCGTGCGATCGGGTGCGTCGACGCGACTTCGAGCGCAGCGGCGATCTGCAGGCAGTCCTGCCCGGTGAAGTCCGGATCGTGCGTGTCGGTCTGCACGACCTCCGGCATGCCACGAGTCAACGTACCGGTCTTGTCGAACACGATGTGCGTTGCCCGCGACAGGGTCTCTATCGCATTACCGTTGGTCACGAGGAGGTGCAGGTCGGAGAGCCGGCCGCCGGCCGCCGCGAAGGCGGTCGGCGTCGCCAGAGCGAGCGCACACGGGCAGGTGACCACGAGGACCGACAGGGTCACGACGAATGCCCGCTCGGCATCGATCAGGTACCAGCTGACCGCGACGGCAGCAGCCAGCAGGAGAATGGCGACGACGATATAGCTGGCCACGCGATCGGCGAGCTGCACGAACGCCGGGCGGGCGTAACGCGCTCTCTCGCTGAGGCGGCCGATCGTGCCCAGCGTCGTATCCGTCCCGGTCACGTCGACGCGCATTTCCACGATGCCGTCGAGATTGACGCTGCCGGCGACGACGGCATCGCCGGTTACCTTCTCCTGCGGCTTCGACTCGCCCGTAAGCATCGATTCGTCGACACTCGTGTGTCCGGCGGTGATCGAGCCGTCCGCCGGGAACGCCTCACCGGCCCGGACCAGCGCGATGTCGCCGGCAGCCAGCTGAGCCACCGGCACCCGGCGCCGTTGACCGCCCGTGAGCTGCGTCGCGGTATTCGGCAGCAAGGACGCGAGCGCCGCACTGCGATCGACACTGCGGTGCCGGGCACGCATCTCGAGGTAGCGTGCCACGGTCAGGAAGAACACGAACATCGTTACCGAGTCGTACCAGACCGCGGGGCCGTCGGTGTAGGTCGCGTAGACGGACGCGACGTACGCGGTGCCGATGGCGATCGACACGGGCACGTCCATGCCGGGCCGGCGTGCGCGCAAGCCGCGGATGGCCCCGGTGAAGAACGGCCGCGCGGAATAGAACACGACCGGCGTCGTTACGAGAAAGGAAACCAGGCGCAGGAAGCGCTCCATGTCGGCGTCGATCCCCTGGAATTCGCCGGAGTAGAGCGCAACGGCGAACATCATCACCTGCATCATGCCGAGCGAAGCGACCAGCAGGCGCTTGAGCGACGCGCGCTGTTCTGCGCGTTCCGGGCGCTCGGTCGAGTCGGGGGCGAGCGGCTGCGGTTTATAGCCGAAGTCGGCTAGCGTCGCCAGTATGCGGCCGAGGCTGGTCGACGACGTGTCCCACGCGACGCGCAGCCGGTGCGTCACCGGGTTGATGTCGGCATTCGTTATCCCCGGTAGCTTGCGAAGGGCGGCGTCAATCAGCCAACTGCACGCGGCGCAATACATCCCGCCGACATAGATCGTGGCCTCGGCGGCATCGCCGTCGCGGGTGGCGAACGCAGCCAGCATGTCGTCGCGGTCGAATACCTGCCATTCGCCCGCGTCATCCGCCGGCCGAACGGCGCCCGGTTCGGGCCGGTCGCGCGAGTCGTAATAGCGCTCGAGGCCGGCGTCGCGGATGAGGGTGGCGACTGCCTTGCAGCCGGGGCAACAGACCGGTCGTTGTTTGCCGCCGATGTCTACCCGGATGTCACAATTCGCCGGGATGGGCAGAGCGCAGTGAAAACACGTTTCAGCCCTGGCCATCGTCGGCTGCGCCGGCGGCTTCGAGGTGCAGCGTGGCAGCGCCTGACCAGCTGCCGCTGAGGCGCCACGCGTCGCCATCCGCCAGCACCACGTACCAGCGCCCATCCGGCACGTCGACCAGGTGGCCCGACCAGACAGGCGTACCGTCCGTGTCCGGCATCGCGGCCGTCAGCGTAATGACCCGGTCCCGGTTCGCAAAGGTGGGGTGCGAAAACAGCAGCTGCAGGGTCTTCGGCGGATCGAGGAGTTCGTCGGCGGCCAGCCGCGCTTCGATGGCGCCGCTTTCAAGATCGATCACGAGGGTCGCCCTCACGCCGAGATCGGCTGCTACGCGTTCTGCGGCGAGATGCCGGCTGGTGACGACGTCCATGCCGTCCTCGGCGCTGACGACAAGCGAGTCGGTCGTGCGGACGGCGAGCGATACGGTATAGAGGCTTGCGACGACAGCCGACGCCGGCAGGGCAATGATGAACCACGGCCAGAATTGCCGGTACCAGGGCTTGGTGTCGAGGTCGGTCATGGGTCGGGTGCTCAAGGCGTCGGGCCCAGGAAGCGGCTGTCCTCGGTCATCATGGCGGACGGATCGTCCACGGCCGTGACGCCGAACGAAATGTCCATGATGCCATAGGCGTTGCCTGCGGGTGCGCGTACGCGCACCGGAAGCGACAGCACGCCGCCGCCGTCCACGGCGATTATCTCGGAGACGCCGTCCAGTTCGATCCCGGGGACGCCCTCGACAGTGAGCCGGAAGCTGCGCGAGTCGTTGCGCTGGTTAATGACCTTGAGCGTGTAGATGTTCTCGATTTCCCCGCTCGGCAATTCCCGGTAAAGGAAATTGCGATCGCGAATGACGTCGAGGATGATCGGCGTGCGCGTCACCATCGACGTCACGAGCCCGCCGACCAGCACCAGGAGCAGCACGGCGTATACGAGGACGCGCGGGCGCAGTACCCGCGTCTCGCCCTCTTTCATGGCGTGCTCGGTCGAGTAGCGCACCAGGCCGCGCGGATAATTCATCTTGTCCATGACGGAGTCGCACGCATCGATACAGGCCGCGCAGGCGATACACTCGTACTGCAGGCCTTCCCGGATATCGATGCCGGTCGGGCAGACCTGCACGCACAGGGTACAGTCGATGCAGTGGCCGAGCTCGAGCTTGTTTGGGTCTGCGCCGCGCTTGCGGCTGCCGCGCGGCTCGCCGCGTTTCTCGTCGTACGAGATGATCAGCGTGTCCTTGTCGAACATCGCGCTCTGGAAGCGCGCGTAAGGACACATGTACTTGCAGACCTGCTCGCGCATGTAGCCGGCGTTGCCGTAGGTGGCGAAGCCATAGAAAAGCGTCCAGAAGGTCGCCCAGCCGCCTGCGGAGAACGTCAGGAGTTGCGGGCCCAGTTCGCGGACGGGCACGAAATAGCCGACGAAGGTAAAGCCGGTCCACAGCGAGAAGCTTATCCAGAGGAATTGCTTGCTGCCCTTGCGGCGCAGCTTGTTCCAGCTCCACGGCGCCTTGTCGAGCTTCATGCGCTGCGAACGGGTCCCCTCGGTCCATTGTTCCATCCAGATGAAGGCTTCGGTCCAGACGGTTTGGGGGCAGGCGAAGCCACACCACACGCGGCCGAGCAGCGCGGTAAAGAAAAACAGTGACAGGGCCGCGATGATGAGCAGCATCGCGAGGTAGGGGAAGTCCTGCGGCCACAGGGTCAGGCCCAGCAGGTAGAACTTGCGTGCCGGGAGGTCGAAGAGCACCGCCTGGCGCTCGTCCCAGGTCAGCCACGGCACGACGTAGAAGAGGCCGAGCAGGACGACGGTCGCAAGCTTCGAGAGCTTGTCGAAGCGCCCCTTCATTTCGCGCGGATAGATCTTCTCCGCGCTGGCGTACATCGACGCGCCGGGCGCCTTGTTGGTCTCTGCTTCAGCCTTCATCCCTGGCGCTTCTTGGCTCGTTTCGGTGCCGTGCGAACCAGCCATGCCGTGATCGCGCTGGCGAAACCCGAGAGCAGCCAGAAGAAGAAGAATCCGGCCGCGTAGCCGGCCTCGCGGCCGATTTCGAGGTCTTCGTCAAAGACCCCCGTGAGGTCGACGGGATCGAACAGCGCAAAAAACAGCATCGTGCCGATCGCGGCACTAAGGAACGATATCCATACGACGATGGCGATAGCCTGGCTGTTCCGGCTCCACTGCCTGGTGCCGCGATATTCTTCCTGAATCACATTGCTGCCTGCTGTCGGTGAGGCCTACTCCCCGCTGCCGAGGCTGTATACGTAAGCCGCGAGGATCTTGGTACGGTTGTCCCCGAGCAACTCGCCATGCGGCGGCATGACACCGTTGCGCCCGTTGACGAGCGTGTGACGGACGTCCTCGGCGGAACCGCCGTACAGCCAGTTGTCATCGGTCAGGTTCGCGGCGCCGAGCATCTGGTTGCCTTTGCCTTCGGTGCCGTGGCAGGCGCTACAGAGTGCGACAAATTTCGATTGCATCGCGGCCGCGGCCTCGTCGGCCTCGACCAGGCCGCTGAGGCTGCGCACGTAAGTAACCATGCTGTCGATCGCTTCGTCGCCGCCGAGCGCCGCGCCGAGCGCCGGCATGACCGCATTGCGGCCCTGTTTCAGCGTGGTCGTGAGCTGTTGCTCGCTGTTGCCCCAGATCCAGCTGCCGTCCGTGAGGTTCGGATAGCCCGGCGCGCCGCGCGCATCGGAGCCGTGGCAGGTCGTGCAGTAGCTCGCGTACAGGCTGGCGCCGAGTTTCATGGCGTCGGCATTCTGCGCGAGCGCGTCGAAATCCATCTCGGCATAGCCGGCGTAGATCGGCTCGAAGCGCTCCGCCGCCGCTTGCTGCTCGGCCTCGTATTGCTTCTCCTGCGACCATCCGAGCATGCCCTCGAAGTTCCCGAGCCCCGGGAATGCGACCAGGTACCCGATGGCCCAGAACACGGTGATGAAATACAGGTATAGCCACCATTTCGGGGCGGGGTTGTTCCACTCTTCGAGGTCGCCATCCCACTTGTGGCCGGTCAGGTCCTCGTCAGTCTTGCCTTGCGGCCCCTGCTTGGCCGACCATCCGATCAGCCAGATGCACCAAATGATGAAAAGGATCGTGCCGACGGCTACAAACCAGTGCCAGAATGCAGGCATCACGTGTTCTCCCGCGTGTGATTCGCAATTTCTTCGCTAATGTAATGATCGTCTTCGAGCGGCCGGCGGGCACTTTCTTCAAATTCCGCATGGCGATAGCGGCGCCAGGCGATAACGCTGAAACCGATGAAGGCCAGCATCGTGACCGCCGTGATAATGCCTCGAAAATCGTTGATATCCATCGAAAAGGCTACCTGCGGCTGCTGCGATTGATGCCGAGCCCCTGCAGGTAAGCCACGAGCGCGTCCATCTCGGTTCTACCTTCGACCGCGGCCGCGGCGCCCTGGATCTGCTCGTCGGTATACGGATCGCCGAGCAGCTTGAGGGTACGCAACTTGGACGTGATCAGGTCGGGATCGACCAGGTTCTCGTTGAGCCACGGATAGCCCGGCATGTTGGACTCGGGTACCAGCGCCCGCGGGTCCTCCAGGTGCAGGCGGTGCCAGGCATCGCTGTAGCGGCCGCCCACCCGGGCGAGGTCAGGGCCCGTGCGCCGCGAACCGAACTGGAAGGGACGGTCATACACGGACTCGCCGGCCGTCGAGTACGGCCCGTAACGCTCGGTTTCACTGCGGAACGGCCGCACCATCTGCGAATGACAGCCATAGCAGCCTTCCCGGATGTACACGTCGCGGCCGGCAAGCCTGAGCGGCGAATAGGGCTCGATGTTCTCCGCGGGCTCCGTCGTTTCGCTCGAGACCATGAGCGGAAGGATTTCGACCAGGCCACCGATACTCACCGCAAGCACGATGAGCACCATCATCAGATTGACGCTTTTTTCAATTACCTCATGACGCATGTACGGTCACTCCTTTACGCCGGGTCGAGAACGGCTACGGGAGCCGGCTTCTGTTCGCTGACGGTCTTCCATACGTTGAAAGCCATGATGAGCATGCCCGAGAAGAACACGAGGCCGCCCAGCAACCTGAACACGAGGTACGGATCCACCGCCTGGAGCGATTCGACGAATGAATAGGTCAAGGTACCGTCGTCGTTGACCGCGCGCCACATCAGTCCTTCGGTGACGCCGGCGACCCACATCGGCACGATGTAGAGGATCACGCCGATGGTCGAGGTCCAGAAGTGCACGTCGATCAGCTTGGTGCTGTACATGCCCTTGCGGTTGTAGAGCCGCGGGATCAGGCAATACAGGGAGCCCATGGTCATCATCGCGACCCAGCCGAGCGCACCGGAGTGTACGTGCCCGATCGTCCAGTTGGTGTAATGCGACAGGGCATTCACCGTCTTGATCGACATCATCGGGCCTTCGAACGTCGACATGCCATAGAACGACAATGCGACAATCATGAATTTCAGAACCGGGTCGCTGCGCAGCTTATGCCAGGCGCCCGACAGCGTCATGATGCCGTTGATCATGCCGCCCCACGACGGCGCCAGCAGGACGATCGAGAACACCATGCCGAGCGTCTGCGCCCAGTCGGGCAGCGAGGTGTAATGCAGGTGATGGGGTCCCGCCCACATGTAGACCGCAATCAGCGACCAGAAGTGGACCACCGAAAGGCGGT
>JBFFEB010000070.1:0-13822 GCA_041559075.1 Woeseiaceae bacterium | reverse complement strand
TTTCTCGAAGGTGCAGATCGGCCTGTTCTCGGCCGGGGGATCCATCTCCGCCGAGTACGCGCCGCGCGCGGCCGAAGCCGGTTGCGTGGTCATCGATAATACCTCGCACTTCCGCTACGACGACGACATACCGCTCGTCGTGCCCGAGGTAAATGCCGGGGCCATTGCCGGGTACACCGAACGCGGTATTATCGCCAACCCGAACTGCTCCACGATCCAGATGGTCGTGGCACTGAAACCGATTTACGATGCGGTCGGCATCGAGCGCATCAACGTGGCGACCTACCAGGCGGTGTCGGGCGCGGGCCGCAGCGCCATCGAGGAAATGGTGCGGCAGGCCACATTACTGCTTAATGGCCGCCCGCTGGAGATCGAGGGTCCCGCGAAGCAGATCGCCTTCAATGCCGTGCCGCACATCGATGCGTTCCAGGAAAACCGTTACACCAAGGAAGAGATGAAGATGGTCTGGGAGACGCGGAAAATCTTCGGCGATCCCGACATCCTCGTGAATCCAACGGCGGTGCGGATTCCCGCGTTCTACGGCCACTCCGAGGCAGTACACATCGAGACCCGGGACAAGATCTCCGCGGCAGCGGTGTGCGAGCTGTTACGCAACGCGCCCGGCATCGAGCTCGTCGACGGTGTCGAGACCGGTGCATATCCCACCGCGGTCACCGAAGCCTCCGGAAGAGACCCGGTATTCGTCGGCCGCGTGCGCGAGGACATTTCTCATCCGCGCGGAATCGATCTCTGGGTAGTTGCCGACAACATACGTAAGGGCGCGGCTCTAAATAGCGTCCAAATTGCTGAAATTTTGGCGAAAAAGTATTTATAGGCTATAGTCTGCAGGCAACTGGAGAGGCAGCACCGCCTGCCATGCAAGTGTCTCTGCGCGGCGTCTGCAGAGGCACTTGGGGAGTTGGAGACCATCATTATGCCGCGACGAAGCAATTGCATCTCGCTTGCGCTCGTTTTATTGCTGTCGGGTAACGCCTGGGCCCTGGGTCTCGGTGAGATTCGTCTGGATTCAGCGCTTAACGCGCCCATGCGCGCGCAAATCGAATTGCTCTCGGCAACGCCGGAGGAACTCGAGAACCTGCAGGTAGGGCTCGCCTCGCAGGAGACCTTCGAGCACTACGGCCTCGACAGACCGTATTACCTGCAGGACCTGAGCTTCGAGGTCGTGAAGTCCGGATCCTCGCAGGGCAACTACATTCGCATAAGCTCTTCACAGCCGATTACGGAGCCGTTCCTCACCTTCCTGGTCGAGGCCATGTGGTCACGCGGCCGCCTGTTGCGGGAATACACGGTATTGCTCGATCCACCGACGTTCGCGCCACCTCCTGCGGTGGAGACACGACCGGCCGTCACGGCGCCGCAGCGAAGCACCCCGTCGGACAGCGGCCGCATCGAGCGCCAGGCCGAGACGCGGCCCGCGCCCGTCGCGGAGCCGCCGGCGGCGAGGCCCCGCCCGATACCAACGCCCGCCCCCGTGTCGGAACGGACGCTCGCACCCGAGCCCGCACCCGAAGCCGCGCCGGAACCGACGCCCGCGCCGCCGCTGGAACCGACGCCCGCGCCCGCGCCACAGGCCGGCGAGCCGGACCTGCCTTACGACACGGCGCCCGGGGACGAATACATCGTTCAGCGGCAGGAGACCCTGTGGGGAATCGCGTCACGATTCCGCCCGGACTCCCGCCTCACGATGAACCAGACCATGCTGGCGATTTACGAGGCGAACCCGGAGGCCTTCGGCGGCAATATCAACGTACTGCGCGCCGGCGCGCGGCTGAGAATTCCGAGCGCTGACGACATCTACCGTATCGATCGCGCTTACGCGCTGAACGAAGCGAAGCGCCACCACACACAATGGAGCAGTGCGCCGGCACCTGCGCCTGCGGCCGAGGAGCCGGTGGCGACGACGCGCCCCAGCCTGCAGCTCGTGCCGCCCGACGAGGAGCCCGCGGGCATAGGGACCGGGGCGGAGCTGCCCGAAGACGCCGAAACCACGGCCGCCGAACCGGTCGAGTCCCTGCGCGAGCAGGAAATACTGGATCGTATCGCCGACCTTGAGGCGGCCGACGTTCCGCAGCAGCAATCGCTCATCGAGATCCGCGACAACGAGTTGGCGGCATTGCGCCAGGAATTGGCCGAGATTCGTGGCGAGCTGTATGAGCCGGACGCGGTCGAGCCGGAGAGCTACGACGCGGCAACGGCGGACGACGAGCTCGCCGCCGAGGACGAGCTGCTCGCCGAGCCGGCGGAAGCCGACGTGGCGGACACGGCGGACACCGCCGCTGAGGAAAAAGCGGATACGCCCATACAGCCGCCGAGCAACATTATCTCATCGCCGACGCGTCCGGAACCGTCGCTGCTCGACAAGATCATTGGTGTGGCCACCAACACCTGGGTGCTCATCATCGCCGGTGCGTTGCTGCTTGCCGGTGCCGTACTGTTCTGGTTCGTGCGCCGTGGTAGCGGCGCGGACGCCGAGGAGTGGTCCGGTGCCGGCGTCGCCGCTGGCGATCTCGACGAGACCGCGTTGTCGTCCACGGAGGCACTGCGTGCGCCGTCGCGTGGTGACGGATCGATCGTCGTCGTCGAGCAGGGGCAGGCGGGTGACAGCCCGGTCGACGAGATCGAGCCTGAGCAGGTTGCTGATGGACAGACGATGGAGATCGGCGCGTTCGTGTCGATGGAAGACACGTTCAGCAGCGATACGGCCGTCAATCTCGACCAGAGCGACCCGATTGCCGAAGCCGATTTCCACATGGCGTACGGCCTCTACGACCAGGCGGCAGCCCTCGTCAACGATGCGCTCGAGTCCGATCCGGAGAAGCTGGATCTCCTGACCAAGCTCTGCGAGATCTATTTCGTATGGGGCAACCGTGACGCGTTCGTTGACGCGGCAAGCCGCGTGCGGCAGGTTGCCGGTACCCACGAAGCGGGCGAGTGGGACAAGATCGTCATCATGGGCCAGCAGATCGCGGCGGACGATGCGCTGTTCGTCGGCGCCGGAGTTGCGGGCGCGACCCGAGCGGTGGATCTCGCGTTCGACGCCGACACAGACGACGCCGGCGCGCTGGACATGGAATTCGGCGCGGCCGACGAGGGTGGTGGCGAGGTTATCGACCTGGGGGCCGACGATGAGGACGTCTTCGATTTCTCCGCAACCGCTGAGACCGCGGAGGAATTCATCGATTTGAGCGGTGCCGAGCGCGGTGAAGGAGACATCGACGAGGATGACGACGGCATGGACTTCGCACTCGACGAAGAGCCGGCCGTGGCAAAGGGCGCGGCGGATAGCGGCGTTGTCGACTTCGATTTTGACGCGGCGGAACCCGCGGAAGACAGCACCGCAGAGATGCCGGGCAGGGTAACGACCCCGACGTTCGAGGAGCAGTTCTCCGGCGTCGACGCGACCTCCGAGCTGCCGTCGATTCCGGACGCCGCGGCGACGACTGGATCCGAGGAGACTGCCGAGATCAATCTCGACGAGCTCGGCCTCGATGTGGATTCGCTGGATGAAACCGAGGTCGCGTCGTTCGACGACATCGATGAATTCGGCGAGGACGACGCCCGCGTTACGACGAGCCGGGAGATCCTGGATCAGACCGATCTGAACGAGGCGCTGGAGGACAGCATCGAAGCGACGGGCAGGAACCCGGCGGTCGATCCTGATATAACCGGTGTACAGCAGCGCTTCGACGACGACGAAACCAGCCGCAACGAGGCGCTCGACATCGAGCAGCCGTTTTCGGAGACTGGCCGAATGCGCCTGGCGCCCGACGAGACCGGGCAAAATCCGCTGCTGCAGCGGGCGGATGAAGCAACTGATGTCGACTTCGACGCGAGCCTGCTCGACGCTACGGGGCGGACAGAGATCCTGCCCGACGATTTCGCGGTCGAGACGCACTTGGACGCCGGTGACGAGACGGAGACCTTGCTGGCGTCACTCGCCGAGGACGAGGGCGACGAGGACGAGACGAAACTCGCGCGTACGCTCGATGAAGAAGTCGACTTCGATTTCGCGAAGACCGAAGCGCTGCCGTCGGACGTCTTCACCGGCAATATGGACCTGGACGAGACCGGCGAGATGCCTGCCGTGGCGAGCACCGATCTCGACCTCGACCTCGACGACCTGACCGCGGCACTCAAGGTCAGCGAGATGGGCGACACGGTGGACACCCCGCGCGACGACGTAACCGTCGAACATGTGCGTCCGGGATTCGACGACTCCGATGAGACGACCCAGGTTCCCACGATGTCGCTGTCGCCGGATGATATGAGCGACGACCTGCACGAGGCGCGCACGATGACCGAAGTCGGGACGAAACTCGACCTCGCGCGGGCCTACGTGGACATGGGTGATCCCGGCGGCGCTCGCAGCATCCTCGAGGAAGTCCTCGACGAGGGCGACGAGTCGCAGCGTCAGCAGGCGCAGCAGTTACTGGAATCACTGCCGGGTTGATAGCGCGCCTGGCCATCGGCATCGAGTACGACGGTACCGCGTATAACGGCTGGCAACGCCAGCACACCGGGCTCGGGGTGCAGGAGCGGCTCGAGCAGGCGCTGGCGGTGGTCGCCAACGAGCCTGTCGAAGTGACCTGCGCCGGTCGCACCGACGCGGGCGTGCATGCAAGCGGGCAGGTGGCGCATTTCGACACCGGTTCGGAGCGCAGCGAGCGCGGCTGGCTGCTGGGCGCGAATACCAATCTTCCGGACGACATCTGCGTGACCTGGGTAAAGCCCGTCGCCGATGAGTTTCATGCTCGTTTCTCGGCCACCGCGCGGCGTTACCAGTATCGCATTCTCAATCGCCTCGTGCGTTCAGCGCTGCATCGACGCAGGGCCTGGTGGGTGCATCGCGACCTCGACGACAGGCACATGCACCAGGCGGCCCAGGCGCTGCTGGGTGAGCACGACTTCTCGGCATTCCGCGCGGCCGGCTGCCAGGCGTCGAACGCAGTTCGCGAGGTCACGGACATTGGCGTGGCCCGGGATGGCGACTGGGTGTTGCTCGACATTACGGCCAACGCCTTCCTGCAGCACATGGTGCGCAACATCGTGGGCACGCTCGTCGCCATTGGCAGCGGCGACGAGGAGATCGACTGGGCGGCCACGGTGCTCGCCGGCAGGGACAGGACCGCCGCGGGCATGGCGGCACCGCCTCACGGTCTCACGCTGGTGCAGGTCTTATATCCCGACTCGTTCGGTATTCCCGCGCCGTTTCAATTGGGGCGATAGCGGAATTTGGATATGATGCGTGCATGAGCTGGTTCGAGAAATTGATGCCCTCGCGCATCAGCACCGAGAAGCGCACGCGGTCGGTTCCGGAAGGCGTCTGGATCAAGTGCGCCCGCTGCGATGCGCAGCTTTATCGGAACGAACTGGAGCGCAACCTGCAGGTCTGCCCGAAATGTAACTTCCACATGCGCATTGGCGCGCGG
Organism: Woeseiaceae bacterium; assembly: GCA_041559075.1. Lineage (GTDB taxonomy): Bacteria > Pseudomonadota > Gammaproteobacteria > Steroidobacterales > Woeseiaceae > UBA1847. Next base: position 8,372 of record JBFFEB010000070.1, on the reverse strand, counting down.
CAGCGGCTAGATGCCTTTCTCGACCCCGACTCGATGCAGGAGTTGTTCGCGAACCTCGAGCCGGAGGACCCGCTGAAGTTTCGCGACAGCAAACGCTATCGCGACCGCATCTCGCAGGCACAGAAAAAGACCGGCGAGAAGGACGCGCTGGTCGCGGCCGAAGGGACCCTGCTCGGGCGCCCGGTCGTCGTTTGTGCATTCGAGTTCGGGTTCATGGGCGGATCCATGGGCTCGGTCGTCGGCGAACGGTTTTCGCGCGCCGCGCGCCACGCGGCCGAGCATGGCATGCCCCTGGTCTCATTCGCTGCGAGCGGTGGGGCACGTATGCAGGAGGCACTGTTTTCGCTGCTGCAGATGGCCAAGACCTCGGCTGCCCTGGCGCAGCTGGGACAGAAGAAGGTGCCTTACATCTCGGTCCTCACCGATCCGACCACGGGCGGCGTTTCCGCCAGCCTCGCGATGCTCGGGGACGTGAATGTGGCCGAACCGGATGCGCTGATCGGTTTCGCCGGTCCGCGCGTGATCGAACAGACCGTGCGCCAGACACTCCCTGAAGGCTTCCAGCGCAGCGAATTCCTGCTGGACCACGGCGCGATCGACATGATCGTGGACCGCCGCGAAATGCGCGAGCAGTTGGCGGACCTGCTGGCCAAGTTCGAGCACCGCCCGAGCCCCATAAAGACCGACTGACGGCGATGTCACCGCCCGGTTTGTCGCTGCCCGATTGGCTGCGCCGTCTCGAGACGCTGTCCCCGAAAGAAATCGACCTCGGCCTGGAGCGCGTGGTCGAGGTGCTCGGGCGCATGGCTCTCAAGCGACCGGCACGCGTGATCCTCGTGGGCGGCACCAACGGCAAGGGATCGAGCGTCGAAATGCTGCAGGTGCTGCTGTCGGGGAGTGGCGTCATCGGGACGTACACGTCGCCGCACGTCCTCCGCTTCAACGAGCGCATCACCGTCGATGGCCGGTCCGCAGCGGACGAGGATATCATCGCCGCGTTCGAACGTGTCGAAGCGGCGCGCGGTCACGTCGTGCTGACCTATTTCGAATTCGGCACCCTCGCAGCGCTGGCGGTTTTCGAAGCCGCTGACGTCGACACGGCCATCCTCGAGGTGGGACTGGGCGGTCGGCTCGATGCGGTCAACGCGATGGATCCCGATGCGGCCCTCATCACCAACGTGTCGCTCGATCATTGTGACTGGCTCGGGCACGACGTGGAGAGTATCGGTCGCGAGAAAGCCGGCATCATGCGCGGCGGCAAGCCGGCGGTCTTCGCCGATAAGGACATGCCGGCTTCGGTGGCGGTTCACGCCGAAAAACTCGGCGCACATCTGCGCCGCGCAGGGCGCGATTACCACTGGACCCCGGTCGACGGCGGCCGCTGGTCCTGGCGCGGGCAGGACATTGAGCTTTCCGGTCTTGCGGCCCCAGCGCTGCGCGGGCCGATGCAGCTGCAGAATGCGGCCGGGGTGCTGGCGCTCCTCGAGGCGCTCGGCCTGGACGAGTTGCTCCGCCTCGAACACGTCAATCGCGCGCTCAGCCGCGTGCGCCTGCCTGGGCGCATGCAGGTCGTCGAAGATGAGCAGCGATGGCTCTTCGACGTCGCCCACAACCGGGGTGCGGCGGGCGCACTGGCGGCGAGCCTGCAGCAGCACGAGGCGCCCGTGGCAGTCGCGATCGTCGGCATCCTCGACGACAAGGACGTCGAAGGAATCGTCGGACCGCTTGCGGCGCTGGTCGGTCACTGGATCGCGGTTGCGGCGGCAAGCCCGCGGGCGATCGAGGCCGCCGAACTCGCGAGGCGCGTCGCGAACGCGACCGGGAAAGCCTGCATGATCGCCGCCAGCCCGGAGGAGGCGATCGCAAATGCCCGGGCGATGGCCGGCGCTGGAGGCAGCGTGCTGGTTACCGGGTCGTTTTTCACGGTCGGGCCGATTCTCGGGCGGCTCTCGGCGAGCGACTGAGATATACTCCCCACCGCCTGAAAACAGACCTGCCAATAATGGATCGAGCTTTGAAAGAACGCATCATCGGCGCGGCGGTGCTCGTCGTATTCGTCGTTCTCGTCGTGCCGGTTTTTCTCGACGGGCCGCCGCAGAGCGACGAGATCGTCAGCGAGCGCGTGCCCCTGCCGGGGCAGGCCGCCGAAGGCGAGACCCGTACGGTCGTGCTGGAGCGCGATCGAGACGAGCCGGTGCCGGTGCCGGTCACTGACCCGCAAGCCGGAGTGCAGCAGAAGGCCGAGCCCGCGTCGAGGCCCGAGCCGGAGCCGCAGACTACCTCCGTGGTCACGCCTGCGCCCGACCCGGAACCCGAGCCTGTGAAGCCGACAGCGCAGCAGGCTGCGCCCACAGACGCTTCGTCGACGGGCATGTGGGCGGTGCAGCTCGGCAGTTTCGGCAACCAGCAGAATGCCGAGCGGCTTGCGGCGGATCTTCGGAAACAGGGATTTGCGGCTTTTCTTAGTCAGCTTTCGACCGACTCCGGGCAACTGCACCGCGTCCGTATCGGCCCGCAGAAGGACCGCGAGAGCGCCGAGGCGATGGTCGCGCGGCTGGCGAAGGCCGGTCACAAGGGACAGGTGGTTCCGCATCCGTGATTCGGGGTGCGTTGCGCAGACGTTCTGTTAGAATTTCCCTCCATCCCGCTTCGAGCTGCACCCTGGTATATCGACATCGCTGATGCCGGTCATCGACATAATCATCCTCGTTGCCATCGTCGTGTCGGTTGTCGTCGGCATGGTGCGCGGCTTCGTCAAAGAAACGATCTCCATCGCGGCGCTGCTGCTTGCGATCTGGGCGGCCCTCTACTACGGCCCCGCGGTCGGAACGGCGATGGCGGGCTGGCTCGATTCCGAGGAATTGCAGATGTGGTTCGGGCGCATCTTCCTGTTTGCTGTCATCCTGTCGGTGGGCGGGCTCCTGAGCTGGGGGTTGTCGAAGCTCGTGCGACTGTCGATCCTCTCCGGCATGGATCGTTTTCTCGGTTCGCTGTTCGGGATTTGCCGCGGACTGCTACTCATCGCAGTTGCAGTCATCCTCGGCGAGTTCGCGGGGTTTTCGAACGATCCGTGGTGGCAGGACTCGATGCTGATCCCGCACCTCGAGGTCGTGGCGGACTGGATCAAGGTGATGGCGCCCGAGGGCTACGAACTGCTGACGCCGGATGCGCCCGCGAATGCGCTTCCGGTCGAATTGCCGCAGCAACTCTGGCTGCCGGGCGGCGAGTGAACAGGGAGTGATGCATGTGCGGCGTTATCGGAATCGTTAGCAGGAACCCCGTCAACCAGGCTCTCTACGACGGCCTGACGGTCATGCAGCACCGGGGCCAGGATGCGGCGGGCATCGTCACCTGGGGCGAGGAGGGGTTGAAGCAACGCAAGGCGAACGGGCTGGTGCGTGACGTGTTCCGAACGCGCCACATGCTGCGCCTGTCCGGCAATGTCGGCATCGGTCACGTGCGCTACCCGACGGCCGGGGGCTCGAAGTCTGCCGAAGCGCAACCGTTCTACGTGAATTCGCCGTACGGCATCTGCCTCGCACACAACGGCAACCTCACCAATCACGCCGAACTGTCCGAGTTGCTGACCTGCGAAGATCGGCGGCACCTGAGCACCGACTCCGATTCCGAAGTCCTGCTCAACGTGTTCGCGCACGAGCTGCAGATTCGCGTTGACGGCCATCCAACCGCCGACCAGGTCTTCGACGCGGTCGAGGCGCTGCACAAACGTTGTTCCGGCGGTTACGCCGTGGTGGCGCTGATCGTCGGTCACGGTATCGTCGCGTTTCGCGACCCGAACGGGATTCGCCCGCTCGTTCTGGGCAAGCGCGAGAGCGATGACGGCCACGATTACATGGTGGCGTCGGAAAGTGTTGCGCTGGACGTACTGCAGTACGAACGCATGCGCGATCTGAAGCCCGGTGAGACCATTTACATCGAGAACGGCGGCACGCTGCACTGCCGGGAACATCGCGGTGAGATCCGGCACACGCCTTGTATTTTCGAGTACGTATATTTCGCGCGGCCCGACTCGATCCTCGACGACATATCGGTTTACAAAGCGCGCCTGCGCATGGGTGAGGAGCTGGCCGGCAAGGTCGTGCGCGAGTTCCCGGACCACGACATCGACGTCGTGATCCCGATTCCGGATACCAGCCGGACGTCGGCATTGCAGGTCGCCTACCACCTGGGCGTAAAATACCGCGAAGGCTTCATCAAGAACCGCTACATCGGCCGCACATTCATCATGCCGGGGCAGGCGGAGCGCGACAAATCCGTGCGGCGCAAGCTGAACGCGATCGGGCTCGAGTTTCGTGGCAAGAATGTGCTGCTCGTCGACGACTCGATCGTGCGTGGAACGACCTCGCGACAGATCATCAAGCTTGCGCGCGACGCGGGCGCGAACAAGGTCTACTTCGCCTCCGCGGCACCGCCCGTTCGCTACCCCAACGTCTATGGGATCGACATGCCGGCCGCGTCGGAACTGATCGCGAACAGCCGCGACGTCGACGAGATCGCGGCGCTGATCGGGGCCGACAAGCTCATCTACCAGGACTTGTACGGTCTCATCCGCTCTGTGCGCCACGACAATTCGGCGATCCACGAATTCGATACCTCCTGTTTCTCCGGCGAATACGTTACGGGAGACGTTACCGAGCGATACCTGCAGAATCTCGAAGAGCATCGCAACGACCGCGCCAAGCAGGCGCGCGAAGATCGGCAAAGGGGATTCGCTGCGCCCGACAATCCGGCAGCCGGGAATGGACCTAAACCAGCCGTCGGCATGTAGCACCGTGACTGCCGGTGCGGTCGTATGAGCGTTCGATTCATGATCATCGACGGTCAGGCCGAATTCCGCAGCCTGTTGCAGCATCACATCTCCACGCACTGGCCCAACGCGACCGTCTCTGAGTTCGACCCCGTCGAGAGCGGGCACCTGCCTGACGAGTTTTCGGGCGCGGGCCAAGACATCATCCTGCTGGGTAACCGGCTCGGTGACAGGCAGGGCGCCGACGTCGTCCAGCGTTTCAAGAAGATCCCGAATTTCCCGCCGATCGTGTTTTTCGGTACCAGGGAAGAGGTCGCCCAGGTACGTGCTCGAGGCGCGGAAGGCTGCTTTCTCAGGCAACGCTTCAGTCACGACGCGTTCGTCGTGCGCCTTAGCGACATTCTCGTCGCGCGGCGCCGCGTGTGGTCGACGGGTTCGCTGTTCGTCGGCGACCAGGCCGCCGGCATCGAGCCAATGATCAAGGGCTATCGCTTCTTGAAGAAACTGGGCACGTCTTCGCATTCGAGTGTGTATCTTGCGGAGCGCGAAAAGACGGGAGCCAAAATGGTGCTCAAGGTCCTGCGGCAGATACCGGACGTGAACGACGCGAGCATCGCGGCGTTCGATCGCTTCCTGCAGGAATACGAGATGATTGCCGATATCCATCATCCCAATATCGTGAAGATCTACGACCTGGGCGTTGCCGACGATCACGCGCACATCGCCATGGAGTACCTGGACTCAGGCGACCTCCGGCAACGCATCAACGAGAAGATCCATACGCATGTCGCCGTCAAGTACCTGCGCGAGATCGCGAGCGCACTGGCGGGGATTCACGAGGTCGGCATCCTGCATCGCGACCTCAAGCCTGGAAACATCATGCTGCGCCGGGACAATTCGATCGCGCTCATCGATTTCGGGTTGGCAAAGCGCCTTCGCCTGCAGATGGAAATCACCGGCAGCGGTGAGATTTTCGGCACGCCTTACTACATGAGCCCGGAGCAGGGCCATGGTTTCCCCGTCGACGAGCGCAGCGACATCTACAGCCTCGGAGTGATCTTCTACGAGATGCTAACCGGCGAGAAGCCGTACCAGGCGGACAACGCGATGGGTATCATCTACCTGCATGCGCGGGCGCCGATCCCGTTGCTGCCGGAGTGCTTCGCGGAATACCAGGGGCTCCTCGACATGATGCTTGCAAAGAAACCGGAGGACAGGCTGCAGTCGGTGGCCGACGTCGGGGAGTGGCTGTAGAGGCATCGCTTCCCGCCAATATAGAGGCGTTCTTCCAGACGAGGACGCCGGAGGCCTGGCTCGACGCGGCGAGCGACCGGATACCGGAGCTGCTGCTCGACCATGCGAACTGCGAACTGAAAGCGGCGTCGACGGCACTCGGCTTCCTCTACCGTTACCCGGAACGAACTGCGCTCGCGCAGCGCATGTCCAGGCTTGCCCGCGAGGAGCTACGGCACTTCGAGCAGGTGCGCTCGTTGATGGACGACATGCAGTTGCCGTTCGAGCGCATGACAGCTTCGCGCTATGCCGGCAGGCTGCGCGACGTGGTGCGTGAGGAGGAGCCGCTGAAGCTTCTCGATAGGTTGCTCGTCGGCGCACTCATCGAGGCTCGTTCCTGCGAGCGGTTCGCACGGCTGGCGCCGCGGCTACCGGAGAGACTGGCGCGATTCTACGGCGGATTACTCGCATCGGAGTCCCGTCACTTTGAGCATTATCTCGGCCTCGCGCGGTCGGAGACGGGCGTCTCGCAGGCGGATTTCGACGCGCGGCTGGCAGAACTGAAGGAGGTCGAGGCGCAGTTGATCGAGGAGCCGGATCCCCAGTTCCGCTTTCACTCGGGCCCGCCTACCGCGGAATAGGACTCAGCTCCACGCCGTCTTCGTCCCAGCGCACGACGCTGCCCTGGTCGTACCAATCACCGAGAACGACGCGCTTGGCGATGCGATCGTCGACCTCGATGTTATGCATGGCGGGGCGATGCGTGTGGCCGTGGAGCAGGATTTCGACCCCGTACTCGGAAATGATCCGGGTAACCGCGTCGGGATTGACGTCCATGATTTCTTCGCTGAGCGTCTTGCTGCGTTCATCGCTGCGGGTGCGCGCCGTCCTCGCGATTGCGAGGCGCTCCTCGAGCGGTTTCGCGAGCATCATCGCCTGCCACTCCGGATTGCGGGTCATCGCGCGCATCTGCTGGTACTCGGTATCGTCCGTGCACAGGGCGTCGCCGTGGCTCAGCAGAACCGACTTGCCGTAGAGTACGAGCGGAAACGGGTCCGACAGGATCGTTACGCCGGTTTCCGCGCTGAATCGTTCGCCGATCATGAAATCACGATTACCGTGCATGAAGTAGACGGGCACTCCGCTGTCCGTGAATGCACGGAGCGAGCGCTTGATGGATGAGTAGTATTCGTCGGGATCGTCGTCGCCGACCCAGTATTCGAAGAAGTCACCCAGGATGTATAGGGCCTCGGCATCCGCAGCCTCTTTATCGAGAAAAGCGAGGAACTGCTCCCCGATCTCGGGGCGGCCGGCTTCGAGGTGCAGGTCAGAAATGAAGAGCGTGGTCATGTCAATCGTACATCACGCGTGACATCTTCTTGATGACGATCGGCACCATCGGCACGTCGGAGCGCAGCTTGCCTTGCGGGCCGGTCTTTACCGACACGATCTCGTCCACGATCTCCATGCCCTCGATAACGTAGCCGAAGACGGCATAGCCCCAACGATTATTACCGGGATCGAGCCGGACGTTGTCGGCGACATTGATGAAAAACTGTGTGTTGGCGGAGTGAGGGTTGTTGGTGCGCGCCATCGCGATCGTACCGCGAACATTGCTCATGCCATTGCCGGATTCGTTGGGTATGGTCGCGTCGTCTTCCTTGAGATCGAGGCCCGGGGTGTAGCCACCTGCCTGCGCCATGAAGCCGGGGATGACACGATGGAAGATGAGCCCGTCGTAGAATCCGCTGTCCACCCGCTCGAGGAAGTGACCGACGGTGATGGGTGCGAGCTTGCCCTCGAGCTCGAGCTTGATGTTGCCCACCGTCGTCTCGATCAGGATATGGGGATGTGCCGGCACCTTGTCGGCCGCCAGGGCAGTACCGCTTGCAAGCGCGAGAGCCAGCGCTATCAGAATAATTCTCATGCCGGAAAATCCTCCTGGGGGTTCTCGGAAGGCGCGACCATAGCATTGTTGCCGCGAGACTCGTAGTAGGGGATTGCACGACACAGCGTCGTAACTGCTTGATTGACTGGCTCCCGGGCCGTCCGTATTATCGTGCTCCCGCAAGACCCGGCCCCGGCCGGGTTTCGTGTGGCAGAATGGCCGGGATCGGGGCATGGCGCAGTCTGGTAGCGCATCTGCTTTGGGAGCAGAGGGTCGGCGGTTCGAATCCGTCTGCCCCGACCAGTATTTCAATTGGTTTTGGAGACTTTCTCGTATTGAAAAAAGTTGCGCCCGTAGCTCAACTGGATAGAGCATCGGCCTTTGAGTGAGGAGCCTGTGCCGGGAAACAGAACCGGTGCAGTGGACCGCACTGTAACGGGGAAACCTTAACAGGTAGTGCTGATGGCAATCCCGTGGAAACCT
>JBFFEB010000069.1:0-14260 GCA_041559075.1 Woeseiaceae bacterium | reverse complement strand
GCGAGTTGCGGGGTAAAGCGACGCCCGTCGAGATGCAGGCCATGCGCAACGCCGTCAAGGGCCTTATAGGAAAAATCCGCGTAACCCGGTCTGGTGAGGGTCACGCGGATCTTTGCCTACAAAGTATGGTAGCGGGGGCAGGATTTGAACCTGCGACCTTCGGGTTATGAGCCCGACGAGCTGCCAGACTGCTCCACCCCGCAACGGCAGGGGCAGGATATTACAAACATGGCAGTTCGATTACAACCCGGAATTACCGAAATCCGGGGCCCCATCCGGCATCCCGCAGGGCTCCTGCGTTTCGCATGCCAGCAGCCCGTCCACGGCCATCTGCCAGTCGCAGGTATCGCCGGCATACCAGTCCGGAACACAGGTATCGGCCCCGATGCCGAGGTGATCGAAGCGTTCGTGCAGGTGGTTGACGGCTTCGTTCTCCCGGTTGCGCCGTGGCAGCACCGACCAGTGCGACAGGGGCCGCTCTCGCACGTCCCGGAACACGATTTCGCCGGACGCGGTCCTCTTGCAGCTGAAACCGCCCTCGTGCACGAGCCGGTGGTGCTGGCGGCAAAGCTGCACGAGGTTGTCCAGGCACGTCTCGCCGCCCTCACTCCAGTGCTCGATGTGGTGGGCGTCGACGAATTGCTTGTGGGAGCAGCCCGGGAAGCGGCATCCGTCGTCTCTAAAGCGTAATGCGCGTCGGATTGCCGGCGGAATCAGGCGCGAACGCCGTCCGATGGATAATGGTTCGCCATTCTCATCGTCTTTTACCCTGATTACATTGCAGTCGCAGCCGATGCGCCTGGATGTTTCCGCGGAAACATGGGGGCCATCGTCGATACAGGTCGCCTCCTCGCTCACGTGCACGATCACCTGGTAGCGGTCCGCCGTGCTATTGGCGACGGGTTCCGAGTTCATGTAGGTCTCAGCGATTTCTGCCAGCGCATCGGCGCGCCTCGCCCCGACCGGCGAGCGGGGTTCCGGCTCTTCCGGTGTTGCCGATGTTTCCGATGTTTCCGCGGAAACATCCTGTGCCTCCCGCAGCGCCTGGAACTGCCTTGCCATCTGCATTTCCAGGGCTTTCAGGATCATTGCACCCTGCTCCGCGGACAGCCGTCCGTGAAATACCAGGGCGCCGTCCTCGTCCCAGTAATATGTGAGCTCCCGCCTGATGTGGACGGCATTGGCCGTGTCGACCTCGCGTTGCGTCTGCAACCGTCGGTATTTCCGCACTAGGGTCTCGACGTGGTATGCCGTGCCATGCCGCGCGATGTGCAGCAGGAAATCCTCGTTCTCGGGCGTTGCGACACGTGTCATGGCGCGCACCTTGGAGTAGCTCAAGGTACCGGCTTCGAACGCAGCGGAAATCTTTGGCAGCTCGTCCAGCGCCCGGGCCACGCGGACGCGCTCTCGCGCCGCGTTCATTCCCATGCCGCATTTGAAATTCAGCCAGTGGGCACAGGACATGAGGCCGGGCCCGCCCCAGTAACCGTTCTCGTCGAATTCGCGGATCTTGACGAGCAAGTGGTATTCGGCAGCGTACAGGTAGGAGCAGAGCTCGGTGATCTCGTTCGCCAGGGCCTCGGCGCGCTCGTCGTTGCCCGAGTCCGGTTGCTTCAATGCGGTAACGGTGCCCATGTCTCGGTCCTCGAATTCATAATTAGAAAATATCTAGAAAAATAGTGTAACTATATGATATTTATGATCAAAGCTATGAAATTCGGGATTTCGTCGAGAAATGGCGCAGGCCGACGAGCCCCGCTCTCCCACCGCAGGATGTGCCGGAACATCGCCCGCTGAGTCACGCTTCGAGAACCGCTCCTACCGGTCTCGATCGCGCGCCGAGGCGTGCTCCTACGGCACCCTATCCGCCTAGGACGGTTAGGCAGAGCGCCCAGAGCCAGCCCGGCACGATCCCGAGCGCCAGCACCGCGACACCGTTCAGGCTCATTACAAGGCGCGTATCCGTGTTGGCCTGCAGCACCGCCAGGTCTTCCGGCTCCTCGAAGTACATGTACCAGACCACCTTCAGGTAGTAGTACAGGCCGGGCACCGAGGCCAGCATCATCAGGATCGCGAGGCCCGTGTAGCCACTGCCCAGTACCGCGCTGATCGCATTCAGCTTGCCGAAGAAACCGATGAACGGCGGGATGCCGGCCATGCTCATCATCAGGAACATCATCATGAGCGCGAACCATGGGCTCCGCGCATTCAGACCTTTGAAATCCCTCAGGGACTCCGCCTCGAACCCCCTGCGGCTCAGGAGGATCACCATGCCGAATGCGCCGGCGGCAGCCACCACGTAGGTCAGCGTGTAGAACAATCCCGCCGCATAGCCCTCATCGGTGCCGGTATAGATGGCAAGCAGGATGAAACCCACGTGGGCGATCGTCGAATACGCGAGCATCCGCTTGATGTTGGTCTGCGCGATGGCAACGATGTTGCCGAGCAACAACGACAACACGGCGATCACCATGATCATGCCGCTCCAGACATCGTGCAGGTCGCCCAGCGCGTCGACCAGGATACGGATGGTCAGCGCAAATGCGGCAACCTTCGGCGCCGACGCCACGTACAGCGTCACCGGCGAGCGTGCTCCGTGGTAGACGTCCGGCAACCACATGTGGAACGGCACGGCACCGAACTTGAATGCGATGCCTACAACGATGAAAGCGACCCCGAACCACAGCGGCAGGCTATTCATCGCCGGATCGCTGATAAGCGCCGCGGCGATCTCGTTGAACTGGATACTGCCGGTCACACCGTAGACCCAGGAGATCCCATACAGCAACGCGCCGGATGCGATCGCGCCGAGCACGAAGTACTTCATGGCCGACTCGGCCGAGGTCTCATTATTGCGATCGAAGGCAACCAGGGCATATTGCGACAGTGCCAGGGTCTCGAGTCCGAGGTACATCGTCAGCAGGCTGTTCGCCGAGGCCATGATCATCATGCCCAGCAGCCCGAATAGCCCCAGCGTGTAGAACTCGCCCTTGTGCAGATCATTGACGCGCAAGTAATCACGCGCATAGATAAACGCGACCGCCACGAATCCCGTCACGGAAATCTTCAGTACCTGGGACAGGCCGTCACTGACGTAACTGCCGCTGAAGACCGTTGTTCGCACCTCGGGTGCCGTGGCTAACAGCACAACCAAGGTGATGACCAGGCTAGCCAGCGCCATCCAGTAAGTCAGGATACGTCGCTCGTTGGAAACGAACAGGTCCGCAACGAGCACGATGCAGATCAGTCCCAGGAGGACTATCTCCGGCGCCGCACTGATGTAACTCATCCAGTCCATAATCCCTGCCGTCAGAACTTCGTCTGGCTCGCCTGGTCAACGAGATGCTCGATCGTCACTTCCATCATGTCGATGAGCGGTGCCGGCCACAGACCGACGAGCAATACGGCGATCGCAAGAATACCCAGCACGATGAATTCGCGGCGATTCAGGTCCTCGAGCGCCGCAACGTTGTCATTGGCGACTTCGCCATACACTACACGTTTGATCATCCACAGCGTATACGCGGCTCCCAGTACCAGCGTCATCGCCGCGAAGAATGCGAACCACGGATTCGCCTTGAAGCTCGCGATGATCACCATGAACTCGCCGACGAAACCCGACGTGCCAGGCAGTCCCGCGTTCGCCATCGCGAACAGCACCATGAATGCGGCGAACACCGGCATGGTGTTGGCGACGCCGCCGTAGTCCGAGATCTGGCGGCTGTGCACGCGGTCGTACAGCACGCCGACACACAGGAACATCGCGCCCGAGATCAGACCGTGCGAGACCATCTGCACCATGCCGCCCGATACGCCCAGCACCGCCCCGCTCTCGCCGAACATGTGCCAGACGATGAAGAAACCCAGCGTCACGAAGCCCATGTGCGCAATCGACGAATACGCGATCAGCTTCTTCATGTCCCTCTGCATCAGCGCCACGAAGCCGATGTACACCACGGCGATCAGCGACAGGGCGATCATCATGCCGGCGAAGTAGCGGCTGCCGTCCGGCACCATCGGCAGCGAGAAACGTACGAATCCGTAGCCGCCCATCTTCAGCAGGATGGCCGCCAGGATCACCGAGCCACCCGTCGGCGCCTCGACATGCGCATCCGGCAGCCAGGTGTGCACCGGCCACATCGGCACCTTGATCGCGAAAGCGAGCAGGAAGGCGATGAAGATAAGCTTCTGTGCGGTCAGGCTGACCGGCACCTCCATCCATCCGGCCATGTCGAAACTGCCGGTGAGGCGGTACAGGTAGATGAACGCGACCAGCATCAGCACCGAGCCGAGGAAGGTGTAGAGGAAGAACTTCAGCGTCGCGTACACGCGCCGCTTGCCGCCCCAGACGCCGATGATCAGGAACATCGGCACCAGCATGGCTTCCCAGAACACGTAGAACAGCAACCCGTCGAGGGCCGAGAACACGCCGTTCATCAGCCCCTCGAGGATCAGGAACGCTGCGAAGTACTGCGCCGGGCGCGTCTTGATCACATCCCAGCCGGCGATCACGACCAACGGCGTGATGAACGTCGTCAGCAGGATCAGCGGGGCGGAGAACCCGTCGACGCCGAGGTAGTACCAGACGTCGATGACGTCGATCCAGGGCGCACGCTCAACGAACTGCATCGCCGCCGTCGTTTTGTCGAAACTCGTGTACAGGCCAATGCTGAGGACGAAGGTCAGCACGGATACGGCAAGCGCCGTCCAGCGCATCGTGTTTGCGCGCGCCGACGCGGCGTCGTTGTCGTCGCCCATCGCGAGCAGGACGACGCCGCCGGCAACGGGCAGCCAGATCAGTACGCTGAGGAGATTGTCCACCATCGCCGTCAGTGCCCCAGCCCTAGCGGAACCAGATCAGCCAGCCGAGGAACATCGTGAGACCGATGATCATCGCGAAGGCGTAGGTGTAGAGGTAGCCGCTCTGCAACTGGCGCATCACGCCGGCGAGCTTGCCGACCGAGTTGGCCGTGCCGTTCACGAGCACACCATCGATCAGGAACTGGTCGCCGCGCTTCCACAGCGCTGTTCCGATGCGGCGGCCCCAGACCGCGAAGCCCTTGATATAGAGATCGTCGAAGTAGTACTTGCGGTCCAGCAGGTTATACAGTCCCTCGAACGTCGCCTTGATCTTCGCGGGCAGGTCGGGCCGTAACAGGTAGAAGTAGACAGCCGTCGCTAGGCCGGCCATAGCCAGCCAGAACACCGGCGTCTGCCAGGCGTGAGTGAGCAGGCCTAGCGGGCCGTGCCAGTGCTCGCCCATGTGCGCGAGCACGTCTCGTGTGTAATCGACAAAAATCGCGTCACCGAAGAAGCCGCCGAACAGCACCGGGCCGACCGTGAACCAGCCGATGACGAGCGACGGTATTGCCAGCATCACGAGCGGCAAGGTGACGACCCATGGCGGCTCGTGCAGCTGCGAGCGGGTCTTCTTGTCCATGCGCTCCTCGCCGTGGAATACGAGGAAGAACATACGGAATGAGTACAGCGCGGTGACAAACACGCCGAGCAGCACGCTGAGATAGGCGATCCAGTATACCGCGCCCTCGCCGTGCCAGTGCGACTCGCGGACCGCCTCGATCAGCAGGTCCTTCGAGAAGAAGCCTGCGGTTCCTGGGAAACCGATCAACGCCAGCGAACCGATCAGCGACGTCCAGTAGGTGATCGGCATGTACTTGCGGATGCCACCCATCTTCCGGATGTCTTGCTCATGGTGCATCGCGATGATCACGGAGCCGGCGGCGAGGAACAGCAGCGCCTTGAAAAAAGCGTGCGTCATCAGGTGGAAGATCGCGGCACCGTAGGCGGACGCGCCGAGCGCCACGGTCATGTAGCCGAGCTGCGACAGCGTCGAGTATGCAACGACGCGCTTGATGTCGTTCTGCACGATACCGAGCAGCCCCATGAAGAACGCCGTGATCGCGCCGATCACAATGACCACGGCAAGCGCCGTCGTCGAAAATTCGTACAGTGGCGACATCCGCGCGACCATGAAGATGCCTGCCGTCACCATCGTGGCGGCATGGATGAGTGCCGAGATCGGCGTGGGGCCTTCCATCGAGTCCGGCAGCCAGACATGGAGTGGCGCCTGCGCCGACTTACCCATGGCGCCGATGAACAGCAGGATGCAGATCAGCGTCATCGCGTTCCAGGGACTGCCGGGGAATACCTCGACGCTCTGCGCGGCAACCTCTTCGGCCTGGCCGAACACGGTCGCGTAGTCCAGCGAGCCCGTGAACATCACGACCGCGGCAATACCGAGTATGAAACCGAAGTCGCCGACGCGGTTGACCAGGAACGCCTTCAGGTTTGCGAAGATCGCCGACTCACGCTTGAACCAGAAGCCGATCAGCAGGTAGGACACGAGGCCGACCGCTTCCCAGCCGAAGAACAGCTGCAGGAAGTTGTTCGACATCACGAGCATCAACATCGAGAACGTGAACAGCGAGATATAGCTGAAGAAGCGCTGGTAGCCCGGGTCGTCGTGCATGTAGCCGATCGTGTAGACGTGCACCATGAACGAGACGAAGGTGACCACCGCCATCATCAACACGGTCAGGCGGTCGACGAGGAAACCGACCTCCATGCGCAACCCGTCGGACACCGCCCAGGTGTAGACACTGATGTTCTCGGGCTCGGCGTCGCCCCAGTACATCCGGTAGAGCACGTAGAAGGATAGAACGCAGGAGAGGCCCACCGCCCCAATCGTGATCGAGTGCGCGCCCTTCCGCCCGATCTTGTGGCCGAACAGCCCGGCGACGATCGCCGCGAACAGCGGCGCCAGGACGATTGTCAGGTAGTAGGAATACATGCGCCGCTAACCCTTCATCCTGTTCAGTTCTTCCACATTGATGGAGCGCCGCGTTCGGAACAGCACCACGAGGATCGCGAGTCCGATCGCCGCTTCCGCGGCGGCCACCGTGAGGATGAAGAACACGAACACCTGCCCCGTCTCGTCGCCGAGGTAGCGCGAGAAAGCGATGAAGTTGAAATTCACTGCGAGCAACATCAGTTCGATGCACATCAGCAGCAGGATCAGGTTGCGCCGGTTGATGATGATGCCGGCTATGCTGAGCACGAACAGCATTGCGGACAACGTCAGGTAGTGCTGCAGCCCGATCATTGCTTTTTCTCCGCATCCATCTTCACGATGCGGATGCGGTCCTTCGCGCGCACAGAAACCTGCTTCGCGATGTCCTGCACCTTGAGTCCGGGCCGCTTGCGCATCGTCAGCGTTATCGCCGCGACGATCGCAAGCAGCAGGATGACGGCCGCGATCTCGAAGGCGTACACGTGCTCGGTATAGAGCACCGCACCGAGCGCCTTGGTGTTGTCGTAGCCCTCCGGGTTCGCTGCAAACGACGAGGAGATCTGTACGTCACGGCTCCTGAGCCAGATCAGCTGGATCAGCTCGACTACCATGATAAGTGCGATGGCGATAGCCAGCGGCGCGTAACGGGTCAGGCCTCGTTTGACAGCCTCGACGTTGACCTCGAGCATCATGATGACGAACAGGAACAGCACCATCACGGCGCCGACGTAGACGAGCACCAGGACGATCGCGAGGAACTCCGCCTCGGCCATGAGCCACAAAATCGCACTGTTGAAAAACGTCAGCACGAGGAACATGACCGAGTGCACCGGGTTTCTTGCGAACACGACGCCGAGCGCGGCGCCGATCATGACCGCGGCGAAGAGATAGAACAGCATGGCCTCGAATATCATCGCTCGTCCTACCGGTACGGGGCATCCGCCGCTTTATCCGCCGCGATCATGGCGTCGTACTTGTCGCCGACCGCGAGCAGCTTGTCCTTGGTCATGATGTTCTGCCCGGGTTCCTCCATGTGGTACTCGTGGATCCGGGTCTCGACGATGGCGTCGACCGGGCAGGCCTCCTCGCAGAAACCGCAGTAGATGCACTTGAAAAGATCGATGTCGTAACGCGTCGTGCGCCGCGTGCCGTCTTCGCTGACGTCAGACTCGATCGTGATCGCTAGCGCCGGGCACACCGCCTCGCAGAGCTTGCAGGCAATGCAGCGCTCCTCGCCATTCGGGTAGCGGCGCAGCGCGTGCAGGCCGCGGAAGCGGTGCGATTGCGGTGTTTTCTCTTCCGGGTAGGATAGCGTCACGCTCTTCCTGAAGAAGTTGCGGAGCGTGACCGACAGGCCGCGCAGCAGCTCCCACAATGCGAAGGTCTTGACGTAGCGGATCGCTTTGTTCATATCGCGCTGCCCCCGCTCATCCCGCCAGGCCGGACCACGGCCCGACTTTCATCCACGCCATCACGCCTTCCACTGCGATCCAGACGATCGTGACCGGGATGAACACTTTCCACCCGAGCCGCATGATCTGGTCGTAGCGATAACGCGGGAACGTCGCGCGCAGCCAGAAGAAGGTGTACATGAACAGGCAGATCTTGGCGAACAACCAGAGGAAGCTGCCCTCTCTCAGGAACGAATCACCGAGGAAGGTCCAGCCCTCGAACGGTGATGCCCAGCCACCGAAGAAGAAGATCGCCGTGAGCGCCGAGATCAGCACCATGTTGGCGTACTCTGCAAGGAAGAACAGCGCGAACGCCACACCGGAGTATTCGACGTGAAAGCCGGCAACGATTTCGGACTCGCCTTCCGCCACGTCGAACGGCGCGCGGTTGGTCTCGGCAACGCCCGATATCCAGTAAACCAGGAACAGCGGAAACAGGGGCACGAGGAACCAGTTCGATACGCCGCCGGACTGCGCCTGGACGATGTCGCCGAGATTCAGGCTGCCGCCGGCCATCAGCACGCCGACGAGCGCGAAGCCCATCGCGATCTCGTACGCCACGATCTGCGCCGCCGAACGCATTGCGCCGAGGAACGCGTACTTCGAATTGGTCGCCCATCCCGCCAGGATGACACCGTAGACCCCGACTGACGTCAGTGCCAGCACATACAGGAGCCCGGCATTGATATCCGCGATCACAAAGGTGTCGTTCAGCGGAATGACCGCCCAGGTAGCGAGTGCGGGTATTAGCGATAGCAGGGGCGCGATGACGAACAGGAAGCGGCTCGACTCCGAGGGAACGATCACCTCCTTGAACAGCAGCTTGAAGACATCGGCGAAGGGCTGCAGCAAGCCCCGGGGACCGACCCGGTTCGGGCCGACACGCGCCTGCATGCTGCCGATAACTTTGCGTTCGAAATAGGTGGAGAACGCCACCACCAGCACAACCCCGATCATCACGATGAGAATCTTGAGGGTCGAGACGGTCACGTACTGGACCATCGGCGGCAGCGAGTTCCAGAGGTCAATCACTGCGCACCACCCTCCCCGCGCGCGCGTCGTGCCGCGTCCGTCAGCTGCAGGGCACGCGCACGCCGCACGACAGGATCGATCGAGTAGATCGGAATATCGACATCATCGGCCGGTGCATCCGCGCCGTCCGGCCGAGCAATGGGCGTGGTGCCGGCATAGGCATTGTCCGGATCGACCTCGCCTAGCTGTTCGCGCAGCTCCTCGAGCACTTCCTCGCTGCTCACGTACTCGAAGCCCGGTGCGTCGAGCAGGTTGCCGATCACGCGCAGCACCTTCCAGGTCGGGCGCGCCTCGCCGACCGGGTTCGCGATGCCCGGGAAGCTCTGCCAGGTCCCGGCCGCGTTGACGTAAGTGCCGGAGGACTCGGCGAACGAACCTGTCGGCAACAGCAGGTCGGCCGCGTCGAGCAGCGACTCCGACGCGAAAGGCGTGAGTGCGACCGTGAAATTCTGCGCCTTGATCTTCGCGACCGCGTCCTCGGCCGCCAGGATGTCGGCGCCGGGCTCGACATTGACGAGCAAGAGCACGTCCAGGTCGGCGCCCGGCATTTGCCCGGCATGCAGCCCCGGTTCGGTACGGCGCACGCCCCCGAGCCCGCGGTGCGGCAGCACGCCGGCGAGCGACGCGCCGGCGGAATTCGGACCCTCCGACAGGCCGCCGAAGGCGGCGCCCGTCGCCGCGGCAATGGCGGCCGCGAGCGCCCGCACGGCCGACATGGCACGGTGCCGCCCGGCGATGTTGCCCAGCAGGACCAGCGCCTTCTCCGCCTTCTGCAGCGAAGCCGCGACCTGCTTGTGGCCGTCTCCGGCCTTTATGCCCTCGCACAGTGCCGCGACGTTCTCCGGCACCCTGCCGCCACAAGCCGCGACCGCGACGCCCGCCAGCATTTCAACGAGCCCTTCGCCGGCGAGGCTGTTCGCCACCTTGAAGAAATAGTCGTGCTCTCGACTGTTGACGAAGCTGACCTCGGCACCCGCGAGCGCGGCCTTGCGAACCCGGTGCGCCAGTATCGGCGCCTCCTCGCGAAGATTGCTGCCGACGACGAGAATCGCGTTCTGCTGCTCGATCTCGGCGATCTCGCAGCCGAGCGACGGGAAGATGGGATCGTTGTCCTGGTCCGAGAAATCGCGCCGCCGGATGCGGTAGTCGATGTTGCTCGTGCCGACATAGGCGGCAATGCCGGACAGCAGGTGCGACTCTTCGGCCGTGATCCACGGCGCCGCGAGCAGGCCGACCTTCTCTGGAGCCGCCTTCCGGATCAGTTCGGCGACGGTATTGAGCGCCTCCTCCCAGTCGATGTCGTGCCACTCCCCGGCACGCTTGATCTTCGGTGTCAGCAGGCGATCCTGGCTGTAGACCGCTTCGTAGCTGAACCGGTCCCGGTCCGCGAGCCAGGTCTCGTTGATGCCCTCGTTCTCACGCGGCACGATGCGCTTGACCGTGCCGCGCAGCACGTGCGCGAACATGTTGGAACCGACGCAATCGTGCGGCGACACGGTGGCTTTCTGCGTCATCTCCCAGGCGCGGGCGCTGTAGCGATACGGCTTGTTGTTCAATGCGCCGACCGGGCACAGGTCGATGATGTTGCCGGACAGCTCGTGATCGACGCTCTGCTCGATGTAGGTGCCGATCTTCATGTTCTCGCCGCGCTCGGTCGTGCCGAGGAACGGGATGCCGGCGATCTCCTGGCCGAAGCGCACGCAGCGGGTGCAGTGGATGCAGCGTGTCATGTCGGTGGAAACCAGCGGACCGATGTTCTTGTCCTTGACGACACGCTTGCCGTCGTTGTAACGCGATACGTCGCGGCCGTACCCCATCGCGAGGTCCTGGAGTTCGCACTCGCCGCCCTGGTCGCAGATCGGGCAATCGAGCGGGTGATTGATGAGCAGGAACTCCATCGTCGCCTTCTGTGCCGCGATGGCGTAAGGCGATCTCGTGAAGATCTTCATGCCATCCGTGATCGGCGTTGCGCAGGCCGGCAGCGGCTTGGGCGCTTTCTCCACTTCGACGAGGCACATGCGGCAATTGGCGGCGATACTGAGCTTCTCGTGGTAACAGAAGCGCGGGATGTAAGCGCCGATGGCGTCCGTCGCCTCGATGATCATCTGGCCCTTGCGCGCCTCGACCGGCTTGCCGTCGACTTCGATGTTTACGATGTCGTCGCTCATCGTCAGGCAGCCTCTCCCGGCGCCGCATCGACGATGCTGCGTCCCTGGTTGCGGACCATGTACTCGAACTCGTGACGGTAATGCTTCAGGAAACTCTGCACCGGCCACGCCGCTGCGTCGCCGAGGGCGCAGATGGTGTGGCCCTCGATCTTGTTCGCCACGTCGAGCAGCTTGTCGAGATCCTCCTCCTGGCCGCGGCCCTCCACGATGCGCGTAAGCATGCGGTACAGCCAGCCGGTACCTTCGCGGCAGGGCGTGCACTGCCCGCAGGACTCCGCCATGTAGAAACGCGAGATCCGGCGCAGGACCCTGACCATGCAGGTGGTCTCGTCCATGACCATGACCGCCCCGGTGCCGAATGACGAACCGGCCTCCGACAGCGAGTTGTAGTCCATCGTGCAATTCATGATGATCTCGCCCGGCAGCACCGGCACGGACGAACCGCCAGGGATCACGGCTTTAAGCTTTCGGCCGCCGAGCATGCCGCCCGCGATCTCGAGGAGCTCTTTGAACGGTATCCCCATCGGCAATTCGTAGTTGCCGGGCTTTTCCACGTGTCCCGACATCGAGAACAGCGCCGTGCCGCCGGACCCTTCCGGACCGAGGCCGGCGAACCAGGCCGCGCCGTTGCGGATGATCGCGGGAACGCTCGCAAGGCTCTGCGTGTTGTTGATCGTGGTCGGCTTGCCGTACAGGCCGTAGTTCGCGGGAAACGGCGGCTTGAATCGCGGTTTGCCCTGCTTGCCCTCGAGCGATTCGAGCAGCGCCGTCTCCTCGCCGCAGATGTAGGCGCCTGCGCCGACGAACGTGTACAGGTCGAAGTCGATACCGGATCCGCCGATATTCTTGCCCAGCAGGCCGGCCTCGTAGGCTTCTTTTACGGCCGCTTCGAAACGCGGCACGGGCTCGTCGATGAATTCGCCACGAATGTAGTTGTAGCCGACCGTTGCCCCCATTGCGTAACCAGCAATCGCCATACCCTCGACCAGGGCGTGCGGGTTGTAACGCAGCACCTCGCGATCGTGGCAGGTGCCCGGCTCGCTTTCGTCCGAATTGCAGACGAGGTACTTCTGCCCTTCGTACGCCTTGGGCATGAAGCTCCACTTGAGACCGGTCGGGAACCCGGCGCCGCCGCGCCCGCGCAGGCCCGACGCCTTCACGGTGTCGATCACATCACGCGGCGACATCTCCCCTTTCAAGATACTTCGCCAGGCTTCGTAGCCGCCGTGCTTCTCATAGGTGGCGAGCGTCCAGGACTCCTCCTCGCCGAGCGTCGTGAAGCACACGAGATTCTGCTCATAGGCCATCAGTCGAGCCCATCCAGGATTTCGTCGACCTGCTCGCTCGTCAGGTTCTCGTAGTACTTGTGATCGACCATCATCATCGGGGCGCCGCAACAGGCCGCGAGGCACTCCTCTTCACGCTTGAGGTAGATGCGTCCGTCCTCGGTGCTTTCGCCCAGCTTGATCCCGAGCCTGTTCTCAACGTGTTCGACGATTTCCTCCGCCCCGCGCAACATGCAGGACACGTTGGTGCAGATCGCGACGTTGTGGCGGCCCACGGGCTTCGTCTGGAACATCGAGTAGAACGTCGCCACCTCGTACACCTGGATGCTCGGCAACTCGAGGTACTCGGCGACGGCATTCATCAGTTCCGGCGTCAGGTAACCGTCGTTCTCGTGTTGCACGGCATGCAGCGCGCCGATGATGGCGGAACGCTGCCGGTCCGCGGGAAACCGCGCCTTCCAGTGCTCGATTTCCTCGCGAACGTGATCTGAGAGAAGCATTTCGCCGCTCATCGGTCCACCTCGCCAAATACGATGTCCTGCGTGCCGATCACGGCGACGACATCCGCAAGCATGTGCCCCTCCACCATCTCGGACATCGCGGACAAGTGCACGAAGCCGGGCGCGCGGATCTTGACGCGATACGGCTTGTTGGCGCCGTCAGACACCAGGTAGACGCCGAATTCGCCCTTGGGATGCTCCACCGCCGCGTATGCCTCGCCCTCGGGCACGCAATAGCCCTCGGTAAACAGTTTGAAGTGATGTATCAGCGACTCCATGTCGTCTTTCATCTCTACGCGCCTGGGCGCCGCGATCTTGCGGTCGTCGATCATGACCGGTCCGGGGTTCGCGCGCAGCCAGTCGACGCACTGCCTGATGATGCGGTTCGACTGCCGCAGCTCTTCGACCCGCACCAGGTAGCGGTCGTAGCAGTCGCCATTGACGCCGACGGGGATGTCGAAGTCGACCTGGTCGTAGACGTCGTAGGGCTGCTTCTTGCGCAGATCCCACTCGACCCCGGACCCGCGCAGCATGGGCCCGGTGAAACCGAGTTGCATCGCCCGCTCCGGCGACACGACGCCGATGTTGACGGTACGCTGTTTCCAGATGCGGTTGTCCGTGAGCAGCGTTTCGTACTCGTCGACGCAGCCCGGGAACTTGTCCGTGAACGCTTCGATGAAATCGAGCAATGAACCCTGGCGGCTGGCGTTGAGGCGGTCGACATCCTTCTGGCTGCGGAACCTGGATTCCTGGTACTTCGGCATCGTCTCCGGAAGGTCGCGATAAACACCCCCGGGGCGATAGTAGGTCGCATGCATGCGCGTGCCGGAGACCGCCTCGTAGATATCCATGAGGTCCTCGCGCTCGCGGAAGCAATACAGGAATATGGTCATGGCACCGATGTCGAGGCCATGCGCGCCGAGCCACATGAGGTGATTCAGTATCCTCGTGATCTCGTCGAACATCACCCTGATGTACTGCGCACGTAACGGCGGGTCGATACCGAGCAATT
>JBFFEB010000068.1:0-14543 GCA_041559075.1 Woeseiaceae bacterium | reverse complement strand
TCCAGGGCCTCGTCGTATCGCTCGAGCGACGCCAGCAGCTGTGCCCGCGCCAGCACCATGTCGATCGAATGGCTCGGACTGTTGTTGCCGAACTCCTCGAGGTCTTGCAGGGCCTTCTGCGGGTCCTCCATCTGGTAGGCGATCAGAGCGCTCGCACGGCGCTGCGACACCACCACGTTCGGCCCTGACTTGACCTGAGAGTACAGCCGCGCCGCCCGTTCGTACTCCCCGCGCACGTCCGCGATGCGCGCCAGGTAATAGAGCGCATCCATGGTGAACCGGCCGCTGGCGAGCAGGTCCTGGAAATCGGCCCAGGCCGCGTCCAGGTTCTCGAGGCGGAAGTTGATGATGGCCATCATTCGCAGCGCATCCGCGCGCGACGGCTGCTCCAGCAATATCTGGTTGATCTGGCTCAGGGCGTCGTCGTCGCGCCCTGCCGTCATCATCATCAGCGCGAGCTCCATGCGCGCGTCGGGATCCGGGTCGGGATCGTCGCCGATCAGCCGCGCCGTGTAGTCGATGGCCTCGTCCTGCCTGCCGGCGATCAGCAACGTGCGCGCATAGAGGAGCTTCGCCTTTACCCACTCAGGGTCCAGCTCGATGGCGCGCAGCGCCCGCTCCTCCGCATAGTCGGTATCGCCCGCCTGCATGGCCAGCACGGCCGTGGCGTACTGCGCATACGCCGATTTCTTGTAGGGCTTCGCCAGCCAGCGCATGACCTTGTCGGCCTTTTCGGGATCCTCTTCGGACAGGACCTGCACCAGCGACAGCAGGCGCGCATCGGCATCCTCGTCGCCGCTTTCGATCAGCTTCTTGAAATTACGCCGCGCATTGCGCAGGTCGTCGAGCCGCAGCTGCAGCTGCGCCACGTAGAGCAGTGCCTCGTCGCTGCCCTCGTCGAGTTCCAGCCAGCGCTTCGCGGCCAGCAAAGCCTCGTCATTGAAGCCGAAGCTGTAGCCGACGCGAGTCGCCTGCCGTGCGATGTCAACGCTCTCGCTGATCTGGGCCGCCTTGCGGTACTCCCGCGCAGCCTCCAGGAAGTCGCTGGCCTGCAGCGCCAGTTCGGCCTGCAGGAGGTGCGCCGCGGCCTCGCTGCGAGCGTCCTCGTCATCGGCGATGGCATTGGGGCAAAATAGGGTTATAACCGTCGCGGCCCAGAGGGCGGACAGCGCTCGAAGCTGTTGATGCATTGGTGTTTGTCTGATCATCCCATCGCGGCCGCGTCGTTGCCCGAGCCGCGATATTGCGGTGTATAGATAACACAGACAAGGAACTGTGCTCTCAGTTCGCTTATGATACGCACTCCGTGGACTATTCCTCCCGGTACCGGACCGGTGCCGTACCTTAACCTGATATGCCGCTCAAAATACTCGGGCTGAACCATAACACGGCACCTGTCGAAATTCGCGAACAGGTGGTATTCGCCGGCGAGCAGATCCCCGGCGCGTTGCAGGCCGTGCGCTCCATCGACGGTGTCGACGAGGCCGTGTTGCTCTCGACCTGCAATCGCACCGAGTTCTACGTCATGGCGGACGACGCGGGCCGCCGGCGACTGCAGGACTGGCTGCATGATGCCCACAACCTGGACCCGTCGTTCGCCGACACGCTCTTCCAGCTGGACGACGACGCCGCCCTGCGCCATATCTTCCGGGTCGCGTGCGGGCTGGACTCGATGGTGCTCGGCGAGCCGCAGATCCTCGGCCAGCTCAAGGACGCCTACCGGGACGCCGAGGGCGCGGGGACCGTCGGCAAGCGGCTGTCACGGCTGTTCCAGCACACCTTCTCGGTCGCGAAAAAGGTCCGCACCGACACCGAAATCGGCTCGAGCCCTGTCTCCGTGGCCTACGCAGCGGTAACCCTCGCGCAGCAATTCTTCTCTGATTTCAAGAAGCACACGGCGCTGCTCGTCGGCGCCGGCGTGACCATCGAGCTCGTCGCCAAGCACCTGAAGCGCAAGGACATCGGGCGCCTGTTCGTGGCGAATCGCAACCTCTCGCGCGCGCACGACCTGGCCAACCAGTTCGGCGGCTTCGGGCTGGCCCTCTCGGATCTTGAAGGTACGCTGCCAGAAGCCGATATCCTGATCAGCTCCACGGCCAGCCCGACGGCGGTGGTGACGCTGCCGCAGATGGAAGCAGCCATCAAGACGCGGCGCCGCAAGCCGATCTTCGCAGTCGACATCGCCGTGCCACGCGACATCGAGGCCGGGGTCGGCAAGCTCGACGACGTGTACCTGTACACCATCGACGACCTCAACAAGGTCGTTCTCGAGGGCCAGGGCAACCGTGAGGCAGCTGCCCAGGATGCCAACCGCATCCTGAACGAGGAGATCGGGCGCTACCTCAACATGGAGCGCGCCAAGCAGGTCGCTCCGTTGATCACCGCACTGCGCGAGAACGCGAACTCGGTGCGTGGCGAGATACTGAAACAGGCGCAGAAACGCCTGGCCAAGGGCGCGGACGGGCAGGAGGTGCTCGAGTACGCAACGGCGGCACTGATGAAGAAGATGCTGCACAACCCGAGTGTCAGGCTGCGCGAGGCGGGTGAGAACGCCGATATCGAGATCATCGCGGCCGCCCGGGCACTGTTCGGCATCGAAGAAGAGTAAGCTTCCGCCAATGAAGGAGTCGATACGCCACAAGCTGGAGTCCGTGCGCGACCGCTTCGAGGAACTGGCCGGGCTCCTCGCCGATCCGGAGGTGATCGGCGACCAGAACCAGTTCCGCGATTTGTCGAAGGAGTATTCGCGCGTCGAACCGGTCGTAAAGCTGTTTTCCGATTACGAGTCGATCGACGCGGACATGGCCGCCGCCCGAGAGATGGTCGAAGACAGCGACGCCGATATTCGTGCGATGGGCGAAGAGGAACTCGCTGTGCTCGAGGAGCGCCACGAAACGCTCGAGCTGGAGCTGCAGAAGGCGCTGATACCGCCTGACCCGCACGACGAGAGTAACGTCTACCTCGAGATTCGCGCCGGTACGGGAGGCGACGAAGCCGCCATATTCGCCGGCGACCTGTTCCGCATGTATTCGAAGTACGCCGAATCCATGGGCTGGTCCGTGGAGATATTGAGCGCGCGCGAGGGCGAGCACGGCGGCTACAAGGAGATCATCAGCCGTATTACGGGCAGCGGCATCTACGCGGCGCTCAAGTTCGAGTCCGGCGCCCATCGCGTGCAGCGCGTTCCCGCCACTGAATCGCAGGGCCGCATCCACACGTCGGCCTGTACCGTGGCCGTGCTGCCCGAGGTCGACGATGTCGAGGCAGAGGAGATCACTCCCGCGGACCTGCGCGTCGACACCTACCGCGCGTCCGGCGCCGGCGGCCAGCACGTCAACAAGACCGACTCGGCCGTGCGCCTCACGCACCTTCCCACGGGCATCGTCGTCGAGTGCCAGGACGAGCGCTCACAACACAAGAACCGCGCCCGCGCCATGTCATTGCTGCAGGCGCGCTTGCTGGATGCAAAGATTGCCGAGCAGCAAACCGAACAGGCCGAGCAGCGCAAGCTCCTCGTCGGCTCTGGCGACCGCTCGGAACGCATCCGCACCTACAACTACCCACAGGGGCGCGTCACGGATCACCGAATCAACCTGACGCTCTACAAGCTCGACGAGATCCTCGAGGGCGGGCTCGAACAGGTCATCCAGCCGCTCGTCAACGAGTACCAGGCCGACCAGCTGGCTGCCATCGCTAACTGATCCGCCTGCGTCGCCGCAGCGACCACGACAGCTTGTGCAGCTCCATCACGATCAATATCGGCAGGCCGAGCATCAGCAGCTGCAGCCATAACGAAGCACTGACCGGCTGCGTTGCGAGCAGCAGGTTGCCAACCGGCAGGTAGGTCATCGTGACGTGGGTCGAGAACGCGACGATCATGCCGATCATGAGTACCGGGCTGCGCAGCGGCGACATTGCAAACGCGGACCGCGTCTCGGAGCGGCAGTTGAAGAGATGCACGTTCTCGAACAGCACCATGAGCATGAGCAGCGCATTGCGCGAAGCATCCTCCGACCAACCCGCGGCAAGGCACCACTGGAACAGGCCGAAGCCGACCACGCCCATGAACAGCGCGGCGACGAGCGTGCGCTCGATCATGAGGCGGTTGAAGATCGACTCCTGCGGCGGCCGTGGCGGCGACAAGCGTTCATCGCCGACGCCCGGCTCGAACGCGAGCGCGACATCCTGGATGCCATTGGTAACGAGATTCAGCCACAGCAGCTGCACCGGGAGCAGCGGGATCGGCGAGCCATACACAAGTGCCAGCGCGACGAGGATGACCTCCGCCGCGCCGGTCGAGATCAGCAGGTAGATGACGTTGCGGATGTTGTTGTAGGCGATGCGGCCCTCTTCGATACCGGCCGTGATCGTGCCGAAGTGGTCGTCGCTGATGACCAGTTCCGCGGCTTCGCGCGCCACGTCGGTGCCCGACTTGCCCATTGCCACGCCGATATTCGCGGCGCGCAACGCTGGCGCATCGTTGATGCCGTCGCCCGTGACCGCGACGAAATGTCCGGCCTTGCGCGCGGCGTTGACGATCTCGAGTTTCTGGTGTGGCGCCACGCGCGCGAACACCTTGGTGCGTGCGATGAGATCCGGCAACGACGCCGGCGGCGCGGCAATGAGATCCGCGCCGGTGATGACTTCGTGCGCACTGCTCGCCAGCCCGAGATCGCGCGAGATGGCCAGCGCGGTCAGCGGATGGTCACCCGTCACCATGACGGTCGCGACGCCGGCTTCGCGCGCTTCCGCGACGGCCTCGCGCACGTCGGCCCGCAGCGGGTCGATCATGCCGACGAGGCCGGTGCAGGTGAGTTCGGTCGGCGTCGGTGGTGCATCCGTTGCGCCGAGGTCGGCGGGAGCCAGGCCATCTGCGACCGCCAGTACCCGGTAGCCGTGTTCTGCCATCTCCCGGGCCATCGCCAGCAGGCGCTCCGCATCCTGCCCTTCGGCCAGCATCTCGAGAACCCGTTCGGGCGCGCCTTTTACGTGCACGCGCACTCCGTCGTCATGGCGGTTGAAGGTGGCCGCGAACTGCCGCTCGGGCTCAAAGGGAATGTCGTTCACCTGCGGATGGAGTTCCTCGGTGTCTTCCTTGCGCCAGCCGAGCTTGTACGCCATCGTCAACAACGCCACATCGGTCGGATCGCCGTGCCAGGCCCAGCCTCCGTCGCGGCGTAGCAGTTCGCCTTCGTTGCACAAGGTAGCCGAGCGCGCGAGGTCTGCCAGCGCGGCTGCCTGATCGGGCTCGACGGGCAGCCCCTCTTTCAGGAAGCATCCTTCCGGCTCGAAGCCCTGCCCGGTCACTTCATAGATGCTGCCGTCCGGCGAGCGTACCTGCTGCACCGTCAGCTCGTTGCAGGTCAGCGTGCCGGTCTTGTCGCTCGCGATGAGCGTGCAGGAACCCAGGCCTTCGACGGCCGCAAGCCGCCGCACGATAACGCCGCGCCGCGCCATGCGCGTGGTGCCGATGGCCAGCGCCACGGTCAGTGCGACCGGCAGGCCCTCGGGGATCGCCGACACGGCGAGCGCCACGCCGAACATGAACATTTCCGTGACGGCATAGCGACCCATCACGACGCCCATCACCGCGATGCCTGCGGCGGCGACCAGCACGACCATCGCGATGCGGCGCGTGAACGTCTCCATGCGCTCCACGAGCGGCGGACGACCGCCTTCGGAACGGATGACGTCCAGCGCGAGGCTGCCGATGGCGCTGTTCGCGCCCGTTGCGACCACCGCCCCGTGGCAGCGGCCGCGCGCAACCATCGCGCCCGCGTGCAGCATGTTCAGCCGGTCGGCTAGCGGCGTGCCCGCACTGCCCGACCAGTCAGCCTGCTTCGCGACGGGGAGCGATTCGCCGGTGAGCAGCGATTCATCGACCTCGAGCCCGTGCGCCGCGATCAGCCGGATATCCGCCGGCACGCGGTTGCCGGACTCGAGGTAGACGACGTCGCCCGGGACGAGCGTCTCCGCATCGACGTCGAGCACGCGATGGCTGCGGCGAACGGCCGCGCGGATGCGCAACAGCTGCTGCAGCGCCTGGCTGGCTTTCTCGGCACGCGCCTCCTGCACCGTGCCGATAATGGCGTTGATAAGCAGCACGCCCATGATGAACGCGGCATCCTTCACCTCACCGATCACCAGGGAAACCGCCGCCGCAATGCCGAGCAGGTAAATCAGGGGGCTCCTGAACTGCCGCAGGACGATGTCGAACAGGCTGGGCGGCTCCCGCCGGGGCAAGGTGTTGGGCCCGTAGTGCGCGAGACGCGACGCCGCCTCGTCGTCACTGAGGCCGCCGGAGACGGTCCCGAGCGTATCCAGCACGACCGCAAGATCCATCGCGAACCATTCGCGGCCGTCGGGTTGTGGCGCGGCATTCAGGACGTCGCGCCGCGGTGTTTCCGCCGTGGCCGGTGCCAATCGTCACCTTCGCGTGCGCGGGTATCACGTTTCAATATCGGGGTGAAGAGGCCGACGGGTAATCCGGGATTATGCCTACGGCAAGCGGCCGGAAGAGTGACCTCCGGTTACTGCTGTTGCGCGTATCAGGACCCGAATTCAGTCCGCTCGTCAGAACGACCAGTCCCACTGCAGCCGCACGCGGTTCGACGTGTCCGTCTCGGGTGCCTGGAGTCGAACGACGCGCGACACGTCCAGCGAGAGCTTGTTGCGGTGGCCATTGAAAAACCAGTTCGATCCGAGCGTGAATTCTTCCTCGGTATCACCCGAAACAGCCCGGTCCGGATCCACGCGAGCAATTCGCAGCGCAAATTCGAGCGGTTCCGGGAACGACTCCACCCATTCCGAGAAAAACATGCCCGCTTGCGCGTAGCCGCCGACGAATCTGCGCTTCTGTCCCGCGACGCGATCCAGGACCTCTTTCCAGTGGAATTCCTGTTGCCAGGAAAAACCACCGTGCTGGTAGGCGGTTTCGATCATTACCTGGTCGATGCGGTATTGATCGGGGCTGCCGCCGGCGAAGCCGGGCAACTGGCCGCCACCCCGGCTCGAAAAGGCCGTATAGGCCGACTTGCCCGTCACTGCCGCCACGGCCACTGAACCGACCGGTTTCCCGGGACGGGACGTCGCGCTCTGGCTGAATCCCAGTAGCCGCCCGTGAAAGTTCCATTGCACCCGGGCGAGCCACAGCCCGTCCGCCTCGGACGTGTCGCCGCCCCGGCCGGCTCCACTCAACCATCCGAACCAGTAACTGGCATCGCCCCGGGTCTCTTTGGCTACGCGCCCCGAGGCCACGACGCCCTGTTGTCGGTCGATCGTGAACCAGGGCGTCGCAACCGACCGTTCGACGAACTGCTGCTTGCCCGACGAATCAATTCGTTCCCGGTTGAACTCGGATTTCCACTGTCCGATCCGGATGCTCAGCCAGTCGGCGAATTTGAAGGTGGCCCGCAGATCGAGCAGGCGGCTGTCGACGATGTCGTACTCCGAGTAGATCGTGAATCGAGGGCTGACGACATGCCCGCCAAGCTTCAGTCGGCCACGATTGAGTCCGAGCTCGGAGGACGTGGCGACCGGCGCGCCGGGCAGCTCATCCTGCGTCACCCGTTCATTCGCCCAGCGCGTCTGCAAGCGTACGCCGAACCAGAGAAAATTGTTGCCAGAGCCATCGTCGAACTGCAGGCCCTGATTGCCGTACGAGAATTTCCCGGCTTCCGGCGTTTGTTCCGTGTTCCCGGCACTCGCGCAGTTCAGCGCCATCAGGCAACACAGCGCTGCGAGCCAAACGATCCCCGGCACCCCCCCGGCTCGTGCTGACGTCTTCACACCCTTTCGCGCTGTGTGGTGTCTGTCGTTCAAAACTCGAATTCCGCCCGCAGGCCCCGAACCGATCCGCCATATAACCCTGCGATCACTCGGCGCGTGCCGGGTCAGGTCCGACAGCCTGCAAGTGTCTCGTCAATGATACCGAGCGCGTAATCCGCATTTTCCCTACTGAAGACCATGGGACAACGAAGCTTCAGTATGTTGGCATCCGGCCCGATGGAGCCGGTCAGGAGTCCCCGGTCGCGCAGGCCGTTAACGACGCGTTTCGTCAGGCCGGACGCCGGCGTTTTGCGCTCCCGATCCTCCACGAGTTCCAGAGCGAGGAAGAAACCCGAGCCGCGCACGTCGCCGATGGTTTCGTGGCGCTCCGCGAGCGGCCAGAGGCCGTCAACCAGGTACTGGCCCACCTCGAGCGCGTTCCGCTGCAGGTTCTCCTGCTCGATGACGTCGAGAACCGCGAGCCCCGCGGCGCAGGACACCGGGTTGCCGCCGAATGTATTGAAGTACCGGCCTTTGGCGGCGAACCCCTCCACGATGTCGCTGCGGGTGACGACGCCAGCCAGCGGATGGCCGTTACCCATCGGCTTGCCCATCGTGACGATGTCCGGCACGAAGCCGTCGGCCTGGTAGCCCCAGAAATTTCTCCCCGTGCGCCCGAAGCCCGGCTGCACCTCGTCCGCGATGAAAAGCGCGCCCGCGTCGCGGACGATTTTCGCAACAGCGGAAAGGTAGCCGGGCGGCGGCGAGACCACGCCGCCGGACGATGCGATCGTGTCGATGATGAAAGCCGCGAGCTTTACGCCACGTCGTGTCAGCGTGTCGATCGCCTCGTGCACGTGCGCCGCGTATTTCTCGCCCGCGTCGGGGCCGGTGTACCGGCCGCGGTATGCGTCGGGGACCGGCACTGTCGCGATGCAGTCAGGGCGCTCGTCTTTCGGAATGTCCGAGGTCGTGATCTCGAAGGTCGCCTTGGTGTTTCCATGGTAGGCGAAACTCGTCGCGATAAAGCCGGTGCCGCCCGTGTGGGTCCGGGCGATGCGCATTGCGAGTTCGTTGGCCTCGCTGCCCGTGCAGCAGAACATTGCGAGGCCGAGTTCGTCCTCGAACTTACCGGTGAGTCGTTCCGCATACTCGAGTATGTTTTCGTGCAGGTAGCGCGTGTGGGTGTTCAGGGTCGAGATTTGCTTCGTCAGGGCCTCGACGACGTGCGGATGGCAATGCCCGACATGCGGCACGTTGTTGTACATGTCGAGGTAGCGGTTGCCGTCGGCATCGTAGAGCCAGACGCCCTCGCCTCGTACGATGTGTACCGGGTTGTCATAGAAGAGCTTGTAGGCCGGGCCCAGCAGCTTGCGCCGCCGCTCGATCATCGTCCTGCTATCGCCGGTCACGTCGCTGCCTCCTTCCGTGCGCCCTGTTCGCAGATATCGAAAAAACGGTCAACAGTAGCGTCGATGGACAGTCCGCTGACCCGATAAAGCATTTCTCGCGCCCGCCCTTCGCTTCGCAGTATGTATTCGGCGTTGTCAGGATACAGGGATGCACGCCAGTGGCTGATCATTACCGTGGTCAGGTGGCGCGTGAGAATGAGATCGGGCAACAGCACAATCTCGTCTTCCGTCAATGGCAAGATCTCGGCGTACGAGCCGAGGAACTTCACGACTTCCACGAATGGATCTTCCTCGGCAGCACAGAAATAGGCTGCGCCAACTGCCGCGTCGTTTACGAGCCGGGAGAACACCATGTCCCCGAAGTCGATTACGCCGCTGACGCGATTCACGTCGGTGCTGTCGACGAGCACGTTGCTCGGATTCATGTCGTTGTGGATGACTTGGCTGCGCAGATTCTCGAGCCGTGGCGCGACCTTGTCGCGAAAGCACTCGAGGCGTTGTTCGCAAAGTTTGCGAAGCTGCTCGTCGTTGACCTGCGGCAGCAACTGCTCGAGGCTCGCGGCGTTTCGAATGTCCCATAGCAGCGGATAGTCACTCGCCGGGTGCTCGAAGCCGCGCAGCGCAATCCCGAGCTTCGCGAGGCAGGCGCCTGTCTGGCGCGCCATGCTGCCGACGCCTTGCGCATGCCTCAGCGGTACACCGTCAAGCCACGACAGCAGGCGTATGCCGTGCGCGCCACCGGAGTCCGACTCAACCTCGAACATCAGCTCGCCCTCATTCGTGGCGATGACCCTCGGCACCTCGAAGTCGGTTCCAGTGCGCGCGACGTACATCAGCCCGTGGATCTGAAAGTCCGTTATCGCCGCCGACTCGGAGGTATTCGCGATCTTAAGGACGTATTTATCACCTTCCGTCGCAGCCGCCAGGAAGTTCTGGTCCCGTTCACTGACAAGGGGCTCGAGACTGGCATCGATGCCGTAATGTTCTCGCAACAGGGCCGACGCCTGTTGCGTAGAGAAGTCCGGTGCCGGAGTCTGTAGCGCGGTAAACGGATCGTTGACCATGGCTCAGTATATTTGCCGATACACCCACCGACAATCAGTGGGCATCCTTCGCAAATAGGTAGGTAAGCTTGTTAGACTAGCCGCGCCAAGTTTAGAGAGCATTCTCTTTGAAAACCGAACACTTCAAGGCAATTGCTTTTCGAGTAGCCGTCCTCGTCATAGCGATGCTCGCGTACCCTGCTCACGCCCAGTACGAAGTCGCGGAGATTCCGTTCTTCAACACCCCCAAAGGCACCGCTGCCCTGGGTGGCGGCCTGCGCCTGGGACAGGACCTGTACATCGCGACGGACAACGAAGACCAGCGGCAGTACGACCTGGTCCCCCTGTATCTATACAACGGCAGGTATGTCTTCTTCCGCGGCACTGCAGGTGGCATACACCTGTTCAGCAGGGACAATATCGAACTCAATGTGATGGGCCGGTACCGATTCACGAAGCTCGATCCGGACCGCAATGCCTTCTTCGAAGGAATGGAGACACGCAAGCAAACCGTGGACGGCGGTGTCGAATTGCGTCTGCGCGGTCGCTGGGGCGAGGCCAACGCGAATTACCTGACGGATACCCTCAATCGGCACAAGGGCCAGAGTGCCGAAGTATCCTATCGCTACACCTTCGATCGCGGCCGTATTTCACTTTCACCGTTCATCACCTGGGCCTGGAATGACAACAACCTGACTAACTACTACTACGGCGTAACGGAAGCCGAGGCCCGCCCCGACCGGCCGGCATATACGCCCGGCGAGTCGCAATGGATCGGTTTCGGCATGAATACGACCTGGTGGGTATCCGATCGTATCCAGTTCTTCGCCAATCTCGGATTCACCGGTGTCGATACCGTCGTCGGCGATAGCCCGCTGGTCGAGGAGGACAGCACATCCGCGTTCTTCGCCGGCGGTACCTACATCTTCGGCAACGTGAGACGGCCTGAGACCTTCATATCGTCGGAGCGCGCCAGTGAATGGTCGTGGCGCGTCAATTACGGTTACCAGGCCGACGGCAACATCGTCGGTGAGATCGACCACGGTGATTTCAGCAAGAGCGGCTTCGCCGACACCAACGTCGGCGGCATTACCTTCGCCAAGTTGCTCACCGACGGTCCACGCCTCGATTTCACTGGAAAGCTCGCATTCTTCCGGCACTTCGAAGAAGACGAGGGCAACGGTAACTTCTGGAGTTACGCGCTGTACATGATGGCGACAGGCCGAGGCTACTCGCCCTGGAGCAAGGAAGAGGTTTTTCGGTATGGGTTCGGTTTCGGCATGTCGTATGCGGACAAGGTTCCTATTGCCGAGCAGCGCAAGCAAGCTTCGAAAGGTAACAACACGTCTCGATTCCTGAACTATCTCGAGCTGCAGCTGGATTTTCCGTTGCGGCGCCTGTTCAAGTCGAAGAGCATGCAGAACTGCTATGCAGGGCTGACGGTCGTGCACCGTTCCGGTATTTTCGGTACGTCTGACCTGCTGGGCGACGTGGCAGGCGGCGCAGACTGGATTACCGCCCACTTCGAATGCGCAATGGGTCGCGGATCATGATTATCAGAAGACAACTCGCGGCCATGCTGGTCGCACTGTTGACGCTTGGCCTTGGCACCGACGCCGGCGCCGGGTGGCAGGCCGATGAAGGCAACCGGCTGCAGGAGCGTGCAGAAAAGGCCATCGACAAAGTGCGTGAGAAGGTCGAGCGCAGTCATCCTTATTTCGAGGACGCCTACGCGATGGCGGTATGGCCCGGGATTACGCGGGTCGCTGCCGGCTTCGGCGGCGCTTATGGCAAAGGCGTCGTGATCGAGCAGGGCAAGGCGGTAGGTACCGTCAACTACTGGCAATTCAGTTCGGGTATCCAGGCTGGCGCCAAGAACTTTGCGTTGATCATCTTTTTCAAGGACAAGGCAGCGCTGGAAGGACTGAAGCGTAACGACACGCAGTTCACGGGACAGGCGGGAATCGACGTCCTGACATTCGGCGTTGCCGGGACCCCGGCCTATAACGAGGGCGTGGCGCTCATTCCGGTAACCAACCTCGGGCTGATGGGCGAGTTCTCGGCTGCAGGCGTCTGGTTCCGGTACAAGCCGTACGACAGGTAGCACCTGATGCTAGCTTTCTGATGACCTGATGCGATCGAGAATCGCATCGCGCAGATCGTAACCCAGCCGGTTTCCCGGGTGCGCCTCGATCATGCGGCGGGAAAGTTCGAGCGCTTCCTCCAGCCGGTTGCGCCGTGCATAGAAATCGATGAGGGCGTACAGGTAATCAACGCTTTCCGGCTCCAGCTGCACTGCGGTGTGCAGTGCCGCTTCCGCCTCCTCGTCATTGTCCATCTGCGCAAGCAACAGGCCGCGGTTGTAATGGATTCGCGAACGATCCGGAAGACCGTTAGCGGCACGGTCGAGGTAAGTGAGTGCCTCCTCGCGCCGACCTGATGCGACGAGCACCAGCGCCAACGAATAGGCCGCATCGTGCTGCTCCGGGTAAGCATCGAGGACATCACGCAACAATAGCTCGGCTTCACTATCCCGTCCCTGCCGGCTGAGCAAAACGGCGAGATTCATCTTTGCCGGGAAGAACAGGTCGTCGACTTCGATCGCCATGCGGTAGTAAACCTCGGCGTTTTCCAGGTCGCCCTGCATGTCGTAGAGATTGCCGAGATTCAGGCCGGAGGATGCGAAATCGAGCATCGAGCGCATCGTGGCGACATAGGCCTTCAGCTCGCGATCCAGTGCCTCCGATTGCTCGCCCGTCAGGTACTCGCGCGGGATACCCGCCAGCTGCCCGGCAGCCCGCATGCGGACACCACGAACCGGGTCGAACAGGCGTGGTGCCAGGAGCGCGGCCAAGGTTTCGAGGCTCTCAGTCGCGAGCACATCGACCGCGGTGTGGCGCAGCAATGCCTCGTCGTCGGCCAGCGCGCGCCGCATCACCGGCAGTGCGTGCTCCGACGGGTACGGCGCCAACGCACGAAGTGCCGTAGCGCGCACGATCGTCGCAGTCTGCGGGTCCTCCGCCAGCGCGATCAACGCGTCCGGTGCGTCGGGATCACCGGCCCTGGCCGCCGCCAGAACCGAACCGTAGTGTGGCTTCTGCACCTCGCCGTTCCAATTCGTGTACGCGTCGACGACCCACTCCAGCGACCGGTCTGCGTGGCACCCGCTTTGACTGCACGAGTTCGGCACGCCAAGGGATTCACTGAGGTCCGGTCTCGGCACCCGCAGGCTGTGATCCGCGCGGTAATCGATCACCATGTACGGCTGCTCGGGCATGTGGCATTTGATGCAGAGTGCGCCATCGTTCGGCTTGCCGTCGACCGACAGCGGGTGAAAGTGATGTGCGGTCGTGTCATAGTCGGCCGCCTCGTGGCAATGCGTGCACAGCGCGTTCCCTTCCCTGAGCAACGCCAGGCTGTGAGGGTCATGACAATCGCCGCACTTGACACCATTCCGGTACATCTTGCTCTGCACGAACGAACCCCAGACGTAGACTTCGTCCAGGATCTGTCCATCGGCGTGATAGAGGCCTTCGTTGAGCAGCGAGGGGACAAAAAACTGCAGCAGCTCGCCCTGCCTGTGATCGTAATCGGCGATCTCGCTGCGACGTGAATGGCAGGGTGCGCACATATCGACGTATTCGCGGTTGCTGATATCGCGGCTTGCGACTTGCAGGCCGTGGTTCTCGATCGGCTGCCGGTCCGCCTCTTCCATCTCGGCCCACGCGACGTGACCTGAACCCGGCCCGTGGCAGGCCTCACAGCTGACGTCGATCTCGGACCACGTGGTATCGAAGGTGCCATCTTCGGCATTGAATTTTTTCTGCAGATTCGTCGAATGGCACTCGGCACACATGCCGTTCCAGTTCTGGCCGTTGCGCGTCCAGTGCAGCCAGTCGTCCGGCGCGATCGCCGTGTCGGGGTTTAGCGTGAACCAGCGTCGGCGTTCCGTATCCCAGGCGATGGGCAGGGCCTGCAGCCGCCCGCCCGGGAAAGGCACGAGGTATTGCTGCAGCGGCTCGATGCCGAAGGTGTACTTGATTTCGAATTCGCCCATCTCGCCGCCGGGGCCTTCTGTATTCACGAAGAACGCGTCGTCCTTGCGGTAGAAGCGGGACGTAATGCCGGCATGCGTGAATTCGGCATTGCCGAAGTTGCCCAACACCGTGTCATCGGTCGCCATGTCCATCGCGTTGTCGTGGTCCGAGCCCTGCCACTGTTCGTAGGCATCCATGTGGCATTCGGTACACTCGCCGCGACCGACGAAGGTCGCCAGTTCCGGCAGCCCGACAATCGTGGGATCATCCGTCCGGGGCGCGCG
>JBFFEB010000067.1:0-14559 GCA_041559075.1 Woeseiaceae bacterium | reverse complement strand
TGAGTTTGCGCGCGCCCTGGTCTATAGCGTGTTATGGCGTTTCTGACGGGCCGCTTCTGAGCCGGAAGCTGCCGATTAATTCGGGCCATTCCAGGGCATTTGAATGGCCGCTCTCGGTGAGAGCTGCCTTTCCGACGAGTTTTCCAGCCGGAAACCCACGGCAACTGCATTAGGCAAACATTGAAAGGGTCCACCAGACCTGGGCAAGACCTGAAAGCGAACATCTGGAACCGCGTTATGCAGGGAGATGCAACGAATCTCGATCTGCCCAAACAGAACGTCACCGGGCGGCTCGTCAGAAACTGTTTGGATATCTTTTGTCTAGATTGCTCAGTTTTCTCACCATAAAAGAACACAAGTAGGGGCGGCTCGGTACGTAAACACAGCCGGCAGCGTCATGCCCCCCTCTACAGCAGCGCAGCCATTGCGCCTGCCAAGAAGGCAGCGACAACAATCATGGCAGAAACGTGACACGGCTCCCATCGGCCCTGAGTGGTTGCACGTAGCCTGAACCTATCGCACGGACGGAATCCCAAATGCGAAAATTATGGCTCTCACCACGGCTATATAGTCTTCTACCCGTTGTTTATCTTGTTGCTGGAATGTTGATGCTCGGGAACTTCGGCGGCGAGCCTTTGGGCCTTATAAGCGGATCAATGTTATGCGGGGCCGGGGTTCTGATATTGGTCTTGAGAATGCATGCTCGTGGTATATCCACTACGCGGAAGCGTTGAGTCGCATCACCCTCACCCAACGGCAACTCTCACCAACTACGGACGCTCAGATAACCTGAAAGCGCCTGAATCAAATGGCAGCTGACGGCTCAATAGTGGACAAGAAAAACCCCGCCACTAGGGCGGGGTTTCAAGTTTGGTCCCCGGTTCTCTTTGTTAGGCGCTGAGCCGAGGTAAAGAAGCGCCTCGCTCTAAACTGTTCGTTTCCTGCGCCGTACCAGACCCATACCGGCGAGGCCGATGGCAAAGAGTGCGAGGGTGCCGGGTTCGGGGATGGTCCGGATGCTGTTTACGCTTCCTCGCAAAACACCCCAGTCGCCGCTAACTGAAAATGATCTGGGTATGAACTCTGGGAACGGATCGAATGTGTAATCGGCTAGACTTAAGTCCACTAGCGGCAGAATGGACGGATCGTCTATCGCAGTACCGGTCAGATCAACAAAAGTTATCTCCACTGTAGATATCAGTCCCCCGAATATAGCGTCACTGTCATTCGAAGATACCGATACTGCGTCACCGCCAGTGAAGCCGCCAATCGCAACGCTATTATTCGTCACGACTACCTCTAACTCTGGACCGGTAAACGACCCGAACACTCCATCGATGCCGAACGCGTAGAGATACGGCGGCACCGGAAACTCCCACCTACACTGTGAGCCAATTGCGCAGGCATCACCCTCTTTCGGTTGCGCGTCGGAATCAAAGAAATAGCCACCGAAGAAACTGTCCCCGACGCCGATTTGACCACTAAATGGGTCATCTCCGAAAAACTCGACGTCGAGCAATTCGCCGGAAAACACCTGGGTTATTAAACCGGCATTCGCCGATGCGCTCACCATCAGAAGAAGCAGTACTAGGTTGGGAGCGTATTTCATAAAAACAATTCTCATTCCCCTCTCCCGAAGTGCAGGACTTCAATGTCCGATCAATGCAATAAATATTCCGTTAAATTGCATCTTATGAACTGACAAAGACTTAGAGATAACGCAGAGACTTGTCCCCAGAAAAGGCGTGGACACGCGTCAATTTTCTCGACTACGTAAAAACCGAGACTTTTGGCAGGTCTTGGGACATTGGGAATGACCGCTATCGGGAAAGTCTGCCTTTCGCCCAGATTTGCACGTAGCTCAATCCTGAGTCTGCTGACATCCTGCCGGGATGCTCACAGTACTCTACATC
The DNA here is from genome assembly GCA_041559075.1 of Woeseiaceae bacterium. Lineage (GTDB taxonomy): Bacteria > Pseudomonadota > Gammaproteobacteria > Steroidobacterales > Woeseiaceae > UBA1847. Next base: position 12,646 of record JBFFEB010000067.1, on the reverse strand, counting down.
GAGGCCCTGTTAGCTGACGAGACCCTGGCAGACGAGGTGTGGGCGCAGTGGGATGCTGAGGTAATTACGGATGAAATGGCGGCGCTGGCGTGGTGGACACTCGGTGTCGCAAATCCCAAGAACTACTTCCCTATTGAACAGCTCATAGCTTTCCAGAACCACAGCCGTAAAATGCGACTGCAATGTTCAGATTCTTGACTAATTGCTACCCATTTCGCTACCCAAGCGCCGGTCATGCAAACCCTATCGAGAAATAGTGTAATTAAAACAGTTATATATTGGATTTCTTTTTGAATAAAGAGCTTGACGCGATGCAAGTGTACCTCGTCGGTGGCGCTGTTCGTGATGAACAGCTCGGGCTTCCCGTGAAAGAGCGGGACTGGTGCGTTGTCGGCGCGACGCCCGACGAGATGAAACGGGCTGGCTACAAGCCGGTCGGCAAGGACTTCCCGGTATTCCTGCACCCCGAGACCGGCGAGGAGTACGCGCTCGCCCGCACCGAGCGCAAGACGGCTGCCGGTTATCACGGCTTCGAGTTTCACGCGAATCCCGTTGTCACGATCGAGGACGATCTTGGGCGCCGCGACCTCACCATCAACGCGATCGCGAAGGACGCGAACGGCAACCTCGTGGATCCTTATGGCGGGATCACCGACATCAGGAATCGCATCCTGCGGCATGTTTCCGACGCGTTCGTCGAGGATCCGGTGCGTGTGCTGCGGGTGGCGCGTTTTGCTGCCCGCTTCGCCTCGCTGGGATTCGCGATTGCACCGGGGACGATGGCGCTAATGCGCTCGATTACGGCCAGCGGCGAGATCGATGCACTGGTGCCGGACCGCGTATGGAAGGAAACGGCGTTGGCGCTCGCCGGGGCAAACGTTCGCGTATTCTTCGAGACGCTGCGCGCATGTGGTGCCTTGGAGATCCTGTTCCCCGAGGTCGACGCGCTCTTTGGCGTACCGCAGCCCGCACAATGGCACCCCGAAGTCGACACGGGCCTGCACGTGATGATGGTGCTGGACCAGGCCGAGAGGCTGTCCCCGGATCTCGAGGTGCGGTTCGCCGCGCTGGTGCACGATCTCGGCAAGGGCAGGACCCGTAAACACAGCCTGCCGAGTCACCCCGGGCACGAGCGGCGTGGCGTGAAGCTCATCCGTCGCCTGGCCGAGCGATTGCCGGTACCGAATGCCTGCCGCGACCTCGGCATACTCGTGTCCGACTACCATACGCACTGCCATCGAGCCTTCGAGCTGCGCGCGGCGACGATCCTCAAGTTACTGGAAGCCACGGACGCCTTCCGGCGGCCGCGCCGTTTCGAACAGTTCCTGGTTGCCTGTGAGGCGGACGCGCGCGGTCGTGCGGGGCTCGAAGACCGGAATTACACGCAGACCGACCTGCTGCGCGGGGCACTCGCCGCAGCTGCTGCAGTCGATTCGGCGACCATCGCCCAGAGGCACGAGGGCAAGGCCATCGGCGAAGCGATCCGTCGGGAGCGGCTGTCGGCAATCGAAAACTTCAGGGCGGGCTTCCAGGCATCGCGATAGAAATGCAGCGGCACGCCGGCCATCCCCTCGGCCGAGCCCGCCTGCACGCGGTCGGCAATCACAGATTCGTCGGCGGCAGCGAAAGCGGTTCGCACCTAAAGAAGGACATACAGAATCACTGCAGCGAGCGCGACCCGATACAGCGCGAACGGCAGAAGGCCGATTCGGCTCACGAACCGCATGAAGAAGTCGATGCTGACGTAGGCGACGATTGCGGCGACGATCGCAGCTATCCACAGCTGCGTCCAGTCGACCGGCTCGTCACCCACGATTAGGCCACCCATCTCGTATACCGTTGCCAGCAGGATGACGGGCACCGACAACAGGAAGGAGAACCGCGCGGCGTCACGACGGTCGAATCCGAGGAGGCGCCCTGCCGATATCGTCACCCCGGAGCGCGAAGTCCCCGGCACCAGCGCGAGTGCCTGTGCGCAGCCGATGACCAGCGCGTCGCGTAGTGTCACATCCGCGACGTTCCTGTCGCGGCGGCCGAGGCGATCCGCCAGCACCATAATCACGGCGTAACCCGACAGCGTGCCCACGATCACGGACGGGCTCCTGAGATTCGCCTCGATCCAGCCGGCCAGCGCAAGCCCGGCGACAGCAGCCGGCACGGTGCCGATACCGAGCGCCAGGGCGATTCGCGCCTCCGGCGTCGCGTGATTCAACTTGAGCAGCTGCCCCGTGCCGCGCAGCAGGGCATAGATGTCGTGACGGAAAAACAGGCACACCGCAAGCAGCGAACCGAAGTGCACCGCGACATCGAAAGCGAGGCCCTGGTCGGCCCAGCCGGCCGCCGAGGGTACGAGCACGAGATGCCCGGAACTCGAAATCGGCAGAAACTCGGTGAGTCCCTGGACGATTGCGAGCACGACCACCTGCAGCCAGGTCATCGACGTGCCACCTGCGTGACTGATGTCTTCATAAGGTATGTGTCCTGTCGGCCGATACGAACGCGGTCGGCCCGGAGATGTTTCCCCGGGCAAGGCAAATGCACTTGACGTTTTCGCCCATCTCGCCGGGCAGAGTCAACATCTTGACCTGTGCGGCGGTCTTTAGCTGTGATTCAATCGGCATCTCCGCGAAGTCCTGCAACTCGGCCTCGATGCCGCCCGCCAGGAGGAACTGCGACTGGCTCAGGTAACCGAGAACCTGCAGCCCGTTGTCCGCCGCGGCTTCCGCGACCGCCGTGAAGTCCACCCAGGCGGTCAGGTCCTGGATACCAGGCAGGATCAGCGGATCGCTGTGTGCCCGGTGGCGAAAGTGGCAGCGCAGCCAGCCCTCGCTGCGAGCGGCCGCGTAGTACTCACGCCGGCTCACGCCATAGTCGAACAACAACATCAGACCTTGCTCGAGCATGCCAGCCACGTCACCGAGCCATGCCGGGACAGCCAGCGATACCTCCGACACGTAGTTTTCCGGCAGTGCCCCGCCGATGTCGCGCTCGATCGACTCGACGGCTCGAACGAGTAATTCCGGCCCGGGCTCGTCAACGAAGACGAATTCGCCGCCCTCGTTCGCGACACGCAGCTGATGGACGCCATTCTCCCGGCGCAGGAAGCGCTCCACCGGCAGCGCGTCCAGCACTTCGTTGGCGATCACGACACCGCGGTGCGAATCGGGTATACGGTCCAGCCAGACGATGCGCTCGGCATACCCCGGCAGCGCGTCGCGCAACAGTCGTTGCTGCCGCTCGCGCAGGTCGGCAGAGACTTCCAATATCCGGTACTCAGCCGGCAATGCATCCCGTTCCTGCAGCGTGCGCAGCATCTCCAGTGCCAGACTGCCGCTCCCGGCGCCGAACTCGAGCACCGACGCCGTCTCGACCTCCTGCAGCACCGGGGCGCATTGCTTCGCGACGACGCGTCCGAAGAGCGGCGAGATCTCAGGCGCGGTGACGAAATCGCCGTCGGCACCGAATTTGCGCGAGCCTGCGCTGTAGTAGCCGAGTCCCGGCGTGTACAGCGCGTAGTGCATGAACTCGGCAAAGCTGATAGTACCGCCGGCATCGTGTATGCGCGCACGAATGTAACCGGCGCAGCGCTCGCTTTGCGCAGTGCTGACCGCGTCCGGCTGGGGCAGAGAGAGTACGTAATCGTGTTGCATGTCGCGTCGGTCGTCTTTCAGAATGTCGCCTTTATAACGTGACCCGCGGCAAAATGCCGGCGGGCGAGGTTTGACGTCGATCAATGAGCAGCACACCGGGCCTCGAGGGCCGCATCGCACTGGTGACCGGCGCCGCGCGCCGGGTAGGGGCGGAGATTGCCACACAACTGCATGCCGCGGGCGCCGACGTCGGCATCCATTACCGGCATTCCGCGGACGATGCCGTGGACCTCGTCGCGAAGCTGAATGCGCTGCGGCCTGACTCGGCGGCCGCGTTTCGGGGCGATCTTCTCGAGACGGCATCGATACCCGAACTGGTCGCCGCGGTCGCCGGCTGGCGCGGCGGCATCGACATCCTCGTCAACAATGCGTCCACCTTTTATCCCACGCCGCTCGGCAACATTACCGAAGCTCAGTGGGACGATCTCGTCGGCAGCAATTTCAAGGCACCCCTGTTTCTCGCCCAGGCCGCAGCGGCGAGCTTGCGCGAGCGCCGCGGCTGTATCGTCAACATCGTCGATATCCATGCGCAACGTCCACTTCGCAATCATCTGGTCTACAGCCCTGCAAAAGCGGGTCTGGCCATGCTGACACGTGCGCTGGCAAAGGAACTCGCGCCGGAGGTGCGCGTGAACGGCGTCTCGCCCGGCGCCATCCTGTGGCCGGAAGGCGACATCAGCGATGCGACCAAGGCGTCGATTCTCGACGAGGTGCCGCTGGCGCGCGCCGGCTCGCCGGACGACATCGCCGGTTGCGTGGTCTACCTGGCCCGCGACGCCACCTACGTCACGGGCCAGATCGTGGCCGTCGACGGCGGCCGCTCCATCGGCTGGTAGCCGCTACAAAGCGTTCGCAAACTCCCGCGCCGGCGTGCCCCGGAGTTCGAGCCGCGGCACGATCTGCTCGGCCCCCAGCTTGAATTGCGCGCCGGGTACGGACGCCGCAGGGCAGGCGCCGGTATCGAGGTACCGCAGCGCGGCCTGGATATTCGGGTCGTCGTCAGCGCCCACGGCCACGTCCAGGTCGTCGGGTGCCGCGCAATCCACGGGCAGGCCGAAGAAATAGTCGCCGAAATCGTTGGCATTCAGCGTCTGGAACGCCGTCGGCCGCAGGATCTTCTCGCAAAACTCGAGGCCGACCTGGCCGACCGGCTTGCCGAAGGTATCGTCGCCGACGATTGCGACCTCGACGTGCGGATCCATGCCGTTGATAACCAGTTCACTCGCCGAGGCGGTGCCCCTCGATGCAATGACAACGAGACGGACCAGGCTCATCGAATTGAGCCGACGCTCGAAGAACTCGGTGGAGTTGTTTGCCGGCCCCCTCAGCTCGTTGAAAACGGTCTTCGAATACACCAGATTTTCGGCGATGTCGCCGCCGAGGAAGTCGCCCAGTAATTCGGACGTGCTAACGAGGCCGCCGCCGTTGTAGCGCAGGTCGAGGATCACGTCGTTGACGCCCTGCGCCCTGAAATCGGCGAACACGGCGTCCATCTCCGCGTCAGCCGTACTGATGAACGTGGCGAGTTCCATGTAGCCCACGGGCGGACGTGCGCCGGCCGGGTCGGTGATGATGTGCGCCTGTGGCACCGGATCGATCGTCACGATGTCCTTGGTAATGGTCGTCGTGAAATCATCGCTCCCGTCCGAATTGCCGCCTACGGGGCGCATCGTGAAATCGAGCGGCGACAGATCGAACACGGCATTGACCCCCTCGGCCGCCTGGATCTCCGCGATCGTACGGCCGTTGAGCGCGACGATCCGCTGTCCCCGCGCGAGGCCTGCACGATTGGCCGGGCTGTCAAAGAACACGCGCGTCAGGCGCAGGTCGTTCTCGGCGACGAAGCGGCTGCTGAAGCCGAAGCCCTCGAACTTGCCCTCGCCGAAGAATGCCTGGTCTGCAGCTGCCGTATTGATGAAGCTGAAACGGTCGACGGGATTGTCGATACCGTCATCGGGCGTCAGGTCCGGGCTGAACGTCGTGAGGAACGCGAGCAGGTCCTCGGGCGTCGCGAACTGGCTGGTGTCCACCTGCGCGGGCAGCAGGTCGTTCCAGAAGTACCACGCGCGCATATTGTCCAGGACGAATTGTTTCTGGCCTTCCAGCGAGCAGGCGGCGACCGGCGGCTCTTCGGACGAACCGCCGCTCCCGGAAGAACAGGCCGCCAGCAGCAAGACCGACAGGATTATGATGGGGCTGCGCATTGATCCTCCATTGACCAAAGGACTCTCTCCGTTTGAACCTAATATTACCCAATCGCGGTTTCACAAAGGCGTGAAACTGCAGCCGCTTTTTTTTGACGGCCACCCGCGCAATTCTATCCCGTATTGCTACAAAATGACGTCGACCGGACTGAGCGGATGACGCGCGCTGTCGAATTCGTGCCAGTGCTCGGCGATAGTCCTGCCAGTGACCGGGTGCACGAGGTCCGGGGCAATATCCGCGAGCGGCCGCAGCACGAAACCGTACTCCAGGATATCGCCACGCGGCAGCCGCAGCGGCGGGGACGGATCGACCGTGTCGTCGTACAACAGGAGGTCGATATCCAGCGGCCGTGAGCTGTACCTTTCCGGCCCGCGGCTGCGCCCTGCCAGCGCGTGAATACGCTCGATCTCGTCGAGTACCTCGAAAGGCGTCGCCTGCGCCTCCAGCGCGACCACGAGATTCAGGAAGTCGGGGCCCTCGAATCCGACCGACGCGCTCCGGTACACCGGCGACACCGCCAATTCGCCGTACCGGTGCCGCAACGCACCCACGGCCAGGCGCAGGTTCTTCTCTGCATCGATGTTGCTGCCGAGGCCCAGATAGACGGTCGCCACGCGTCAGTCCGGCCGTGGCCGCTCGCCCCGCTCGATGATCACTCCGACGTCCCTCGCGCCGCGTATAGCGCCGGGCTTGTTGACCCGTACCCGGACCCAGGGGACGTCGAACTCACCCGTCACTATTCCGGCGATACGCTCCGCCAGGGTTTCGACCAGCTGGAACTCGGACTCGGCGACGAAACTCTGCAGACGTTTGGAGACGAGCTTGTAGTTCAGCGTGTCTTCCACGCTGTCGCTGGCAGCTGCCTTGCGGATGTCGGCGGCCATGTCGAGGTCGATTTCCACCGTCTGGCGGATCTTGCGTTCCCAGTCCCAGATGCCTATGACGGCATCGACCTTTAGGCTGTGGAGAAAAATGATGTCCATACGTAGTCGCTCTTCAATCGGTGGCCGCGGGCGCCGCCAGTGAGTCCAGCGGCCAGCGTGCCTGGGCACGAATCTCGCCAATCGGGCGCGCGTCTGCAAGGCGCAATGCGCCGGCTACGGCGATCATCGCACCATTGTCGGTGCAGAACGCCATGCGCGGGTAATGCACCTCCCCCGGGAAGCGGCTGGCCATTTCCTCGCGCAGGAGCTTGTTGGCGCCGACGCCCCCGGCGACGACGATCCGGGAGAGGTCGGCGCTTTTCGCGGCACGAATCGACTTCCCGACCAGCGTGTCCACCGCGGCGCGCTGGAACGAGGCCGCGATATCGGACCGGCAGGTGTCGAGGTCACCACGCTCCTCCGCCTTGCGGACCTCGATCATCACCGCCGTCTTCAGGCCGCTAAAACTGAAGTCGTGAACCGGCCGATTCAGCATCGGCCGCGGAAAGTCGTACGCATTGTCGTTGCCCGACTCGGCCAGCCTCGCCAGCGCGGGTCCGCCCGGGTAGCCGAGGCCTAGCAACTTGGCGGTCTTGTCGAAGGCCTCGCCGACCGCATCGTCGAGCGTCGTTCCGAGCAGCTCGTACTCGCCAAGCGCGCGCACCGAAATCAGCATGGAATGCCCGCCGGACACCAGCAGCGCGAGGAATGGAAATGCGGGCGGATCGTCCTCGAGCATCGGCGCCAGCAGGTGTCCCTCCATGTGGTGCACAGGGACGACGGGGCAGCCCCAGGCCAGGCCGAGTCCGGCCGCCATGCCGCCGCCCACCATCAGCGCGCCGACAAGACCCGGGCCCGCCGTGTACGCCACCGCGTCGGGGCGCTCGACCCCGGCTTTCGACAATACCTGCCGGATCAGCGGCAGTAGGCGCCGGACGTGGTCGCGGGACGCAATTTCCGGCACCACGCCGCCATACACGGCATGCAGGTCCACCTGGCTGTGCAGGGCGTCGGCGAGCAGGCCGCGCTCCGTGGAATACAGGGCGACGCCGGTCTCGTCGCAGCTCGTTTCGATCCCGAGTATGTTCATGGCGCCGAATAGTAAGGGATATTGGCCCGGATCGCCGCATCGGCGGGCCTTGCGCCACCCCCGGCGGGGAGTTAAAATGCGCGGCTCTCCCGGTTCGACCCGGGATTATTTATGCCCAGAAGGAAGGCCTGATCTAAATGCCAAGTGTTCGCGTAAAAGAGAACGAATATTTCGACGCCGCACTGCGCCGCTTCAAGCGCGCCTGCGAGAAAGCCGGGGTCCTCACGGAACTGCGCCGCCGCGAGTTCTACGAGAAGCCGACCCAGGAGCGCAAGCGCAAGAAGGCTGCCGCCGTGAAGCGGCACATGAAGCGCATATCCCGCGAAGAGTCGAAGCGCAAACGTCTCTACTGATTTCCCCCGAGGTTCGAGGCTCTCTCGGCCCATGTCACTGAAAACCAGTATTACCGAGGACATGAAGTCCGCGATGAAAGCCGGCGACAAGGACCGGCTCAAGGTCGTGCGCCTCATTCTCGCGGCCATCAAGCAGGTGGAAGTCGATTCCCGCAAGGAACTCGACGACGCCGCGGTACTCGGCGTGCTCGACAAGATGGTCAAACAGCGCCGGGATTCCGTCGAGCAATTCACGAAGGGTGGCCGGGATGACCTGGCTGCCATCGAGCGGGCCGAGATCGCCGTCCTGGAAAGCTACCTGCCCGCAAAGATGGACGACGCCGAACTCGACGCCCTCATCGATGAAGTAATCGCGGCAACCGGCGCTGAGAGCATCCGCGACATGGGCAAGGTCATGGGCGCGATAAAGTCAAAGGCCGCAGGTCGTGCGGACATGGGCACCGTCGGCAGCCGCGTCAAGGAACGGCTCGGGGTCTGAAACCCCGAAAATAAAGCGCTGGCGAATCCGTACCGATTCGCTATGCTTGGGCGAACGGGCAGCGACCCGGGCGCCGATAACAAGAACAGGCTCTTTCAAGACCCGAAGCCGCGGAGCACACGTTTAATTCACTATGGCCGGACTGATTCCCCAGGATTTCATCGACGACCTGGTCGCCAGAGCCGATATCGTCGACGTCGTCGGCCGGCGTGTGCCGCTTAAGAAGGCCGGACGGGAATTCAAGGCCTGCTGTCCCTTTCACGACGAAAAGACGCCCTCGTTCACGGTGAGCCCGGCGAAGGGCTTCTATCACTGCTTCGGCTGTGGCGCGCACGGCACGGCAATCGGCTTCCTCATGGAGTTCGACCACATGAGTTTCGTCGAGGCGGTGGAAAGCCTCGCCAATTCAATGGGCGTGGAAGTGCCGCGCAACGAATCGGACCGTCCCACCCGCCGCTATGACGAACTCTTCGACCTGATGTCGCGCGTCGAACGATTCTGGCAGCAGGGACTGCGTGAAAGTGCGGCCGCCGTGGACTACCTCAAGCATCGGGGTATCGACGGCAGCACTGCGCGCCGCTTCGGCCTCGGCTACGCCGCCGACGCCTGGAGCTCGGTGCTCGACAAGTTCGGTACCTCGCAGGAAGCCATCGACCGGCTCCTCGCGGCGGGACTCGTCATCCGCAAGGACAACGGCTCGCACTACGACCGGTTCCGCGACCGCATCATGTTCCCGATCCGCGACGTGCGCGGCCGATGTATCGGCTTCGGCGGGCGCGCGATGGGCGACGGCGAACCCAAGTACCTGAACTCGCCGGAAACCGTGCTGTTCCACAAAGGCCGGGAGCTGTACGGGCTCTGCGAGGCGCGGCAGGCACTGCGGCAGATCGATCGCTTCGTGGTCGTCGAAGGCTACATGGACGTCGTCGCGCTCGCTCGCCACGGCATCGACTTCTCCGTCGCCACACTGGGAACCGCGACGACCGAGGAGCACCTGAACCGTTTGTTCCGGCTCACCGAGAACATCGATTTCTGCTTCGACGGGGATCGCGCCGGCCAGCAGGCCGCCTGGCGCGCACTGGAGACCGCCCTGCCCCACATCCGCGAAGGCCGCCAGGTGCGTTTCGTGTTCCTGCCCGAAGGTCACGACCCGGACACCTATGTCAACGAGCACGGTGCCGATGCGTTCGTCAAAGCGCTCGATAACGGTGTTGCCCTGTCGGACTTCCTCATCAGCGAACTCGCGCAGCAGGTGGACCTCGACACAGTCGACGGCCGTGCCCGGCTGGCGGAACTCGCCAAGCCGCTGATTGCCCGGATTCCGCAGGGCGTTTACCGGGAGCTGTTGATCGAATCGCTGGCACAAAGCGTCGGCCTCTCCTCGGGCAAGCTCGAGCGAATGCTCGGCCGCGCGCAAGCGACCGATCCCGGCCACTCTGGCCGCAGGCGGACACCGAAAAGCCGTGCGGCAGCGGGTTCCGCCGGCAGGCCGTCGGTGGTGCGGCGGGCGATCACGCTGCTGCTGAACCATCCCCGGGCAGCGGCCGATCTCGACGTGAAAAAGCTCGCCGGGCTGAACCGGCCGGGCATCGAGCTGTTGCGCGACCTGATTGAAACCGCGCAGCAGGAACCCAATATCACGACTGCCGGTTTGCTGGAGCGATGGCGCCATCACGAACAGGGCCGCCACCTCGGCAAGCTGGCCGCCATCGAGATCCCCGGCGAAGAGGATTTCGACCCGGCTGCCGAGCTCGCCGACTGCCTCGCGCGGCTGGCGCTCGCAGGGCGCCGGGAGCGCATAGACTTTCTCATTGAAAAACAGCGGGTTAGACCGCTGAATGAGGCCGAAATCGCGGAGCTGCGCCAGCTTCGCTGAGGCGTCCGCCCAGGGACGGGACGGCGAGGAATTCGATGGACATTTATGGATTAGATCGAGTCAAACCAGTACAATTGGTCGTTTGCATTTTTTACATGGAGGGCGTTTCGTCTTGAGCGAGAAACGTGCAGCAATAGGCAGCAGCAAGCAGGCTCAGCAGCTGAAAGAACTCATTGCGCGCGGCAAGGAACAGGGCTTCCTGACCTACGCCGAAGTCAATGATCACCTGCCTAATGACATCATCGATCCAGAGCAGATCGAAGACATTGTCAATATGATCAACGACATGGGCATCACGGTGCAGGAAAAGGCGCCGGATGACGAGTCGTGGCTGCTGTCCGACGCCGCCGTCTCCAACGACGACGACGCCGCTGAGGAAGCAGAGGCCGCGCTGGCGAGCGTGGACGCCGAGTTCGGCCGCACGACGGACCCGGTCCGCATGTACATGCGTGAGATGGGCACCGTCGAACTCCTCACGCGCCAGGGAGAGATCGAGATCGCGAAACGCATCGAAGACGGTCTCAACCAGGTGAAGTACCACATGTCGCATTTCCCGCCGACGATCGACCTGTTCCTGGAAGTCGCCGACGCCGTCGATGCCGGCGACACGCGCATGCAGGATTTCGTCGTCGGATTCATCGATCCCAACGAGCCGGACGAGATCAAGCCGCCGGCGCCGAAGTCGGACGACGACGACGACGAAGCGGTCGACACCGGTCCCGACCCCGAAGAGGTCAAGGCCCGCGTGAAGAAGATTCGGCGCCTGCAGAAGCGCGCGCTGACCGCGATCGACAAGCGCGGCATGAAAGACAAGAAGACCGTCAAGATCCAGGAAGAACTGGCCGACGAGATGATGGAGCTGAAACTGGCGCCGAAACTCTTCGATATGCTGGTGAAGAACCTGCGCAGCACGGTCACGGTGATCCGCACCCAGGAACGCCTGGTCATGCAGATTTGCGTACGTGATGCCGGCATGCCGCGCAAGGATTTCCTGTCGAGCTTCCCGAAGAGCGAGACCGACCTTGGCTGGGTGGAAAAGCACATCCGTGCCAAGCGCAAGCATTCCTCGACGCTGGCGAAGCTCAAGGACGACGTCCTCCGCGCCCAGCGCAAGCTGTTGCAGGTGGAGGAAGACACCAAGCTGACCATCTCCGAGATCAAGGAGATCAACCGCCAGATGTCCATCGGCGAAGCCAAGGCACGGCGGGCGAAGAAGGAGATGGTCGAAGCGAACCTGCGTCTCGTGATCTCGATCGCGAAGAAGTACACGAACCGCGGCCTGCAGTTCCTGGACCTGATCCAGGAAGGCAACATCGGCCTCATGAAGGCAGTCGACAAGTTCGAGTACCGCCGCGGCTACAAGTTCTCGACCTATGCGACGTGGTGGATTCGCCAGGCAATTACGCGTTCGATTGCTGACCAGGCGCGCACGATCCGCATCCCTGTGCACATGATCGAAACGATCAACAAGCTCAATCGTATTTCTCGGCAGATGCTGCAGGAGATGGGTCGCGAGCCGTTGCCAGACGAACTTGCGGAGCGCATGGACATGCCGGAAGACAAAGTCCGCAAGGTGCTCAAGATCGCGAAGGAGCCGATTTCAATGGAAACGCCGATCGGCGACGACGAGGATTCGCACCTCGGCGACTTCATCGAGGACCAGACGGTGCACTCGCCTATCGACTCGGCGACCTCGCAAGGCCTCAAGGAGACCACGCACTCGGTGCTCGCCGGGCTGACGCCGCGCGAGGCCAAGGTGCTTCGCATGCGTTTCGGTATCGACATGAACACCGATCACACGCTCGAGGAAGTCGGCAAGCAGTTCGACGTGACCCGGGAGCGCATCCGCCAGATCGAGGCGAAGGCACTCAGGAAGCTGCGCCACCCGACGCGATCGGACCAGCTCAGGAGTTTCCTGATCGAGGACTGAAGAAAAGCCGGGCATCGCCCGGCTTTTTTTTGCTAGAATTTTGCTCCCATTGTGGGCCTGTAGCTCAGTTGGTTAGAGCAGGGGACTCATCAAAAGGTGCGTTTGTGCCGAAAGGCGCAAAGTGAACGGGATGAATTCAGG
>JBFFEB010000066.1:0-15764 GCA_041559075.1 Woeseiaceae bacterium | reverse complement strand
TTGCAGCCCAGCTTGTACAGGCACCAGCCTTCGCGTGCTCCCCGGTCGTCGAAGGTCTCGGCAAATTTGCCCTGCTCGTAGAACGGCCGCCGGTAGCAACGGTCGTGGATCGTCTGGCCGAAAAAGGCAACCGGGCGCCCGTGGATATCGAGGTCGGGCAGTTGGCCGAACGTGAGAAACTGTGCGAGCACGGCGGTGATGACCATCGGAATCGGCGGACAACCGGGGACATTGACGATGGGTTTGTCCTTGACGAGGTCCTGCACCGAGACGGCGCCCGTCGGGTTGGGGTTCGCTGCCGGGATGCCGCCGAAGGCCGCGCAGCTGCCGACGGAGACGACCGCGGCCGCGCCCTCGACGGTTTCCATCAGCATGTCGTAATTGCCGATGCCGGCGATCGTCGAGTAGCCCGGGTTGCCCATCGGGATGGAGCCGTCCACGAGCACCAGGTACGTGCCCATGTTCTCCTCCATTGCCGCGTGCCGTGCCGCTTCCGCCGCTTCGCCGGAGGCGGCCTGCAGGGTGTGGTGGTAGTCGAGCGAGATACTGTCGAAGATCAGGCCCTCGAGCGTGGGCGAGGACGATCGCGTCAGGGATTCCGTGCAGCCCGTACACTCCTGGAACGAGAGCCAGATGACTGACGGCCGCCGTGCCTGTTCGAGCGCACGTGCGATGCGCGGCACCATTGCCGGCGGCAGCGCAAGCAGCGACGCCGTCGTCGCGCAGTACTTCATGAAGCCGCGCCGTGACACGCCCTGTGCCTGGAGGATATCACCCAGGGTCGGTTTGGTTTTCACTTGCCTGTCTCCTTGTTGTATTCGGGCCCGCTGCTTCCGAAACGGTCGCGCAACTTCGCGCAGCCCGCGGCGATATCGGCATCTTGGGACATCAGGATCTCGGGACTGCGCGTGACCTCGATGTAGCGACCCACGACTTCGCCCTCCGTGTTGCGATGCTCGAGCCACCACACACCCGGGTAGGCGGTCTCGCGAACCAGGCTCTTGCCCAGGGCATCGAGTTCGGCGGTCAGCTCGCCAGTACCGAGCGCCGCTTCGAGTTCCGCGAGTTCTCCGGGCGCGAAGGGCAGGCTCGCCAGGTCGATCACCGTCGGCTCGTCGTCGCCGAGCAGGCGGTCGAGCGCATGAACAATCTCGTTCAAGAGTGGCTTGACGTTGCCGCGGCTGAAGGGAACTGCGCGAACCGGATCCTGCAGGGTCATGGATTGGCCTCCTGCGAGGAGCACGTGCGCCAGGCGTCCACGAGATCTCGGATTCTTACAGTCGCGACCGGTATGGCCGCCGCGACCTTCTGCGTCGGCTCGGTGCCCCAGTCCATCTGCTCCGGCTCGATACCGACGAGCGCGCGGTGCCCCGGCAGGTCGCCGCAGAGGCGCAGAGCGTCGAGGATGTCGGCAAGACCGAGTTCATGCACGCTGCCATGGTGATTGCGTAGGTGCCGGTCCATCTCCTCGCCCTCGAGCACGGTCACGGTTCCCGGCGCCTTGCCCAGTCGCATGGCATCGACGGCCACCAGGCCGTGCAGGTTGGTCAGCCGGTCCATGAGCGCCAGGCCCACCGTACCCGCGTCGAGGCAATACACGCCCGCGTCGGCGTGGTGTTGTTCGAAATACTGCAGGGCGTGAACGCCGGCGCCATCGTCCTGCAGGAGGTTGTTGCCGATCCCGACGACCGCGATTGAGTGCATGCGGAGGAGCCCCGAAGAATTGTTTATTAGGAAAGGCTAATGAGTGTGGTACGGTGGGCCTATACTGGTTTGTACGCACGCGGTGGGGGGACACCGAAGCCATGAACAATCGCTCCGGCCTGTTTTGCGCATTATTCCTGTCATTTACGTCCGTGGCCTGTGCACAGCAGGTGCCCGACTGCCCGCCGTCCGAGGGCGTGGCACTGCAGGTGCTGGGCTCGGGCGGACCGATCGCCGACGACAACCGCGCTTCGTCGGGCTACATCGTCTGGGTGGACGGTAAATCGCGGGTGCTGGTGGATGCGGGGGGAGGCACATTCCTGCGCTTCGGCGAAGCCGGCGCCCGGTTTGCCGACCTCGATTTTGTCGGCCTCAGCCATTTTCACACCGATCACTCCGCCGACTTCCCGGCGTTGCTGAAATCCGGCAATTTCTCCGGTCGTCAGCGGCGCCTACCGGTTGCCGGACCGGGGCCCGGTGGGCCATTCCCAGGCCTCGAGGCGTGGCTGGAAAGCCTGCTCGCAGCGGGATCGGGTGCGTACGCTTATCTTTCCGGCTACCTCGACGGCAGCGGCAGGCTGGTGGAGCTATTGCCGCGCGAGATCCTGCGCGATACGGCAGAACCCGTTCGGGTGCTCGACGGCGATATCACGGTTGAAGCCCTGCCCGTACCGCACGGCATCGTGCCCGCACTCGGGTTTCGGGTGACCGTGGCCGGTGCATCGGTCGTTTTCGCCAGCGACCAGAACGGCAGTTCCGATGCGTTTGGCGAGTTTGCTCGTAGCGCATCCGTGCTAGTGATGCACTTGCCTATCCCGGAGGACGCAACGGGTGCGGCGCTGCAGCTGCACGCGCGGCCCAGCCGGGTCGCACGCATTGCCGCGAATGCGGATGCAGGGACGCTGGTGCTGAGTCATTTCATGGCGAGGAGCCTTCGGGATCTCGACGCAAACATCGAAGTCGTGCGCGGCGCCTACGAGGGCAGGGTCATACTCGCAGAGGACCTGGCCTGTTTGGCCGTGACGGATTAGCCCCGGTTCGCGAGAAAGCGCGCGTAGACGCTGACGTACTTCGCCGCATTATCCGCCGAGATGATTACGGTGCGGCCGGTTTTCGGAGTGTCGCCACGAAGTGCTGCTTGCAGGACAGCGCCACTCGTCGGTCCGACCATGATGCCGTCACGGCGTGCAACCTCGATGCTCGCGGCGAACGCTTCCTCGTCAGTCACTGAAACGAGTCCATCGAGCAGGGTGGGGTCGAGGATTTTCGGGTAGTGCTCGTCCGGTAGCCCCGTTATGCGTTTGAGCCCTGACAGCGAATGCTGCCGGCTCGCGGGCTCCACACCGATAATGCGGATGTCGGGATTCTGTTCTTTCAGATAACGCCCCACGCCGCTGATCGTGCCCCCCGTGCCGATGCCGGCAATGAAGGTATCGATCCTGCCGCCCGTCTGCTGCCAGATCTCGGGCCCGGTGGTGCGGTAATGCGCCTCCACGTTGAGTTCGTTCTCGTACTGGTTCGGGCTGACGTATCGACCGCCATATGCCTCGCTTTCGACCATGCTCTTGACGACACCGCGTGCTCCCTCGGTCGGGAACAGCGGGCATAACTCGTCTTCGACCTCGATCAGTTCGGCGCCAAGGAAGCGCAATAACGCTTTCTTTTCCTCGGGGGTGCCGTCGGGGACCGCGATCTCGATCGGCAGGTTGCGAGCGTTCGCCATCGCCGCCAGCGCGATGCCGGTATTGCCGGCGGAGGGTTCGACCAGCGCCTGGTCAGGCCCCAGGTTCAGCGCGTTCAGCATGTACAGCGCCGTGCGATCCTTGATCGAACCGAACGGGTTCATCCCTTCCAGCTTCACCAGCACCTCGAGGGCCGGGTGCGGGTTCATGCGTCGGCTGAGCCGGACCATGGGCGTCGGGTTGTCGGGCCCGGGCGCCAGGTCGACGATGCTGTCGTATATGCCGGGCTCGCTGTCGCCCGGTACAGGCGGGCGGGGGCGCAGCTCGGAAACGGATACAGCGGCTGAACAGCTTGCGTGTCGCGGGAAGTGTGAACTCATCGCACCGAGTGTATCGGCGCCGGGTCACGAGGCAATGGAACCCCAAGACGCATTGGCTATGCGCTTATTCCATATGGTTATAAACGGTCGCTAAGCCCGGAAAGGCTGCGCGATGGCGGCCCCGCGCCTGACCCCTTACCGTGCGTCCTGCTGGGACGGCGCATACGGGTTCGGCGGCATCAGGTCCGGCGGTATCGGGGCCCTGCGGCGATCCTCCTGTGGCGGGTAGTTCACCGCAAGATAGCCGATGATCTTCTTCTCGGTCTCCGGCTCGAACTGCCACAGGTTCTGCTTTGCCTGCATCCAACGGATGAGCCCCAGCCAGTGCGACTCCGTGCCGCTCTGCTGCGTAATGAGCTTTGCGGAATGGCAGCTTACGCAGTTGTTACGCACAAGCTGCCAGTCGCCGGTCATCTTGAGTCCCGTGAACGGGTCGATTTCAGGCTCCTGCGCGGCGGCCTGTCCGATTGCCGCAGTCGCCAGAACGCCTGCGAGGACGGCTGCCAGCCGCATCAGGTGACCTGCACCGCGATACGATGGCATGCGTTGTTGAGATAGCCCTTCGGGTTCCAGCCCGGCAACACCATCGGCTGCGAGCGCCCCTCGCTGTCGGTGGCGCGCGCCCATACCTCGTAATAACCGAACTCCGGAAACGTGACGGCGGCCTGCCAGTGCTGCCAGGCGAGACGGTTCACAGGGCGCTCGAGCTTTGCCTTCTGCCACGTGGCGCCAAAGTCGATGGACACGTGAACCGTGCGTACCGCGAGGTCGCCGGCCCACGCGTGCCCGCGCAGCGACAGCTTCTCTCCCAGCGTATGCTCGGTGCCGGACTTGGGGTACGTGATCAGCGACTTCACGGGCATCGACTCGATGATGCACATCCTGTCGTCCGGCACATCGCTGCCCGGCGCAACCGGCTCGCAGGGCACGCGGTACGAGGAGCCCGTCATCTTGGGCCCGTCATGTACCTGGTTGCGCACGACGATCCTGCTGAGCCACTTTCCACTCACCGAGGCCGGCCAGCCCCCGCACACGAGGCGCAGCGGATACCCGTTGAGATGCGGGATGTCTTCGCCGTTCATCGCCCACGCGATCAGCGTTTCATTCTCGAGCGCCTTGTCGATCGGCACGCCACGGGAAATCGGCACTTTGGTCGGATCGCCGCTCGCGTGTCTGTCGCCGCCGTAATAGGCGACGTAGACGGCGTCTTCCCTGATTCCAACATGCGCGAGAACATCTTTCAGGCGCACCCCCGTCCATTGCGGACAGCCTACGGCACCTACCGACCACTGGTTGCCTGAGGCGGGCGGCACGAACTCGCTGCGGCCATTGCCGCCGCATTCGATCTGCAGCTGATACGTGTGGTGCTTGAACGTCTTTTTCAGTTCCTCGATCGAAAACGACGCCGTGCGCTCTGCCGACTCGCCGCCGATCTCGAGCGTCCAGGCAGCGGGATCGATGCTCGACATCGCAGGTTCCCGGCCGTTGTTGCGCACGAACAGGTACTCGCCCGGCGTGACGCGGTCGTCCAGCAGGTGGGCCGGCGCTTCCGCATTGATCGGCCGGTCGTTGAGGACGATGAGGCCTTCCTTGCCGGGAATCACGAACGGCTCGTTGCTCTGTGCGAGCGCCGCAGGAATCAGTCCGCCCGGCATGAGGTGGGCAAAGGGAATCGACGCCCCGACCGCAGCGGACATGGCGGCGAGCCCGCCCTTCGCAAGAAACCCTCTGCGCGTCAGCGGGTCACTCCTGCGGCCCCAGACGAGTTCATCGGCCGCGATGGGATCTTCATTATAGAGTTCGTGAATTCCGCGTTTGGTCCGTTTCACAGTACGCCGTCAACGTCGTCGAGAAAGTGGGGGAGTTGCAAGTATAAATCACGGCTCTGCATAATGCGTACCGCGCTCGAGTCTGGGAAATGCGCGCTTGCGCCCAAGAGACTGTTAATGACACGGATGAAAGACACGGTGCGGGCGATGATGCCCGGCCTGCTGTTGAGCGCAACTATCGCACTGGCCGTCAGGTTCATCAGCGATCACCTGGGTGGGCCCGCGATGCTGTACGCGCTGCTGTTCGGCATGGCGTTCAATTTCTTGACAGAAGACGAGCGGTTTGCCGAAGGCATTTACTTTGCAAGCCGTAACATCCTGCGTATCGGCGTCGCGCTGCTGGGGCTGCGAATCACGACCGGCGAAGTGATGGCGCTGGGTTGGCCGGTCGTCGCCCTGATTCTGTCGACCGTCATCATGACGATCCTGATTGGCGCGCTCGTCGGCCGCGCGTTAGGCCTCAAGGCAAACCAGTCCGTACTGTCGGCGGGAGCGGTCGCGATCTGCGGCGCGTCGGCTGCACTGGCCATTGCCTCGGTGTTGCCGGCACACAAGGACCACGAGCGCAACACGATACTCACTGTCGCGGGTGTGACCGCGCTCAGTACGATTGCCATGGTCGTTTACCCCGTGTTTGTCGTCTACCTCGGTTACGACGACGTGACGGCCGGCGTATTCCTCGGCGCGACGATTCACGATGTTGCGCAGGTCGTCGGCGCCGGATACATCATCTCCGACCAGAGCGGCGAGATATCGACGCTGGTCAAGCTGATTCGCGTCGCGTGCCTGGTGCCGGTCGTTATCGTCATCTCACTGATCACGCACCGAAGCCGCACCGATTCGCCCGACCGGCGACCGCTGCTGCCCTGGTTTCTCGTTGCATTCGTCGTTCTCGTGATCGTCAATAGCATGAACTGGGTTCCCCCGAGCGCGAATGCGCTGTTGACGCCGGTTTCCAGCTGGTGTCTGCTGACAGCCGTCGCGGCTCTGGGAGTTAAGACGTCCCTGCAGGCGTTGACCGACGTCGGACCGGCGCCCATCGGCGCCATGGTGTTGCAAACCGCGCTGCTTGCCGCGCTGGTGTTCGGCGGTCTTGCGCTCATCTAACCGTTGCGACAGGTAGATAACTATGGTCAGTCTCGTACCACCGCATGGCTCCGATTCCCTGAAGCCCCTGCTGTTGCCGAAAACGGAAAGGGCGGCTGAAACACAGCGCGCCGCGCGACTGAAACGCGTGCCACTGTCGAGCCGCGAGGTGTCCGACCTGTTCATGCTCGGCATGGGGGCCTACACGCCGCTCGACGGCTTCATGGGCGAGGCGGACTGGCGCGGTTGCTGCGAGCACATGACGCTCGAGAATGGGGTGTTCTGGCCTATCCCCATCACCCTGTCCTGCGAGCAGGCACTTGGCGACAGCATCGCCGTTGGCGAAGACGTCGCGTTGGAAGATGGCGAGACGGGCGAACTGCTCGGCATCCTGCGCGTCGAGGAAAAATACGTTATCGACCGGGAGTTCGAATGCTCGCAGGTGTTCCGTACAACGGATACCGCGCATCCCGGCGTGGAAAAGGTCATGAGTCAGGGCCCCGTCAATCTCGGCGGGCCCTTAAGCGCACTGTCCGAAGGGCATTTCCCGCAGACCTATGCGGGGCTATACCACCGGCCGGCCGAGACGCGGGCGTTATTCCTCGAAAAGGGCTGGTCAAAGGTGGCGGCGTTCCAGACGCGCAATCCGATGCACCGCAGTCACGAGTACCTGGCCAAGATCGCCATCGAGGTTTGTGACGGCGTTCTGATTCACCAGGTGCTCGGCGCGTTGAAGCCGGGCGATATCCCTGCGGAAGTCAGGGTCAAGGCGATTGATGAGCTCGTCGAGCACTATTTCGTCGACGGCACGATCGTCCAGGCCGGCTACCCGATAGAAATGCGCTACGCGGGTCCGCGGGAGGCGCTGTTGCACGCGGTCCTGCGGCAGAACTTCGGCTGCTCGCACCTCGTCGTCGGGCGCGATCACGCGGGCGTAGGCGACTATTACGGGCCTTTCGATGCACACCATATTTTCGACGCTCTGCCGCAAGGCAGCCTGCGAACCCAAGCGCTCAAGATCGACATCACGTTTTATTGCTACAAGTGCAACGGCATGGCGACCGGCAAGACCTGTCCCCACGAGGCGGGTGACAGGCTCGCAATCTCGGGTACGCGTCTGCGCGAGATGTTCTCGAAGGACGAGACGATTCCGCCGGAATTCAGTCGCGAAGAGGTCGTTGCCGTGCTGCGGGAATATTATGGTGGCCGGGATCGTCAATAAGGCCGGGGTTTGACACGCGACAGCGGACGCTTTACAAACGCTGTCAGGGGAAGTTAAGAAAAACAGAATATTCTAATAATTGCCGGGACCGTCACAGGGGGATATTGAATGTTCACGAGCAATCCCTTCGCCGAACTATCGGCGGTAGTCGCGCCATCGATCATGCAGACATACCTTGTAGCGATGATCGTTCTGGTCGCAGTGGGGACGATATACGACGTTCTGCACAAAAAAAGCGCGCAATATTTTCGCGCCAACATGAAAAAGTCCCGTGAGGCGGGGGCCGCGGTTAGCGGCGGCGAGAAGTTCTCGATTGCGATCAAGACCGCCGTCGTCGACGTGGCTGCGTCGGGTGAATTCTGCAACCAGAAGCGCCGCATCGCCCATCTCCTCGGCATGTATGGCTTCATTTTCTTCGCGCTCGCGACTGTCGTGATGGTCTTTCGGTATCCCGTGCCCGACGTCGCGACTCCGGCCATCTGGCCGCAGTTGTGGTGGCTCGGAGCGGCCATGATCTGCATCGGCGGTTACTGGTTTTGGTTCTTCATTCGCGTCGATGTCGCGGCGGAAGGTCAATCGCCACTGCGCCTCATGAAAGCGGACCTGTTCGTCCTTTCGCTGCTCGGCAGTGCGACTTTCGCGCTACTGTGGGGATTCCTTCAGGCGAGGGGGCACGCCTGGACGATGGTCGCATTCTGGCTCCACGTCATCTTTACGACGGTGCTGTTCGTGTCAGTTCCGTGGTCCAAATTCGCCCACATGTTCTTCAAGCCGGCGGCGGCGTTCGAAAAGCGCGTATCGGCGGCAAACGGCACCAGATCGAATCTGCCGGCTCCTGCGGATTTGCCGGAAAAGTTCAGCAAGCCGACGCATTCGGCGCGCAATTACTGAGAGGTACCGAGCAGATGCCTACATTCGTATATATGACCCGCTGCGACGGTTGCGGACACTGCGTCGATATTTGTCCGTCCGACATCATGCATATTGACAAGACCTATCGGCGGGCGCTCAACATCGAGCCGAACATGTGCTGGGAATGCTATTCCTGCGTAAAGGCATGTCCCCAGAATGCAATCGATGCGCGCGGTTATGCAGATTTCGCGCCGCTCGGGCACAGCGTTCGCGCCCTGCGCGAGCCCGAGAAGGGCACGATCTCGTGGAAGGTCAAATTCCGCAACGGTCACGAAAAGAACTTCGTCTCCCCGATACGCACGACCGACTGGGGAACGATCCCGTCGCCGGCGGATCTGCCGGCGCCGAATGAGGCGGACTACAAGAGCCAGGAGCTCGCTCACGAACCGGATGCACTCAACATCGACGGCGGATTGCCGGCGTTGAATCCGGACCAACTCAAAAAGGTACTCGTCTAATGGGCCTGTTCTCGAAAAATAAGACGCATCTTGTCGATTCGGACGTCCTCGTCGTCGGTGGGGGCATGGCCGGTTGCGGCGCCACTTACGAAGCGCGGCACTGGGGCCGGGATCTGAAGATTGTCTGTGTCGAAAAGGCAAATATCGAACGTAGCGGCGCGGTCGCCCAAGGCCTCTACGCGATCAACTGCTACATGGGCATGCAGTGGGACGAAAACCAGCCCGAGGATCACGTGCGCTACGCGCGCAACGACCTCATGGGCCTCGTCCGCGAGGATCTTGGTTACGATATTGCGCGTCATGTCGACTCCACCGTGCACAAGTTCGAAGAGTGGGGTCTGCCGATCATGCGCGACCCCGAGACGGGCCGCTATCAGCGTGAGGGCAAGTGGCAGATCATGATCCACGGCGAGAGCTACAAGCCCATCGTCGCCGAGGCGGCGCGAAAGGCGGCGACGGAAATCTACAACCGCATTATGGTGACGCACCTGCTGATGGATGCGAAGAAGAAGAACCGGGTCGCCGGTGCCGTCGGTTTCAACGTCCGTACCGGTGATTTCTACGTGTTCCGAGCCAAGGCTGTCATCGTAGCCGCCGGCGGCGCATCGCACATCTACAAGCCGCGTTCGGTCGGAGAGGGCATGGGTCGCACGTGGTACGCGCCGTGGAGCAGCGCGTCGGCGTATGCGCTGCCCATCGAAGTCGGCGCAAAGATGACGCAGATGGAAAATCGCATCGTCCTGACCCGTTTCAAGGACGGCTACGGCCCGGTAGGCGCCTATTTCCTACATCTCAAGACCTACACGGAAAACGCGTACGGCGAGGAATACGAGTCGACCTGGTACGAGCACACCAAGAACCTCGTGGGCGACTACGTCGACCGTCACCCGGTGCCGACCTGCCTGCGAAACCATGCGTTCCTCGAGGAACTGAAGGCTGGCCGCGGACCCATCCGCATGGTAACCAAGGAAGCGTTTCAGGATCCCCACAAGGAGACCGTGGGCTGGGAGAACTTCCTCGGCATGACGATCGGCCAGGCCGTGGTCTGGGCGGCGCAGGACATCGATCCCAAGTACATCAATCCCGAGCTGACCACGTCGGAGCCCTACGTGATGGGCTCGCACGCGACGTGTTCGGGTGCCTGGGCGAGCGGACCCGAGGACTATGCGCCGGACGAGTACCAGTGGGGCTACAACCGAATGATGACGGTCGACGGGTTGTTCGGCGCCGGGGATACGATCGGTGGAACTGCCCACAAGTTCTCGTCGGGTTCCTATACCGAAGGGCGCATTGCGGCGAAGGCGGCGGTCAACTACATCAAGGATATGGGCAAGGATGCGCCGCAGGTCAGCGAGGATGAATACGCGAACCTGAAGAAGACCGTTTTCCAGCCCCTCGAAAATTATCAGGTCGGGCGCAACGAGATCGTTGCCGGCACAGTGTCGCCGAGCTACATCCTGCCGATCCAGGGTCTGCAGCGCCTCGAGAAGATCATGGACGAGTATGTCGGCGGTATCAGCACGGGCTACATGACCAACGAACCGCTGTTGACGCGCGGCCTCGAACTTCTGGCGACGCTCAAAGAAGACCTCGAGCACATTGGCGCCGAGGACCTGCACCAGCTGCAGCGCGCATGGGAACTGAAACATCGCCTGCTGGCGTCGGAATCGGTCACCCAGCACACGCTGTTTCGTAAGGAAACTCGCTGGCCGGGCTATTACTATCGCGGCGATCACATGAAGCTGGACGACAACGACTGGCATTGCTTTACGCTGTCGCAGTATGACCGCAATACCGGTGAATGGCAGCTGGAGAAGGCACCGGTTTACCACATCGTCGACTAGGGCCTGGGCCCTGATGCTCGTCGCCCAGATCAGCGATACGCACATATTGCCGCCCGGATCGGATCTGCCCGCAGCGCAGCTGCGGGCAGATTGCCTGGAACGGTGCGTTGCTGCGATCAACCTCGAGTCGCCGGACGTCGTGATTCTGACCGGCGATACCGTGCAGCACGGTCGTGCCGACGAGTACGGCTGGCTGCGGGAACTGCTTGTGCCGCTGCAGGCACCGCTGTACCTGGTGCCAGGGAATCGCGACGATAACGAGGAACTGCGTCGCGCGTTCAGCGACGCGCCGTATTTGCCGACCACAGGGCCCTTCCTGCACTACGCGGTCGAGGGCTTCGACACGCGCCTCGTCGCCGTTGACTCGACGTGGCCGGGGGAACGCAAGGGGCGATTCTGTGGGCAGCGACAGGCGTGGCTCGAGGCGACGCTGGGAGCCCAGCCCGAGCGGCCGACCTTACTCTTTATTCACCATCCGCCGTTCGACGTTGGTGATCATTACATCGGTGGCTACCGCCGGCCCGCGGAGGTTGCGGCGCTGCAGTCCTGCGTGGAGCGTCACGGGCAGGTGACTGCATTGCTCTGTGGGCACGTGCACTGGCCCGTGTCCCGGGATTGGGCCGGAACCCAGGCGCGCATCATGCCGAGCGTCGCAATCGATGTTCGCAACGGTGTGGATGAAACCGAGGCGGCGGGGCGCCCCGTGTTCATGCTGCACCGGCTGTCCGGACCAGGCGGTCTGTCCAGTCAGCCGAGGTATGCGGGCGCGGTGGCGTGAGTCGCGCCGCGCACCGTGGTCAAGCGACCTTCTTGATCAGGAAACGGTAGACGCCGCTGTCCTCTGCGTGCTCGACCAATTCGTTGCCGGTCTGGCGGCAAAAGGCCTCGAAGTCCGCAACGGATCCCGGGTCGGTCGCCAGTATCTCCAGCGTTCCGCCGACGGGCACCTCTTTCAGTGCCTTGCGCGCCTTGAGGATGGGTAACGGGCAGTTGAGCCCTTTCGCATCAAGCGTGTGGTCCGCCATGTCTTATCGCTCCGGTCTTATCCAGTTATTCGGTAAGGGTCAGATGAACAGGTTGATGTCGGACTGCGTTGCGCACTCGATGTACGTAGCCGCGCCGCCGAGTTCCGGTCCTTCGATCATGTCGTCGAGGGAATACTCGAACAGGTCCATCGTCATCTGGCAGGCGATCATGCGCACGTCGGCTTCGACGGCGAGATCGCGTAGGTCCTCGATGGATGCGACGCCCTTCTTGTTCATCAGGTTCTTCATCATTTTCGAGCAGGCCGCATCGACACCCGGAATGGCCGTGAGTAGGTTCGGGAGGCCCATGTGGGCACCCATCATCGGCATCTTCATTGCGGGATTGCCCGCCGCGGTCAACTGCAGGTCGAGCTTCTTCAGCAGCAGCGGCAGGCCGTAAAACGTGAAGAACATCGTGACCGGCAGGCCCATTGCTGCGGCGGTGGTACCGAGAATGAATGGCGGGTAAGCCCAGTCCAGCGACCCCTTGGTCACGATGATGGACATGCTCTTGGTCTCGGGAGCCGCAACCGGCGCCTCGCTTACGATGGTTTGTGCTTCGCTGGACATTGCTGCTATTCCCCTCTGAAGTCGATACGCGTTGCGCGATCCGAATCGCATTAGAATATCATAATTGTCTTTATTAGTTGAATGGAATATTCTCGATCCATTCATTGCCGAGATTATCCCCTTTCGCTGGCAGAGGCGTGCACAATATTCAGACAGTGAGCACGGTCGATACGCGTCATGCCTTGCCGCTGCCGATTTTCGTCGGCAGCGAGGCGTTTCGGCGCGCCGCTTTTGGGGACCATCACCCGCTGAAGATCATTCGCCACTCCGCCGTCGCGGACCTTTCGAGGATTCTCGGCTGGCTCCCGGACGACAGCTTCCGTGCCTGCGAGCCGGCGAGCACCGAACAACTGCTGGAGTTCCACGACCGTGCTTACGTCAAGGCTTTGCGCCACGCCGACGAGACAGGCAAGGTCGGGCCCGACGTGCGCGAGCGCTACCAGATCGGCACGCTGGAAAACCCGCTGTTCGAGGGCCTCTTCGATCGGGCGGCAAGGACGGTCGGCGGCTCCATCCTGGCCGCCCAGCTCGCGCTCGAGGGACATACCGTCTTTCATCCCTCCGGCGGCACTCATCACGGCCGCACCGACCGGGCCTGCGGCTTCTGCTATTTCAACGATCCCGTCTTCGCGATCAAGACCTTCCTGGATGCCGGCCTGGAGCAGATCTGTTACGTCGACCTCGATGCGCATCATGGGGACGGCGTGGAGATCGCATACTTCGAGGAGCCGCGCGTCACAACGCTGTCGATTCACGAGGATTACCGCTGGCCGTACAGCGGCACGATGTCCTATGCGAAGCATGGGGCCTTCAACGTCCCGGTGCCGAAAGGCTTCAATGACAGCGAACTCGAGCACGTAATGGAAGCCGCCGTGCTGCCGCTCGCGGCGGGTGTACGCGCGGAAGCGCTCGTAATTTGCTGCGGCGCGGATTGCCTCGCCGGAGACCCATTGTCTACCATGATGTTGTCGAACGTCGCCCTTTGGCAGGGGGTCGACCGCCTGCTGGAGCTCGGACTGCCGACCGTGATACTCGGCGGTGGCGGCTACAATCCCTGGACGGTGACGCGATACTGGGCCGGGCTCTGGGGCAGGATCAGCGGGCAGACGATTCCGGAGCAGCTGCCGCCGCAAGCCGTCGAATTGCTGCGCGGCATGGAATGTGACCTGGTCGATGAAGAAGACGTGGATGCGCGCTGGTTCGACACCATCGCGGACAGCCCGAGACCCGGTGTGGTGCGGGATTCGGTAAAGTCACTCGCTGGCAGCATAAAGGGAAACTGGCTATGACATGGTTTGAAGCGCTTTCCGCGATCGAGGATCTCGAAGATGCCGAGTTCGATCGTGAGCTCGTCGACGCGTTCGAACAGCAGGCCGGCGCCGTGGGGCTTCGGTCCATCCGGTTTTCCACACCGACGTTCAAGGAATACGAAAGCTCCGAACTCAGCGGCTGCAGCAAGAACAGCTTCCCGGCGTTCTCGATAACGGCGGCCGCCTGCGGGCTCAACTGCGATCACTGCCAGAAGAAGATCCTGGAGCCGATGATTCCGGCCACTCGGCCGGAGATACTGGAGCAGAAGGTACGGCGCATGATCGAAACGGAGGCCCTCAACGGTTTCCTGCTCTCGGGCGGATCGAACAAGAGAAATGAGATCAACTACGGTCGCTACCTGCCGGTCGTCGAAAAACTGAAACAGGACTACCCGGAACTGAAGGTAGCGATCCACAGCGCGCTGCTCGACGAGAAGCGGGCAAAGGCCATGGAAGCGGCCGGTGTCGATACCGTCATGATGGACGTGATCGGCGCCCAGGAGACGATCAACGAGGTCTACAACCTCGATCGCGCCGTCGATGATTTCGAGGAAACGCTGGCGGCTCTCTGTTCGACTGCGATGGAAGTGACGCCGCACATCGTCATCGGGCTGCACTACGGGCACATTCTCGGTGAGGCCAATGCGCTCGATATGGTGAGCCGTTACCCCGTCACGGCGCTGGTGCTCGTCGTCATCATGCCGTTCTATGCGAAGCCGGGCACCTTCGTTACGCCCGCTACGACCGATGTGGGCCGCATATTCGGTGAGGCGCGGGCGCGGTTGCCAAATCAGCAGGTGCTGCTCGGCTGTGCGCGGCCGCCCGGCATGCACAAACGCGTCACCGATGCTTACGCCATCATGGCCGGCTTGGACGGCATTGCGTTCCCGGCGGACGGCGCGGTTTCCGTCGCGCACACCATTGGCCGGCCGTTTACACAGGCACATTCATGCTGCTCGATAAAGCTGGGCAGCGGTAATAATCTATCCATCGCGCGTTCGTGCGCGGCCTGAGACACCCGGGGGTTCTTTGCAATGAGCTGTATTGAACAGAAGTCGACGCCGGCAGCCGGGGGCGCCAGGGTAAAGAGCGACCATAACTCGTTCGAGTCCATGCAACCGCGGTACCCGCAGACGACACCTGCGGATCGGCGCAACGGCCGCAACGTCAAGGCCAACGACGTGCCCCCTCAGGGCGTGTACCTGCCGAACAACAACATTCTTGCTCCGCACATGAAGTCGCCCGAGTACGTGCAGCTGTCGACGGCCGCGGCAATCACGCTCGGTATCATGAGCGGCCGAATGCATGGCTGCGAATGCACGCGCTGCCTCAACCTGCTCCTTACCTACCCGGAAGGCTGCCGCGCGAACTGTGCCTATTGCGGCCTCGCGAGGCACAGGGAGGCGGACCGCGACTACGCTGATCGCAACTTCATCCGGGTCGACTGGCCCGCCGTGCCGATGAACGAGATCATCGATATCGTGGCCCGGGATCCCGGGAGCAGCCCGTTCCACCGGATGTGCATCTCGATGATCACGCATCCGCGTTCCGAGGAAGACACCTTCGCCGTGCTGAGCCAGTGGACGGAGCGTATCGACCCGGACGCGATACCGGTCTCGATATTGTCGAACCCGACGACGATGACCCGTGAAGACGTGCGCAAGACCCGCGATCTCGGGGCCGATATCTTTACCGTTGCGCTCGACGCCGCGACGCCGGAGGTGTTTGACCGCACGCGTGGC
>JBFFEB010000065.1:0-15993 GCA_041559075.1 Woeseiaceae bacterium | reverse complement strand
CTGTTCCTGAGCCCTTCGCTCAGGACGCTGGCTTCGTTCCAGGCCGCGATGACGCGGCTGGGCGGCGGTTCCTTCGTGATCTCTCCCGACATGTCGATCCACGGCCTGGAAACGCGTCCCGGCATCGTGATGGACGGCACCGCGGCCGAGCACATCAACGAAGCGGTGCCGGTCATCGCGTCGTACAGCGATGCGATCGGCATCCGTGCCTTTGCGGAGCGCAAGAACCTGCAACACGACATGGCGGAGACGGAATTCAACGCGCTGACCAGCCTCGTCGACACGCCCTGGATCAACATGGAATCGGCGATGAACCATCCCTGCCAGAACCTCGCCGACTGGAAGACGCTGGACGACCTGGCTATCCCGGCCAACGGCGGCAAGTTCGTGCTCAGCTGGGCGTTTCATCCCAGGGCCCTCCCGCTCGCTGTGCCATCCTCGACCCTCTACACGGCCGCGCGACGCGGCATGCATGTGACTGTGCTGCGCCCGGAGGGCTTCGAACTTCCGGAGCCGGTGATGCAGCGTGCGCAGGCCGCGGCCGCGGCCGCGGGTGGTTCCGTCCGCGAGACCGACGACCGTGTCGAGGCGATGGAGGGGGCGCACATCATCTACGCCAAGTCCTGGTCATCGACGCGTCATTACGGCGACCGCATCAGCGACAAGAAGCTCAGAGACGAACTCGTCGACTGGTGCGTCGATGAACCCTGGTTCGACAACGCTAGGGACGACTGCCGCTTCATGCACTGCCTGCCCGTGCGCCGTGGCGTGGTCGTCGCCGAAAGAATCCTGGACGGGCCGCGCAGCGTCGTGATCCAGGAGGCGCGCAACCGCATGCTCGCGCAGATGGCCGTGCTGCATTGCATGCTCCGAGGCAGCCAATGACCTCCAAGCGCGAACTCGCTATCGTCGTATCGGCGCTCAAGCACGCGGCACCTTACATCCGGCTCTTCAAGGGCAAGGTCTTCGTGCTCAAGGCCGGCGGCGAGATCTTCGCCGACAAGGCCGCGACGCGCGCGCTCATGGAGCAGGTAGGTATCCTCCATCAGGTCGGCGTCCGTGTGGTGTTGATTCACGGCGGCGGCCCGCAGTCGACGCAGCTGGCCGCGGCGCTCGGCGTCCACACGACCTTCGTCGACGGCCGCCGTGTAACGGACGGCGCGTCGCTGGACGTCGCCACCATGGTGCTGAACGGACAGATCAATACGCGCGTACTGGCAGCCTGCCGCGACCTGCAGATTCCCGCTGTCGGCATCAGCGGCGTCGACGCGGGACTCATCCGGGCGCACAAACGACCGCCCATCCGGCGCGGCGACGCATCCACGGTGGACTACGGGTTCGTGGGCGACATCGACTCGGTCGACGCCGACATCCTGCGCAAGCAGCTCGACAATGGCCTCATGCCGGTCGTCAGCCCGCTGTCCTGCGATGAGACCGGCACATTGCTGAACATCAATGCCGACACGGTCGCGGCGGCCATCGCCGCGGAACTCGGTGCCGAGAAACTGATCCTGCTGACCGGGGCACCCGGCGTTCTCGAAGATGCTTCGGACCCGCACTCGCTGATCAGCTACATCGATCGCGCACAGCTCGACCGGCTGCGCGACGAGGGCAAGCTTGCCGACGGCATGTTGCCTAAAGCGGCCGCGATCGACGCAGCGCTCTCGAACGGTGTGCAACGCGTGCACGTGATCTCCTACAATTTCCCGGACAGCCTGCTCTTGGAGGTGTTCACCAACGAGGGCACCGGTACGCTCGTCGTCAACGACATCGATGCGCTGACGCCTGCAGAGCAGGCCGGCGGTGCATCGTGACCCGCCTCTGGGAAAAGGGCCTGCCGCTCAGCGAGCGAGTGCTGCGTTACACCGCCGGTGAAGACCACCTCCTCGACGCGCGCCTCGTGCCGTACGATGTCCGGGGTTCGATCGCGCACGCGGAGATGCTCGCTGCGACCGGGCTCATCAGCGACGCAGACGCGAGCGCCATCTGTGACGGGCTGCGGCGG
Source organism: Woeseiaceae bacterium (assembly GCA_041559075.1). Classification (GTDB taxonomy): domain Bacteria; phylum Pseudomonadota; class Gammaproteobacteria; order Steroidobacterales; family Woeseiaceae; genus UBA1847. Next base: position 13,988 of record JBFFEB010000065.1, on the reverse strand, counting down.
CTACAGGTATCGTTCGAAGCCGGCGAGTGGGCCATTACACTGGAAGACGAGGACGTACACACGGCAATCGAAACCCGGCTCACCCGCGACATCGGCGATGCCGGTGCGCGGCTGCACCTGGGACGTTCGCGCAACGACCAGGTTCTGACGGCGCTGCGCCTGTATCTGCTCGAAGCGGCCAACGACCTCGTGATGCGGGTGAGTGCCTTGCGCGAATCGGTCGCGAAACTGACGGAGCGCGAGGGCGACATACCGCTGCCCGGCTACACGCACATGCAGCAGGCAATGCCCTCCTCCGTGGCGTTGTGGTGCGGGGGATTCGATGAGGCCTTCGCCGACGCCCGCGACGGGATAGTCGCTGCCAGGCGCCGCATGGACAAGAATCCGCTCGGAACGGCCGCGGGCTACGGCACGCCCGGGTTGCCGCTCGACCGCGAGATGACGACGGCGGCACTCGGTTTCACAAGCACCCAGACCCCGGTGACGGCTGCGCAGCTTTCGCGCGGCAAAGCGGAGAGCGGGCTGCTCTTCGAGATCACGCTGCTGCTGCAGGACGTAGGGCGCATGGCCGCGGACCTGCTTATCTTCTACATGCAGGAGTTCGGCTACGTTGCGCTTGCCGCCGATGTCACGACGGGATCGTCCATCATGCCGCAGAAGCGCAATCCCGACGTGCTCGAGTTGCTGCGCGGCGCCTCCGCGACGGCCCAGGCCTGTCTCGACGAGTCGTTGATGATCACAGCCAAGCTGCCGTCGGGTTACCATCGCGACCTGCAGCGGCTGAAGAGCCCACTGTTCCGCGGCATCGACCTCGCCGTGGAAAGCGTCGATATCCTGGCGCACGTGCTCGATGGCATCGTCTTCGTCCCGAGCCGGGTCCGCCTCGACGAGGGTGTGCATGCGACCGAAGAAGCCTACCGGCTGGTCCGCGAGAAAGGCATCCCGTTTCGTGAAGCCTACCGCGAGGTGGCGAAACGGTATGCCGCAAGCTGAGGGCGCTCTATAATCGGCCGTTCAGTCCCCGGGGCTTCACCATGAAACGACTCATCCTGCTCATCGCCGCGATCTCCTGCTCTGCGCTGTTCGGCTGTGGCCAGTCCGGATCGCTTTACCTGCCCGGGGATCCCAGCCAGATACGCGAGGCACCGCAACCTGTCCAGGACGCGGATGAAGAAGGGGATGCAGATGAAGACGACGAGCGCTGATGCGGGTTGTCCCGGATGGCTGACGCCGACCTGGTCCTGATCGACGGTTCGTCGTACCTGTACCGCGCGTATCACGCGCTGCCCAAGCTCAGCAACTCCGCCGGCGAACCGACCGGAGCGCTGCACGGCGTGCTCTCGATGATCAACAAGCTGGTGCGCGAAGAGCCCGCGAAGCACATTGCCGTCGTGTTCGACGCGCCGGGCAAGACCTTCCGCGACGACATGTACGCCGAGTACAAGGCCAACCGGCCGCCGATGCCCGAGGACCTGCGAGACCAGGTCGAGCCCCTGATCGCCGCGGTTCGCGCCATGGGACTGCCACTGCTGCGCATCGAGGGTGTCGAGGCCGATGACGTGATCGGCACGCTCTGCCGCCGCTGCAGAGAGGAAGGCAGGAACGTCCTGGTCTCGACCGTCGACAAGGACATGGCGCAGCTCGTAAGTGACAGTGTCACGCTGGTAAACACGATGTCGGGGCAGGTGCTCGACCGCGACGGCGTCAAGCAGAAATTCGACGTCTTTCCCGAGCAGATCATCGACTACCTCGCGCTGGTCGGTGACAGTTCGGACAACATCCCGGGTGTGCCGCGCGTCGGCGCCAAGACCGCTGCGAAATGGCTCAACCAGTATCCCACCGCCGACGACATCATCGAGAACGCGGGCGATATCGGCGGCAAGGTCGGCGAGAGCCTGCGCGAGCACATCGGGCAGCTGCGATTGTCCCGCGAGCTCGCAACCATCCGCCAGGACATCGAGCTGCCCGCGACCTTCGATGATCTGACCCCCGGCGAAACCGACGAGGCTGCGTTGCGGGAGATCTACGGACGATACGAGTTGCGCCAGCTCCTGCGGCAACTCGAGGGTGACAAGGACGATTCGCCGGCTGCTGACGTGGAGGCCGAGGGCGACTACGAAACGATTCTGGACTGGAGATCCTTCGACAAGTGGCACGAAGCAATCAGGGCCGCGCAACTCGTCGCGATCGATACGGAAACGACGAGCCTCGACTACATGGAGGCGGAGCTCGTCGGCATCTCGTTGTCCGTCGAGCGCGGGAAGGCCGCGTACGTGCCGCTGGCTCACGACTACCCGGGTGCACCCGACCAGCTGCCGCGCGCCGAGGTGCTTGGCAAACTCAAGGCCTGGCTCGAAGATCCTGCGCAGCAGAAACTCGGCCACCACCTGAAGTACGACGCGCACATCTTCGCGCGTTACGACATCGCGCTGGCGGGCATGGCCTTCGATTCCATGCTCGAGTCCTATGTGCTGAACAGCGTCGCGACGCGGCATGACATGGATTCGACCGCTCGGCACTATCTCGGCCGCGAGACCATTCACTACGAAGACGTCGCCGGCAAAGGCGCGAAACAGCTCACCTTCAACCAGATCGACCTCGACACGGCGGCGCCCTATGCGGCGGAAGACGCCGACATAACGTTGCAACTGCACGGAAAACTCTGGTCCGAACTCGGCAAGATCGAGTCGCTGAAAAAAGTCTACACGGACATCGAGCAGCCGCTCGTTCCGGTGTTGCTGGCCATGGAAGAGACCGGTGTGCTCATCGACAAACAGATGCTCGCCGACCAGAGCCACGAACTGACTGCGCGCATGGCGGAGCTTGAGAAGCAGGCTCACGAGCTCGCCGGCGGACCGTTCAACCTGGGCTCGCCGAAGCAGCTTCAGCAGATCCTGTTCGAGCAGCAGGAACTGCCGGTGATCCGCAAGACCCCGAAGGGTCAGCCATCGACCGCCGAGGATGTACTCGCCGAACTCGCCAGCGACTACGAACTGCCGCGCGTCATCATCGAGTATCGTGGGGTCAGCAAGCTCAAGAGCACGTACACGGACAAACTACCGCTGCAGATATCTGCGCACACGGGGCGGGTGCATACGTCCTACCACCAGGCCGTCGCGGCCACGGGCCGCCTGTCGTCTACCGACCCCAACCTGCAGAATATCCCTATCCGCACGCCGGAGGGCCGGCGCATCCGCAAGGCGTTCATCGCACCGAAGGGACACCTGTTGCTGGCGGCCGATTACTCGCAGATTGAATTGCGCATCATGGCGCACCTGTCCGGCGACGAAGGCCTGCAGTCGGCGTTTGCGGCAGGGCAGGATATCCATCGTGCGACGGCGGCCGAGGTATTCGGGGCGGAACTCGGCGCCGTGACGGACAACCAGCGCCGCTCGGCCAAGGCCATCAACTTCGGTCTCATGTACGGCATGTCGGCATTCGGGCTCGCGAAGCAACTCGGCGTGCCGCGCGGTGAAGCGCAGGAATACATCGACCTGTATTTCGACCGTTACCCCGGCGTAAAGGCGTTCATGGACGACATCCGCGCGCGGGCAAAGAAGCAGGGCTTCGTCGAGACGGTGTTCGGGCGGCGGCTGTACCTGCCGGAAATCAACTCCCGCAACCCGCAGCAACGCCAGTACGCGGAACGCACCGCCATCAACGCACCAATGCAGGGAACCGCGGCGGACATCATCAAGCGCGCGATGGTCACCGTGCAGGACTGGCTGCGGTCGGAGAAGCCGGGCGCCTGCATGATCATGCAGGTGCACGACGAGCTCGTGTTCGAAGTGGACAGCGACGCGGTAGACAAGGTGCGCCACAAGGTCGTCGAACTAATGGAGCACGCCGCGGACCTGGACGTGGCGCTGCAGGTGGACGCGGGCGTCGGCAGCAACTGGGACGAGGCGCACTGATACCCCGTCCGACCGGGTATCGAGACTCAGTCTAAACTATTTTTATTGATTTTTCAGAGATTTACCGGGTGCGAGGAACTATCAAGTTCCGGCATGCTCTAAGTTATCGAGTGCGCAAGTACTCGCCTGTTTACCTCCCTAGACAGGCGCGCAACACGGTAACCCCAAGCCTGTTGCTTCTTCTTGCCCCGGATCTCATTCCGGGGCTTTTTTTTGTCGCGGTTCGAGAACCGCTCCTGCGGATACGTTGAACCGTCCCGTAGGAGCTGGCTTTGGCGCGCGACCCCGACCAGCCGGCGACCGGGAGGTTTTTCGACCGAAGTAAAGCGCAGCGCAGCGAGCCATGAGGGAGAAGAACATCCCGGTCGCCGGCTGACCCTGTCAACCGCGCGCGGCAAGGAAGCGCTCCAGCACCTCGCGCGCTTCCCGCTCGCCCAGGCGCTTGAGCGCCGAGAAAAGCTGCACCGTTGCACGATCGCCGAGCTCCTTTTTCACCTCGAGTGCGGCCGCAGCCGCCTGCCCCTTTTTCAGCTTGTCGGCCTTCGTGAGCAATAGGTGGACCGGTAGCCCAACCGACTCCGCGAAAGCAATCATCTGCCGGTCGTAGTCCGTCAGCCGGCGACGGATGTCAACGATGAGGATCAGGCCCGCGAGGCTCTGTCGCGACTCGAAATACCCGGACAGCAGCTCGCCCCAGTGGCGGCGCATCGACTCCGACACGCGCGCAAAGCCATAGCCCGGCAGATCGACGAGTCGCTGGCCGTCACGCAGCTCGAAAAAATTCACGAGCTGCGTCCGCCCCGGCGTCTTGCTGGTGCGAGCGAATTGCCGACGATTCACGATGACGTTGATCGCGCTCGACTTGCCGGCGTTGGAGCGGCCCGCTACTGCAACCTCGGTGCCCGTGTCCGGCACGAACTGGCCTAGGGCATTGGCACTCTTAAGGAATCGTGCATCCGGATATTGCGACATGGGGGTGTGGCCACTGGTTTCTGTGTATAATTTGGGGCCGCAGAATTCATGGTCCCCCGGCCAGGCGGGCCAGATTATACACTCGTCGAGAATGACAGCGATGGCATCGGCCACCGCGAAGAAGTAACGGTTACATAAGATGAAAAATACGCTCGCTTACGTTTGCGCAGTTGCCGGCTTGACGCTGGCCGCCCTCCAGGTTCAGGCCGAGAGCCTTGTCGACGGAACGATAGACGCCGGCAAGAGCAAGTCCGTGACTTGCGCCGCGTGCCACGGCCCCGCCGGCATCAGCGCGAATCCGCTCTGGCCGAACATCGCCGGACAGGCCGCCCCGTATCTCATCGCACAGCTCAAGGCATTCAAGGGCGGCAGCCGCAAGAACCCACTGATGACCAGCCAGGCGATGATGCTGTCCGAACAGGACATGGCGGACCTGGCGGTTTATTTCGAGAACCTGCCCGCCCCGGCCCAGGCGGTCGCCGATCCGGACCTTGTCGGCAAGGGCGAGGCACTTTATCGCGGCGGTGAGGTCACAGAACAGGTAGCAGCATGCATCGCCTGCCACGGTCCGACAGGGACCGGCAACCCGGCGGCCGGATACCCGGCCCTGAAAGGCCAACATGCCGCTTACACGGCCAAGCAGCTGCGCGATTACGCATCCGGCGAAAGGGTGTCGGATGGCACGACGCGCATCATGCGCGACATCGCAGGGAAGCTCAGCGAGGAACAGATCGTTGCGCTGGCATCCTATGTTCAGGGACTGAAGTAAGAGCTGGTATCAGGACGGTATAGAGCAATGAAGAACGCGTTGATTAGCTGGGCGCTGGCCCTGGTGATTCTGACCGGACTCGCTGCCTGCGGCAGCGACGAAAAGGAGCCCGAAACCGTCGTCGAGGCGACGCCGGCCGAGCAGGCTCCCGCCGAGGAGCAGGCCGCATCCGACGAGGAAGCGGCCGGCGACGACGGCGAGACCCAGGTGGTCGTGGAAGAATCGGCTGCCGAGCCGGAAGACGACGAGCAGCCGATCATGCTGGCTCGTGCGGACACCACGGCTACCTCGGCACAGAACTGGAAATTCAAGGAAGGCCAGCACTACATTCGCATGGTGCCGAGCCAGCCGACCATGGGTGGCGCCGACAAGGTCGAGGTGGCAGAGTTTTTCTGGTACGGCTGCCCGCACTGCTACAGCTTCGAACCCACCATCAACGCCTGGGCCGAGAGTATGCCGGCCAGCGCGCGTTTCGTGCGTATCCCGGTGGTCTGGAATACCGTGCACGAACTGCATGCACGACTCTTCTACACCATGGAAGTCCTGGCTCGCAACGGCACGCTCGCGGACGGTGAAGCGTTCCACAACACCGTATTCCAGGAGATCCAGACGCGCGGCAATCGACTGACGAGCGAGGATTCGATCCGGCGTCTGTTCGAACGATTCGGTGTCGATGGTGCGGCCTTCGATCAGACCTGGAGGTCGTTCGAGGTAGACCAGAAACTCCGCGTGGCGAAAGACCTTGGTCGTCGTTACAGCATCCAGGGAGTGCCCGCCGTCGTGGTTAACGGTAAGTACCGCACGGGCGGCCAGGAAGCCGGAAGTTACGACGCGGTCCCGGACGTTATCGACGAACTGATCGCGCGCGAAAGCCAGCGCTAACGCGGGCAGCCGCGTCGCGGGGTGGTCGTGAACAAGATCCTGGCCATCGCAGGTCTCGCGGTCGTACAGACGATCGCGCTCGCTGCGCCCGGTGCCGACGAATCGTTTTCGCAACTTGCTGCTCGATACCTCGATGAAGTTCCCGATCGTTCGCCTGTTGCGGCAACCGCACTGGGCGATCATCGGGCGGACGACCGCCTCGACGACGTAAACGCAGCCGCGCGGGAGCGATTACGCAGGACTCTCCTCGGCTACAGGGAAGCGCTCGCGGCCATCGACCGAGGCGCGTTGTCGCGTGCCAACCAGGTCGATGCCGCGATCCTCGGCAACGAAATCGAATCGACGTTGTTCGAACTCGACACGCTCGAGGAATGGGCGTGGAATCCGCTCTACTACGTGCGCTTGCCGGGGAATGCCATCCACGGATTGCTGTCGCGGGATTTCGCACCGCTCGAGCAGCGCCTCGACAATGCGGCATCGCGCCTCGAGCAGCTGCCGCGCTTTTTCGAACAGGCGCGGGAATCGTTGCAGCCGGAGCGCGTGCCGAAGATCCATGCCGAGACCGCGGTCCAGCAGAACCGCGGCCTCGTCACGATCATCGACTCGATGATCATTCCGCACATGCAATCCCTTACGGCGCCAGCCGCAGAGCGCCTCGAGGCGGCAATGGCGACTGCCCTTGAGGCGATCGCCACGCAACAGACCTGGCTCGAAGAGGAACTACTGCCACGCGCGAACGGCGACTTCCGCATCGGCGCAGAACTCTACGACCGCAAGCTCGCGTTAGCGCTGAATTCTTCGCTGACCCGCAAGGAGATAAGAACGCTCGCCGAGCAGGAGTACGAACGCGTGCGTGGCGAGATGTATGAGATCGCGCGGCAGGTATACGCCGACCTGCATCCCTATACGGCGTTTCCGGACAACCCCGATGAAGCCTACAAGCAGGCAATCGTCCGCGCGGCGCTGGGGGTGGCCTACCAGCAACTGCCGGCCCGCGATGAGATCGTCGAAACAGCGAGGCGCTACTTGCAGCAGGCGAGTGATTTCGTCGTCGAGAACAACATCGTCACGATCCCGGAAGAACCCGTGGAGATCATCGTGATGCCGGAGTTCCACCGCGGCATCGCACTCGCCTACCTCAGCCCGCCGGGGCCGCTCGACAGGGATCAGAAGGCGTTTTTCGCAGTGGCACCGCTGCCGGGCGACTGGACGGAGGAACAGGTCGAGTCGTTCCTGCGCGAGTACAACGTCTACTCGATCCAGAGCCTCACTATCCACGAGGCCGTGCCGGGTCACTACCTGCAACTCGCGCTGAGCAACCGGCATCGGTCGACACTGCGCAGCGCCTTGTGGTCGGGACCCTTCGTCGAGGGATGGGCCGTCTATGCGGAACGCGTGATGATCGAGGCAGGCTATCTCGATCACGACCCGCTCATGCGCCTCATCAACCGCAAGTGGTACCTGCGAGCCATTACCAACGCGATCATCGATTCGGCGATTCATGTCGACGGCATGACGCAGGAAGAAGCCATGAAACTGATGATCGAGGGCGGTTTCCAGGAGGAGCGCGAGGCAGCCGGCAAGTGGGTTCGCGCGCAGCTTTCCTCGGCACAGCTGTCGACCTACTTCGTCGGCTACCAGGAGCACGAGGCCTTGCGCGCGGACGTAGAGGAAGCCTGGGCCGATGAGTTCACACTGCGCCGGTATCACGACCAGCTACTCTCCTACGGATCGCCCCCCGTCCGGTTCGTCCGTGCGCTCATGCTGAACGAGCCCATCACAGACAATCGGAACCCGGAAGCCGTGACCGCACCGTAGCCCGATCCCGCGACTGCGACCTTTTTCGGCTTCGTCGCATCTTCAATACAACTTGTCGGCAAACTCGCCCGCTTATTCCAATTGGTAATGAGAGCGGCTGCTTACGCGCTGAACTCGCCGGGGAACATCGAGTCAGACCGACAGACAACAAAGAGGGGTTCGGGATGAATTTGACGGATCTGAGCACCAGGCAGTGGCCCTCGGTCGCCGTTGCCGTCGCGCTGGTCGCCCTGTTCGGTCTCATGTCGGTCGCGAGGCTGCCGATCCAGTTATTGCCGACCATTGAACAGCCGCAGGTCTCGATACAGAATTTCTGGCGCGCCGCCGCGCCCGAGGAGATGGAGTCGAGCATCATCGAGCCGCAGGAGAACGTGCTGCGCAACACGCCCGGCGTCACGGACATCAATGCGTTCATCAGCCGTGGGGCGGGTTTCATCACCTTGACCTTCGATGTCGGCACCGACATCCAGGAAGCGAAGCTCGACGTTATCAACAACCTCAACCAGGCGCCGCCGCGGCCGGCCGATGCCGTCGAACCGCAGGTGTTCGCGGGTGGCGGCCAGCAGGCACCGCCCGCGGCATCGCTGCTGATTCGCGTGCTGCCGCACAACCCAAACAAGGAGCTTGCGAGCTACCAGAAACTGATCGAGGAACACGTAGAGCCGCGCCTTGCCCGCATTCCTGGAGTTTCGCAGGTCAACCTGGCCGGCGAGCAGCCGAGGGAGATGCAGATCACGTTCGACGCCTACCGTGCCGCTGCGCTCGGCATCGGCGTGAGTGACATCATCGCCACCCTGTCACGCGCAACGGATGCCTCGGGCGGCTTCGCCGATGTCGGCCGCCGCCAGTACACCGTGCGTTTCGCCGGCCAGTTCGAGCCTCACGATCTCAGCAACCTGATCGTCGGGTGGAGCAACGAGCGGCCCATCTATCTCAGTGAAGTCGCCGATATCGACATCCTGCCGCGCAAGCTCGACGGCTTCACATTGCGCAACGGCTACCCGGCGTACTACATAACGCTGCAACGCGCTTACGACGCGAACACCGTCAGCATCCTCGACGAAGTAAACCGCGCGGTCGCCGAACTGAATGCGGGGGCCCTCGCCGAAGCGGGGCTCGAGATGGACCTGAGCTTCGACGCATCGGTCCACATCCGCCGCGCGATCGCACTCGTCAAGAGTAACCTCGGCATCGGCCTGTTGCTCGCCGTCGGCGTGCTCTATTTCCTGTTGCGGAGCCGCCGCGCCACCTTCCTCGTGACGGCCACGGTCCCGCTGTCGCTGCTCGTCGCATTCGTTGCGCTGCGCCTGTTCGACAAGTCGCTGAACGTGATCTCGTTGGCCGGGCTCGCTTTCTCTGTCGGCCTGGTGATGGATGCCGCTATCGTAACGCTGGAGAACATCGTGCGATGCCGACAATCGGGCCTCGAGCTTCGCAAAGCGGTCGCGAAAGGGACGCGGCAGATCACCGGCGCACTGTTCGCTTCGACGGTCACCAGCGTCGCAATCTTCACGCCCGTACTGTTCATGGACGGTATCGAAGGCCAACTCTTCCAGGACCTCGCACTGACGATCGCGGTCGCAGTATCGGCATCGTTCCTGATCGCGATCACCGTCCTGCCGGTCGCGGCGTCGTTCCTGCTCCGGCAGGAGGACAGGGATCCCTGCCGTCACTGGTGGAACCGGATCACGGAACTGGTCATGCGCCTGACCCGAACGCCGGCGATGTGCCGCACATGGGTCGTGGCCATACTGGGCGGTTCGATCATCGCGATCGTCACCTTGATGCCCAAGGCCAACCTGCTGCCGCAGGCGCCGTCGGATTCGCTCAACGCGTTCTTCATCACGCCGCCGGGCAGCACGGTCGACGTACTGCGCGATGAAATCGCGGGCACGATCGTCGAACGCATGCGTCCCTACATGGAACACGAGAAGCAGCCGTACATCCGCGGCTACAACATGTCGTCCTTCGGCGCGTTCAGCGGCATGTTCGTGTATCCGCAGGACCCGGAACGCATCGACGAGATGATCGCCATCGTCCGGGACGAGGTGCTGGTGGATCTCCCCGACACCCAGTCGTTCGTGCAGCGCTCGTCGCTGCTGAACTTCGGTTTCGACGGCGGCCGGGCGATCAACATCGACCTGCAGGGGCCCGATATCGGCGTACTCTCCGAGGTCGCCATGCAGGCCATGCCGATCGTCAGCGAGGCAGTCCCGGGCGCCCAGGTCCGTCCCATTCCCGGGCTGGCCATCGCCGAGCCCGAGCTGCAGCTGGTGCCCGACGACCGCCGCATCACCGCCGCAGGTCTCGACAGGGCGGCGGTCGCAACGATCGTGAGAGCGGTGACGAGCGGCACGTGGGTGGGCGAGTACTTCGACGGCAACGACCGCATGGACATGATTCTGAAAGGCCCGACCTGGACTTCGCCGGACCAGCTCGCCTCGACGCCGGTGGCCACGCCGCTCGCCGGCCTGCAGACGCTCGGCGAACTCACGGACATCCGGCGGACCGTCGGCCCCACCCAGCTGCTGCGCGTCAACGGCCAGCGGACCCTGACGCTCTCCGTGACACCGCCTGCGGACATGACGGTTCAGGAAGCCCTGCAGAGCCTGCGCGAGATCGCCGGCCCGCAGATCCGGGAGATCCTGCCTGGCGACGTCAGTCTCGCGTACCGGGGCACCGCGGACCGCCTTGACGCGGCCATCTCGAGCATGGCCGCGAACCTGGCGACGGCCGCCGTCGTGCTTTTCCTGATCCTGGCGGCACTGTTCCGGTCGCTCAGGGACGCCGCGCTGGTCATGCTGTCCATGCCGCTCGCAATCGCGGGTGGCGTCGGCGCATTGCGGCTGCTCAACGTGTTCACGATCCAGGCCATGGACCTGTTGACCATGATCGGCTTCCTGATCCTGCTCGGTCTCGTCGTCAATAACGCCATCCTGCTGGTCATGCAGGCGCGTAAAGGCCTGCGCAAAGGGCTCGATCGCAGCGCGGCCGTCGCGGATGCCGTGCGCATTCGTGCCCGCCCGATCTACCTGAGCACGCTGACGAGCATCTTCGGCATGCTGCCGCTGATGGTCGTGCCCGGCGTCGGGTCCCAGATTTATCGCGGCCTCGCGACCGTCATCATCGGCGGCATGCTGGTCAGCGCCCTGTTCACCCTCATCCTGATGCCGAGCATCCTGCGCCTGCCGGCACTGCAACTGCCGCGAGCACTGCGACGCCATCAGGACATCGTCCCGGGAGTACCTGCCGATGCCTAATACCCGATTAGCCCTTTCCTGCGTTTTGTTCCTGGCCGCCTCCTGGTCCCATGCCCAGCAGATGCCGGCCCGGGCCGTTCAGATCTCGATGGTATCGGAGGCCGAGGTTGCGCCGACCGTGGCCGTGCCCGGAACGGTTTACAGTCGCAACGAGGTCCAGATTACCGCCGGCGTCGCCGGACGCCTCGTGATGGTCGCCGAGCCGGGCACGGTCGTCGAGAAAGGCGATTATGTCGCTCGCATCGACAAGCGAAGCCTGCGGCTGCAGCGCGCAGAGCAGGAGGCACTGCTCGAACGCGCACGGATCAACGTCCGCCAGCTCGAGAGCCAGCTGCGGCGGCAAAAGGAACTCGCAAGCTCCAGCCTCGTGTCGGAATTCGAACTCGAACAGACGGAAGCGAACCGCGACCTCGCCGTCAGCGATGCCGGGATCATCGAGGTGAGGATCCGCCAGATCGACGATCTGCTGCAGCGCGCCGATGTCAGGGCGCCGTTCTCGGGGGTCGTCATCAACCGCGTGCGGCGGTCCGGCGAGGAAGTCGCCAGGGGAGAGGTCCTGGGGCAGCTAACGGACATAGAAAACCTGGAGGTACGCGCCTTCGTGCCGTTGAAGCACCTGCCGCGGACTGCGGCGGGCCAGGCCATCGACGTAGTTGCCACGGATGCCGCCCATGCCGGCACCATTCGCTCGCTGGTGCCTACCGGTGACGTCCGCTCGCAGACCTTCGAGGCGCGCATCGACCTGCCTGCCGGCGCGACACAGGACTGGACGGTCGGGCAGCTCGTGAGCGTTGCTATCCCGATCCGTGCCCGCAGGCTCGAGCTCGCGGTGCCGCGGGACGCCCTCGTGCTGCGCCAGAACGGTTCTTTCGTGTTCCGAATAAGCGCCGACAACAAGGCCGAGCAGATCAAGGTCGAGATCGGCGATTCGGCGGGGGAGCTCGTCGCGGTACGCGGCGCGCTTGCGGCAGGGGACCGCGTCGCCATACGCGGCGCCGAGAACCTGTCGGAAGGGTCCGACGTCAGGATACTGGTTTCGGAAACGGCATCGGCCGGCGACGCCGATCCGGGACGCAATTCTGCCGGCTAACCGCCACCGGCCGTGGGCATGTCGGTGGGTCGCATCCCGCTCCGGGTCGCATTGCGGATCGCTTCCTGGTTATCGAGGCGTTCCTGTTCCCATTCGCGCGCCGTCTTGCAGACGCGTGACGACAGCCTCGAACCCGTTTCCTTCTGCCGCTTGCAAACCATGCGATCGGGATCACCTTCTATCTGGGCCGTAGACGCATAGCCGGCGGTTGCCGGCGGCGCATCGGGGCTCGACGCGCAGCCGGCGATGAGTCCCAGCGATAACAGGGCAGCCATCGCTCCCGGGATGCCGTTCGCTCGAATCATCGTTTTCCCCTTTACTCTCTGAGAGCCTCAATACCTTCGATATACGGCTGGTAATTCTGCCACCGGCCGCTGGAGCGCGTGTGCAGCGGCTCCCGAACCTGCCACAGGCTGGCCGTCTTCACCTGCGAACGCGCCTTCTGGAACTCGAGGCAGGCATCGTCCCATGGCAGGCCGAGGAATTCGAGCAGCGCACGCAGCACCGGCTCCGGATCCCGCACCAGTTCGTCGTAATCCACGGTAAATATATTCTCCCCGAGCAGCTCGTGCCAGCGCTCCACCAGGCGCTCCTGCAGACGGTAGTAGTGCGCGGTGTCGGCGAGGTCCGTCGCATAATTCAGTGGCGCGCCCAGTTGCTGGAACCAGACCGACAGGCAATTGTCCCTGAGTTCACGGCGCGTATGGATGATCTTCGCCGCAGGAAACATCGCACGAATCACGGCGAGGTGCAGGACGTTGTCGGGGCGCTTGTCCGTCACGTGAGTCGCGTCCGAGAACAGCTGCCGCAAAGTCGACAGGTATTCTTCGGCAACGGCGGACAGTTCGTCGGGCGTAACCTCGGCGAGTCGCTGCGGGAACGGTTTGAGTCGCTCCGCCAGCAACATGGGCAGGACATCGAGTTCGCCCCCCATCTGCACGGATGCATGCGCGGAGAGTATCTGCTCGATCAGCGTCGAACCGGAACGGTACATGCCGCAGATGAAGATCGGGGACGCGGTACAGGCCGTTTCCGCCTGGGACAGCCAGTACTCGTCGAAGCGCGCGAGCATCGACGCGATCCCGCGCTCGGCCCTCCCGGCATCGTAACGACCCCGTAGCTGCCTGCCCAGCTCGTTTGCTTGCCGATAAGCGTCGAAGGCATCCTCGTAGCTGCCGACGTCGTCGAACGCCTTGCCGAGCGCGAACAGCAGACCCTCTCGTGCCGCAGGCTCGTCGGCAGTGAACGCCACCGCGTCGCGCAGCGTTTCGAAGAGGGGATCG
>JBFFEB010000064.1:0-16084 GCA_041559075.1 Woeseiaceae bacterium | reverse complement strand
TCGACTGAGACCCCTGTCGAGCTTGCGATCGGGTCGCGCCCCTGTATGATCGGATTCAGTAGCAGCGACGACTGATTGCGTGAAAATCCAGGCAAACCAGCTCTCTTCCTACCTCAAGAACAACCTGGCGCCCTGCTATCTGGTATCGGGCGACGAGCACCTCCTCGTTGCGGAAGCGCTCGACAGTATTCGCGCAGTCGCGCGGGACCGGGGTTTCACCCAGCGGGAGTCGCACGTCGCCACGCAGTGGTTCGACTGGGCAAACCTCGCGGCATCCAGCTCGAACCTGTCGTTGTTCGCGGATCGAAGGATCATCGAACTGCGGCTTCCCACGGGTAGACCGGGCAGGGCCGGCAGCAGCGCGATTGTCGATCTCATCGAGCGGCTCGGGCCGGAACTCATGCTGATAGTCAGTACACCGAAACTCGACGCGAGTGCGGCTTCCGCCAAATGGGTAAAGGCGATCGACGCGCGCGGCATTGTCCTGCCCGTCTGGCCGGTCGGGGTACGGGAACTTCCGGGGTGGATTGCGGCGCGTATGCGCTGGGCCGGGCTGGAGCCGGACCGCGCGGCGGCGGGGCTCATCGCCGATCGGGTCGAGGGCAACCTGCTCGCGGCCAGCCAGGAAATCGAGAAGCTGCGCCTGCTGCTCGGCGAAGGGCCGATTTCGGCCGAAGATGTCGCCAATGCCGTCGCCGACAGCAGCCGCTATGACGTCTACAAGCTCGTGGATGCTGCGCTCGCGGGCGATGCTCGACGCGCGCTACGAATCCTTAGTGGCTTGCGGGCCGAGGGCTTGGAGCCGGTCATCGTCTTCTGGGCGCTGGGCCGGGAGCTGCGGCTGCTTGCCGGCCTGTCGGATGCGGTGCGGCAACGCGTCGATCTCGGCCAGGCCATGCAGAAAGCGCGGGTATGGCGAAACCGGCAGGGGCTGGTCCGGAGCTGCGTAAGCCGCGCACCCGCGGGTACCTTCCGGCGCCTGCTGAAGGCGGTCGGCCAGGGCGATGCCGCCGCGAAAGGCCGCCTGCGTGCCGATCCATGGCAGTTGGCCAACGACATCGTAGTGGGGCTGGCCTTTGCCGGCAGGAAGGCGGCGTGATCGGCGCGATGCTGGGAGCCAGTCGCCGATGAGGCCCATCGGCATCTTTGGCGGCACGTTCGATCCGATTCACTATGGTCACCTGCGAACGGCTTTCGAGCTGCTGCAGACGCTGGATTTCGAAGAGGTGCGCTTCGTGCCCTGCGGCGACCCGCCACATCGCGGCGTCACCTTTGCGCCGGCGGCACTGCGCCTGGAGATGGTGCGGGCGGCGACCCGCGATGAATCGCGCTTCTCCGTCGACGACCGCGAGTTGCGACGGAAAGGTCCATCCTATTCCATCGACACGCTTGCGAGCCTGCGGGAGGAATTTCCGAACCGCTCATTGTGTCTCATTACGGGTATGGACGCTTTCCTCGGCCTGCCCACCTGGCACCGTTGGGATGAAATCCTGGATTTCGCCCACGTGGTGGTTGCTCACAGGCCCGGATGGCGGGCTCCCGGCGAGGGCGCGCTGGGAGCGCTGCTGGCGCAGCGAAAAACACATTCTGCCCGAGACCTGCACGAAAGGCCGCGAGGGAGCGTCCACATTCACGCGGTGACGCAGCTGGAGATTGCATCCACCGAAATCAGGAGCCTGGTTGCCGAAGGCTACGATCCGCGCTACCTGATGCCCGATACCGTCCGCGAAGCAATTAGGGAGAGTTCGTGTTACACAAGACGCAGCCACTAGATAAGGAGGCCGATACCGTATGAAGATGAGCAGCACGCATGAATAGCGAGCAACTGAAAGACCTGGTCGTCGAGGCGCTGGAGGACGTGAAAGCGAAAGACATCGTCGAACTCGACGTCCGCGACATGACTACCGTGACCGACTACATGATCGTCGCCAGCGGAACGTCGACGCGCCATGTGCAGGCGCTGGTCGACAACGTGATCGAAAAGGCGACCGAAGCAGGCTGCAAACCGATCGGCGTCGAAGGCGAGAACGGCGGCGAATGGGTGCTGCTCGATCTGCAGGACACGCTGGTACACGTCATGCTGCCGAAAGTGCGTGAGTTCTATAACCTGGAAAAACTCTGGTCGCTGCGGCCGGCCGGAGGCCTTGCCGCAACGGAACGGTAAGGCATCTCCAGCAAGAGGCCCCGGCGCAATCCACCGTGCATATCCGGCTGTTAGCGGTCGGCGAACGCCAGCCGGCCTGGGTGGAGGAGGCTTTCCGGGCCTATGCCGGACGCTTCCCGCCACAATGGAAATTCCGGCTGGACGTTATCGCGACCACCCGGCGCAAGAAGTCCGTCGATCCGCAACGGGCCATCGAATCCGAAGGTGAACTGATCCTCGCGAAGACCACGGCCGACGAGCAGGTCGTGCTGCTCGATGAGCGGGGCAAGCAGCCCACGAGCCGCGACCTGGCCGGGCAGTTGGCGGCCTGGCAGGCCGACGGCCGCGATCTCTGCTTCATCATCGGCGGCCCGGACGGCGTCTCAGACAACTGTCGAGCGCGGGCGGGGTTCGTCTGGTCGCTCTCGAACCTGACGCTGCCGCACGGTCTGGCGCGAGTGATTTTCGTGGAACAAATGTATCGCGCCTGGTCGCTGCTATCGGGCCATCCCTATCATCGCTCCTGAAACGCGGCCGAGTCGCCAATGTCGGTTACCAAGCTTCATCTCGCCTCTTCGTCGCCCCGCCGCCGGCGGATTCTCGAGCGCATGGGGCTCGAATTCACCGCCGCCGGGGTCGGCGTCGATGAACGGCAGCTTCCGGAGGAGCCGGCGGCTACGATGGTCGTACGGCTTGCCGTCGAAAAGGCCTGTGCCATGGCGGCGGAACCCGGAATGGTCGTGCTCGGCGCCGACACGGCCGTCGTGCTCGATGGCGAGGTGTTCGGCAAGCCGACGGACCAGACGGAGGCGCTGCGCATGCTGTCCAGGTTGTCGGGGCGACGGCACCAGGTGATGACGGGTGTCGCGGTGCGCTCAGCGGGGTCGACGAAAAACGCGCTCTCGATCACCGAGGTGACATTTCGCGAGATAAATCCTGACGAAGCCCTCGACTACTGGCAAAGTGGGGAACCCGTCGGGAAGGCCGGCGCCTACGCGATACAGGGGCAGGGCGGCACCTTTGTTGAGTCGATTGCCGGGAGCTATACCGGGGTGGTGGGCCTGCCGGTCGCGGAGACCGCGGATCTGTTGAGATGGGCCGGCATCGAAGTAGCGGCTGACTTGAAGGACGCGCTATGAGCGACGAGTCGTTAAAAGAGGAAATCCTTATCAACGTGACTCCGTCGGAGACACGGGCGGCATTGCTCGAGAACGGAGTGCTGCAGGAGATATTCATCGAGCGCTCGGCGCGCCGCGGTCTTATCAGCAATATCTACAACGGCAGGGTGTCGCGGGTGCTTCCGGGCATGCAAGCGGCCTTCGTGGACATCGGCCTCGAACGAACCGCGTTCCTGCATGCCTCGGACATCGCCCGAAATGGCGTCGCCGGCGAGACCGCGCCCGAAGACCTGCCGGACATACGCTCGCTGGTCAGGGAGGGAGACAGGCTGCTCGTCCAGGTCGTAAAGGACCCGCTCGGCAACAAGGGCGCCAGGCTGACGACGTTCATCACGCTGCCGTCGCGCCATCTCGTGCTGTTGCCGCGCAGTTCCAGTGTCGGAATATCCGCGCGCATCGACCAGGACGAGGAGCGGGAGCGGCTTCGCCTGCTCGTCGAGCAGCTACTTGCCGAGCACGGCCTCGAATGCGGCGCGATCGTACGGACGGTGGCGGAGGGAGCGAATCGGGAAGCGCTGGAAGCCGACCTCGAATACCTGGTCAGGCTCTGGGGCGTCATTCAGGAACGGTGCAGGAACGATGCGGTACAACACCTCGTGAACGAGGACCTGTCGTTGCCGCTGCGCGTGCTCCGGGATCTCGTAACCAGCGACGTGGAAGCAATCCTGGTGGATTCCAGACCGGACTTCGAAGCCATGCAGGAATTTGCGGCGACTTTTCTGCCCGGTGTCGAGAAGCGGCTGGAGTATTACAAGCGGCGCCGACCGATCTTCGACCTGCACGGGATCGAGGACGAGATCCGCAAGGCGCTGGACAGGAGCATTCCCCTGAAGTCGGGCGGCTACCTGATTTTCGACCAGACGGAAGCGATGACGACGATAGACGTGAACACCGGCGCATACGTCGGCCACCGAAATCTCGAGGAGACGATCTACAAGACGAACCTCGAGGCGGCGATGGCGATCGCGAGGCAACTGCGGCTGCGAAACCTCGGCGGGATCATCATCATCGACTTCATCGATATGGAAGAGGCCTCGCATCGCGAGAACGTGCTTGCGGTTCTCGAGCAGTCTTTGCAGGGTGATCATGCACGCCACCAGATCACGCCCGTGTCGCCGCTGGGCCTCGTGGAAATGACACGCAAGCGCACGCGGGAAAGCCTGCAACATATCCTGTGCGAGGACTGTCCAAGCTGTGAAGGGCGGGGTTTCGTCCTTACCGTGGAGACGGTTTGTTTCGAGATCTTTCGCGAGATTATCCGGCAGGCGCGCCAGTTCGAATTCGACGAAGCCCTGGTGCTCGCACACCAGGATGTCATCGAGTTGCTGCTGGACGAGCAGGCCCAGAGCCTCGCGGTGCTCAGTGAACAGACCGGCAAGTCGATTCGGCTGCAGACGGAGTCACTCTATCTGCAGGATCAGTTCGACGTCGTGCTCATGTGAGTCAGTGTGTCTATCCGGATGACGAGCATTCTGCAACGCCTGTTCAAGTATCTTGCCTACGCGGCAGCGGGCGTCGTGATCCTGCTCGCGGTCGCGGTCGGCCTGTTCCGGTTGTTCCTGCCACGGCTGCCCGAATACCAGGACGAGATCAAGGCCTGGGCCAGCGAAGCCATCGGCATGCAGGTGGAATTCTCGGGGATGGACGCCCGCTGGGGCCTGAGCGGGCCGCAGCTCGAGTTCTATGATGCGCAGCTGAGTCGCGGCGCGCCAATGTCACGCGTGATCGCGGCGGAGCAGGTGAGTATCGGTGTTGCGCTGACGCGCCTCATCGTGGACAGGACGCTGGTCGTCAGCCGTGTCGTCATTCGCGGCACGAACCTCGAGGTGCGCCAGTTGCCGAACGGCGAGTGGTGGCTCCAGGGTATTGCCTTGAAGGACTTTCCGGTCGAGCGCCCGGGCGAGGCCGGCCAGCTCGGCGACATCGAGGTGGTCGCCGAGGACCTGGAACTGGTACTGATCCTGCCCGGCGACGAGCAGCCGAAGACGTTTGCGATCAGCCGCCTGGGTGTCCGCAGCGACCAACAGCGAGTTACCCTCGACGGTACCGTTGTGCTCCCCGAGTCGCTGGGGAGGCAATTGCGCGTCGGCGCGACACAGCTGCCCGATGGAGAGGGGACGGGCAGCGACTGGGACGTCACGGTAGACGCCAGCGAACTCGATCTCGCCGGCGTCATCGCGCTCGACCGAAGCCGCAACTGGCCCCTGTCGTCGGGCATCGGTGATATCGATATGTCATTCGCCTGGATCGACGGGCGGATCGAGAGCGCCGCGATCGAGTTTTCGCTGGACGAGCTTGCGATCGTGGCGCGCGAGCAGTTCTCGATGACCGGCCGCCTGGAGTATCACCGCGACGCCGATGGCTGGCTGGTGGTGGCCGACGAATTTCGGATCAGCACCGAGTCAGGGGCATGGCCCGAAACGGCGCTCAAGCTGGAGACCGGCATCGATGCCGACGGATCGATCGTCATGCTGGACGCTCGCGGTGACTACGTGGACCTCGGCGACCTGCGACTGTTCGTACCGCTGTTCCCCGACGAGCAGGCACGCTTGCTCTCTCGTCTCCGGCCGGACGGTATTGTTCGAAACCTGGTGGCGACGGTCTCGGATATTCACACTGACATGCCACGTTACGCGGTTTCGGCCGATCTCGAGAATGCCGGAATCGCGGCGTACGAGGATCGGCCGGGCATCCGCGGGTTCACGGGCAGGTTGCGGGCCGACTGGTCGGGCGGCCGGCTCGAAATCCAGTCCCGCGACCTGATTGTCGACCTCGCCAGCCACCTCGCCGAGCCTATCCCGATAGACAATGCCAGCGGTACCGTAATCTGGCGCCGCAGCGGCGATCGGATCACGGTGTTGTCCGACAACATCGCGATCAGCAACGCCGACCTCGACAGCCAGAGCAACATCCAGGTTACCCTCGACGAGGGCGAGGCGCCCGTGATCGACCTCGTGTCGCGATGGAGCATCACCGATATCGGCTCCGCCAAGCGGTTCATTCCCGGCAAGCTCATGCACCGCAAGCTCTACGACTGGTTCCAGAGCGCGCTGGTGGCAGGGAGCATCCCGAGCGGCACGACGCGGCTCTATGGCCGACTCGACAAGTTCCCGTTCGACGGTGGAGAAGGGCGTTTCCTGCTGCAAGCCAACGTGCGCAATACGACGTTCAAGTTCCTGCCCGACTGGCCCGCCGCCGAGATCATCGATATGGACGTCGTTCTCGACAACACGCGCCTGTTCACCGAACGCAACCGGTCGATCAATCGCGGCCGCGAAGTCGTGAATGCGAAAGTCGAGATCGACGACCTGCGCAAGCCCGTGCTCACGATCGATTCCTACTCGACCGGCACCCTGGCATCGCTCCACAGCTACGCGCAGAGCAGCCCTATCGCGAACCTGTTCGGCGGTCACCTGCGGCGAATTCGTGTCTCCGGCGACGCTGCGTTCAATCTCGATCTGATGGTTCCGATCACGGATTCACGGAATTTCACGGTCACGGCACGCATCGTCGCCAACGACGGCAGCGTGCAGGTCGAGGGCTTCGATCCGCCGGTGACCGGGCTGAACGGCGTCGTGACCATCGACCGCACGAGCGTTACGAGCGAAGCGCTGGGAGGCTCGTTTCTCGGCCGGCCCGTGGAAATCGCCATCGACAATGCGCCGGCGGACCTGCCCCGGTTCCTGGTGATCGCGCGGGCCCGCGGCGTCGTCGACGCCCAAGGGTTGTCGGAGGGTCTCGGGTTGCCGGTCGCGGGCGTCGTCGAAGGCGAGGCGGATTACGTCGTCGATCTGCTGTTCCCGCGAGGCGGGAGCGACGAACGCACGCCATTCACCGTGCGTGTCGGCAGCGACCTCGTCGGTATGGAGATCGGCCTGCCAGAGCCTCTGCTGAAGCCCGCCGCGGAGGTTACGCGCATCTCGGGCGATATTGCGTTCATGCCAGGCGGCCAGCGCATCGAGAGCCGCGGGGAGGCAGACGGCGGCGTGAGCTGGAATATCGCGTTCGCGCGCGACGCCGACACCTGGGACCTGGAGCGCGGCATGCTGGCACTGGGTGGTGGCGAGCTCCAGTCGGCCGAGACGCGCGGTCTGCACATTCGCGGCAACGTCGACAGCGTGCGCTTCGACGAATGGCTGCAATTGTCCCGTGGCGACGAGCAACGCACGGGCGCTGCGGATCGTATCCGTTCTGTTGATCTGAACGTCGACAGTCTGCGAGTTCTCGGCCAGCATCTGCAGAATCATCGGGTGCGTGTCGACCGCAGTGCCCGCGACTGGCTGGTGCAGCTCGAGGGCGGACAGGTAACGGGCTCGATCTTCGTTCCCTACGATTTCGGGTCGGACCGCGCCGTCGTACTCGACATGGAGCGCCTGGTCCTCCCGGGCGACGACGCCGGACGGGCCGCCGCCGCAGATCCCGAGGAAGTGGATCCGCGAACCCTGCCGCCGATTACGCTGAAGGCCAACGAATTCGCCCTGGGCAATCGCTTCCTGGGTGCTCTGGAGATCCAGCTGGCCCGGACCGCACAGGGCCTGGTGGCGGACGCTTTCACCGCCCGTGACGCGACCTTCGGCGTCGTCGGCAGCGCGCGCTGGGTTGCCGATGCGACGGACCCGTCCGGCTACCGTAGTCATCTCATGGCCACCCTGACGAGCACCGATGTCATGACGACCATGCAACGCCTCGACTACGCGCCGGGTATCGACGGCGATGACATGGCCCTGCTGTTCGACGTGAGCTGGTCGGGTGGGCCGCGAACCGATGTGTTCGCGAGCCTCGACGGCGACGTGCAGGTGCGGTTCGGCGCCGGGCAGCTCAATGAGATCGAACCGGGTGCGGGCCGCCTGTTCGGCCTGATGAGTATTGTTGCGCTGCCGCGCCGGCTGTCACTGGATTTCACCGACGTGTTCGACAAGGGCTTCGGTTTTGACGCGCTCGACGGGACGTTTCGTATCGTGGACGGCGAGGCCTATACGTGCGATCTGTCGCTCGAGGGTCCCGCCGCGAACATCGCGATCATAGGCCGGGCGAGTCTCACGCAACGCGAATACGAACAAGCGGCCGTCGTTGCCGCTAATTTCGGCAACACGCTGCCCGTGGTGGGCGCCGTCGTGGCCGGGCCGCAGGTCGCTGCGGCGTTGCTGATCTTTTCACAGATCTTCAAGAAGCCACTGCAGGAAATGGGGCAGGTCTACTACGCCATCGACGGGTCGTGGGACGAACCCGCGATCGAGAGTACGGGTGCCGAGGCTTTCACGTCGCGCGCCGAACTCGCAGGGTGCATCCTGGAGCCGGAATAGATGCGGTCTCGATAATGCCGACGACGTACGGTTATCATTGAGGCCGCTTCTTGTATCCTCTGGCACAGCGACGCAGACGAGGAGCCCATTGTGCGAGTAGCAGCCATCCAGATGAACAGCGGTGCCGACGTGGGCCGGAACCTCGAGCTGGCCGCGCAGTTGCTCGGCGATGCCGCGCAGGACGGCTGCGCGCTCGCGGTGCTGCCCGAGAACTTCGCACTGATGCCCGAACGCGGGCGCGACAAGTCGTTGCACGCGGAGCGGCCGGGCGAGGGGCCGATCCAGGACTTTCTCCGCGAGTCGGCGACGAAGCATGGCCTGTGGATCATCGGTGGCAGCATCCCGCTGGAGTCGCCGGAGCCCGAGCGCGTTTACGGCGCCTGTGTCGTCACGGACGACCATGGAATACAGCAGGCCATCTACCGCAAGATCCACCTATTCGACGTCGACCTGCCCGATAGCGAGGAGTCCTATCGCGAATCGCACTCGATGTATGCGGGCGACGACCCGGCTGCGGTCAATACGCCGGCGGGGCGGGTCGGGCTGACGGTCTGCTACGATGTCCGTTTTCCAGAGCTGTACCGGGCGCTCGTCGATGTCGGCGCAACCGTATTCACGGTTCCGGCGGCGTTCACGGCCGTTACGGGCGCCGCGCACTGGCATACGCTGTTGCGTGCGCGGGCGATCGAGAACCTCGCGTACGTCATTGCCCCGGGCCAGTTCGGCACACACCCGGATAACCGCGAAACCTACGGTCATTCGCTGATCGTGGATCCATGGGGCCGCGTCCTGGCCGAGCAGGCAGACGGCAATAGCGCAGTCGTCGCCGACATCGACCCGGCGGCCCCGGACAATTTGCGTGAGAGGTTTCCGGCACTCGCGAACCGCCGCTTATAGGAGCACGACTTGAGTAACGCAGCAGATCCCATCGATTCGGTCATGGCCGACATGCTCGCCCCCGTGGGGCTGGAGGAACGGCACCTGAGCAGGACACTCGGCAGCGTGCTGCGCGGTGGCGTGGACTACGCCGACCTGTATTTCCAAGTGTCCCGCCAGGAGAGTTGGACGCTGGAGGACGGCATCATCCGTGAAGGCAGCTTCAGTCTCGACCAGGGGGTCGGAGTACGCGCCGTGAGCGGCGACAAGACCGGTTTCGCGTATTCCGATGAACTGATGCTGCCTGCGCTCGAGCAGGCGGCGGTCGCCGCACGGGCGATCGCACGCCAAGGCGACGACAAGCGCGTGCCCGCGTGGCGGCGGGGCACCGCGGTGCCGCTTTACCCATTCGCCGATCCGACGACCAGCCTGCCGGATGCGGACAAGACTGCCCTGATCAGCCGAATCGATGCCGAGACGCGGGCGCTGGATTCGCGCGTCGAACAGGTGATCATCAGCATGGCCAGCAGCCAGGACCTGGTGCTGGTCGCAGGTTCAGATGGCACGCTGGCCGCCGACGTGCGGCCGCTGGTGCGATTCAACGTGAGCGTGATACTCGAGCAGAACGGCCGGCGCGAGCAGGGTTATTCGGGCGGCGGGGCGCGGTTCGACCTGAGCTATTTCCTCGAAGGGGACCTGCCCATGAAATATGCGCGCGAGGCCGTGCGGCAGGCCGGGGTCGCGCTCGAGGCCGAGCCGGCGCCGGCTGGCACCATGCCCGTCGTGCTCGGGCCCGGATGGCCGGGCATCCTTCTGCACGAGGCCGTCGGCCACGGACTCGAAGGCGACTTCAACCGCAAGGGAACGTCGGCGTTTTCGGGAAAAGTGGGCCAGCGTGTCGCGTCGCCTCACTGCACGATCGTCGACGATGGCACTCTGCCCAATCGCCGCGGTTCGCTCGCGATCGACGACGAAGGCACTCCCGGGCAATACAACGTGCTCGTCGAGAACGGTGTGCTCAGGGGTTATATGCAGGACAAGATGAACGCCCGGCTGACGGGCGTCGCCGCTACCGGCAACGGTCGCCGCGAGTCGTTCGCGTGCGTGCCGATGCCGCGCATGACGAACACTTACATGCTCGCGGGCCCGCACGAGCACGACGAGATCATCGCGTCCGTGAAGAAGGGGCTCTACGCACCCAATTTCGGTGGTGGACAGGTCGACATCACGTCGGGCAAGTTCGTCTTCTCCGCGAGCGAGGCGTACCTCATCGAAAACGGCGCCATCACGACGCCCGTCAAGGGCGCCATGCTGATCGGCGACGGCCCGGACGCCCTGACCAGGATTTCCATGGTGGGTAACGACCTCGAACTGGACGACGGCGTCGGCACTTGCGGCAAGGAAGGCCAGTCGGTGCCCGTCGGCGTCGGGCAGCCGACGCTCAAGATCGACGAGCTGACCGTCGGCGGCACTGCATAGACGGAGTGGCGCTGCGAAGCGACTGTTGAAAAAACCGTTGCTGCGCGAGTCGCACTTGCGACACTGGACGCCGGCTTCGCGGCCGTGGACAATGGAACGCCGGGATCCGGATTCTAAACCGCCATGTGGATATCCAAGCCAATTTACGAGAGCTTGCCTTATTTCTACCTGCTCGCCGGCGTCATCTCGCTGTCCGCATCGATGTACGTCAACCATTGGTATTGGCCGACCATCTGTTTCGTGACGGGCGTATTGTGCCTGGTGGGCGGGCTGGTGGTGCTTCTCAAGCGGCGCGACTCACGCATGACGCACCGGCGCAGCAGCTGACGGCTATCCCTGTTTGCGGCTTGCCGAACCCTCTTCCATGACGGGCGGGACATCATCATAGGTATCCGAGAAATCGGCATCCTCGTCGGTCGACTCGCCGGTGCCTCTGCCCATATACGTGTAGACGAGTTCATGCACGCCGAGTGAGATGACATCGCCGCTCGAGAGTTCGCGCTTCTTGACCTGTGACTCCCCAATGAACACGCCGTTGGTGCTGTTCAGGTCTTCGACGATGCACTTGTCGTCGTCGCAAATCAGCTGCAGATGGTGGCGGCTCACGAACTTGCTCTTGATATAGATTTCGTTATCTGGCGAACGGCCGACGATCACTCTGCCGGGTGGAAAGGTCTGTACCGACTCCGTCTCGCCGTTCGTCCGCACCTCGATCTGCATGACGTGCGATTCCGTTCCCGGCCGCCGGCTGGCGATCTGTTGTATTTGATCGTAGACGCCGGTATTGCTCTCGTGCTCTTCCCAGTCGAGCTCTTCAAGGGCCGCTGTGATTTCGTCGACCGTAACCGCGGGTTTGCTGTCGGCGAAGGCACAGAGCAGGGCGGTGTCGCACAGCGTATTGATCAGGCGCGGGACGCCGCCCGTGTATCGATAGATCAAGTCGGTTGTGTCCGGCGTGATCAGGTCCTCGGACGCTGCCCCCGCAACCTGCATGCGGTGGCTGATGTAAGAGCGCGTATCCTGCTTGTCGAGTGCGTCGAGATGGAAACGCAGCCGTACGCGCTGCGCAAGCTGCTTGAGTTTCGGGGAGTCGAGTTTATCCCTGAGCTCGGGCTGACCTGCGAGGATGATGCGCAGCACTTTTTCCTTGTGCGTCTCGATGTTCGAGAGCATACGGATTTCCTCGAGCACCTTGAGCGACAGGTTCTGTGCTTCGTCGATGATCAATACTACCTTCTTGTCGTTGGCATACTGTTCGACCAGGAACATATTGAGCATGTCGAGCAATTCCACCTTGCGCTTTTCGAACGGCTTGAAACCGAATTCCGTAAGCGCCGCCTGGAGGAATTCAGTGGCGGTCAGTTGTGTCTGCGAGACGACCGCGTATACGATGCTGTCGTCGAGCTCTTCGAGGAACGATTGCAGCAGCGTGGTCTTGCCGGAGCCGATCTCACCCGTGATGACGACGAAACCATCCGCGAGCCAGATCGTGGACTCCATGTAAGCCTTGGCCCTGGAGTGCTGCTTGCTCCAGTAGACGAAGGCCGGATCCGGCGTCAGCCTGAAGGGTTGCTCTTCGAGTTTGAAGTGCTCGAGGTACGACATCTCGTTCGCTGGTTGGTGTGATCGGATAATTTCTTCGGCGGTTGAGAAACTTGTAACTCGTGCAGTTTACCTGCTTTTGTCCGCCTGTCGCCATCACCCGGTCCCGGATTTCCGGGTCGACTGGGTCACACTTTTGCAATTGATCGCTCGACCTGCTGCAGTCGCTCGTCGCGCTCGCCGGCCGAATCCGCGATGACAGTGATGTGGCCAAGCTTGCGGCCCTCTCGCGGACGCTTGCCATAATCATGCAGCCAGCAGCCCGGTATCACAAGCCTTCGCGCGGCCCGCGGAATTGTGCCGATGAGGTTCAGCATCCCGGAATGGCCAAGGCATGCCGTGGAGCCGAGGGGCTGATTCGTGACGGCGCGGAGGTGGTTCTCGAACTGGCTCGTTTCGGCACCCTCGATAGTCCAGTGCCCGGAATTGTGCACGCGCGGCGCGAACTCGTTCGCCAGTAGCCGATCACCGGACACAAACAACTCCAGGGCGAGCACCCCGACGTATTCCAGGCGGTCGAGCACCGCCTTCAGGTAGGCCCGCGCCTTCTCTTCGAGGGCCGGTGCGTCGACTGGCGCGCGCGACCGGCGCAGTATGCCCGCTGCATGCTCATTTTGCGTCAGCGGATACATTGCGAAGTCCCCGCAGTGGGAGCGCACGCCGATCGCCGAAACCTCGTAGTCGAAATCCACCCACTCCTCGGCGATGAGCGCCGCACCGCCCAGTTCGCGCCACGCGTCATCGACGTCATTCCGCGTCGTCACGCGATATTGACCCTTGCCGTCATAGCCGAAGCGACGCGTCTTGAGAACCAGCGGAAGGCCGATCGCCTCGATCGCCGCGCGCAGGTCGTCGAGCGAATCGACAGCACGGTATCGCGGCAAGGGGATCTGCAGTTCGTCGAACAGCCGTTTTTCGGCAAGCCGGTCCTGGGCGTTGCGCAGCGCCTCGGGCGGCGGGAAGACCGGCACTCGGCCTGCGATCGAGAGCAGCGACTCGACAGGCACGTTCTCGAATTCGTAGGTAATCACGTCGCAGTCGGCCGCCAGTTCCGCGAGTGAATCGGGGTCATCGAACGGCCGGCGAATCACGTCGCCCGCGTCGGCCGCGGGCGGATTCTCGGCGGGATCGAGGAAGCGGCAGGCGATGCCCAGCCGCTGCGCCGCAAATCCGAGCATCTGGCCGAGTTGCCCGGCGCCGATTATGCCGACCCGCATGGGCGCCGTTAGAGCCTGGGGTCCGGGTCGGCCAGCACCGCGTCGGTCTGGTCCTGGCGGTATCGATCGACTGCTGCAGCGACCGCAGCATCGTCGTTGGCTACTATCGCGGCTGCAAACAGCGCAGCATTGATGGCGCCGGCCTTACCGATCGCCATCGAGCCCACGGGCACGCCGGCCGGCATCTGCACGATCGACAATAACGAGTCCTGGCCGCTCAGCGCCCTGGACTGTACCGGAACGCCGATCACCGGGACACGGGTCTTGGCGGCGGTCATTCCCGGCAGGTGGGCGGCACCGCCGGCACCGGCGATGATCACTTTGAGACCTCGCTCGAGGGCCGTCCCCGCGTATTCGAACAGGAGGTCCGGCGTGCGGTGTGCGGACACGACGCGGACCTCGTGCGGTACCCCCAGCGTGTCGAGCGTTTCGCTCGCGTGACGCATGGTGTCCCAGTCGGAACGCGACCCCATGATGATGCCGACCTGGTACTTCATCGTGAAATTCTATCATCCTGAGCCACGCCGATCAGCGCGTCGTGAATCGCTCGGAACAGCTGGCGGCGCAGGCCTTTTTCGACACGTTCGCCGGGTGCGGTCCGGATACGGCCGAGCAATTCGGCGAGCGGCGCCGCCTCGGCGCCGCTTTGCTCACAGAATTCACGGATGGCCTCGTCGCCCCCGGCCGTGATCCGGTCGCGCCAGCGTTCCGCGTCGGCGAACACCCGCTTCGCCAGGTGATCGTCGGCTTCGCGCGCATCTAGGGCACGGCGGATCGGTTCCGGGTCGCAGTTGCGCATCAGTCTGCCGATCAGCTGTTTCTGCCGGCGCAACGCGCCGTGGGCGCGTATTCTCGACGCGGCGAGTACGGCATCGCGCAGCCGCTCGTCGATCGGCAGCGCATTCAGCTCGTCGGCGGAAAAGCCGATCAGGCGCTCGCCCAGCTGCTGCAGTTCGAGCTGCTGTCTTTTTCGCGCAGATTTGCTGGGCTTTGGTTGGGTCACCGGCTAAGCTACTCGGCTTGTCAAATCCGGACCGGGTGGGGCGGAACGGGGCGAAAGTCTAGCACGCGCCCGGGACGGCCGGACCCGATCCAAACAGGAACCATCACATGGGCGAGGTCAGGGCAGCGCAATCGCTGGAGCGGCAGCAGCTCGAGGACATCATCGCGAGCACCATCGAGGAGGCGCGCGGGCGCGGCGTGGACCAGGCCGAGGTCGCGGTGAACCACGATATCGGTCTCGCTGCGACGGCCAGGCTGGGCGATGTGGAGAGCCTCGAGTACACCAACGATCGCGGCATCGGCGTGACCGTTTACTGCCGATCGAGGAAAGGAAGCGCGAGCACGTCGGATGTCTCGCGCGACGCGATCCGTGAAACGGTCGCCAAGGCATGCACCTTCGCGAGCTACACGGCAGAGGACAAGTACGCGGGGCTCGCGGATGCCGATCGCATGTGCACCGAGGTACCCGACCTCGACCTGGACCATCCATGGAGCCTGGATGCGACGGCGGCCATCGATGTCGCGATCAGCTGCGAAGCTGCCGCGCTCGGCCACGACAAGCGGATCACCAACTCGGAGGGTGCGACCGTCTGGACAAACCGCGGCGTGCGCGCGTACGGCAATACGCACGGTTTCTTCGGCAGCTATGTGAAGACCAGTCACTCGCTTAGCTGCGCGGTCCTCGCGAGTACCAACGGTGACATGGAGCGGGATTATTACTACAGCTCGGCCCGCGACGCGGCGGATCTCGAGGCGGCCGAGTGCATCGGCGTCAAGGCGGCGACGCGCGCGGTGCAGCGGCTGGGTGCCCGAAAAATAAAGACCACGCGCGCGCCGGTGCTCTTCATACCCGAACTTGCGCGCGGTTTCATCGGGCACGTCGTCGGCGCCATTTCAGGCGGCGCGCAGTACAGGCGTTCGTCGTTCCTGCTCGGTGCGGTGGGTGAAAAGATCTTCCCGGATTTCGTCAACATCGAGGAGCGGCCCCACATACCCGGGGGCATGGCGAGCGCGCCGTACGATGCCGAGGGAGTGGCAACCCGTGACCGCGACGTCGTCCGAGATGGTGTGCTGCAGGGCTACATACTGAGCAGTTACTCAGCGCGGCGGCTGGGCCTGGAGACCACTGCGAACGCCGGCGGCGCGCAGAACCTGATCGTTCCCGGCAATGTCGAGGGCATGCACGCGTTGCTCGCCGAGATGGGGACCGGGCTGGTCGTCGAGGAGTTGATTGGGCAGGGCGTCAACACCGTTACCGGGGACTATTCACGTGGCGCAGTCGGT
>JBFFEB010000063.1:0-17288 GCA_041559075.1 Woeseiaceae bacterium | reverse complement strand
GCTCCGGAAGTCGGGCGGAATCACGCCGACGTAGCCCGGGTAGGACATGAATACCTCGTCGGGTCCGAGCCGGCGGGCGATCCACAGACCTTTCCCGCCGGCATAGTTGATGAGCACCCAGCCTTCGGATGCGTCCGCAAACAGGTGCGAGTTTCCGCCGTACGTCGAGTAGCCCCAGGTATCGATCAACTCGCCGACGATCTCGACGGCTTCCTCGGCCGATCGCGCCCGCTCCATGACGATGCGGGATAGATCGCTGTAGTTGGGGCCCGCCTGCGGGTTGGGCGTCATCGCGACCAGTTCGGGCCGGGAGTCGCTCCAGATGTCACGTGCGGCAACGCCGTGCTCGTTGAGACCGCCATTGGTCAGTGGCGGCGGGAAGCCCTCGAAGTCTGAGTAGTTCATCGTGATGTAACGCGCCGTCTCCGCAATCTGCGGGATTTCGATGAGCTTGCCGGGCAGCACCGCCGTCTCGTCGACACCCACCGTGATGGTGGCGCCTCGAGGGTGCTTTCGTGCTGGTACGATCTCGAGCCAGTGGCTCGATACTTCGTCGCCGCTGCCGCCGAGGAACACGTTGCCGTCGACCGTCAGGTTGCGGCCGACATAGATGCCGTAGCTGCCCGGCGCCGGTGGACTGGCCACTAGCAAGGCCAGGCCGAGAACTCCCGCCAGCAATCGACTGCGCATCGCGTTCACCTCGCTGTCTCGCGTCTCCCGTTATCGCCGCATCATAATGCACTCGCCGCTCTGATGGTCGGCTCCCGCGTCGGTCAAAAAAACCCTCATCTTTTCAATCAATAAGAAGTTTTCCGAGATTTTCGGGACCTATTCTTAGCTGCTCTGCGTCTTTGCCCATAACTGCACTGCAAATCGAGCAGTCACGGCAAATTGGCAAATCGATAGATCGAGGAGAAAGATAATGTCAGATAAAAAGAAACTGGTCGTTGTGGTGACCAACGGTTTTAATGATGAACGCTCGTCGGTCGCCTGGAGCGTGGCGAACGGTGCCATTGGCAGCGACATGCAGGTCACGATGTTCCTGGTCAGCTCGGGCGTCGACTGGGTTCGAAAGGGTGCAGCCGACCACGCCCGCCTCAATCCGCTGGACCCGCCGCTCAAGGACATGATCCAGACGGTGATAGAGAATGGCGGTAAGATTCTCGTGTGCCCGCCGTGCGCTGGTGTGCGCGGTTACGATAAGGATGACCTGATCGACGGTGTAACGCTTGCCGGTTCGGTTGCGATGCTGGACGAGGTTCAGCGGGGCGCATCCACGCTTACATTTTGACCATGTCCGCCGCTGCGATTCCCATGACTGAAGACGACGACCTCAAGACCTTCTTCAGTCGCGGAATCGAGAAAAACATGGACGCGCTTTATGGCACGGCACTGCGCCTCGCAGCGACGGGCGCAGATGCCGAAGACCTGGTCGCAGAGTGCGTCTCTAAGGCCTGGTCGGCAATCGAGACACTGCAGGACAGGCAGCGATTCCGGCCATGGGTCTTTCGAATCCTGCACAACTGCTTCATCAGCCGGTATCGCCGCCAGGTGGTGCGTCCAGCCGAGTCGGCATTCGAGGAGAACGACGACGAGGGACTGGCGGCGCTGCTGAACGATCAGCCGGACGAGTTCCTTGTCTGGTGGGCCAACCCCGAGCGTCAGTTCTTCAATAACATGCTGGGCTCCGCCATCATGGCGGCGATCAATGCGCTACCGGACGCTTTCCGCATGACGATCATCCTGGTCAACATCGAAGGACTGACGTACGACGAGGCCGCGGAAGCGCTCGGCGTACCAGCGGGCACGATACGTTCACGAATGAAGCGCGGCAGGACGATGCTGCAGAAGGCACTCTGGGAGCAGGCCCGCGACGCCGGCCTCGCGGCTGCAAACGACAACAACGGATACGCACCATGAACAGTGACAAGACCGGCCACGGCCATGACGACATTGGCTGCCTGGAAGCCATCGAAGCGTTCTATTCCTATCTCGACGGCGAGTTGTCCGATCCGCAGGCCATTGAGGATTTCGAACACCACATGAGCCACTGCCGGAGCTGTTTTTCGCGCGCAGAGGTCGAGAGGCTGCTCAACAAGCGCTTGCGGGAGAGCGGCACCAGCAAGGCGCCCGATGAACTCCGGAGCCGCGTTCGCCGCCTGATGGACGAATTCTAGGCGCCCTGTCTACGGCGGCGGCGCGACGTACAGCTGGGCGACCAGCGCCAGATGCGCCATCGAGTGCGCAATGATTACGATCCACAGGTTCCGGCCGCAGAGCAGGTACGCGAATCCCCAGACGGCGCCCATGATCGCGGTCACGACGATACCGCCGAGGCCCCACTGGAAGTGCACCGACCCGAATACCAGCGCCTGGGCGAGGACCGCGAGAAAGGGCGCGCCCGCGCTCGTGCCGAACAGGTGCGTCAATCGCCCGATCAGGAAACCGCGATACAGGATCTCTTCAGGAATAGCAGCCGTCAGCGGCAGGGCGACCGCGAGCGATATCGCCGCGACAAGGTTGCCGCGTACGCCGTCGTACCGCGACAGGTCCGGTTCGGGCAGATCGGAAAACGGCGCGACAAGCAGCGGGACCGTGTTCTGTGCGACGACGAAGGCCACGAGGATCCCGAGGGCCCAGGCAGGAACCGTCAGCCAACGCTTCGGACGCCGGAAACCGAGGTCCGTGAGGCTGCCGCCACGCCCGAGCGTGATCGCTACCGCCGTCGCGGCGCCGGCGAGCACCGCAATGACGCCGCGTGCTTCCACCCCCCACGGCAGGTGGTCCGCGGCCGCCAGCTCGCCGATGAAGGCGAGTACGGAGACGAGCGCCACGGCCGCGATGTCGGCCAGCAGGCTTCGTCGGCTTTGATTGCCAATAACCATGTTATTGATTAAAATAACAATGTTATATGGTTAGAGTCAACACCAGAGAGCGCATCAAGGCTGTGGCGCTACCGCTTTTCGCAGAGCAGGGCTTTGCCGCGACGTCGATCGCGGCGATCGAGAGTGCGGCGGGGCTTGTGCCCCGCGCAGGGGCTTTCTACCGGCACTTCCCGAGCAAGGAGGCGCTGTTCGAAGAGATCGCACGCGAGCGGATAACCGAGACACCCGACGCATTCGACTTCGAGGGGCTGCGCGCTTTCGGCGATACGCGTGCCGAGCTTGTTGCGCTGGCGCGCCGGTTCGAGATCGCGGTGGAACGCCAGACGCCGTACCTGCGGCTGATCGAGGAAGCGAGGCTCACGGCGTCCGGTCACTCGTTCGAACGACGGGCGAACGAGGCCATGCTCGAAGCACTGATGGACTGGGTCGGTTCGAAACCCGCTGCCCGCGGGCTCGAGGCCGCGGGTCTTGCGGCGCTGACACTCGAAGTCTTCGGCAGCTGGCTCTATTTCCTGTCCAAGCGGCAGCAAGGCATCGAGCTTGCCGCTCTTGATCGTGACGTGCTGCTCGGGGACTGGGCGAATCGATGGTCGAGTATGCTCGACGTCGAATCATGAGCGGGCTCGTCGCAGTGGACGTCGACGGCTCGGGCCTGATCGTCGGCTACAGGCTCTAGTTCGAGGCGACCTGCCGCAGGATTGCCTGGAGCAGCGCCCGATGGGGGAATCGAGCCTTTTCGTCGCGATGCGCGAGCAGCGGTGATTCCTCCTCGATATCCAGTGCGACTGCCCAGTGATCCGCGTCGAGATAGCCGAGCAATGTGGATCCGGGGATCAGTGCGTCGTGAACCAGCAGCTGGCCGTCGTTGCGCAGTCCGTGTCTCAGCAAGGTCTTCCAGGGAATCGTCAGCGACCGGGCAACCCGGTCGCGCGTCGTAAACGCCGCTATGGAATAATAGTCGACGCTGGCGGGCAACTCGTTCTCGCGCAGCCAGGCGTCGCGAACTTCGGTACGGAGGCTGTGAACGACATCGCCGTCCCCGGGTGGGCAGTGGCCCGACGGCAGGTGTGAAAACAGGAATTCATAGAGGTCGTCGAAGTCGTCGGCCAGCGGTGAACCCCCGACCGATCCCGCGACACCGACGACGGCGTCTATCCGCTGCGCGGCCTCGGGGAAGTCGACGAGAAACTGCAAGATGTCGATCGCACCCTTCGAGTAACCCACGAGCACGAGCGGGATATCCGGCCGTATCGGCCATGCATCCAGGTAATCCGCGATCTCGCGCGCATTGTGAACGGTGCCCGAGCGTCCTCCGACGACAACCGTATCGATGCGAATACCGCTGTCGCGGAGGCTGTCCAACGCGTCGCCGAAAGGCCGGGCTTGCTCCCCGAAACACTCGCTGAATGCGCCCGTCACCAGGAGCACCTGCATCGGCGCAGCTGAATACGGGCGCCCCGAAGCGGGCCCGGCAGGTTCGTCCTCGAGGCGGTGCAGCCAGAAATCACAGGCCATCGGCGGGCCGTCGTTCTGGGGATGGTCCCCGAGCGCCTCGCAAAAGAGGGCGCGAAACTCGGCCCGCCCGTCGACAATACCGGGCGGTGCCCCGGCGTCCAGGTGCGGTGATGGCAACCGGCGGAGTTCGTCGGCCGTGGGCGGCGAGACGCAACCCGGCAGCACGAGGCCTGCCAGAGCGGTAATGGCAAACACGCGGGTTGCGATGCGGCGTTCAACGGGCATGTAAAGGATCCGGTACGTGTTCTGTCGCGGTGGCGTGTTCACCGGGAAACGTGATGACGGGCATTCTATCCCGAGACGCCGCCGGGGTCCGTATTTGCCTCAATTGCGCCGGGTTGCTGCAGCACGCAAAGTGGAATTTGGGTTCCTGTAGGCCCTCACGGGCGAAGGAGGCACGTATGGCTGTCATCAACCTGTTGATCATCGGGGCACTCATAGCGACCGTCGTGGTCCTCACGCTGGGGCTGCGCTCCATGTCGCGGGGCGGCGCCTACGACGCGGAGCATGCCGAAAAATTCATGTGGGAGCGCATCGCGCTGCAGTCGCTGGTTGTCGTCCTGCTGATTGCGGCCGCCATCCTGCTGAACGCCTGATCCCGCCGCAAACTGCCGCGATCAGGTGGCCCCGGCAGCTCCAACGCTGCCGGCAACGAGACTGCGGTAAACTCTGCGTCTCGCAGTTCCTGACGCGCGCAGCATGAACCTCAGTCAATTCGAAGCCGTTGTCCGGGAGACCATGGGAGGGCTCCCGGATTGGGTGCAAGACGCACTCGACAACATCGAGATCCTCGTCATGGAGGAGGCCGACGAGTACCTGGACCCGGACGGCGAGGGATTGCTGGGACTCTATCTCGGGCTGCCGTTAACCGAACGCGGGGTCGATTACGCGGGAGAGCTGCCGGACGTCATCTATATCTTCCGCCAACCGCACCTGGAGCTGGGGTTGCCATACGACGAACTGCGTGAGGAAATCGCCCGGACGCTGATCCACGAAGTCGCCCATTACTTCGGCATCGACGACGATCATCTCGACGAGATCGGCTGGGGCTAGGGCTTGTCCGGCGCGGCCTCGTCGAGTGACTCGTACGCGACGAGTTGTGCCTTGGATTTGATGTCATCGTCTTCGCGATAGATGATCATTACGGGCGCATAATGCAGTGCCTCGGCACAGTAGAGCGACCAGCTTTTGTCCTTCTTGTCAGATGAGTAGCGGATCTCGACGGTCTCGAATTTGCCCAGCGGGGTCTTCACGGCCTGCCCCGGGAACGTAGCGAACTCGAAGGCGCGCCAGCGGGCCCGGTCGAATACCGAGATCGCCGACATTTCCGCGCCCGTGTTCATCGCAAGCATCACTGCGACGTGCGCCGATATGCGATTGTGCCCGTTCGGTCGCATCGGTTCGTCGACTTCGCGCTCCTTGTAGACGCCGGTGACTCGCCCCTCGGGGTCATCGAACCGGTACACCGTGTGGCGCGTCGGGTCGGCGATCGTGTCGGTGCTGCGGTAGTCCAGAGGCCTGAGCACGTCGTCCTCGATCTGCAGTGACGTGGTCTCAATGATGCTACCGCGCCTGAAGAGGGTCACGAGTCCTTTCGGCGTGAGCGAGGTCTCGTAGACGTAATCCACACCGTCTACATGCCGCAGCTCGAGGGTCATCTCGCCGTGGAGGATGCCGTAGTGAACCTTGTAGCTGGCGCTGAACAGCGGCACGGGCTGCGCAACGGCAGGGCCCGTCAGCAAAATGACCGAAATCAACAGGATGCAGCGGCGGGTGAACTCGCTTAGGCTACGTACTTTCGAGTATTTCGCGGCGGTCATCGTCTGGGTAGAAAGGGAGCCGGAGGCATAACTTGGGTCTTGGACGCACAATTATAACGCTGCCTCTTCTCCTCGGCAGCGTGCCGATACCGGCTGCCGGCGTGGATGTCTTCGAGCTCCGCAACCAGCACCCCTTTCTGCACATCTACGGCCTGCCGCCGCTAAAGCAAGCGATGCTCCTGGAGCGCGGCGAGTCCGATTACGCGATCGCGTTGTCGATCGTGAACAATGCCGAAATCAGGGACACCGAGACCGAGTCGATCGTGCTCGACGGCGAGACGTACTTTGCGGATTTCAAGTTCCGCCGTCGGGTCCATGAGAGACTCGAGATCGGTCTCGATGTCCCTCTGGTAAAGCATTCGCAAGGGGTCCTCGACCGATTCATCTATGACTGGCACGACTTCTGGGGAATTTCGAATTCCAAGCGCGGGGCGCCGCACAACCAGCTCGATTATTCGTATGAGAACAGTGGTTCCCTGCAACAGCAGATAGCGACATCGAGCTTTGGGATCGGTGATGTTCAGTT
Source organism: Woeseiaceae bacterium (assembly GCA_041559075.1). Taxonomy (GTDB): domain Bacteria; phylum Pseudomonadota; class Gammaproteobacteria; order Steroidobacterales; family Woeseiaceae; genus UBA1847. The sequence continues at coordinate 10,542 of JBFFEB010000063.1, read as the reverse complement.
GTCTGCCGCAATGCCGCTCGTTGCGGGCGACGAAGCTGATTCGAGGCAAGTCACGCTGCGACTCAGCGTGAAGTTGCCAACCGGAGATTCCGGTGATGTTCATGGCAGCGGTGCCATGGACGCAGCACTCGGTGTCTATGCGCAGGAATCGCGGCAATTGTTCGGACGGGAGTTCGCGTACCTCGGGTTCGCCGGCTTGCTGGGAATGGGCGACGGTGACGTGCTCGCGGATCAGCAACGCAACGCGGTGCCTTACGGCGGGCTTGCCGCCACCTGGCACGGGACCGAGCGCTTCGGGATTACCGCGCAATTGCAGGCGCAGGGCGCCTACATCGACAGTGACCTCGATGAACTGGGTGGCAGCACGATCCAACTGGCAGTCGGCGGCGTGTATCGCTGGCCCGCCTATGGAATTGCTGTAAGGTTCGCGCTCGTTGAAGATCTCATATCGGACGCGACACCGGACTTCGGGCTCTATCTCGGCGTTCACTTCGCGGGTGGGCGATGACAGAAATGGCGATGAAGCATGGCTGGAACCTGATGATCTGCGCAGGGGTGGCGTTGCTGTCCCTGTCTGCCGCTCCATGTCATGCGGTCAGTGATGAAGACGAGGCAGACGCCCCGGATCTGTATGCCGCGCCGGCGATGCCGCCCGACGGTAGCGGGCTGTGGCGCGACACCAAGTACTTTCTCGGCTACCAGTTCGGTGCGATCGCGATCCTGTACGTGATGCCGGAGAGCGTCAGCGGCTGGAGCCCCGAGCAGAAGAAAGACTACAGTCTCTCTGTCTGGTGGGACAAGACGACCCACCCGGAGAACGACTCCGACGCCTTCTACATCAACTACATATTGCATCCGTACTGGGGCGCCGCGTACTTCGTCCGAGCCAGAGAGCGGGGCTACAACAACTGGCAGTCATTCGGGTACTCCGCGTTGCTGTCGAGCATTTTCGAGTTCGGAGTCGAGGCGATGGCAGAGGAGCCGTCGAAACAGGACCTGTGGGTAACCCCCGTCATCGGCTCGATGGTCGGGCTCTACTTCATGCACCTCCGGGACAACGTACGTGCACGCGATGCCGAGCGAGGTTTCCGGTCGACCGGGGACACCTGGATCTGGGTGCTGACGGATCCACTGGGTTCTCTGAACAGGCAATTCGACAAGTGGTTCGGCTGGGACACGGAGGTCGAACTCCGCCCCTATCGAATGCAACCGGACATCGAACAGATCGGCGAAAACGAGCCGCGGGCCACCGAGGAAAACGATTACGCCTACGGCCTGCAGTTGCAGGTGCGCTGGTAGCTTTCTGCCAGCTCAGCGTGCCGCCGTGAGGAGCCGTGAATCGACCTCGAATTTGGACCCGTCGAGAGCCTCCAGGTTGACCTCCCAGACTTCCTCATCGGGGATCTGGGTACGCTCGAGCCCCGGCAGTTCTCGCTCGTCGTCGACCTGCAGCCCCCAGATACGGACGTGACGCACGCCGGCTACCGGTATGCGGTTCGCATCGAATCGCGCACGCAGTTTCGGATCAACGTCATCCCTGGCCCATATCGCGTAACCGCAATCCGCGATCGCTGCCACATCGGCCGGCATGTTCCTGACGCCTGAATCTGTCATCGAATTCACCTCCGTAACCGATCCTAGATTCGAATCCATCCGCTCGATATCCGTACATATGCCGACGCCCTTGGCTATGCCGAGGCGCTGCAGAAGGCCGGGCATCGTGTACTCGTTGCCTCGACGCGCTGGGACGGCATCAGCCAGGCGCGCATGAAGGGCCTGCCGGTATTCTACGGCAGCCCCGTTTCGAGCTACGCGGACCGGCACCTCAACCTCCTCGGGTTGGGTAATCTGCTGGCGCTGTCGCATCGGCCGGACCTGAACGAACTCGCGTGTGTTCGTTTTCGCTGCGATTTCGGGCGCCAGGCCGTCTACACGGTGCCCCAGGCTTCCGAAGGCGAACACGAGAAATACCAGATCAGCGGCCAGTCGGGAGGGCGGGTCCTGTTCTCCGGGAATTATTCGGTGAGCGATCTGCTCTCGAAGATCGCCGGGGGTGCCGAGGTCAAGTCGACAGAATTGACCACCGAATTCGACATGGAGGCGCACCGGGACGGCATTATTAGTTCGTTACGGCCGACAACCGGAAGCTGCACTTCCCGGTGGCAGACGCCGAGTTGCCGGAGCGGCCGGGATCGGTCGTCACGGCCCTGGTTCCGAAGTCGGTCTAGCTGGTGCCGGGCTCCGACGGCGTGAGCCGCAGGAGCCGTCCGCCCTGCTTGTCTTCAAGCATCCAGATCGCACCGTCCGGTCCCTGCACGACGGCACGCATGCGTTTGCCCATGTCGAAACGCTCTGCCTCACGCGCGGTTTTGCCCTCGAACTCGATCCGTACCAGCGACTGCGACGACAGGCCCGCGATGAAACCGTCACCGTGCCAGTCGGCAAAAAGCCCGCCGTCGTAAACCATGAATCCGCCCGGTGAGATGACCGGTGTCCACCAAACCTCGGGCGCGGCGAACTCGGGCCGGGTGTCGTGGTCCGGGATCTCCTTGCCGCTGTAGTGATCGCCATTGGATACGATCGGATAGCCGTAGTTTTCTCCGCGAACGACCCTGTTAAGTTCGTCGCCGCCCTTCGGACCCATCTCGATATTCCACAGCTGCCCGTCGAGAGCGAAGGCGATACCGAGTGGGTTGCGGTGCCCGAGCGACCAGATCTGCGCCGTCACCCCGCCGTCGGCATAGAACGGATTGTCATCGGGTACCGAGCCGTCGTCGTACAGGCGGACGATCTTGCCCAGGTTGCCCGACATGTCTTGCGCCGGGTCGAACTTCTGCCGGTCGCCCGAGGAGATGAACAGGTGGCCCCCCTCGTCGAACAGCAGGCGGTGGCCGTAGTGTCCGCGGCCGGTGACTTTCGGTTCCTGCCGCCAGATCACTTCGAGATCCGACAGCGTGCCGCCGTTACCGTCGAGGTCGAGAACCCCCCGGGCCACGGCAGCGCCGCGCGTGTCGCCGTCGCCCGCTTCGACATAGCTGATGTAGACCAGCCGGTTTTCGCCGAAGTCCGGGTGCAGGGCTACGTCACCAAGGCCGCCCTGGCCGCCGTAATCGATTTCCGGCAGGCCACCGAGCGGCGCCGTCTTGTTGCCGTCCCGATCGACAACCAGCAGGCGCCCGGCCTTCTCGGTGACGAGCAGGCGCCCGTCCGGAAGGAAGGCCATCGCCCAGGGCTCGTCGAAGCTCGCGACGGGCGCGACCGCGAACGGTCGAGGGGCGTCGGCGCTGGCGCAGGCGGAAACGATGCACGCGGACAGAATCAACAGGAATCGCGACATGGCATTTACCGGTTCAGTGATGGTTGTCGGAAGTGTAGTATTGAGCGTATCTCCAGACTCGCCCTAGATACAAACAAATACACATCTCATGAGAATCGACGCGATCGCGATCGGCCACAATCCCCCGGAGGACGTCAACGTCATCATCGAGGTCCCCCACGGCGGGCAGCCCATCAAATACGAAATGGACAAGGACGCCGGCACGCTGGTCGTGGACCGGTTCCTCCATACGCCGATGGCCTACCCCGGTAACTACGGCTTCGTGCCGCACACGCTGTCGGAAGACGGCGATCCCATCGACGTGCTGGTGGCCAACTCCCGCGAACTGGTGCCCGGCTGCCTGATCAACGTGCGGCCGATCGGCGTACTCGTCATGGAAGACAACGCGGGCCAGGACGAGAAGATCCTGGCCGTGCCGTCCCCGTCACTGTCGAAACGCTACGACACCGTCAGGGAGTACTCGGACCTGCCCGAGATCACGCTGCAGCAGATCGAGCACTTCTTCGAACACTATAAGGATCTCGAGCCCGGCAAGTGGGTGCGCATCGGCGACTGGCACGGCGCGGCCGACGCCAAGCGCATGATCGTGGATGCCATCGAGCGCGCGAAATAGCTACAGCGCGTCGAGGAATTCTTCCATCTGCCTGCGTTGCGCCGCATCCGGCATGGGTCCCTGCGCGGCCCCGAAATTGTCGTCGACATGCCGCGCCTTGGTCATACCCGGGATCGCGACCGTGGCCGCAGGGTGCGATAGAGCGTATTTCAGCAGGAACTGCGCCCAGCTGGTGATCTCGAGTTCGCCCACCCATCCCGGCAGCGTCCGGTTATCCACTGCCCCGAAAATCCGGCCGCCGCCGAAGGTCCGGTTCAGCATGACCGCCATGCCGCGGTCTCGAGCCATCGGCAGAAGCTGCTCGGCCGCCTCGCGTTGTTCCAGGGAGTAGTCGACCTGTATGAAGTCCAGGTCGTGCCGCCGCATGGCTTTTTCCATTTCACCGTACTGGCTCGAGCGTGATGTCGTTATGCCGATATAGCGGCACCGGCCATTTTCCTTGAATTCCTGCAGCAGCGGTATGTTGTTTTCCCAGCCGCGCAGGTTGTGCACCTGCATAAGGTCGATGGTGTCGGTTTCGAGGTTCCGGGCGGAATCCTGCATCTGCGCGATGAGGTCGTCACGGCCAGCGTCGCGATCGACCTTCGTAGCCAGGAACAGCTCGTCGCGTATGCCAAGATCGGCAATGAGATTCCCCAGCACGCTCTCCGAGGTCCGATAGCTGGGCGCGGTGTCGATCACGCGGCCGCCCCACTCGTGGAAACGCACAAGGGCTTCCCGCAGCGGCGCGCGTTCCTCGGCTGCCGGGCCAACGCCGTAACGATTCGTGCCGAGCCCGACGATCGGAATCATCTCGCCGGAAGACGGGATTTTGCGCCTGATGACGTTGCTCGCATCCGCCAGTGCGGCAGGCCCACCCGTGGCGAGCAGGCTACAGGCGGCGATTGTCGTCTGCGTGAACTCGCGGCGGCTTATCCGGCGCATGGTGCTCTCCCGTGACGGCCCGATAATACCGTATCATGACGGACCGACAGGGGAAGCGAGAGCATGTGATGCCAGGACTGTATTTCGATGAATTCTCGGTCGGACAGGTTTTCGACCACCCGATCCGACGCACGATAACCGAAGCAGACAACGTGCTGTTCACCACGATGACGCATAATCCGGCGTCGTTGCATCTCGATGCCGAATACATGAAGAACACCGAGTTCGGCAAGCCACTCGTCAACAGCGGCCTGACGCTGGGATTCATGGTGGGAATTTCCGTCAACGACATCACGCACGGGACCACCGTCGCGAACCTGGGCTGGGACCAGGTGCGGTTTCCGAAGCCTTTGTTTCACGGAGACACCATACATGTGCAGACGGAAGTGCTGGAGCTGCGCGAGAGCAAGTCGCGCCCCGAGAACGGCATCGTGACCTTTGCACACCGTGCTTATAATCAGCACGACGAACTGGTCGGCGAATGCAAGCGCATCGCACTGATGCTGAAGAGGCCGAAATGATCCGCAGTCTCCTGTTCGTGCCCGGCGACAGCGAGCGCAAACTCGAGAAGGCTCGCGCTGCTGGCGCGGATGCCATCATCGTCGACCTGGAGGATTCCGTAACCGCGGAAAGCCGCCCTAGGGCTCGGGAGCTTGCCCGCGAATACATCGAAGGTTGCGACGACGTGTGGCTGCGGATCAACCCGGTCGACTCGGCCGAAGCGATGCACGACCTGCAGGCAGTGATGCCGGCAGCGCCGAGCGGCATCGTGCTGCCCAAGGCGCGCAGCGCGGACGATGCGACCCGGCTGGCAACCAAGCTGGACGAACTCGAGGGCCGCTTCGGCATCCCGGCCGGACACACCAGGATTCTTCCGCTCTGCACCGAGCGGCCGCGTGCACTGTTCTCCCTCGATAGCTACGTGGGTGCGACCCCGCGGCTGGCGGGCCTGACGTGGGGCGCCGAGGACCTCAGCGCGGCGCTCGGGGCGCGGGCCAGACGTGACGAGCGCGGCAACTGGCTCCCGCCGTATGAACTCGCGCGTTCACTGTGCCTGTTCGCCGCAGCCGCAGCGGAAGTGCCCGCGATCGATACGGTTTACACGGATTTTCGCGATGCCGAAGGACTGGCATCCTTTACCGCGAGGGCGGCGCGTGACGGTTTCACGGGAATGCTTGCGATCCACCCGGCGCAGGTGGCGACGATCAACGATGCATTCTCGCCGAGTAGTGAGGAAATAGAGCGGGCGGAACGCATCGTCGCGCTATTCAGGGATAACCCGGGGGCGGGGGCGCTGGCTCTCGATGGCGAAATGATCGACAAGCCACACCTCGTGCAGGCAAGGCGCGTGATTGCCCTTGCCAGGAGGCTCAAAACAAGACCAGAAGGCTGAAGACAATGACCGAAATCTATCCTGTGAATGACGAAGTTCGCGAGCGGGCGCTCATCGATGCGGCCGGTTACGAGAAGATGTACGCCCGTTCCGTCGAAGACAACGAGGCGTTCTGGGCGGAGCAGGCGGGCCGCATTGACTGGATGAAGCCGTTCAGCAGGGTGAAAGACGTTTCCTACGCACGCGACGACGTCCACATTCGCTGGTTCTACGACGGCACGCTCAACGTCTGCTACAACTGCATCGACCGCCACCTCGACTCGAAGGGCGACGACGTCGCGATTATCTGGGAGGGCGATGACCCGTCCCGCGACTTGAAGATCACCTATCGCGAACTTCACGAACGCGTCTGCAAGTTCGCGAATGCACTGAAAACACTCGGCGCGAAGAAAGGCGACCGCATCACCATCTACATGCCGATGATCCCGGAGGCGGCGATCGCGATGCTGGCATGCGCGCGCATCGGGGCCGTGCATTCGGTCGTGTTCGGCGGCTTCTCGCCGGACGCCCTGGCAGGGCGCATCCATGACTGTGAATCGAACATCGTCGTGACCGCGGACGAGGGCATCCGGGGCGGCAGGGGCGTGCCGCTCAAGGCCAATGTCGACGCGGCGGCCCGGAACCCGGATGTAAAGTCACTCGAGAAAGTCCTGGTCGTGCGCAATACCGGTGCCGACATCGGCTGGGTCGAGGGTCGCGACGCATGGCTGCACGACCTCGAGGCAAGTGTCGATGCCGATTGCCCCTGTGAAGAGATGGGTGCGGAAGACCCGCTGTTCATCCTTTACACGTCGGGTTCGACCGGCAAACCGAAGGGCGTTCTGCACACTACAGGCGGCTACCTCGTCTATGCCTCGCTGACGCACGAGTACGTCTTCGATTACCAGCCCGGCGACGTGTACTGGTGCACGGCGGATGTCGGCTGGGTGACGGGACACAGCTACATCGTGTACGGGCCCCTGGCTAACGGTGCCATCACGCTCATGTTCGAAGGCGTACCGAACTACCCGACCTCGTCACGTTTCTGGGAGGTATGCGACAAGCACGGCGTGAATATCTGCTACACGGCGCCCACCGCGATCCGTGCGCTGATGCGCGAGGGTGAAGACCCGGTCAAGCGGACGTCCCGCGAGAGCCTGAGGCTGCTGGGTTCAGTCGGCGAGCCCATCAATCCCGAGGCATGGGAGTGGTATTACAAGGTTGTCGGCGACAGCCGTTGCCCGATCGTCGACACCTGGTGGCAGACGGAGACCGGCGGCATCCTGATCAGCCCGCTGCCGGGCGCCACGGATCTGAAGCCCGGGTCCGCGACGAAACCGCTGTTCGGGATCATGCCGGCGCTGCTCGATGGGGACGGTAAGGAATTGCGGGGCGCGGCCGAGGGCAACCTCGTGATCACGGACAGCTGGCCCGGGCAGATGCGGACCGTCTACGGCGACCACAAGCGCTTCGTCGAGACCTATTTCTCATCCTTCGACAATTGTTATACGACCGGGGACGGCGCGCGCCGCGACGAAGACGGCTATTACTGGATCACAGGACGTGTCGACGACGTGCTCAACGTATCCGGTCACCGCATGGGCACCGCGGAAGTCGAAAGCGCGCTGGTTGCGCATCCGAGCGTTGCCGAAGCGGCGGTCGTCGGCTATCCGCACGATATCAAGGGGCAGGGCATCTATGCCTACGTCACGCTCATGGAAGGTGCGGAGCCCAGCGACGAACTGCGCGCGGAATTGCAGCAGTGGGTGCGCAAGGAGATCGGGCCGATCGCCAAGCCCGACCTGATCCAGTGGGCGCCGGGCCTGCCGAAGACCCGCTCGGGAAAGATCATGCGGCGCATTCTGCGAAAGGTCGCAGCTGACGATTATGCGGAACTCGGCGACACGTCGACGCTGGCCGATCCTGCCGTCGTGGAAGACCTGATCGAGAACCGACAGAATCGGGTGTAGCGCGGAGGTGAGTCAGCCTTTGGCCTGACCGACATCGTCGTCGAATACGTCGTTGTCGGGGTTCGCCTCGAGATCGTCGAGGTCGACGAGTTCGTCGAGATCGCTGACGTCCGCGACGTCCTCGGGCGCCGCGCCCGGCGCAGTTTCCGCCTGGTCGGCCGTCTCGGCAGGATCATCGGGGGCCTGCGCCGCTGAATGTCGGACATTGAGCGCTGCCTCATTGAGCGGCTCCCGTTTCGCATCGGGCAGCGGGTGGCTCTGACGGTGCTCGCGCAGCGACTCCATGATGCAGCGCTCATACGCATTGAAGAAGTCTTCCGCGAACATCTGCGGGAAACGGCCATTGCCTTTCTCGGTCATGGTCGGGTAAAGGTCCATGTAAAGACCCCAGTACTTGAGTTCCTTCAGCAGCCGGAAAAGCGGCTTGCGCCCCGTGGAGCGCTCGAAACTCGCTGCCAGTTCCTCAGGATCGAAGCGCCGGGCGAACTCGACAAAGGCGTGCGTCATTGCACCGAGGAAAGCTTCCTGGTGCACTAGCAGGTCGCGACAGACCTCGCGGATGGCGTCGCGCGGCCCCAGGTATTCGCCGTCGCTTCCGGCCAGCAACTGCTTCACGAGGTCATCGGTGTCCTGGGACAACATGATCGGATTGTTGCGGCCCTGGAGGATCGTCGTCTGATCGAGCCGGAAAGTCGACTTGAGCTCGGCGCGGCTCTGCATCAGCTTCTCGATGCCGACGATGAATTCGCGCAGGATATCGCCGGCGTTGTACATGGCCTGCGCGATATCGTGCGTTGAATCCAACTCCGCTCGACTGATCTGCAGTCCGTCGAGGAATGCGTCGAATAAGTCGTCGTTCGTGACCGTCACCGGCACAGGTTCGGGCTGTTCGGGCTGGAGCACCGGTAAATCGGCCTCTTCCGGGGCGTCCGGTGCCTCGGCAGTAGCCGGCTCCGCGTCCTCATCGCTGGTAAACAGGACGGTTTCGAAGACCACGTCACCGATGATCTCGTCCTCGTCGAGCAACTGCATACCCGTCCTGATGCGGTCCTCCTCGACGAGTTGCTCGATGTGATCGGGTACCACTGTGGGTTTGGGGGGGTCGGGCATCTCCAGGTCTTCACCTTCATCGATCGAGACCAGGATCTCGAAGTCGCCCATATGCAGGTGGTCACCGTTGAACAGGCGTCGCAGATTGCCTTTGCCGATCGGTTTGGGTTCGTAGTTGACATAGACGCCATTGGTGCTTATGTCGACGAGGTAATAGATCCCGCCCTTGCGGTCGATCGTTGCGTGTTTCCCGGAAACAAATCTGTCGGGATCTGGCAGGATCCAGTCGTTGTTCAGTGACCGGCCGATGGTGCCGCCTTCGGAACGGAACTCGCGCACCGCGTCGTCGCCGACGATGTCCCGGTGCTCGCTGATGATCTGCAGTTTGAGTGGCATATTCGTCCCGTACTGTCGCAGCAGGCAAACCACGCCGTGCATGCAATAACCCATGCGAAATACTGCGTCGATCGACGCGGTTGCGCTGCCAAGCAGTTCACATAATCGGGCCGAAAACGCGGCATCGGGCCCTTGAGAAGCCAATTTGGCGACCCGATATGAATTTCACGGCGGCAGTGGCGAAATCTGCGCCGGTGTGTCACCGTTAGACGAGCCAAGATGAGTAACAAGACACTTTACAAGATCGTTTTCGTCAGCCAGGGTCAGGTTTACGAGGTCTACGCGCGCGAAGTCAGCCATGGCGGCCTGTTCGGCTTCATCGAGGTCGAGGAGCTCGTCTTCGGCGAGCGCACGAGTGTCGTCGTCGATCCGTCCGAGGAACGGATCAAGTCCGAGTTCGAGAACGTCAAGCGTACCTACCTGCCGATGCATTCGATCATTCGAATCGACGAGGTGGAGAAGCAGGGCATGTCGAAAATCACCAAGGCGGACGGCAACGTCACCCAATTCCCGATGCCGATCTACACGCCCACCGATTCCAAGAAATAGATAGCCACGCGTCATCGCGCCGGTGCTGATCGCCCGGAGTCCGTGACGGTCAGACGCACGGAGCATTTATCTCCCTCATGGCTCGCCGCGCTGCGCGCGGCTGCGCTTTACTTCGTTCGACAAACGCTCCGCGCGTCTGTCCCGAGAAAGCGCATCCGATGAGACTGATTCAGGGTGTTTGTCTCCGGGCTGCTCGCGGCGCTCGCTTGAGGCCTCGGAGACAAACACCCTGAACCAGGCTCATCGTATGCGCTTTCTCGGGACAGACGCGCGGAGCGTTTGTCGACCGAAGTAAAGCGCAGCGCAGCGAGCCATGAGGGAGACAAATGCT
>JBFFEB010000062.1:0-17379 GCA_041559075.1 Woeseiaceae bacterium | reverse complement strand
GCGCGTCAGGCGCGATACTCGGCGCCTCGATCTACGACGGCACGCTGCGCAACACGGTGGTCATCATCGGCGGTGCCGGCGTGGTGATGCTCGTGATCTTTCTGTTGCGGCCGCTGATCTGTGGTGGCCCCATCGTGCACCACCCGGAGGAGCCGGCGCGGGACGATCTCCTCAGATGATCTCGGCTTGCGCGCGGAGACCTTCCCAATCGCCCATTCGTTCAGCTTGGAGAACGCGCTCGTACATTTCGCCAAGCGAGCGGTTCACTTCGTCAAGCATTGACTCAAAGCGCTGATCGCCCCTCAGGCTGGCGAGAAAGGGGTCCTGTTCGAGGGACCAGAGATCCGTCAGTACCGGCTCTCGAAAGCCATCGTCGATCAGGGACCGGAGCGCGCCAAGCGCATCCTCATTGCGGCCCAGCAGCGCGAGAATCCGTACCTCCTGGATGCCCTGTCCGAACCAGCCCAGGCGAGGCTGCTCCCGCACGACCGGAAGCGCTGCCAGCAGCAGCTTCTGCGCGTAAGCTCCGTCCCCTTCGCGCTGGCTGATATAGGCGAGCCGGATGATCGACGGAATGGTGAATTTGTCGATCTGCAGTTCCGTGTCCTCCCGGAGTATCGGCTCGTCGATGAATACGAATTCCCGCGCCCGTTTGTAGTCGCCCAGCAGGATCGCGATCTGTGCCGCTTCTCCCGCGGGGAACTGGTTGGCGTCGCTGCGCTCTGCACTGTCGAATATCGCGGAGAAGAAGTCCAGCGCGCCTCGGAAATCTGCGTCGAGGAGCAGTAAGACCCCGTCTACGTATTTTGCGAAAGGATGATCTTCGGGCAGGGTCTTCACGAGTTCTGCTACTCTTCCTATGTCGCCGAAGGCCACGAACATGCGGAGTTTTAACAACTCGGGTGTCTGGTCCCCACTCAGCTCAGCCGCCCGTTCTATCCATGCCATGGCCTCGTCAAGACGTCCGAGTCCCGCCAGGTGCCGGGCAAGGTACTCACGCGGTATCGGCCATTCGGGATGAATTTGCATCGCCTCGAGCCACAGTCGGATTGCCTCGTCATTCTTGCCGCGCTGCGCATACAGCATTGGCAGATTGGTGTAGGGAATGCGACCCAGCGGGTCGAGCTCCATCGACCGTTGAATCAACTCGATGGCCTCGTCGTCCCGTTCTTCTCTATCACGAAGCGAGGCAAACCACATGTAGGCGCTGGCATGATTCGGGTTCAATTCAATGGCGCGGCGAAACGCCGCCTCCGCCTCGACGTTGCCGCGGCCTATCCGTGTCTGCTGCCAGACCGTGCTTTCGAGCAAACCTTTGACGGCATAGGCGTCCGCGAGGCCCGGGTCCAGTTCGAGCGCCTTCTCAAGGTTGGTGCGTGCGATTTCAAACGCTTCCGTCTGCGGCAGATCCTGGTGGTTGTTCTCCAGCAAAAGCACGCTTTCGGCAAGCCCCGCGTAGGCGGCCGCGTACTCGGGGTCGTAGTCGACCGCCTGTTCGAAATTCTCCCGCGCGCGCCGCAGCGGCTCCAGGCGCCGCAGATTCAGGTTGTCCCTGCCGGAGACGTAGGCGCTGTAGGCACGCAGGTCCGCCGTCGGGCGCGCCGTCATTCTTACCTGCTCCGCCGGCGTCAACTCCGTCTCCAGCGCCGAGGCGATCGCCGCCGAGATCTCGCTCTGGATCGCGAAGATGTTCTGAGCCGTCAGCTGCCGGTCGTAGCTTTGCGCCCAGATATTGACGTCGTTCTCGGCGTCGACCAGCTGCACGTTGATACGCACGTTGTCCCCGACACGCTGCACCGATCCTTGCAGCACCGAATTCACCGCCAGTTCGTCGCCGATCTGACGCACGTTCTTCGTGGTGTTTCGATACTCCATGACCGACGCACGCGAGATCACCTTGCAGGACCCGATACTCGCGAGCTGGGTGAGGATGTCGCCATGAATGCCGTCGGCGAACAGCGCATTGTCCGGCTCGTTGCTCAGGCTCGTAAATGGCAGCACCGCAATTGCCGGCTTCTCCGCGTCGGGGGACTGGGCGGCTTCTTCACTGTTGCGAATACCGGTTACATTGAAGGTGATCGACACGCCCAATGCCACGACGAGCAGCCCGATGATCAGATAATTCATCGCCGACTTCTGCGTTCTCGTGTCCCCGGGCTCGGATCGATCCAAATCCCTTTCGAGCTTCACCCCCTCTGGCGTGATCTCGAAAATCCACGCGAGCACGACAGCGGCGACGAAACCGATCAGCACGATGATTACGTAGACCTGGAAAGCCCCTTCCGATGCCCCGAACGTGGGCAACAGGACGGAACCGGCCTCGATGATGATCCAGGCAACCAGCGCGTAGGCCGCGGCGACGCGCAGCACGTTGCGGCGGCGGAGTTCTGACAGGAAAGATGGCATTCGACAGATTATATGCGAAATCGCGGCCGGCCATTTCGACCCACCGCACCGATGCGGTAAAACTACGGTAACTCGGTCAGGATCTCTCCGAGTGCCTTGCGCTTCTGCTCCGGCGTGATTTTCGGATAGCCGTACCAGACGAGGCCGACGACGAACTCACTGTCGGCGTCGATACCCAGTATGTCGAAGAAACGCTCGTCGCGGGTGATGTCGCCCGTCGTCCACTTGCTGCCGACACCGGCCTTCCAAAGGTACAGCATGAAGTTCTGCAAGGCCGCCGCGCAGGCGGCGTAGTCTTCCTGCTGCAGCAGCTCATCGTCGGAACGATTGCAGGTCACGACGAGCCAGCCCGGCTTTTCTGACCATTGCTCACGCTTGAATGATGCCGCCTCATCGCCTTTCTTTGCCGAAACGATGTCGAAACAGAGATCCAGGCACCGCTCCACGGTGTCACTTCCCAACAGGTAGAAATGCCATGGCTCGGTCACGTGATGATTCGGCGCCCAGGTGGCTGCCTCGATCGCTTCGCGGACGAGTTCGCCGGGCACCGGGGTCTGCAGATACAGGTTGATTGTACGGCGCCCGCGGATGATCTCTTCGAGATCACGCAGCGACTGTGTCTCGTAACTGGGTGGTGCCTTCCTGCTCATACCCTTTCGATGATCATCGCGATGCCCTGCCCCACGCCGACGCACATCATGCTCAGTGCATAGCGCCCGTTCCTGCGCTTGAGTTCGTATGCCGCCGTCGCCACGAGCCTCGCGCCCGACATGCCGAGCGGGTGACCGAGGGCGATCGCGCCACCGTTCGGGTTCACGTGCTCCGCATCATCGTCCATCCCAAGCTGCCTCAGTGTCGCCAGGCCTTGCGCCGCAAAGGCTTCATTCAGTTCGATGACGTCCATCTGCGCGATGTCGAGTCCCGCAAGCGCCAGCGCCTTTTGCGAGGCCGGCGCCGGTCCAATGCCCATGATGCGCGGCTCTACGCCTGCGACCGCCCACGCGACCACGCGGGCCAGCGGCGCCAGCCCCTCGCGCGCCGCGGCCGCCTCGGAGGCCACGAACATCGCGCACGCGCCGTCGTTGATACCGGATGCGTTTCCCGCGGTGATGCTGCCGCCGTCCCGCACGATGGGCCGCAGCTTGGCCAGCCCTTCGATCGTCGAACCCGCCCTCGGATGCTCGTCCCTGTCCACGACAACCGCGTCGCCGCGCCGCTGCGGTACGGTCACCGGCACGATTTCTTCGACGAGCACGCCCGACGTAATGGCCGTTTCCGCACGTTGCTGGCTGCGCAGCGCGAACGCGTCCTGGTCCTCGCGCGAGATACCAAATTGATCCGCGACGTTCTCGGCGGTCTCTGCCATCGAGTCGATCCCGTACTGCTCCTCGAGCTTTCGGTTCACGAACCGCCAGCCGAGGGTGGTGTCGTAGATTTCCGCGTTGCGCCCGAACGCGTTTGTTTGTTTCGCCATCACGAACGGGGCGCGCGACATCGACTCGACCCCGCCGGCAATCGCGAGTTCGATGCGGCCGGCACGGATCGCATCGGCCACGTTGGCAACCGCATTCATCCCCGACCCGCACAGGCGGTTGACGGTCACCGCCGGCACCGTCGCCGGCAAACCTGCGAGCAACGCCGACATGCGCGCAACGTTCCGATTGTCCTCACCGGCCTGGTTTGCACAGCCGTAGGCGACGTCGTCGACAGCGGCAGGATCGAGTTCTGCGTTCCGCAGCAGCAGAGCCGCTATGGGAATAGCGCCCAGATCGTCGGCACGAACCGATGACAATACACCGGCGTACCGCCCGATCGGCGTGCGCACCGCGTCGCAGACAAACGCTTCAGACATCGACTCGACTCTCCATTTCAACTCGGGCCCTCATGCGCGCTTCCGCACCCCGGCGGAATGAGCGCGTGATTCATCGTGAATCTCGCGAGTGACCGCCGCATCGTACCGACGCCCGAGCGCGAGGCCGACGGCCGCCCAGATAAGCGCGACAACCGTACCGATCACCGCGACGGGGGCCATGCCGAGACCGATGGTGGTCGTCAGGAACGCGAATGCCCAACCGGAGAATACGTCGCCGCCTCGGTAAACGACGATATCGATGACCTGCTTGGTCTTGAAGCGGTCCTCGCGGCTGACATTGGTGTAGAGCATTTCGCGACCCGGTCTCGTGATCGCATAGTTGCCGGCCTTGAGTACCACCCAGCCGACGATCATGACGGCAAGCACGGGGTTGACGAATACGAGTAGCAAAGCAACAGCGACGAGGACCGGCACCAGGGCCAGCGTCTTGCCAACGCCCATGCGCCCGGTGATACGGCTCGTCAGGAACCAGGCGGTAATTATCGTGATGCTGTTCACGGCAAGATTAATGCCCGCCCAGATCGCGGTGTTCGTGTCCCGGTCGTTACCGGCCATCAGGTTCTTCAGCTCGAAATAGGCGAACGAACCGATGAACGTGTAGAGGAATATGAAAGCGCCGATACCAAGCAGGTACGGGTTGCGCACGAATTCCCGAAATCCCGCGAAGGGGTTGCCGCTCAGCGCCTGTTCCTCGGCCGTCGGGGTGTGTTCCGGCTGCGCGGCTTTGCGCAGTATCGCTACCATCGGCACGATAGCGACAAGTATCGCCGCCGCAACCAGCATCAGGTTGAGCGCACCTATCGTCTGCGCAAGTGCAAATGCCACGGCGGATCCGGCGATCGTTCCAATGCTCGCCCCGCTGGCAATAAAACTGAACAGCCGAGGTGCCTGCCGCCGGCTGAAGATATCCGACATCAGGCTCCAGAACACCGAGATATGAAACAGTGAAAACAGGCTGAGCCAGACGTAGAACGCCTTGTTGACCAGGACACCCTCCTGCATGCCGCTGGCGCCCGCGTAAAACGCAACGAAGCTGGCGGCGAAGAAGGCGTAGACACCCGGAATAACTTTCTGCAGCTTGCCGCGCGATACCGCGTAACCGTAGATGCTCACGGCGATGGCGCTGAATACGAAATTGATCGTCCACAGCGACGCCAGCTCGACGTCACTCCACTCCGGCGCCAGCGCGTCCCTCACGGGCTTGAGCATGTTGTAGGCGAGCATCAAGAGGAACAGGAAGGAGAATGACAGCAGCGTAGCGCGCGCCTCGTCGGGCTCGATACGAGTCGCTCCACGGAATAATCGGGCCAGGCTGCTTGTCTGTTGCTCGCTCATCTGTCCGAGGCCACTTCTGTGCCGGTGCCAGAGACGCAAGACTGCCACAGATCGAGCGCAGCAGGCGAATGTCGGCCAGCCGGGAATTGCGCCTCGACGGACTGTGACTCATCGGCCTGCAGACGCAAAAAGCATCGGCTTTTTTTTGCGTAGCGGCTCGTCTATTCGTGACGCAGTGCGTCTATCGGGTCGAGCAGCGATGCGCGGCGCGCGGGCCAGATGCCGAAGACGATACCGACCGCAGCGCTGAAGCCGAACGCCGTCATCGCCGACTCCGCGGTTACCACGGTCTGCCAGCCAGCGAGCCTGTTCAGCAGGCTTGCGGCGGTGGCACCGACGAGCAGACCCAGCGCGCCGCCCAGCAGGCAAAGCGTCGTGGACTCGACGAGGAACTGCAGCAGTATATTGCCGCGCGTCGCGCCGAGGGCCTTGCGAATACCGATTTCACGGGTTCGCTCGGTGACCGTGACCAGCATGATGTTCATGATCCCGATGCCGCCGACGACGAGGCTGACGCCGGCAATGCCGGCGAGCAGGAAAGTGAAAATCTGCGTCGCTTCCTGGCGCGACTCCGCGAATTGCTTTCGATTCACCATCGCGAAGTCGTTGTCCCTGCCCGGGAGGATGCCGTGCTCGCGGCGCAGCACGCGTTCGATTTCGAGCATGGCCTGTTCGACCGACGAAGATTCCTCGACGAGCACGCTGATTCGTTGCACGAAATCGTTGCCCGTCACCCGGAACTGAGCCGTGCTCAGCGGTATCCAGACGTCGTCGTCGGGATTGCGCCAGCCCGTGGACCCCTTCGGCACCAGCACGCCGATGACGTCGAACGGCACGGAACCGACCGCGATACTTCGGCCGATGATGCTCTCGGCATCGGTATCGAGCATACCGGGCACGTCTGCGGCAAGCACGGCAACTCGCCTGCGCGCCGCATCGTCCGCAAGCGTGAACATGCGGCCGGCGGCCACATCGAAGCCGTGGACGTCCAGGTAGTTCGGCGTCATGCCGATGACCGTTGCATTAATGTTTCGGTTGCCGTATTTCACCTGGTAGCGGCCATTGATCTCCGGCACGACCTCGTCGAGATGCTCCGTGCCGACCGTCAGGGCGGCAGCGTCCCCGGTGGTTAGCGTCTGCTGATCGCGCGCTACGCCGCGGCTGAACCAGAACGACGCTTCGACCGCCAAGATGTCGCCCCCGAGCGCGGCCATCTGTTCATCGATCGCGCGCTGCGCGCCGGTGCCCAGCGCAACCATCGTTATCACAGCACCGACACCGATAATGATGCCCAGCATCGTCAGCGACGCGCGAAACAGGTTGCTGCGAATCGACGACAGCGCTATACGGAATGTCTCTGAAACCAGCATGAGCGATCAGCGACGCTGGATGCCCGGTACGCCGATACGGCGATTCAGCCAATCCATCAGGTCCTGCTGCGTTTCGAAGAGATGTGTCGACGGCAGGACAAGCACGGCTTCGGTCTCCGTGAGCCCGTCGATGATCTCCACGCGGTCGAGATCGGTAATGCCGGTGCGAACCTTGCGTATCTCCGGGCCCGCCCCGGGATCGGCGTTCATGACGACCCAGAAATCGCCGCCGAAGCGATAGTCCTTGCCGCCACCGCGGCTCGCGTCGCCGCCGGGCTGCACGGCCCCTGCGGCGCTCTTCAGCAGCCCGCGCAACTCGGTCTCCTCGACACCAAGTATGGCCGCTGTCGCCGCGATGTCGCGGTTCGTGCGCAGCGCCATCACCGGGATCGTCACCACGTCTTCGCTGCGCGCGATCGAAACCTCGACCTCCGCATTCATGCCGGGCATCAACAAGCCGTCACGATTATCGATCGACACGAGCACCGCGAACATCGTGACGTTCTGGTCGATCACCGCCTGCGGCTCGATCTTGACGACCTCGCCCGGGAACGGCTGGTTCGGGTAGGCCGCGACCGCAACCTTCGCCGTCATACCGGGCCGTATCTTGCCGATGTCCGTCTCGTCGATAAGCGCACGAATCTGCACTTTGCTCAGATCGGCCATCTGCATCAGCGGACTGCCGCCGGCCACGTCGCGCGTGGGCGACGAAATGACCTGCCCGCGCTCTACCGGCTTCTGGATGACCGTGCCGGTGATCGGTGCGCGCACGTCCGTGTCGTCCACCGCGATGCGTGCGTTCTCCACGCTTACCTGGGCGGCGACAACGTCGGCCTCCGCGTTCGCCAGGTCGAGCGCCGCCTGCTCGAGGTCGAGCTGCGTAAACGTGCCTTTGGCAAGCAAGGCCTCGGCCCGGGTCATCTGAGATCGTGCGATTTCGCGCCGGGACAGCGCAGCCTTCAGCTCCGCCTCGCGCTGGGCCAGGTCATTTCGGACGGTACGCGGATCGATGCGCACTAAAAGTGTGTCTCTTTGCACGTGATCGCCGACCTCGACCAGGACGCTCAGGACCTCACCCGACGCCTTCGACTTCACCTCGACGGTCGCGAGCGGTTCGACCACGCCGGAGGAACTGACGCTGACTTCGATGGTGCGTCTGTCGGCCTTCGCCGTTTTATACATCGGCTCGCCCGCTGGCTCTTCACTGCACGCGGCAAGTCCGATCACGAGGACTAGCGGCAAGTACTGTTTCAATGTGTCGCTCCCTGCTGTTCGTCTTTGACGATATTGCCGTCGCTGAGGTGGATGGCGCGGCGTGCGTGCTTCGCGATGTGCGGTTCGTGAGTCACGACTATGAGCGTATTGCCCTCCGATTGCAGGAGATCGAACAACGCCATGATCTCGCGCCCGGTGCTGGAGTCGAGGTTGCCGGTGGGTTCATCCGCCAGCAGGATGCTCGGGTGAGTGACGAGCGCCCGCGCTATCGCCACCCTCTGTCGCTGACCGCCGGACATCTCCGATGGCCGGTGCGACATGCGGTCACCAAGCCCTACAGTCTCGAGGGCCTCCTTCGCACGCCGCTCACGTTCCCGGCGCTTGGCCCCGGCGTAGACCAACGGCACCTCGACGTTGGCGAGCGCCGTCATCCTCGGCAGCAGATTGAAGGTCTGGAACACGAAACCGATCTCCGAGTTCCTCACGCGCGCCAGCTGTCTCTCGTTCATCGCCGAAACGGGCTTGCCGTTGAGCCAGTAGGCGCCGCCGGTCGGCGTGTCGAGGCAGCCGATGATATTCATCAGCGTCGACTTCCCCGAGCCGGACGGTCCCATGATCGCCAGGTAATCGCCGCGCTCGACCGTCAGGTCGACGCTGCCGAGAGCATCGATGTATTCGGCACCCATGCGGTAGCGGCGGTTCAGTTTTTCGAGCCGGATGACGGGGTCGTCACCGGACATCGTTATTGGAACGGTAGCGTGCATTGCGCTCGTCGTCTGGGACAAGAGCGCTGTATTTAATCACGTTGCGGGGTCAGATTGCCTTCTCAAGCAAGTCGTCGTGATGCAGCTCGGACGCTCCGCGGGTGCGCGCCTTGGCCCGGTACATCGCCTGGTCCGCCTCGCGCAACAGGCCGGTGAGCGTGTTGGCGTTGGTCGGGTACAGGGCGAGCCCGATGCTCGCTGCGCAGCTCATGGTATCCGCGCCGATCCTGTACGGTGCTTCCAGCGCCTTCGCGAGCCGCTTCGCGAGCTTGTCGGCCATGGCCACGGAGACATCGGGAACGAGGGCCACGAACTCGTCGCCGCCCGGCCGGCCAATGATGTCCTGGGATC
The DNA here is from genome assembly GCA_041559075.1 of Woeseiaceae bacterium. Classification (GTDB taxonomy): domain Bacteria; phylum Pseudomonadota; class Gammaproteobacteria; order Steroidobacterales; family Woeseiaceae; genus UBA1847. The sequence continues at coordinate 8,065 of JBFFEB010000062.1, read as the reverse complement.
GCAACGCCTTGCGCAGACGCTGCGCCGCGATCGTCAGCAGTTGATCGCCGACCACGTGACCGTATTGATCGTTGATGTCCTTGAAGTCGTTCAGGTCGATGAACAGCAGCGCACCGGTCGCATCGTCGGCGCTGTCCGTCAGTCGCTGCGCGGCGTCGCGCTCGAATCCACGCCGGTTGAGCACGCCGGTAAGCGGATCCGACCATGCGATCGACTCCATCTGGCGTTCCTTTGCCTTGGTGTCGGTGACGTCGATGAACGTCGCCGCGATGTCGTCACCGACCGGCTGGCATATGAGACGCAGGAACCGCGGCCCGTCGGCATTGTTCTGCAGCAGCTCGACTTCGAGGCTCTCGCCCTCCTCGCAGGATATCCTGAGCTGCTCAAGTATCTCGGCCTGGACGTTCGCCTCCGTGCCAGTCATTCCCAGCCTCGCGATCTCGGGAGCGCGTAGATCCACCAGATCGTCCGGCGTTGAGTTGAGAAAGCGCCCTGCCGCGGCGTTCGCGAAAATGCAGCGCAGCTCCTTTCCACCGGAGTCCTCGTTTTGCACCCAGCGGAAGCGAATGACGCCGTTGACCGAATGGTCGATCAGCGTCCGCAACAGCTTCTCGCTCTTGCGGACCTCGCTCTGCGCCTTCTCCACGTCGCTGACGTCGCGAAACATCAGCACTTTGCCGCCACGCACGGAATGCCGCTCCGAGTTGATCGGGGAAACCTGGATGTGCAGGAAGCGGCCGGTGGCTGTCATCATCTTCTGCGGTTTCTGCGTCTCGAGCGCCTGGAAGACCATAGTCGCTCCATCGTCGAAAATCTCGTCGAGGGGCGTGCGCAACGCTTCGTGCTCGGAGATGGCCAGCATGTCTTCGGCGCCGTGATTCATCCCGATGATACGCCGCTGCTCGTCGATCACGATGACCGGATCCTGCATATTCTGGAACACGGTTTCGTACGCCAGCGGCGTGAATTCCACGATGCCCTCGGCGACGATCAGCCAGGCATAGATCGGCAGCATCGCGGCAAACACGAGCGGCACGAAGGAAATGACGTTGGAACCCAGCCCGAGATCGTAGGCAGCCGTCGCAATCAGGGGACCGACGCAGGCCGCGACGAGCAGGAACAACCCGCGGCGGTGGGCGGGTGCGACTGCCGAGCTGTGCACCAGTAGCGTAAATATGGCCGCCCCGATCAGCGCATAGCTGTAGGGTGCGTGCACGAACAGGAACCACGGCCCCCAATGGTCGGGTCGCGTGAGGTAGTCGCCGTGTTCGTTCACAGCAGGCAGCTGCCACATGAACTGGTGAAAATGGTTGGTTGCCGCGAGCGTGACCGACACCGTCGGCACGATCAGCAACAGCACGATGTTCCGCAGCGGCGTCGCCGCACCCGTGTACTCACGGAAGCAGATCAGTGCGGCGAGCGGCAACAACGCGGTACCGACGAAATGGCCGGTACGGCCGATCGAGAAGACGAGAAAAGAATCCGACATCAGCTCCACGGCGCCGCCCATGACCCAGAAGCTGATAATCACGAACAGCACGCCGATCGGCACACTACCGACTTCGCGTTTCGCCGCGATCATGCGTATGCCCAGCAAGACGTAGCAGGCTGCGCAGAAGATCAACAGGATGGACAACGCGATGTCCAGGTTCATCATGAAGTGCTCGAACGCGACGATTCCGGAGCGTATGGTACGCAAGCTAACGCGTTGATTGCCGGAACTGTTTCGCAGCTTTTGCGCCCGGTCGCGGGGCTTTTTGTGCGGCAGTTCACAGAATGCCGCACGCGGCCGGTGGCGATAAGTGGCAACTATCTGATTTGTTTAATATATTCCTTCATCGCAAGATGTTTTGATATTCGGCTGTAGCGACTTAGGATAGGCGCAAAGCAGAGGATTTGCAGGCATGCCACTCGACATCACATTCACACTCAGCGACGACGACCTGGCACGTTTCCAGGCGATCGTGGACAAGGCACGTACGGCAGTGGAAGACCAGAGTGCTGCCGACCATATCGAGCAGGCGGCGCGCGACCTGCTTCGGCAGACTCAGGAGAGCGAACTGCCGGAGTTCATCGCAACGCGCATGGCCAAGCTGCGGGTCGTGATCGACATGATCAACGACGAGGAGTGGAACCTGTCGCAGGACGAGCGCCGCCATGTGCTCAGCGCGCTTGCCTATCTCTGCGATCCCGAGGACCTGATCCCCGACCACATTCCGGGCCTCGGCTTTCTCGACGACGCGATCTATGCCGAGATCGTGCTGCGCGAGCTGCGCAACGAGATCAGTCTGTACGAGGAGTTTTGCGCCTTCCGCGAGGCCGAGGAGGCGCGCCGCAAAGCGCGCGGCGAGGACGTCAGGATCGGCCGCAACGAATGGCTCGCGGAAAAGCGCGCGTCGCTGCAAGCCAGCATGCGCAAACGGCGGGTTGCCGAGGGCAGCCGCGGCCGGTGGCGCATACGCCTGTGGTGAACGGCGGTGATCGGCTAGCCAGCCATTTGTCCAACTGCAGCAGCGTGTAACCCGCGAACTGCGGCGGCGGCTCGTCCGGAAGAGACACCGATTGGCCGCATGCAGCGTCGCCTAGCGTCAGGCCGTCCGGGCAGGCGCCTTGGCCGCCTCTACGATACGCGCGATCGCCGGTCTCGCGGCACGCAATTCCTCAGGCGACAGCGCGTCGAGCTCGTGGGGGAAAACCAGCCATTCGGCCGTTTCGTGTACGTAGTAGTCCGGGACCATGTCGGTCTCGTTGCGGCTCGGCTTGTACCATGGAACGGCGATACGAATGTCGTCCGGCGTGTTGTCCCTCGCCCGCTTTCTGAGTTCCTCGATGACTGCGGCAATCGTGTTGCCGGTATCGAACACGTCATCCACGATCAGCAGTCGGTCGTCGTGGCAGATCTTCTTGATGATGTAGTTCAGGCCGTGTACCGCGACCGCCCCCCGTTGATCTACGCCGACATACGATGATGTGCGAATCGCTATGTGATCCGACTCCACCCCGCAGTAGTCCAGGATCTCCTGCACTGCCATGCCGACGGGTGTGCCGCCCCGCCATATCGCGATAATCAGCGTCGGGCGGAATCCGCTGTCGAGTATCTCGAGGCCCAGGCGAAGAGAGTCCTCGAGCAGCTCCTGGGCAGATATTACGGTCTTTTCCATCGTTTACTCTTTTGTACTGGCGCTTGGACAGCTGGCTATAATGCGTCCCTGAAGTTTACCGCACTGCGAGCGCCCGCGATCCATGGAGAAACGATTCATCAAGGCCGACGACCTGCTGACGGATTCGTTTCAGCTCGCGGCCGACATTCACCAGGCCGGATTCAGGCCCGACTTCCTCGTCGGCCTTTGGCGTGGCGGCAGCGCCGTAGGCATCGCCGTTCAGGAAGGCCTCGAGTACTTCGGTACGCCGACAGACCATATCGCGATCCGCACCTCGTATTCCGGCGCGCACCGGTACTCCGAGATGGTCAGCAAGGCCGACCAGATTCGCGTGCACGGTCTGCAATACCTGCTAGAGAACCTGTGCTCGCATCACTCGATGCTGATCGTCGACGATGTCTACAGCACCGGTTCCAGTGTCAAGGCGGTCATCGACCAGCTTACCCACAAGACACGCCGTAACCTGCCGCGGGACATTCGCGTCGCGACAGTCTGGTACCGGCCGACGCCACGCACGCTTCGCACTCCGGACTATTTCGTGCACGAAACCGAAGACTGGCTGGTGCTCCCTTATGAACTCTCGGGACAGTCACTCGACGAGTTACGCGAGAACCGGCCCGAGCTTGCCGGGACGCTCGACAGGCTCGAGCACTACCTGAAGACGACGGCTGCCGGTCAGTAGATGCGGCCGCCGATCGTGACGCTGGTGCCGATCCCGCCCCCGCCGTAATAACCGCCGCCGCTGTAGGAACTGTAGCCGATGCTGCCGTAAACTGCCGGCGGTTCGCACGACGCCAGCAGGGAACACAGGGCCAGGAGCGCGCCCAGTGCCGCCGCTCGCCTCATCTTAGAGATCATCATCATCGTTCTCCTCCGTCGAGCGGCCAGGTCTGTAACGCGACGCCTGCTCCCGACGGGCCGGCGATGAAGGCCACTTCGCCGCCGATGGGCCGCGCCTGCGCCTCGACGAGCACGCGGCCGCCCAGGCTTTCGACCCTGGCCGTCACCGCGGACGGGTCTTCGACACGAATGTAATTCACCCAGACCGGACGTTCATCCTCGAACGGGTTCTTCAACACGCCGGCCCGCGGCTTGTCCCCGAAACGCAGGACCCGGTACTCCCTTTCCGCGTTCTCGATCTCGTGATCCGTGTGCTGGAAACCGAGGACGGCCTGGTAGAAACCGGTCGCTTTCTCGACGTCGCCGGTCCAGAGTTCGTCCCAGAGCCAGCCGTTATGCACCGGCTCGGCATCGGCCGGATCGCCCTCCCGCGTCTGAATCATCGCGAACACTGCGCCCGTCGCATCCTCGATCACGGCCATCCGTCCGCGGTCGCCGATCGATTCCGGCGCATTGATGACCTTGCCGCCCGCCCCGGCCACGCGCTCGACTGAGGCATCGATATCCGGCACCGAGATCGTCGTGATCCACTGCGAAATGTTTTCTTTCTTGCCCAGCGCATTGGTATCGACCATGCCACCGATCAGGTTGCCGTTATGGCGGATCAGCATGTAGGAATCGCCGCCCCCGACGCCGACGAACACCCTCGGCTGTTCGAACTCCCAGCCGAAGAGCTCGCCGTAGAAACGCCGCGATGCTTCCGGCGTGTTGGTCAGCAGGTCGTGCCATACGACCTTGCCTTTGTGGCGCTGGTCCGTTGGCGTTTCCGTGATCGGCGGCAGGTTCACCGTGATCGCGGTGCAGCCGGCGGCCAGCAGCGCGACAAGTAGCGCCATTATTCTCGTTATCGGCAAGATTCGTCCCCTGTCCGTTATCTGGTGGCAACGATGCTACCGTAACCCCGCCTGCGGCGCAGCGCGATGTTGCCTGGGCGCTCGAGGCATCGTCAGCGCTTGCGGCGCGGCTCGCCACCAAGCCCGTGCAACAGGTGCATGCGCAGGCGGACCAGGCGGTCGGGCGTCAGTTCACCGTAAACGCCCCGCGCGCTCGCGGGTAGATGCTCCATGGCCCCCTCCCCGCCGTTGAATATGTAGTGATCGAACATGCCGCGCCAGATTTCCCGCTCCCGGGCCGGCAGGTCGCGGATCGAAAGCACGGCGTGCAGGAGCGTGAACAGCGGTGTAAACATGTGCTGTTCCGCATCCCGCCACCAGAAGTTGACAAGAACTCCCAGCGGATCAAGGGATTCCACGTGGTGGAACCACATGCTCGGCAGGTACAGGGCGTCGCCGGGCTCGAGCACCGCGAGCTGAGCGTTCGCCATAGCTTCGCGAAAACGCGGAAACCGCCCGAAGTCCGGATCGTCGAGTTCCACGAGGCTGACGGGCTGGCCGGCCAGCGTAAAATCCAACGGGCCCATGTAGAGATTGGGCAGCTGATCGGGCGGGAAAAGGGTGAACCGGCGTCGCCCTGCAACAACGCATGCAATGTTCTGCGGCAAGTCCCAGTGCGTTGCGGTTCTGCCGCGGTTGCCGATCCACAGCGAGACCAGCTGCTCGATCTCGGGATCGAGCAGCGGATTGGGGTTCTCGGCCGGAAGTCTCGCCAGTTCGCCGCGCAGCGGTATCGCACCGGCATAAATCGAAGGCGGCTTTGCGGCGCCGCGGAGTTCCAGCAGCTCCCGCAGCAAATCCTCGAGCGCGGCCTCGGTGCGGTCAAAATTGAAGCCCGAGAAGTCGGCGTTGTAGAAGAACCGACCCTCTATCGCCGGGTCGCCGCGAAAAAACCGGACCTTCTGCCGCGGTGCGAATGCCGCGACGTGGTCGCAAAGTGCCTGCTCGGAACGCCTCGCGCTGGCGACGATCGGCCAGGCGCCGACGAGCCCGCGCATCACCGCCGGCTCACCGGCAGCCGCGATCTCCGACTCGAAGGATGCCGCGCCCACGTCACGATATTCCCGCACTGCCCGCGGTTGTTCGTTCATGTTTCCGTGCCTCCTGTTTCCCCGGCCAGCATCTCGCTGCGCTTCTCGTTCACGATCAGCAGGAGTTGCGCCGCGGCTTCCGCATCGCACAGAGCGCGGTGGTGGTCCCGCAGCGGGATATCGTAAGCCTCCGCGAGCGCGGCGAGGCTGTACGAGCGGCGGCCGGGATAAAGCTTGCGCATCGAGGCACAGGTGCAAAGCCGCGGAAAGCGGAACGTGCGGCCAAGCCGGCCGAATTCGCGGGCGATGAAGCCGTAATCGAATTCGACGTTGTGCGCGACGAATATCGCTCCCTGCATAAACGCCTCCAATTCGTTCGCGATGTCCGAGAAATACGGCGCATCCTGGATCATGGCGGGCGTAATGCCCGTTAGCCGCGTAATGCCCGGCGGTATCGAGCGCTGCGGATTGAGCAGCGTCGAGAAGCGCGCAACGATCTTGCCGTTGCGCAGCTTGACGGCACCGATCTCTGTGACGCGGTGGCTGTCACCGCTCCCGCCGGTCGTTTCCACATCGACGACGACATACTCCTGCTCCGGATCCAGCGTCCAGCGAATACGCACCACGTCGGCGCGCAGTCCCGCCGCGCGCAGTTGCTCGATGCGCAATAGCTGGTTGCGGCGCAGCTGGTCACCCGCGGTCTTTACTTCGACGAATCGCGCGCCGTCGCCGTCCAGGACCAGCAGGTCCGGATAGCCGTAGCAGGATCCCGGGTAATCCCGGCAGAAACGCGACAGCACCTGCCGCAGCGGTTCTCCGCGCTCCTTCTCGAGGAGAGCGAATAACGCATCGATGACGCTTCGCCGCCAGCGGAATACGCCGTTGGGCGTACCGTAGTGAGCCGTACTCGCATGCAGCAGTTCGCGTACCACGGCTTTGGGATCATCGAGCATGGCCAGCTTGCGCTCGATAGCGGTGCGGTTGTCATCATAGAAGGTGCCCGTACCAAGATTGCGCGGCAGATGCTCGAACGGCGAATGCAGGTCGGCGTCGTCCGCCGCGAACAGCTCGTCCCAGAAATACAGGCCGAAGAATGTGCGCCAGAGCGCGTTCTCGACACGGAATGCGCGTTGGCCTGCTTTCCCGAAATAGTCCGCCGCCGCACGCTCCGGTGAGCCGCTTTGCGCCTCGTCGATGTCAATGGTCTCCGCCGCGCGCAGCACGTCGGTAACGACGGACGTGCGCTTGCTGCCGAACTTGCGCTCGTAGAAATCCCGCGCGAACAGCCACTCCTCGTCGCTGCCCGGATCGTCGATGCAGCGCTCGAGATAGCGCCTGGCTTCGTCCTTCTGGCCGCTGGCGAACAGGATACGCACACAGCGCTCGGTGCACTCTGCGGACTCGCCGGCCTGAAACAGGCGCAATGCCGCATAGTTATCGCCCGCCTTCTCTGCGACGCGCCCCAGGCGGCAGGCGAGCTTGTCGCGCAGCGCCGCGGCACCCGGACTGACCGGCTCGGGCCATTCGCAGGCCTCGTCCATGAGTCCCTCGACCACGCCCCCGGAACCGGCGCGCAGCCGCGCGAGGCGCGTCTCGAAGAAATAATGTTCGAGCGCTTCGTCGCGATCAGCGAAGCGTGGCTCGAAGCTCTCGCGGAAGTTATGCGTCCTGACGATCCCGAGGTCACGCATCGTGAATCTGGACAGGCCGTCCTGCACGCGCCCGAAGTACAGGAAAATCAGGAACTTCACTTCCTCCGCCCGGCTCTGTACCACGAGCCGTGAAAGATCGACCCGATTCATGAAATCGGCAGGGGCGCAGTTCGCCTTGGCAAAGGCCACGAACTCGGCCTTCTTCATGGAACTGCGCAGGCCAACAAACATCGTGGCCAGCGCCTCGTGCAGCTCCGACCGGGTCAGGAACCCGAGCAGCTCGTCGAAATGTGCCTCGCCTGGCGATTCCACCCAGCCCTGCTCGCGCAGTGTCGCCACGAGCGGTACCGTGTCGCCGAGTTCCGGATACCTGAGGCGATTGATTGCAAAGACCTTGCCCTTGCGGTTGACGAAACGCACGTAAAGGC
>JBFFEB010000061.1:0-18170 GCA_041559075.1 Woeseiaceae bacterium | reverse complement strand
CTTCGCACCTTGGCGCGGCTGCGGCTGCCGGCCAGGTAGCCGAGCCGCGGGCTCAGCCAGTCGCGGCTCGGCTGCGCCTGGCTGCCCGTGATGATCTCGATCTTGTCGCCGTTCTGTACTTTGTAGGTCAGCGGCACGATGCGTCCATTGACCTTCGCCCCGCGGCAGCGATGGCCGACCTGCGTGTGCACGTAATAGGCGAAGTCGAGCGGTGTCGCACCGGCGGGCAGCTCCACGACGTCGCCTTTCGGGCTCACGGCGTATACCCGGTCCTCGAACAGGTCGTCACGGATCTGGTCGAGGAGGTCGCCGCTGTCGTTGCCCGGGTCGAGCAGCTGGCGCAGAAAGCGGATCTTCTGGTCGAACGCCGCGGGCGTGCCGCCGCCTTCCTTGTAGCGCCAGTGGGCCGCGACGCCGAGTTCGGCCTGCCGATGCATCTCGAAGGTGCGGATCTGCACTTCCAGTGTCTTGCCCTCGGGGCCGATGACGGCGGTGTGCAGGGAGCGGTAGTCGTTCTCTTTCGGGTTCGCGATGTAGTCGTCGAACTCGCCACGGAGGTAGGACCACAGGTTGTGGACGACCCCGAGGGCGGCGTAGCAATCCTTGATGTCGTTGACGAGGATGCGGACCGCGCGGATGTCGAACAGGCTCTCTAGCCCGCGATCCTTTCGCTGCATCTTCCGCCAGATGCTGTAGATGTGCTTCGGCCGGCCGGTCACCTCCGCCACGACCCCGGCCGCCGAGAGCTCACGGCGCAGGATGCTCTTGACCTCCTCGATGAACGCTTCGCGCTCTTCGCGCTTCTCCTTTAGCGCGTGCGCGATATCCGCGTAGATATCGGGCTGCGTGTAGCGAAATGCGAGATCTTCGAGTTCCCATTTGAGCTGCCAGACGCCCAGGCGGTTCGCGAGTGCCGCGTAGATCTCGCGCGTCTCGGTCGACATGGCCTGCTTCTCGGCGTCGGAGGCCGCCTTCGCCTCGCGCATGCGGTGCAGCTGTTCGGCGATGCGCACCAGCACCAGGCGCACGTCCGACACGACGGCGAGCAGCATCTTGCGCAGCGCTTCGGATTGCTGCACGGCGAGTGCCTCGCCCGGCTGCCAGTCGGCCGGCAGTGAGAAGCGGCCGAGACGAACTAGACCATAAATAACTTGAGAAAGAGCTGATAACTTATTGGTATTTAGAGAATCGTCATCAATAAGGTTGTCCCGAAACAGGGGGTAGAGGTGCACCGCGGCGACCACGTCCTGCGGGAGCCCGAGCGATGCGACGATGGCGGCGATGGCCTCGCCGTCCCGGACGGCCCGCTCCAGCCCGGAGCGCGGCGGCAGTGTCGCGATGAAATCGCGCGCCGCGGCAACGATATCCGCCTGTTCGCCGCCGTTGTCGTGATTTTCAGGTGTCGAAAGCGCCATTTGGCGAAACTTCACAGTGTGCCTGTCCCGGCAATAACCGTTATCATACGCGCTGATTTCGGCCCCGTGGCCCCGGCCGGATTCAAACTTGGGCATCGGGCATGAAATCGTAACAGGCACAGAGGACCGGCGTGCGCGCGGTCCCGGCCCGGTGTTGACGTCCAGGGGTCGCGGGAACAACAAACGGAACAGTATGGCAGGTCACAGCAAGTGGGCGAATATCCAGCATCGCAAGGGCGCCCAGGACAAGAAACGCGGCAAACTCTTCACGAAGCTGATTCGTGAGATCACCGTTGCAGCGAAGATGGGCGGCAGCGATCCGGATGCCAATCCGCGTCTACGGCTGGCGATCGACAAGGCCAAGGCCCAGAGCATGCCGAAAGACAACATCGAACGGGCCGTGAAACGCGGGGCAGGTGAACTCGACGGCGCCGACTACCAGGAAATCCGCTACGAGGGCTATGGTCCGGGCGGCACCGCCGTAATGGTCGACTGCCTGACCGACAACAGGAATCGCACGGTGGCCGAGGTGCGCCATGCATTCTCCAAGAGTGGTGGCAACCTCGGCGCAGATGGCTCCGTCAATTACCTGTTCACTCACGTGGGCCTATTGCTTTATCCCGAAGGCTCCGATGAGGATGCAATCATGGAAGCCGCGATCGAGACGGGTGCCGAAGATGTCGTGGTGGATGACGAAGGCTCGATCGAGGTGCTGACCGATCCCGCCGAATTCGAGCGGGTCCGGGACGCGATGCGCGCCGCGGGACACGCGCCGGAGTCTGCGGAGCTCACGATGCGCGCCTCCACCAGTTCCGAACTGGGTGTAGAGGATGCGGCCTCCATGGTGAAACTGCTCGAGACGCTGGAGGATCTGGACGACGTGCAGGAAGTCTACAGCAACGCTGACATCAGTGACGACGTGCTGGCGCAGCTCTGAGAATCGAATTGGCCAGCACTCGACGCATCCTGGGCATTGATCCCGGCTCCCGGAAGACCGGCTTCGGCGTGCTCGATTTCGTGGGCGACGAGGCAACGTACGTGGCCAGCGGCGTGGTGAGCAGCACCGATGGCGCGTTTCCCGATCGTCTCCGGCAGATATTCGACGCGGTCAGCGATATCGTGCAGGAATACCGCCCCGACGTGGTCGCGGTTGAGAGCGTCTTCATGCACAAGAACGCGGGTAGCGCGCTGAAATTGGGCCACGCTCGTTCTGCAGCCCTGTGCGCGACTTTCGGTTTCGATGTCGATGTTTACGAATATGCACCGCGGGAGATCAAGCAGGCGATCGTCGGAACCGGTGCGGCAACCAAACAGCAGGTGCAGCACATGGTGATATCGCTCCTGAGGCTGGACGCTGCGCCGTCCCTCGATGCGGCGGATGCGCTGGCCGCGGCACTGTGTCACGGTCACCAGCACCGCATCAGGACCAGGCTCGCGACGCGCGAGGCAGCGGTGTTGCCGCGATGATCGGTTCGCTCCGCGGCCGGCTGACGCTCAAACAGGCGCCGACGGTCATCATCGAATGCCACGGCGTCGGTTACGAAGTCGAGACACCGATGTCGACGTTTCTCGAGCTGCCCCCGACGGGGGACGAACTGTTCCTGTTCACGCACATGGTGGTCCGCGAGGACGCCCAGATGTTGTACGGGTTCGCCACCCTGGAGGAGCGAGCCCTGTTCCGGATGCTGCTCAGGATCAGCGGTGTGGGCGCGAAAATGGGGCTCGCCGTGTTGTCGTCGATGAGCGTCGAGGGCTTCAGGCGCTGTGTCGAGCATGAAGATACCGCGTCACTGGTGAAGGTGCCCGGTATCGGCAAGAAGACCGCAGAGCGCCTGATCATCGAGATGCGAGATCGTATTGACACACCAACCGCACAATCCGGAGCTACAAGGGTCGAAACAGAAGCCGGGGCGAAATCGGAAGCTGTCGATGCGTTGATTTCGCTCGGCTACAAGCCGCGCGAAGTCCAGAGACTGATCGGCGAACTCGACGTTGATGGCAAGTCGGCGGAGGATATCATCCGCCTCGCGTTGCGACAGGTGGCAATCTAGACCATGAGCGGAATCGAACACGATCGACTGACCAGCGGTGAGTCCAGACCCGAGGACAGGCAGTTCGACCGCGCCATCCGGCCGAAGCTGCTAACGGAATACATCGGCCAGCCGGGCGTCAAGCAACAGATGGGCATCTTTATCGAAGCCGCCCGTAAGCGCGGCGAGTCGCTCGACCACGTACTCATTTTCGGTCCGCCCGGGCTGGGCAAGACGACTCTCGCCCATATCGTCGCCAATGAGATGCGGGTGAATCTGCGGCACACGTCCGGCCCGGTGCTGGAGCGCCCGGGCGACCTGGCCGCAATCCTGACAAACCTCGAGCCCAACGACGTGCTGTTCGTCGACGAAATCCACCGGCTGAGCCCGGTCGTCGAAGAGGTACTGTACCCGGCGATGGAGGATTTCCAGCTCGATATCATGATCGGCGAAGGGCCGGCTGCACGTTCCATCAAGCTGGACCTGCAGCCGTTCACTCTGGTCGGGGCGACAACGCGCGCAGGCCTGCTCACCTCGCCGCTTCGCGACCGCTTCGGCATCGTGCAGCGGCTGGAGTTCTATTCGGTCGACGAACTGGAGGCCATCGCGCGGCGTTCCGCCGAGATTCTGAACCTGCCGATCGACGACGAAGGCGCGCGCCAGATCGCAAGGCGTGCGCGCGGCACGCCGCGTATCGCGAACCGCCTGCTGCGGCGGGTTCGCGACTATGCCGAAGTGGAGGCCGATGGGGTCGTCACCGGTGCCGTTGCAAGCAGCGCCATGGACATGCTGCAGGTCGATCCTCACGGTTTCGACGCCATGGACCGGCGCCTGCTGCGAACGATCATCGACAAGTTCGACGGCGGCCCGGTGGGGATCGACAGTCTCGCCGCGGCCATCGGCGAGGAGCGCGGCACGATCGAAGACGTTCTGGAACCCTACCTGATCCAGCAGGGTTTCATGATGCGAACCGCGCGCGGCCGTGTCGCGACGAAGAACGCCTATCTGCATTTCGGCCTGACGCCGCCGGCTGCAGAGGCGCCGCCCGAATTGCCATTATTCGACAGGGAATGAATCGGCCATGGCAGAGGTAACACCGGCACGACCCTTCCAGTGGCCCGTGCGCGTCTACTACGAGGACACCGACGCGCAGGGCGTCGTGTATTACGCGAACTACTTTCGCTTCATGGAGCGCGCGCGCACGGAATGGCTGCGTGCCCTGGGCGTCAACCAGCAACGAATGTTAAGCGAAGACCGCCGCATGTTCGTCGTGACACGCACCCAACTCGAGTTCCTCGTGCCCGCACGGTTCAATGACGAGTTGATCATAACCGCACGGCTCTCCGGCCTGAGTCGCGCCACCTTCGACATCGAGCAAGTTATCTACCGCGACAGTCTTGACGGCACGGTGTGCTGCCGGGGCGGTGTTCGTGCCGCTTTTCTGAACGCCGATACGCTGAAGCCTCAGCGTGTACCGGCGTCGCTATTCGAGGAAAAACCATCATGACAGCTGACCTATCGGTCATTGGCCTGCTCATGCAGGCAAGTATCCCGGTCAAGATTGTAATGATCTTGCTGATACTCGCGTCCCTGGTTTCGTGGACGATTATCTTTACCAAGCGCCGACTGATCCGACGCACCCGGTCGGCTTCCGACGATTTCGAAGCGTCGTTCTGGTCGGGCGGCGACCTGAATACGCTCTACCAGAGTGCGTCCAGGAACAAGGGCGGTACGATCGGCATGGCGAGTATTTTCGAAAGCGGATTCCGCGAGTTCAACCGCGGGCTGCAGGGAGGCCAGGCCAATCCGGATAAATTGATCGAGGAGTGCCGTCGCGCGATGCACGTCTCGCAGATGCGAGAAGTGGACCGGCTCGAGCAGGGCCTCGCGCCGCTTGCGACGATCGGTTCGACGAGTCCATACGTCGGGCTGTTCGGCACGGTCTGGGGCATCATGAACGCCTTCATGGAGATCGGCAACATGCAGTCCGCGACGCTCGGCACGGTGGCGCCGCCGATCGCCGAGGCTCTGATCGCGACAGCGATGGGACTGTTCGCCGCGATCCCGGCCGTTATCGCCTATAACCACTACGCGGACAAGGTTGTGCGGCTTGAGTACCGCTACGACGGCTTCATGGAGGAGTTCTCCAGCATCCTGCATCGCCACGCGCGATCGAAATTGAGGTAAGCCAGATGCCTACGCCGCTGCAAAAACGCAAGCTCATGGGTGAGATCAACGTGGTGCCGTACATCGATGTCATGCTGGTGTTACTCGTTATCTTCATGGTCACGGCGCCGCTGCTGACGCAGGGCATCGAGGTCGACCTGCCGAAGGCTGCGGCCGAGCCGATCCAGGATGTACCCAACTCGCCGCCGCTGGTGCTAAGTGTCGACAAAGACGGCAACCTCTATATCAATGTCGGCGATGACGAGGACCAGCCGACGACGGGTGAGGAAGTCATCCGCCGCGTCGGTATCGTGCTGCGCACGAGTCCCGAGACCCAGATACTCGTGAAAGCGGATCGCGCCGTACCGTATGGCAACGTGGTCGGCGCCATGGTTGTACTGCAACAGGGCGGTGCGGAGAATATCGGATTCGTTACCGACCCGCTGGATACCTACCCGATTCCCGAGTAGCGCGTGATCCGGGATCGCCACAACATTATCCCCATGTTCATGGCGGTGCTTCTGCACGCCATGATAGTGGCGTCGATGTTTCTCGCGTTCGACTTTACGACGCGTAAACCACCGCCGATGCCGCTGGTCATCAAGGGTACGCTCGTCGCGGACAGCACGGTGCTGCCGCCACCCGTGGAGAAAAAGCCGCCGCCGGTCGTCGAACAGGAACCGCCGCCGGTCGTCGACACCGCTGCCGAGGAGCAGGCGCGGCTCGCCGCGGAAGAGGCCAAGCGACAGCAGGACGCCTTGGTCGAGCAGCACCGACTCGAGGAACTCAAGCGCCAGCAGGAGGCGGAGGAACAGCGCAGGCGCGAGGAAGCGGAACGGCGCAAGCGTGAGGAAGAGGCCCGCCGTAAGCGCGAGCAGGAGGCCGAGCTGGAGCGCAAGCGCCGCGAGGCGGAACTCGAGCGGCAGCGCGAGATCGAGCGTCAGCGCCTGGAAAACGAGCGCAAGCGGCGCGAAGCCGAAGAGGCCGCGTTGCAGAGCGCCATTAACGAGGAAGCGGACCGCATGGCGGCGATGAACTCAACGGAAATGGCGGCCTACCAGTTCGCGCTGCAGCAGAAAGTGCTGCGCAACTGGGCGCGACCGGCCAGCGCACAGGCCGGGCTGGACTGCCTGGTACAGGTTCGCCAGTCGGCAACGGGCGAGGTGATTTCGGCGCGGGTCGTCAGCTGCAACGGTGATGCGGCCGTCGAACGATCCATCGAGGCCGCGGTCTACAAGGCATCGCCATTGCCATTGCCCGAAAACCGGTTACTGTTCGACCCGAACTTGCGATTTCGCTTCATACCTGAACAATAGCCCGCCAATGACGGAGGTAGACGTTCATCGTGCTTAGGAATGCAATTATCGCGGCAATCGCGGCGTGCCTGGTCACCGGCAGTGCCTTCGCCGACATCACTGTCGAGATCACCAAGGGCGGCGTTGCGCGTACGCCCGTCGCGGTCGTCCCGTTCGGCTGGGCAGGCCAGTCGGCCGACATGCCCCTCGATATCGCCGAGGTCATTGCGGCCGACCTGCGCCGCAGCGGCCGCTTCGAGCCGATTCCCGAGGAGAACATGCTGCAGAAGCCGACCACGGGGGCGGAACTCGACTTCGACGACTGGTCTTTCGTGAAAGCCGAAGCGGTCGTTGTCGGCCGGGTCGTACAGACGGGCGAAAATGCCTACGACGTCAGCTTCCAGCTGTTCGACGTGTTCCGGCGGGAGCAACTCGTCGGCTACCGTATCCCGGCGAGCCGCGGCACGATGCGCATCGTCGCGCACCGCGCGGCCGACATGATCTACGAGAAGCTCACGGGTATCAAAGGGGTGTTCGCAACCAAGGTCGCGTTCGTCACTGCTGAACGAAAGCAGCAGGGACAGACTTACCGCCTTGTTGTTGCGGACCAGGACGGCTTCAATGAGACCGTGATCCTGCAGAGCAAGGACCCGATCATGTCGCCGGCCTGGTCGCCCGACAGCAGGCGTCTCGCGTACGTTTCGTTCGAGAACGACCGTTCGTCGGTCTGGGTCCAGACGCTGCGCACCGGCAATCGTATCCAGGTGTCCAACAAGCCCGGTATCAACGGAGCGCCGTCGTTCTCGCCGGATGGCCGGCAGCTCGTTCTGACCCTCGGCGGCATCGACGGCAACCTGGACATCCACGTGCTGGACCTGTCGACGCGGCAGACCCGACGGTTGACGACGCACCGGGCGATCGACACGGAAGGCAGCTGGTCGCCCGACGGTCGCTATATCTATTTCACCTCCGATCGCAGCGGCGGCCCTCAGGTGTACCGGGTTCCGGCGACTGGCGGCACGCCCGAGCGCGTGACCTTCGAGGGGAGTTATAATGCGCGGCCACGGCTGTCGCCGGACGGCAAGCGCCTCGCAATGGTGCATCTCGATCGCGGTAACTACCGGATCGCGGTGATGGACGTCAGGAGCAAGGAGCTGCTGGTTGTTTCCGCGGGACAGCAGGACGAGTCGCCGAGTTTTGCGCCGAACAGCGATACGCTGATCTATGCCACGCGCCAGGCGCGTAATGGCGTGCTCGAAACGGTGACGGCCGACGGATTGATTCGCCAGCGCGTCAGTTCCGGGCAGGGCGATGTGCGGGAGCCGGTGTGGTCACCGTTCCCCCGTTACTAGATACTTATAGGTTACATTTAAAAAGGGCAGTAACCTGTTGTTTAAATTAAATTCCGATCTGGCCGGAATACACTTCGCAAAGGACGAGAACATGTTCAACTACAAACTTGCTGCAACCACCCTGGTACTCGTGCTGCTTGTCGGCTGTGCGTCAAACAAGGTGCCGGATCCGGAGCCCGGCGACACGACCTACGACGCGTCGGGTTCCGGCGCGGATACGGATGTTTACGGCGACGACCCGATGGGCGCTGGTAAGGCGATCCAGGACGACTATACGGCTGGCGAACTCACGAACGTCATTTATTTCGACTTCGACTCGTCGGAGGTGCGTGCGGACTTCACCGATATCGTCGCGCGCCATGCGCTGATTCTGGCCAACGACCCTTCCGTACGAGTGCGGCTCGAGGGCCATGCCGACGAGCGCGGCTCGCGCGAATACAACATCGGTCTCGGGGAACGCCGTGCACAGTCGGTGCGTCGGATGCTGATGATCCAGGGTGCGTCGGCCTCGCAGATTGCGACGGTCAGCTTTGGCGAGGAGCGCCCGGTTGAACTGGGCAGTGACGAGGATTCCTGGGCACAAAACCGCCGTGTCGAGATCAAATACACCAACTAGAAACACGGATGGTCGAATCGTGAAAGGCAGTCATATTCTCGCAGTCGTACCGGCGGCCCTGGTGATGTCCGGTTGCCTGGCCGTCACACCGCCGTCCGAAGATCCGGTGCTTCTCAAGCTGGAAGAGCTGGATCAGCGCCTACAGGCGATTGAGCGCGTGGTGCAGAACCAGAGCCTGGTCACGATGACACAGCAGCTGGGGACGCTCGAACGGCGTGTCGACGAATTGCAGGGTACTGCCGAGGAAATCGAGTACAACGCGTCGACCACCTACGAGCGCCAGCGCGAGTTGTACGCCGACCTGGACGCGCGGATCCAGGGCCTCGAGAGCAAGCTGCAGGCGCGTGGGTCGGTTAGCGTGCTCGAGGGCGGGCCGCTGCCACCCGGCCAGTTGCCGGTGCCGGGGGGGTCGGATCGTGACAACTACCAAGCCGCGTTCGAGCTACTCAAGGAGCAGCGATACGAACCGGCGGCGCAGGCATTCAAGCAGTTCCTGAAGACCTATCCCGACAGCGAACTGGCCGACAACGCCCAGTACTGGCTGGCGGAGTCCTACTACGTGACACAGCAGTTCGAGCAGGCGCTGTCGTCGTTCCAGACCGTAATCGATGACCACCCGCGTTCGCGCAAAGTGCCCGACGCGTTGCTCAAGATGGGCTACTGCAATTACGAGCTGGAGCGCTGGGATGCGGCGCGCTCAGCCCTGTCCAAGGTGCAGGCGGATTATCCGGAGACAACCGCTGCGCGGCTCGCCGGCCAGCGCCTGGAGCGGATGGGGTCCGACGGCGTCTGAGAGGCGCACTGCTTGTCATTTTGCACCTTTGCGGTATGATGCCCGGCCTCGCGGCCCGAGCCCGTGTGTCGAACACGCCGGGGGTATAGCTCAGTCGGTAGAGCATCGGCCTTTTAAGCCGCTGGTCCTAGGTTCGAATCCTAGTGCCCCCACCATTTTCGTTGGCCCCGCAGGGACGGCCCCTGCAGGCGACACTGACTATCAAGTGCAAGGCCAACGGTCGCGTCCCGGATGTCGACCGGCACTTAAGGTCACTGTCCGTTCGTCGCTCCCGGTTGACGAGGCATTTTCGTTACAGATAAAACAGGCGACGGAGCCGGAAACTGCCGTTATCATTCAGCGTTTTGCGCAAAGGGCACACGGGCAATTGTCGAACGATCGCTGGAAGATTCATAAGTTCGGGGGCAGCAGCCTCGCGGACGCAGACTGTTTCAAACGCGTAGCCGGGCTCATGCTGGAGCGGCGGCCAGACCGGCTGGGTGTCGTCGTTTCCGCCATGGGCGGTATGACCGACGCGTTACTTAATCTCACAAGCCTGGCCGAGCAGGATGACAGCACGTACGAGGCGGCCCTGAACGCAATCGGGGAGCGTTATGCGCAAACCGCAAAGGCGCTGCTCGGCGGCGAGGCGCTGGTACAGGTCTTGGACTCTTGGGGCCAGGATGCAGAGGATATCCGCGACGTGCTGAAGGCCGTCGCGCTCGTTCGGTCGGCGCCGCAGAGAAGCCGCGATATCGTTGCCGGCTACGGCGAAATCTGGTCCGCGCGCCTGCTGGCCGCGCTTATCGGACAACTCGCGCCGGAACGCGGCGGAACCTGGGTCGATGCGAGAAGAGTTATCACGGTCCGCCAGACCGAACTCGGTCCCACGGTACTCTGGGACACCTCCCGGGAGAATTTCAGCAAGGTTGTGCCCGCCGATTTCTCTGGAATCGCGGTCATGACCGGTTTCATCGCCACGGACGAAGCGGGCCTGCAGACGACGCTCGGCCGCAACGGCAGCGATTATTCGGCCGCGATATTCGCGGCCCTTGCCAGTGCGTCTGAGCTCAGTATCTGGACGGACGTCGACGGGGTCATGAGTGCCGATCCGAATCGCGTGCCCGAGGCGCGCGTTATCGCGCAGCTTACCTACAACGAGGCGATGGAGCTCGCGTATTTCGGCGCCAAGGTTATCCATCCACAGACCCTGGGCCCGGTGATCGACAACGAGATCCCCGTTTTCATCCGCAACAGCCGCAACCCGGAGCATCCGGGCAGCCGCATCGCGGCCAACGCGTCAGCCGCTGACAGCATCAAGGGGATCACGGCGATCGGCGACATGGCGCTGGTCAATCTCGAAGGCGCGGGAATGATTGGCGTACCGGGCACCGCGGATCGTCTTTTCGCGGCTCTCAAGAACGCCGGCGTGTCAGTGACGCTGATCTCGCAGGCGAGTTCCGAGCATTCGATCTGTATCGCGGTGCCGCGCGTACTGGCAGAGCGCGCGCGGCAGGTCATTTCTGATGCGTTCGCGGAGGAACTGGCGAGCGGGCAGATCCACAGCGTCGACGTCACCGACTCGCAGAGCATAGTGGCAGTGGTCGGCGATGGCATGGCCGGGACGCCCGGCATCGCGGCGCGTTTCTTCGGTACGCTGGGCCGCGCGGGGATCAATGTACGCGCCATCGCGCAAGGCTCCTCGGAGCGCAATATCTCCGCCGTGGTCGATTCCGACGAGGCGACCCGCGCGCTCCGGGCCGCGCACTCGGGCTTCTACCTGTCCAGGAAGACGGTTTCGATCGGCCTGATCGGTCCCGGAACCGTTGGCAGCGCGCTCTTGCGGCAGATAGAAAAACAGCATGCGCGCCTGGAGAGCCGCTTCAATCTCGACCTGCGCGTGCGTGGCATCGCGCGATCAGACCGGATGCTTCTCGGCGAACGGCGCATCGATCTATCGGGCTGGCAGTCCGCGTTCGACCGGGGTGCCGTGGACCTCGATCTTGTGGCTTTCGAGACCCACGTGAACCCAGATCATCTCCCGCATGCGATCATCATCGACTGCACCGCGAGTGAGTTCATCGCTTCGCGGTACACGGACTGGCTGTCGCGCGGTATTCACGTGATCACGCCCAACAAAAAGGCGTTCAGCGGCCCGTTCGAAAGCTACAAGGCGCTGCAGGCGGCAGCGACCGAGGGCAGCGCGCACTATTTCTACGAAACCACGGTAGGCGCCGCGCTGCCCGTCATCACGACGCTCTGCGATCTCATACACACAGGCGACGATGTGCATTCGGTGCAGGGCATATTCTCGGGCACGCTCGCTTATCTCTTCAACGTGTACGACGGCTCGAGGCCGTTCTCCGACATCGTCCGCGAGGCCCGGGAAAACGGCTTCACGGAACCCGATCCGCGCGACGACCTGTCCGGGATGGATGTCGCACGCAAGCTGACCATACTTGCGCGAGAACTCGGCGAGCACATCGAGATCGGCGATTTCCCGGTCCAGAGCCTGGTTCCCGAAGCGCTTCAGGATTGCAGCATTGACGAGTTCCTGGCCCGGCTGCCGGAGTTCGACCACGACATCGAGGCGCTGTACCATGATGCCGTGAAGCAGGGCAGGCAGCTGCGCTATATAGCGCGGTTCGAGGCCGGTGGCGAAGCGTCGGTAGGACTCGAGGCGGTGGAGCCGGACCACCCGTTCTGCAACATCAACCTGACGGACAACATCGTGCAGTTCAAGTCGGATCGCTATTCTGCGAACCCGCTCGTCGTGCAGGGGCCGGGCGCCGGGCCGGAAGTGACTGCCGCCGGCGTGTTCGCCGACCTGTTGCGTCTCGCGAATTACCTCAGTACCGGTGAGGGCTATGTCTGATGCGGTAACGGCGTTCGCACCGGCGTCCATCGGTAATGTCGGCGTCGGCTTCGACATGCTCGGCCTGGCACTGGGCGTCGGCGCAGGCGACAGGGTGATCGCCACGCGCAGCGCATCACCCGGCATTACGATCGACGAAGTTCGCGGGCTGGATGGCGAGGTCCATCCCTACCTGTCGAACGATCCTCGGGAGAACACGGCCTCCATTGCCGCGCAGGCGCTGTGGGATGCCGCAGGCGCAACGGGCGGCGCTGCGCTCAAGGTGCACAAGGGCGTGCCGTTACAATCCGGCATGGGAAGCTCCGCGGCGTCCGCGGTTGCGGCGGTCGTTGCCGTCAATGCGTTGCTCGATGAGCCGTTCGACCATGCCGACCTGCTGCCTTGCGCACTGGAAGGCGAGAAATATGCGAGCGGCGGGTTGCATGCAGACAATGTCGCGCCGAGTCTGCTCGGTGGCCTGGTCCTGTGCCCGACGGTGCTCCTGCCCGAGGTCGTGAAACTGCCGGTGCCCGCTGGCGTGAGTGCCGTGTTGTTGCACCCGGAGCTACAGGTCAATACGGCGCATGCGCGTCGCGGTCTGGCGAAAGGCTACACCATGCAGCAATGGCTTCAGCAGCAGGGTTACCTGGCGGGGTTCATCGCGGGATGCATGGCCGGGGACGTCGGCCTGATCGGGCGCACGCTGCGCGACGTGGTGATCGAGCCGCAGCGTGCCGCGGCGGTACCTTGCTTCGAAGACGTCAAAGAGGCAGCCATGCGCGCAGGCGCGCTCGGCTGCAGCCTGTCCGGCAGCGGTCCCAGTATTTTTGCCTTGTGCGAGGAACGTGCGGCGGTCAACCTCGCCAGCGCGATGGAAGTGGCATGCCGGGCACTCGGTATCGATTGCCAGGCATGGGTCAGTCCGCTCGATACGGCAGGCGCCCGGCTGGAAACCTGAGATGCTGTACTTCAGCACGCGCGGCGCGGGACCGGTCACGCTCGACGAAGCGCTTGTCAGCGGCATCGCCCCGGACGGTGGCCTTTTCCTGCCACGGACGCTGCCGCAGTTCACCGTGGACGAGTTCGGCGGGGCTGGTGCAATCCCGGATATTGCCGCGCGGTTGCTGGAGCCGTTTTTTGACGGCTCGACGCTGAGCGACGACCTGCATGCGATCCTGGGCGAGACCTTCAGTTTTCCGATCCCGGTGACGCCGCTGCGGGCCGGATCGGGGTCGGCGGCTCTGCTGGAGCTTTACCACGGCCCGACGGCCGCGTTCAAAGACGTCGGCGCCGGGTTCCTCGCCGCCTGCCTGACACGGCTGGAAGGCGATGAAGCCGATCCGCTGACGATACTCGTGGCGACGTCGGGCGATACCGGGGGGGCGGTTGCGGCAGCCTTCAATGAGCGCCCGGGCATGCGCGTGGTCGTGCTGTTTCCGGACGGGCGGGTCTCGGACCGCCAGGCCCATCAGTTGACCTGCTGGGGCGACAATGTACTGTCACTGCGCGTGCGGGGCGCATTCGATGACTGCCAGGCGCTCGTGAAAAGTGCGTTGTCCGACCCCGGGCTCGGCGCCCGTTTCCGCTTCAGTTCAGCGAACAGCATCAACATCGGCCGGCTGCTGCCGCAAAGTACTTATTACGCACACGCCAGTCTCGGCCATTTTGCACGTACCGGCCGCAAGCCGGGATTCATCGTCCCGACCGGAAACCTCGGCAACGCGCTCGCCTGCGTCATGGCTCGCGAGATGGGCCTGCCCATCGGACCGATCATTCTGGCGACGAACGCCAACCGGACGATCAGCGATTACTTCGAGACGCTGAAATGGCTGCCGCGTCCCAGCGTGCAGACACTCGCATCGGCGATGGACGTGGGCGACCCGAGCAATATGGAGCGGCTGCGGAGCCTCGTCGGCGATGCCGACGTGCTGCGCGAAAGGCTCGGTGTGCTGACCGTTACCGACGATCTGATCGAGGCGGCAATACGTCGTGACTTCGACGAGTTCGGATTCGCCACCTGCCCCCACACGGCGACGGCAACGCACACCTGGCGCCAGCTCGACGACGCACTGAAGATCGATCATGACTGGATACTGGTCGCCACGGCACACCCGGCCAAGTTCGAAACGATTGTCGAGCCGCTGATCGGGACGACCGTGCCTCTGCCGGACGGGCTGGCTGATATTCTCGCGCGTCCCAGCCGCTCCGTTGCGATCGAGGCGGACCTCTCCGCGCTCGATGCTGCGCTAATCGACTTCTTTTCGGCGTGATCGCTTGACGATCGCATGATCAATCGCCATTAATACGGCAAGTCACTGGGAGGCGGCTCCAGCCGATGGCACAAATCCTCGATTCGGTTAATGCGACCTGGTTCTTGCCGTTATTGCTCGTGCTGTTGCTCGTGGCATGGCTCGTGTACCGCCGACGCATGGCCGGAGACCATTTGCAGCGCGTATTGAAGGACATCGCGTTTGCGCGCATCGAGGGCCTCGTTGTCCCTGATTCTGATGACGGCGAAATCCAGATCGATTACCTGCTGCTGACCTCGCGGGGATTGCTGATTCTCCACATCAAGGATGTCGACGGGGTGGTTTTCGGCAGCGACAAGATGCAGGACTGGACGGTGATCAGCAAGGATCGCCGATTCACGTTCTCCAACCCGCAGCCTGCGCTATACGATCGCATCGCCGCGGTGCGGCAGATCGTGCGCCAGGTTCCGGTGGAAGGACGCGTGTTGTTCCTCGACGGCGCGGAGTTCACGAAGGGCATTCCTTCGATGGTTTGCACGGTCGACGAACTGCACGAGCAGTTTGGGGAAAAGGACAAGGTTGCGGCGCAACGCAAGATCGAGGCATTCAAACCGCACTGGGAGCTGTTGCAGAAGCACGCGCTCGAGGGCGCATGATTTCGGAAGTCCGACTGGTCGCGGCAAGCGGCGCAGATGTGGACGCCCTCTCGGAAGCCGGTGCGCGACTTTTCGTGCAGGCTTACGGCAGTTACTCACCGGCGGACGATCTTGCCGCACATGTCCGCGAGTATTTCGGCCGCGACAACGTGGCGGCCGAACTGCAGAAGCCTGATGTCGGTTACACGATGGCCCGCGATGGAGACGCCATTGCCGGCTTCGTCAAGACTCGTCGTGGCGCGGCACCCGACACGATACCCGCCTCCAACGCAATCGAGGTGCAGCAACTCTACGTGGATGCGGCGTGGCACCGCAAGGGCGTTGGCCGGGCGCTGATGGACAACGCGGTTGCGGTTGCGCGAGAGCGGGGTTGCGCGGGGCTCTGGCTCAGCGTTTGGCAGCGCGCAGACTGGGCGATCGCCTTCTACAAGGCGTACGGGTTCCGCCGGGCGGGCACCGCCGAGTTCTGGCTCGGCCGGACGCACTTCGAGGACCACCTGATGTGGCTCAGCTTGCGTCGGACCGAGACCAGCTACTGAGGACCCGGGAATTCCTGTCGAATATCGGCTCGCATGGGGCGCTGATTAGCCTGTTCCGACGCCGGCGGACCGTTTGGGTTTCATCAGGGACTGCAGGGCGCCGCGATCCTCGAGCCAGATGCGGCCACGCCCGAGCTTGAGCGCACCCAGCCTTTCCAGGTCGTGCAGTTTGCGGTTGACGACTTCGCGTGCCGTACCGATCGCGAGCGCAAGGTCATCGTTGGTCATCTCGACCGTCGGGCGCTCGAATCGCGAGTTGTCGAATTCCTCGAGCAGCAGGTCGGTGAGGCGATGATCGACACTCCGCGTCGTGATATCGCTGATTCGCACGATGATCTCTTCAAAACGATCGGCGACCGATTGCTGCACGAACTGGTGGAATTCGCCGAAACGGGCCGAAAGGTCGCGCACGCCCGCGCGGTTGAGGACGACGGCCACGAGGTCGGCAGACGCATCCGCATGCGCCAGGGCGACCGTCCCTGCAAGCACCATGCGCATGTTGATCGGGCAGATTTCGCCGGCGCGCACGTTGTAAAGTAACACGCCGCGCCCTGACGGGCCGGACGCGTAAACACGAATCTTGCCGCTGCCGACGAGGCAGATGGAGTCGTAACGGTCGCCGACCCGGAACAGGTGACCGTCCCTCAGGTCATTCGTATCGAAGAAACGCACGTGCTCGAGCACTCCTTTGCGCAATTCCTCGGATCCATCGCGATAGAACGAATACTCCTTCAGCACCCTCTCAGCAATGTCATGCATGCCTGTTGCCAGCTCCCGTAGCTGCCCTGGCGTGCCGCGCATAGTAACCTGCGTTGACGCTATCAATCTATCACGGATTACCGAAGCAGTGGCGCGGGCGCCTCGCAAGACTGCTAAACTTTATTGCATTGTACGGCTGGATTCGGGGAGGCGGCGATTTGCAAAAGGTAGGCAACCTGCTCAACGACAAGGGCACCGATGTATTCAGTATTGCGCCGGACGCGACCGTGGCCGAAGCGATAGACATGATGGCGGAGCACGGTATCGGCTCCCTGCTCGTGATGAATGACGGCTTCCTGCGAGGCATCGTCACCGAACGCGACTACGCCCGCAAAGTTGTGGCTGGGGGCTTGTCGGGCGAGGATAGCCGAGTCGCGGATATCATGACGGCCGAAGTTTGTACGACCGGTATCGAACAGAATATCGACGAATGCATGATGCTGATGACCGAGAAACGTATCCGCCACTTGCCCGTCGTCGATGGTGACCAGGTGCTCGGCATCATCTCGATCGGCGATCTGATGAAGGCGATCATCTCCGACAACCAGCGTGCGCTCGGCACGCTCGACCGACCCGCCGACTGATCGTCTAACGGGTCAGCTTAGTCCGAAGAATCGTTCCGCGTTGCGGGTCGTGATGCTCGCGATATGTTCCTCGGTCTGGCCGCGAGCCTCGGCCACCACGCGCAATACCTCAGGCAGGTACATTGGCTCGTTGCGGCGCGTCTGCGGTTTTGGCCGGATCGTGCGTGGCAGCAGGTAGGGTGCGTCGGTCTCGATCATGATGCGGTCGTCGGGAACGACCGACACGATCTCTTTCAGGTGCGTCCCGCGGCGCTCGTCGCATATCCAGCCGGTGACGCCGATGTACAGGCCCATCGCAAGATATTCACGCAGGGACTCGTGCTCGCCGGTAAAGCAATGGGCCACGGCCCGCGACAGCTTCGGCAACATGGGTTCCAGTACCTCGACGAAATCGTCGTGCGCGTCGCGCTGGTGCAGGAAGACCGGCAGGCCAGATTCTGCCGCGATGTCCAGCTGGGAGCGGAATGCAGATAGCTGCGCGTCACGCGGTGAAAAATTGCGGAAGTAATCGAGGCCGCATTCGCCGACGGCCACAATGCGGCCTTCGGCGGCGAGCCGGCGTATCAACGCATCGCTCTCGGCCGTGTAACCGGAGGCATGATGCGGATGAACGCCCGCGGTGGACCACAGGACGCCCGGATGGTCCTGCGCGAGTTGCGCAGCCTTCACATTGCTCTCGTCGCTGCTGCCGGTCACGACGATTCGGGATACGCCGGTGCCGGCGGCCCGCCGCAGCACGTCGTCCCGATCGTCGTCGAAACTGTCGTGTGCCAGGTTGGCACCGATGTCGACCAGTGATTCCATCATGTCAATCCGGGCCCCAGCGGAAATACTGTGCGCCGAGGGCCAAAAAAGCCAGGCTCAATACTGTCAGGATGATCAT
>JBFFEB010000060.1:0-18227 GCA_041559075.1 Woeseiaceae bacterium | reverse complement strand
GCCGGCGAGACGAACGCAATGGTTGACCTACCGGAAGGCTGTCGCGTGGTAACCGGCGGGCAGCCGGACGACACGTCGGGTTGCAGCATCAGCGTGGCGGGCGATCCACAGACGCCGGTGTTCCGTGCTCAGCGGGACCGACTCCATGCGAACCCGGTGTTCGACACGCGCATGTTCGTCCTGAACGGCGCCTCGGCTGACCGCGACGGCACCTACATCCTGCACGGCCACGTCTGGCAGCGTGATCCCCACGTGTGCACGGGCGATAAGACTGACCCGACCGACAGGAGCAGGCAGGATGCGTCAGTCCCGATCGAAGGTCGCTGCGATCCGTGGGCCGAAGTGCCGTCCAACGCCCTGGGCCTCAACAAGCAGGCCAAGTACATGGGCGGCGAGGAAGGCATGGGCCACGTCTTCGCACACTGGCCGATCCTGTTCGATGCCGGTGGCACGGATGCGGTACCGGGTGACTACCTGTACCGCGACTATGCACCCAACGGCAACCGCAACGGGATGTTTGGTATCCTGAGGGTTACCGGAGGCACGGCTGCCAACATGGCCGATCAACCCGCTGCTGGCGGCGATCCCGGCACCGGCGATCCCGGCACCGGCGGTGGCGGTGGCGGCGGTAATGGCGGTAACGGAGGTAATGGCAAGAAGAAATAACCGTCAGTGGACTGTCAAGGACATGGATGTCCTGCAAGTAACGAGCGTGGAGCGGTCCGCAAGGGCCGCTCCACCCGTCTTCTAAAACGGAATCGCCAGCAAATAACGGCAAATACTCACACAACAACAGGAGAGATAATGGTGGCCGCCCATTCTCTGATCCGACGCGCAGCCCTGGTTGCGCTCACAACACTTTTCCTGGCCAGCGGATGCAGCCGCGAGGCGGGGCCCGAAGCACAGGAAGATCCCAACACCATTACCCGCGAGGGCGTAAACGTCGAATTCTCGGTGCTGCCACTGAGTGGCGCGGGACGGGTCACGGCCGAAAGCTGGGCAGACGTGACGTTCCGAGTGACCGATGCAGGGACCGGCGATCCGATCAAGGGACGTTTCCCCGCTGCGTGGATGGACGTTGGGGAAGCCTGGGAGGCCATGGGCGAGCGGCCGATGACCTGCAAAGATCGCGTAGCAACGTACCTGCAGGGCATTGTCGGCGTGCGGCCGATGATCGACCTGAACAGCCACTTCCTGCTCGTACTGAACCGCGACAACTCGATTTCCGTGATCGATCCGATCGTCGGCATCACCGGCATCACGAATCTTTTTGCCCAGGTCAACCTCAGCCGCCCCGGTGCCGACTGGGTGCTCAACGATGACAACAAGAGACTGTTCGTCAGCATGCCGGCAGCCGGCAAGGTTGCGCTCGTCGACACCGAGGCGTTCAAAGTCAGTCACGAGATAGAGGCGGGCGAGCAGCCGATGCGCGTCGAGCTCCAACGCGACCAACGTTACCTGTGGGTCGGTAACAATGCCCCTGATCCGGAGCGAAGCGGCGTTACCGTGCTCGACGCGCAGGACATGAATGCAGTCGCATTCATCCAGACGGGTCCCGGGCACCATGAGATTGCGTTCACCGACGGCGATCAATACGCATACGTCACCAACAGGGACGGTGGCACCGTGTCGATCATCGACGTGCAGGCGCTGGATAAGATCGCTGAGATCGAGACTGGGCCGAGGCCGATGTCGGTTGCCTATTCGGCGCTCGGCAATGCGATCTACGTGACAGACGCCGATGCCGGCACGATCACGGTCATCGACCCGGATACCCGCGAGATCCGCGCGAGAATGGAGGCCGAGCCCGGACTCGGCCCGCTACGCATGAACCGCGACGGACGCTGGGGAATGGCAGTCAATGCCAGCACTGACACCGTGTTTGTGATCGACGCGTCGAGCGACCGGCTGGCACATGCGATCTCGGTCGGCAAACAGCCGTACGAGGTGAACTTCACCAATGCGCTAGCCTACGTTCGCTCGCTCGGAACCCAGGACGTCGGCCTCATTCCCATCTCGGAACTCGACGGTGCCGAAACGCCACCCGTGACGTACATCCCGGTTGGCCAGAGGCCGCCCGGTATTGCCGGCGAGATCAGCATTGCCGACAGCATCGTGCCGGCCGTCAACCAGGCCGCGGCTGCCTATATCGTCAATCAGGCCGAAGGAACCGTTAGCTACTACATGGAGGGCATGGGCGCCCCGATGGGCAGTTTCCGCAACTACGGGCACGAGACGCGTGCTATTGCCATCGTGGATCGCAGCCTGTCGGAGGTGTCGCCGGGTGTTTATCGGGGCCGCGTCAAATTACCGGTCGCAGGGATATACGATGTCGCTTTCATGATGGACTCGCCGCAGTTCCTGCATTGCTTCACCGCGAAAGTCGCCCCGAACGAGCTCGGTACTGACGAGGGCGCCGGGGAACTCGCCGTCAAGTACGAGATTAATGATCGTAATATTACGATTGGCGAACCCAGCACGATCCGCTTCCGGCTCGAGGACAGGGCCACCGGCGAACCCGTGGGCGACGTAGCAGATGTTTCAGTTCTGTACTACCGTTCCGACGGTCGCGGCCGCACCACCGTTCCGGCACGGCCACTGGGTGACGGCCTGTACGAAGCGACAGTGGAAGCTACTATGCTCGCGACGTATTACGTCTACGTTGCAGCGCCCTCGAAGAAACTCGACTACTCGGATAGATCGCTGCTCAGCTTGATGGCGCGTCCACCATCCAACGAGGCGAAGAAGGAATCCGTCAATTGATGATGCGTGCAAGACTGTTGTTACTGGTGCTCGTCGCCGCAGCGTGCACGGTACAGGCGCAGGGGATCTATCCCGGCGATGCTGTTCGCGTCAACGATGAGACTATAAGCTACCAGCGCTTCCAGGGCTTCTACATCGAGTACCGCAACTCGAAAGGCGTTCAGGTCGGCGCACGCGGTGATCAGCTCGAACTCCTGAAGCAGTTGCGCATCGAGGCGATGGACCTGATGATCGAGCAGGAACTCGTGAAGCAGGCGGCCGAAAAGGAAGGCATCTCGGGAGACCCGGCCGACGTGGACAAGCAGATCGAGGAGCTGCGCAAAGTCTTTGATACCGACGAGCAGCTCCGCATGAAGCTCGAAGGCGATGGCTACACCGAGGCGAGTTACCGCCGCCACGTAGAGCGGATGGCCGCGGCGAAGGCCTACCTCGATCGCGTACGGGCCGATGCTGCCGACGTCAGGGACGCCGAAGTCGAACGGTTCTATGAGGAAAACGAGGACCGCCTGACACTGCCGGAACAAGTGCGGGTGCGGCACATACTCCTCACTTGGAAGCCCATGGGTACTCAGAACGACCGCGCTGCGATCCACAAGCAGATGGAGCCCATATTGGATCGGGCGCGTGCGGGCGAAGACTTCGCCGCGCTGGCCAGGGAGTTCTCGGAGGACTCGGCGACGAAAGGCAACGGCGGCGACACCGGCTTCTTCAACCGCGGCACGATGGTTCCGGCATTCGAACGGGCCGCGTTCTCGCTGGAGCCGGGTGAGGTTTCGGATCCTGTTGACACGGTCTTCGGCGTGCACATTATCAAGTTGGAAGAGCGCGAGGAGCCACGATTGTTGCCGCTGGACGACGTCCGCGAGCAGTTGCGCGACTACGTTCGCGAAGAAAAGATGGAGGCGGTCGTCGACGCGAAGATAGACGAATTGCGTGCCGCAGCGGACGTCGAGGTATTGATTCCGCTGACCGCACGAAATTAACGAGGAACCGCAATGATTTCTGTTAGCCGCACATTTATTTGCAGTCTGCTCGCCACACTGTTGGTGATGCCGTCTATCGGCGCAGCCGATGAAGATCCGCATGCCAAGCATCGTGCGATGATGAAACAGAGAACGGAACCAACCGCAGAGTCTGCGGATATCGATCTCCGCGACCGGCTGCTGGTGGACCAGGATAACCAGGAGCGGATGTTCGTCAGCGACGTCATCGGCGACAACATCGTCGTGATGGACTTCGTGTACACGACCTGCACGACGATCTGCCCGGTGCTCTCGGCCTTGTTTACACAGGTTCAGGGGAAGCTTGGCGACGCGGTTGGCGACGAGGTCATGCTTGTGTCGATGAGCGTCGACCCTGTCCGGGATACGCCGCAGCGACTGAAAGCGTACTCGGCAAAACACCGCGCCGGCGAGGGCTGGCTCTGGCTGACGGGGCCGAAGGGTGACGTCGACGACGTACTGATCGGGCTGGGCGCTTACACGTCGAATTTCGAGGACCACCCGTCAATGGTGCTAATCGGCGACGGCCGCAGCGGTGAGTGGAAGCGTCTGTTCGGATTCCCCAACCCGGACCGCATTGTGCAGATCGTCAACGACCTTCGAGAACAGCGTAAGGCGGGCGGCTAGCGCGGTGAATAGTCAGGCCAGAAGGACGGCACTGGCGGCCGCCCTAGCGATGGCGAGCCTGAGTCAGGCCCCGTTGGCTGCAGAGCTCAGCGAGGCCCAGCAGCGCGGCAAGCAGATCTACTTCGAAGGCACGAGCCCGCGTAGCACGGACATCACAGCCGTCGTGGGCGACGAAGCGGCGTTGCTGCCCGGCAGTACGATGCCCTGCTCGAGCTGCCATGGCTCGGACGGTCTCGGGCGCCCGGAAGGGGGAGTAATACCATTAGACATCCGTTGGACCGAACTCATCAAGACCTACGGCCACGTCCATCACGACGGTCGGCGCCATCCGGCGTTCGACGACGACAGCTTCATTCGCTCGATGATTGCGGGTATCGACCCGGCGAATAACACGCTGGACCGGTCGATGCCGATCTACCAGATGTCCGGTGAGGACATGGTCGATCTCGTGGCGTACATGAAGGTGCTGGAGTACGACCTCGATCCGGGCATCGGCGATGATGCGGTCAGGGTCGCGACATTGCTGCCGCTGTCCGGCCGCGCCGGCGAGACCGGCCAGGCGATGCGGCAGGTGCTGGAGAGTTATTTTAACGAAATCAATGAGCAGGGCGGCGTTTTCGGCAGGCGTATAGAACTCTTGACGGTGCCGACGGGCGAGTCTGCGGAAAGCAGTCTGACCATCCTGCGCGATGCGTTCGACAGCGAAGGCATTTTTTCGTTGGTGGGCGCTTACACTGTCGGCCTGGACGACGAGCTGCTGACGTATCTTCGCTCCGACAACGTGCCGATAGTCGGACCCTTTACGCTCGATCCGGGCGACGCCTATTTTGATGCAGCCGCGTTCTATCTTTTTGCAGGGCTGGATCAGCAGGCAAGAGTGCTCGCCGCTCGGTCGCTCGCCGACGGTGCCAGCACCGATAAGGTGTTGATCGTCGGGCCGCAAGGTGGCCGCGCAAAGAACATCGTGAACGCCGCGAGAGACCAGGTTCGAAAGAAAGACCGAGACAATCCGCCGACCGTGAAATCATATGCAGCCGGAGAATTCGATGCCACCGTGGTTGCTAGGTTGGTCGCCGAAGGTGGCTTTGAAGCCGTGATTTTCCTGGGTATGCAGGCTGAGCTTGACGCGCTGATCCGCGAACTCTCGAACCAGGTACCGGTGCCGCGCATCTACCTGTTGTCGTCGCTCATCTCGCGCCCACTCGTGGACCTGCCGGCCGTGTTCGACAACCGGGTATTTCTGGCCTATCCAACGCTCAGCAGCGACATAACCGCTAAAGGACGTCAGGAATATCAGGAGCTTGCGACGACTTATTCATGGCCCAATGACCATATCCAAGCGCGGCTCGCCGCGCTGGCCGCGGCAAAGCTGTTCGTCGAGGGGTTGCGCAAGGCGGGGCGAGACCTGAGCCGGGTGCGTCTCGTCGACGGGCTCGAGTCGCTGTACGAGTTCGATACCGGCGTCACGCCACCGCTTAGCTACGGCCCGAATCGCCGCATCGGCGCCCGCGGTGCGCACTTGGTACGTGTGGACCTGGCGAACAAGACCTACGTACCGGTCGGCGACGGGTGGTTCGACCTGCAGTAAGAGGGCGCCTCGGCGCGCGATCGCGGGTTGGCGGATGTCGCGGTTCCAGGTCCGCTCCTACGGGTCGCGCGGAACGATCCAGCGTACCGGCTCCGTGAAGCGATTCTCCACGAGATCCACCGGCACGATGTGGACGCCGACGGAGCCAATGCGCCGGTCCTCGCCATAGCTCAATGCCGGCGCCAATCCCGGATGGAAATCGTCCAGATTTTCGAGAGCATTCACGATGTCTTCACGCGCCAGGCCGCGCCCGGCGCGCTTGAGGGCTTCTACCAGTACTTTTGCCGCGGTGTAGGCATTGATCTGTGCGAGACTGTAGCTGTAATCGAAGCCGTACTTATCATGCAGCAGCTCGAAGTTTGCCGCCCCCTCCGGGCTGTAGTCGGTCGGCAGCGCTGCATAGGCCAGCAGCACGTGGCGGTCGAAGCTTTCGGGCAGCTCAAAGATGCTTCGCTCCGCGAGTAACCCGGGCGCGAGCAGCAATGGCTGCCAGTCCGCCTGCGCGGCTCTTCGGGCGAACTGCTCGAGTTCGGCTGCGTTGCCGAGGAAAAGCACAGCACCCTCATCCTTGCCTTTCAGGCTTGCCGAGGTCGATTCGGCCGAAAATGCATTCAGTTCGAAGACCTCTTCGGTGACCGATGCGAAGCCCAGCGCCCGGGCCTGGGCTGCGGCGCCATCGGCCAGTTCTTGGAAGAACCTTACCCGGGGATAGACGATAGCGAGCGTCGTGTCAGCGGGCTCCAGCCTGGCCGTCGCCGCATCCACCAGTGCCCGCGCCTGCAACTCGAGTCCCGCAAGCAAGTAGAACGTGAAATGGTTCTTTTTCTCGTCGTCGCCGTCGGGCTGCAGGACCGTGTAGGGGCCGATGACGGGCAGTCGCTTCTCGGTGGCGAGTGCCTCGAGTTCCGAGTCGTAGTTGGGTACGTAGGGACTGACCAGCGCAGCGACAGCTTCCTTGTTGACCAAGTCCCGTGCCGCCCAGATCTGCGGGTTGCCGTTGTCGTTCCAGCCGCCTACGACGAGTTCCAGCTGACGCTCGTTCACGCCGCCCGTCGCGTTGACCTCGTCGAATACGGCCTCGACGATTTCACGCATCGCCTTACCCAGCCCGGCGTGCTGCCCGTCGGTCGGTATGACAGTTCCGACACGTATCGTGGAACCGGAGATGGCGGGATCGGACTGCGAGTCCATGACCTTCAGGTAGGCGATCAGGTCCTCGACATCCTCCCTGGCCATGTCGTACCGCGGCATGGCTTTTACCATGTCGTTGCCCTCGGGGTCTTTGCCAAAAATTATGGCGCGCGCGAGCGACAGTTCGTCGAACGGCCCATGGCTGCGGACGGCGTGCTCGTGCGTTCCCGTCGATGCCAGTGCATACCAATTGATGTTGAGCGGCGCGATGCCGACATAGTCCTCAGCGCCACGCCCGTCCGCGCCATGGCAGTTGATGCAGGGCAGGACGTGCCCGGGTGTCGGTGGTTCGCCTCCACCCAGGTCGGCGGTGATGACGCGGCGGCTTCGAGAGCGGCCGACCTCATAAAGGTACTTGCCGCGTTCCTCGGCCTCGGTGAGATCCGCGGCAACCGCTGTCGAAACCGGCCATGCGAAGAATACGTTCGCCAGGGCAAAGACGAATCCTAGGGGTGCCGCGGCTGCCTGCCGAGTAATCTTGATAGCGGCTACGGCTCCGTTGCGGAGGTCACGGCGCCGCATCTTCCTCGACAAGCAGCCGCAGTCGTGCGGCGACCCCATTCGGCGGTACGTTGGGCTCTATCTTGGTCCAGTGCGCCTTGGGCACGTTTGCCGCCAATAGGGTCGTGGTGTGCATTTCCGGGTCGTCGGTGTAGGAACCGAGGCGCTTGGTGATGTAATTGACATCGTCGGGCTGCCCGGTGAGCCACAGCCAGCCGTCGATATCGGCATCGTGCTTCTGCGCGAATTCCTTCATCGCGGCAGGCGTATCGCGCAGCGGGTCGATGCTGATGGAGATGAACCGAATGGCGCGACGTTCGTCCTCGCGCAGCATGTCGCGGATCATTGTCAGGTTGCGCGTCATGAGCGGACAGGCCGACTGGCAGTTCGTGAAGATGAAGCTGATCACGACGACGTTGTCCTTGAGGACTTCGTCATAGAACTTCAGGCGTTCGCCGTTCTGGTTGACCAGTTCGACGTTCGAAAAGTAGTCACGCGCCTTCGCCTCGGCTGCGGCCGGGTCGGCTGGCGCATTGCCTGCGGCGGCAGGCGCGGATGCAAAAAGGAATATCGCTGCAAAGGCAGCGGACCTGGCGAGCAGGTTAATAGCAGGTTTGAACACGCGGCGGCCTCGCGAATCAGGAATTTGTTGATAGTAGTCTAACGGACAGGCGGCCGAACGCTACCCGCAGGGCGAACAGTTCGAACTGGCCGAATGGTCAGTTCGAAGGCAGTTGCGCTAGCGCCTGCGGCCGTTGCCGACCGGCTCCAGCGGGAGTTCGGTGCTCTGTTCGCCGTTACGGCTGAACTTCGCCGAACTGGTCGTGAGGGCGTCGAGCGTCCAGCCGTCGTGCGTGTCGCCTTCGGCGAGCTGCACCAGGCCGTTGCCGTTGAGATTGCGCAATACGGCGACACGCGAGCCACCCGCGATCGCAATGCCCTCGAGCTTCAGCCTGAGGGGCGTGGGCGGAGGCGGCGGTGCCGCCTCAACGATTGGCTCCGGCATCCGCCGGGCGATATAGAACAACGGGCGTTCCATCATGTCCACGAGCTGGCTCATCGGGGGCGCGGCAATCAAGCTGTCGCCGAATTCCGGCAAACGTGCGGTATTATCGCCCGCCGTCGCGGCGTTCGCTGTGCCTGGCTGAGCCGGCATCAGCAGCTCGGCCAAGACGATCAGCGCCAGAACGATGTTGGCGGCTAGCAGCAACTGCGTCGGGCGGCTCAAGGCGATCTTGATCTTCATGACGGCTCCGGCATATACGCGACCAGTTCGAACTCGGCATCCATCTCGCGGACCTGCGGCCCCGAGCGGCCGATCATGTTATCCCGCAGCGCGACGTTGTCGACGAACATATAGACGTCGCCGGTCTCGATGTCGTACAGCGATTGCAGCAGTGCCGGCAGGGTGCCGCGCAGCCGGACCTTGAGTGACACGCGCAGGAAGCCCTGTTCCTCCGAGACGGGCAACAGCTGCGTGCTCAGGATCCGGGCCTGATTCCCGCCGGTGATGTTCTTGACAATGCGTTGCAGCTCCGCCCCTGCCAGCGCACTGGTCTCGCTGCGCAGGTGCTTGCCGGCTGACCGCTGTGTCTGCAGGAGTGCCTCATATCGCGGTAGCAGCTCCTGGTCGCGCGCGCTAATCTGCTGGTAGCGCTGCAGGCGTTGATGCGCGTCGTCCAGCGTTGCCTGGCGTGAGGCGTTGGCGATCCATAGCGGTCCGGCGGTAATCGTTAGAACTGCGATGACGATACCGGCGAGAATGCCCACGGCAAGCCGCCGCTGCTGTTTCCTGTCGAGTTTCTCGATCATTGCGGCTGCTCCTCGAGATCTGCTCGCTTCCTGACGACGGTGGCGACGATATGAACGCGATCGTTGTCCGTCCCCGCGATCTGTACCACCGGGGACCCGAACCGGACGTTCTCGAACCACGGCGACGATTCGATGATCCCTATCAGCGACGATGCAGCTGACGACTGCCCCTGCATCTGCAACTCCGTCTCGGTCATGTTGAGTCGCGTGATCCATGTGTGATCGGGCAATATCCGGCTCACTTCGTCGATTAGCTCGACTGCCATGGTGCCCGAGGCCTTTTTCTCGAGCAGGAATTGCGAGGCCTCGGCCATCTTTTCGAGGTCCTGGCGCAGCTCGGCGCCTTGACGCGCATCGGCAGCGGCCGCCTGGACCTGCGCCTCGAGCGCTTCGATCGCACGGTTCTTCTGCACGATCGGTATCGTGACCGCCGCGAAGACCAGCACCGCGAGCATTGCAGTCAGTGCGAGGTTCAGGTTCTTGACGTCGAGGCGTTTCGTACGGCGCTTCTCCTGCGGCAGCAGGTTGACCGGCTGCAGGTTCGCGTTGTCGCGCCGGCGGCAGGTGACGATGTCGGTCTTCATGCCGAGGTTTGATGCCCCCTCGACGAGCGCGTCCAGCGCGTCGCGCGGCGCGTAGACGAGATCCACGGTGACCTGCTGGCGCGTGCTGTCGCGCCCGACGACCGTGTAGTCGTAGTAAACCTCGGAAGCTTCGAACGGCGTGTGGAGGTCCATCTCGAAACCGAGCACTTCCCGCAGGTTCTCCTCGGCCGCGGCGGGCAGCGTGATGCGCCGCGCGAGTACCTTGTCGTCCGGCAGCAGCACGATCGTCTGCTGGACCTCGCGCGGGATGTCCGCCTCGTCGGCATCCGCCGCGTCGAGCGGCAGCCGCAACACCTCGCGCTGCGCGGCGCGGTTGCCGAGGCTCAGCAGGAACCTGTCGCCGTCGACCTCGACGTACAGTTTCTGCTGGCGCTGCGCGATGGCCTTCTGCAGGTGACCCGGGAGCAACTCGAGAAGTTCCCCGGACCACCAGCGCCAGAAGCTCCGCAACCGGCTCAGCAGCGGGTCCGCATAGCGGATCCGCAGCGGTTGCAGGCTGCGTTGCACGCTTACGTTCATCCCTCTGCTCCTTGCCGCGGCGGGAATTCGACCCGCGGCGGTTCGCGCCAGTCCACGATGGTGAACGGCGCTTTCGACATGCGCGATATCCGCACGACAGCCTCGATTGCTGCAACCGTGGCGGCGCTTCCGGACGCGCTCGCGTAGATGTGGAATGTCCCATTCTGCGGCCCACGAGCCCTGCTGTCGCTGTCCGGCTCGGCGGCGGGCACTTCCTCGCCGGTCAGCGCGGTTATGAGCGCGGGCGGCGCGTACTCCATGTTCAGTCCGCCGCGGCCGGAATAGACCGTCACGAAGGGTGCCACGCAGTCGTAGCGCGACTGGCTCATGCCCGGCAGGTATTTGAGTTCGTCCACGACTTCGAAGGCGCCGTCGCGGGACGTCCAGGCGACGCCGGCCGCAACGTAGTCGTCGTGCTCGGCACCGTGCAGGCGAGTCAGGTCGTCCCTGTCGCGCCAGTCCAGGATCGCGTCGACGAGATCGCGCCGCGCGGTCTCTCCGACGCCGCAGGCCTCGAGCACGGCGTTTATCAGCTCCGGATCTGCGGCATTCAGGTCGACGAAACCGGTGGCGTCGCGGATTGCGATCGTGACGTCGTCTGCGCCGATCCGGACGGTGAACAGGCTGCCGTCGACCGGCAGTTTCCTGTCGGAATCCGCGGCGAGCATCTCGAGGATCACGTGGTTGATGCCGGCCTCGGCGAGTGCGCGCGCTTTCGCCGATTGCACCTGGCGCGCCGCGAGCGTGGTATCGGTGCGCACGTTGCGCGAGTGGCCGGCGGCCATGATGCTCAAGAGCACCACGAGCCACAGCACGACGATCAGCGCCATGCCGTCCTGCTGTCGTCGCAGCGTCGTTGCACGTCCGCCGCTCATGATGTTTCACCCGAGCGCAGGTTGTAGAGCAGGTCCGGCCAGCCGGCGCCGCCGAACTGCGTGCGGGTTCGAATGCGGATTGCGCTCGGCAGCCGCTCGGCGTCTTCGCGCCAGACCGGCTTCCAGTCCGGCCGTTCCCTGTCCATTTCCGCGCCGAAGTACTCGAACTCGACCGTCTCGAAGCCCGCGGTGAGCACCATCGGCGCGGTGCTGCGGATCGCCTCGAAGCGCTCGCTGCCCGGATCGAACGGCGCGTAGGACAGCGTGAGTACCTCGCGGCCGTCGTCGGTGCGCTTGGCCGCGAGCGTGTAGATCATGAGCCCGGCACCGCGCGAATAGAGCGGGGCGGGTGCGACGAAACGCAGGACCTTCTGGTCCGCGGCGAAAGCCAGGCGCTCTTCCGTCCCCTCGCCGATCGTCATGTAGGGAAGCTGCGCGAACTGGCGCCGCAGGAAGTCGGACACGGCGCGCATTTCTTCGGTCGTGTCCGCGCGCACGACGCCCGCGGTCGTGCTCTTGCTGGCGATACGCACCGCCCCCATGGCCGCCGTCATGAACAGTGTGAGGACCATGATCGCCACGAGCAGTTCGATGAGCGTGAAGCCGCTGCTGGCGCGTGTGCCGGGCCAATGTCGTTGCCGCTGATTCACGATCCGACACCTCCCTCGCTGCGCAGCCGGATCGTGCTGAGCCCGACGCGGCGGGTGTTGTTGCCGTTGGGCCACTCGACCGTCACCGTCACATGGTAGGCGTCGACGCCTTTCGCCGCGGAGCGGTAGCCGGGCCAGGGCTGGTAGTCCTGCACGCTCACGGTCCACTCGAAGCGCTCGCCCTCGGTGCCGGATGTTTCGCCTGGCGTGAGAGGAACATCGATACCGGCGGCTGCGAGCCGCGACTCGGCGATCAGCGTCGCCACGGCATAGTCCGACGACACCGACACGTTGCGCAGGCCACCCGAGAAGATGCGCAGCAGCACGGTCAGCGCCAGTGCCAGGATCATGAAGGCAACGAGCACCTCGATGAGGGTGTAGCCCGATTGCCGGACATCAAGTTGCCGGCGATCAAACCGCATCGTCCGTCGCCTTCGTGACGCTCGCGCCGCCGAAGAGCCAGTCGACGGCCACTACATAGCCGCCGCCGTCCTCGGGCCCCACGCGGACGTCGAGACCGCTGGAGCTGCCGTCGGGATAGAACCGCAACGAAACCGGCTCCTCGAAGTCGAAAGAAGAATGCCTCGCGACACGGCGTGTCTCACTGACGTAGCCGCTGCGTTCTTGGATGACGAGCGCCATGCCACGAGGCAAATCTGTAGGGGGCGAGCCCGCGATCGCGTACGACGCGGACTCGAGGTCGAACACGACGTCGACCGGGGTGCTCTGGCTGATCGCGAGATTTCGGGCGTCGCGTAGCGTCGACGCCATGTCGAATGCGGCTACTCTCGCTTTCGTGCCGGGCACCACGGCCGATACCGCTGCCGGCACCAGTGCCGCCAGCATGCCCGCGATCACGAGCACGACCAGCAGCTCCAGCAACGTAAAGCCGGCTGTTCTTGAATTCGGGTTGTTGCGTGTCGTTACCAACTCACTACGTCCGCATTTTCGCCTTCACCGCCGTCGGCGTTATCGGCGCCCAGCGAATACAGGTCGTAGTCGCCGTTCTCGCCGGGTGCGCGGTAGTGATAGTCGTTACCCCACGGATCCTTGGGGATGTCCTTCTTCTTCAGGTACGGCCCGTTCCAGTTGTCGACGCCGGTGGGTGCGACCGACAGCGCGGTGAGGCCCTCCTCGGTCGTCGGGTAGCGCCCGACTTCGAGGTGGTAGAGGTCCAGTCCGGCCCCGAATTCCTCGATCTGCAGCTGCGCGGTGTCGGTCTTGGCGCCACCGAGATACTTCAGGACGCGCGGGCCGGCGATCCCGGCCAGAAGCCCGAGGATCAGCAGCACGACGAGCAGTTCGATCAGTGTAAAGCCCGACTGGCGTCGTGGTTCGTATTGTCTCGTGTGCGGCATTGTCTGGTTCCTCCGAATCAGATCACGAGTTCATTGATGGACAGGATCGCGACCAGTATCGAAATGATCACGGCGGCGATGACGACGCCCAGCACCAGGATGAGCATGGGCTCGAGGAGCGTCATCGTACGTTTGATGGTGACCTGCGTATCGCGGTCGAAGGTCTCGGCGACCTTGGCGAGGATCGCCTCGAGTTCGCCGGACTCCTCGCCC
Organism: Woeseiaceae bacterium; assembly: GCA_041559075.1. Lineage (GTDB taxonomy): Bacteria > Pseudomonadota > Gammaproteobacteria > Steroidobacterales > Woeseiaceae > UBA1847. Next base: position 4,524 of record JBFFEB010000060.1, on the reverse strand, counting down.
ACGCGGATCATGTGCACGGCGAAAGACGGGAAATGCGGGACGTCGGACAGCGGGTCGGCGAGGCTCTGGCCTTCCTTCAGGTGGCCGGTCACTTTCTCGATGCCGTTCGCCAGTACGCGGTTGCCCATGGTGTCCTTGACGATCGTCAGCGCTTTCAGGAGCGGGATGCCGTTGTGCAGCAGCGTGCTGAGCGTATGCGCGAATCGCGCGACTTCCATTTTCACGACGATCACCCCGAGGAACGGTGTCCGCAGCAGCCAAGCGTGCCACTTGTGGGCACTCTTCGGGTCCGCGAGCTGTCGCCGAACGAGCCAGAATCCGCCGGCCGCCAGCAGCACCAGCAGCCAGCCGTAAGCCTGCAGGGTCTCGCCGACCGCGATCGTGATGCGGGTCGACAGCGGCAGCGCCTGGCCTACGCCGTCGAACATCTGCGTGAACTGCGGCACGACGTAACCGAGCAGGATGAAGATCGATATGATCGCGACGACCACGAGGATCGCCGGGTACATCAGTGCGGAAGAGAGCGTGCTGCGCATCGCCTTCGCGCGTTCCATGTGGTCGGCGAGCCGTTCCAGGACCACCTCGAGCGCGCCGCCGGACTCGCCGGCGCGCAGCAGGCTGATGTAGAAGCGGCTGAAAGCGGTTTCCTGCGCCTCCATCGCGTCCGCGAGCGTCGAGCCCTCCTTCACCCGGTCGCGGACGTCCTCGAGCATGGTCCCGAGTGCATCGCTGTCCGCGAGCGAGGTCAGGATCGCGAGGGCGCGGTCGAGCGGCAGTCCGGCCTGCAGCAGCGTGCTGAGTGCGCGCGTGACGTCGCCGATTTGTTCATCGGTGATGCGTTCGCGGCGCAGCCGGATCTTGAACGCGGACTTGCGTTTGGCGGCCGACTCGTCGACGCGGATCGGCACGTGACCGAGCGACTGCAGCTTGGCGATGACGTGTTCGCGGGTGGATCCCGTCAGCACGCCGTCGACGATCTCGCCGGTCGTGGTCGCTGCCTTGTACTGGTAGGTCGCCATGTTCAGTCCTCGGCCTCGCCGGCGGACGGGTCCGGCGTAACGCGCAGCACTTCCTCGATGGTCGTGAGGCCGGCGACCGCTTTCTGCAGACCGTCATCGCGCATGGTGACCATGCCCTGCGCCGCGGCGAGGCGGGCGATGTCGCCGACATCGCAGCGCTTCAGCACGAGTTCGCGAATCTCCCGCGACATCATCAGGATCTCGAGGATCGCGAGACGTCCGGAGTAGCCCGTGCTGCCGCAGTGCTCGCAGCCGACGGGCCGGTAAAGCGTGATGTCGCCTTCCTCGGCAAAACGGTCGAGGCCCCAGCGCTCGACGACTTCATCGATCGGCGTGTAGGCCTCGCGGCACTCGGTGCAGAGCGTGCGCACCAGGCGCTGCGCCTGGATGGCGGTGACCGCGGAGGTCAGCAGGTAGTCCTGCACGCCCATGTCGAGCAGTCGCATCACGCTACCGGCGGCATCGTTGGTATGCAGGGTCGAGAGCACGAGGTGCCCCGTGAGCGCCGACTGCACGGCGATCTGGGCCGTCTCGGTGTCGCGCATCTCGCCGATCATGATGACGTCGGGGTCTTGCCGGACGATCGAGCGCAGCGCGTTCGCGAAGGTGAGACCTATCTGAGGTTTCACCTGCATCTGGTTGATTCCTCTAATATTATATTCGACCGGATCCTCGACGGTGATGATCATGCGCTCGGGCTGGTTGAGGTGCGTGAGGGCGGCATACAGCGTCGTCGATTTGCCGCTGCCGGTCGGCCCGGTGACGAGCAGGATGCCGTGTGGCGTCGCCAGCACGTCGTGCATCGTCTTCAGCTGGGCCTCGTTGAAGCCCAGCGATTCGAAATCCATCGCTACCGCATCGCGCTGCAGCAGGCGCATGACGACCGATTCGCCGTACATCGTCGGCACGGTCGAGACGCGCAGGTCGTATTCGACGCCGCGCACGCGCTGCTTGAAGCGGCCGTCCTGGGCGAGACGGCGCTCGGCGATGTTCAGGTTGGCCATGATCTTGACACGGGAGATGACGGCGGCAGCCGACTGCATCGGCGGGGCATCGACCTCGCGCAACATGCCGTCGACGCGATAGCGGACTTTCAGCTGGCCCTCGAACGGCTCGATGTGAATGTCCGATGCGCCGCACTCAGCCGCCTTGTGGATGAGCTGGTTGACCAGCTTGATTACGGGCGCCTCACCCGCGAGCTCCTTGAGCTGTTCGACGTCGTCGAGGTACTGGGCTGCGACGATGTCCGCGTCGCCGCCGCTGTTCGCGCCGGGCCGCGCCTCGAAGAGCTGCTCCAGCGCGTACTCGATCTCGGAGGGGATGCCCAGGCGCGGGGCCACGTTCTTGCCGCTGCGTAGCTTCAGGGCATCGATCACGTAATCATCGAGCGGGTCGGCCATCACGACACACAGCGTGCTGTCGTCTTCGTCGAGGATCAGGGTCCGGTTTTTCTTCAGAAACCGCTCGGTGACCCCGGTTCCATCGGGCCGCTCGTCGGGGTAATCGGCACGGTCCACGAGCTCGAGATTGAGCTGGCTGGCGAGGCTCTCGGCGACGTCTCTTTCGGAGACGAGGCCGAGCTTGACGAGGATGGAGCCGATGCGCTCCCAGTCGTCCTGCTCGCGCTGCAGGCGCAGCGCCCGGTCGACGTCCGTGGATTCGAGTTTTCCAGCATGAACCAGCAGCCCGCACAACGGCGGCTGCTCTGGTTTGCCTACGGCTACTAATCGCGCAGGCCCGATTGTTTCTGCGGCTATGGTGGTCATCGGGCGCCACTTCTTCTGTTTTCTTGTCGTCGAGGATCATGCTATCGACCGTGGGGGTGCCAGTAACCGGTCAACCGGTCTGATCGGGACTGAACTTAATGTAGGAATTCAAAGGAAAAAACCTGATCGAAAGTCGGGTGCGCCGGGGCCGGCTCGGGGGTAGTCTGAGGGGACACTGAACGTAGCCGACAATTATGAAGAAATCCGCCTGTAACCTGACGCTGCTGGTTATGGCGATCCTCCTGATTTCGTGCGCCAGTGCGCCGCCCGCAACGACCGACACCGGTCCGGGCGCCGTATCCGCGCAGGAAGCGGGGGCTGCCAGCCGAGAAGATCAGGGCAAACCATCCGCCGCCGGCGCGCCTCCAGGTGCGTTGGATGCACCATCCGAAGAACAGCGGGGCGACACCGTCCGGAAAGGGTCGGGCGTTTTCGTGCAGGGCACCGGCACCGGTGCCGGCAGCGGTTACGCCGAGGACGACGGCGTCACGCTCAATTTCGAGCAGGCCAGCCTGCCGGAGTTCCTGCGCGTGGTTTTCGAGTCGATCCTCAATGAGAACTATCTCCTCGCCCCGGGCGTCAACGGCGTCGTGACACTGCACACGACGCGTCCCGTCACCGCGGACACGGTGCTGCCGATCGTCGAGGCAGTCCTCGAGCAGAACGGCGCAGCGCTGATCCGCGACGAAGGCATGTACAAGGTGGTGCCGCTCGCCGAAGCGGCCAGCGCCGCGAACTCGCCGACTGTCGGCCGCTACCCCTCGTCACGCCAGAAGGGGTTCGGCATACAAGTGGTGCCGTTACAGCACGTCGCGGCGAGTGAGCTGGAAAGCATTCTCGGGCCATTCGTTCCCGAAGGCAGTTCGGTCAGCATCGACAAGACTCGTAACGTGTTGATCCTTTCGGGCCCCAAGTACCGGCTCGACGACCTGCTCGCCACCGTGCGCATGTTCGACGTTGACTGGCTCGCCGGCATGTCGTTCGCGATGTTCCGGCTGGAGTACGCCGACGCGGTAGCGGTGGTCGAGGAGATCGAGACCATCATCGATTCGGGCGGCAATACACCGCTCGCCGGCATCGTGCGGGTGCTGCCGATCGAGCGCGTCAACGGCGTGCTCGTGATCACTCATCGCCCGGAGCATATCGATGCGATCCAGGCGCTGATCAAGGAATTCGACTGGGGGTTGGAGGGCGCCGCCGGCCGGCGCCTGTTCGTCTACGAGCTCGAGAACGGCAAGGCCGAGAACATCGCGAGCGTGCTGCAGCAGATCTTCGGCCAGAAGGAACTCGAGGACACCCGCAGCGGCGAGCTCGCCGTGCCGGGAGCCGCGAGCAGCGTGTTCCGCCGCGCGGAGACCATCTCGCGTCCGCCGCCACAGCCGGGGCAGTCGAGTGCGAATCGTGTCGTTCGACCCACAAGGACGACGGCAGCAGGTCCGGCTTCAAGCGGTGAGGGGGATGCGGGTGATGCCGGTGACGGCATAACGGCCGAAAGCCAGGACGAGATAACGATCATTGCCGACCAGGACAACAACGCCATCCTGGTCATGGCGACGCCGCAGGATTACCGCGCGATCGAGGCGACCATCCGCCGCCTCGACATCTCGCCGCGGCAGGTTCTGATCGAGGCGACGATCGCGGAAGTGACGCTGTCGAACGGCCTTTCCTACGGCGTCCGCTGGTTCCTCGAGAACGAGGATTGGGCACTCGGCGTCAATGCGCCAGTTCCGGAGAATGCT
>JBFFEB010000059.1:0-18483 GCA_041559075.1 Woeseiaceae bacterium | reverse complement strand
GCCGTGGGGCCAGCGACGGCCGCCGCAATCGAGGCCGCGGCCCGGATCGTCGACATTCGCCCGGCAAGCGGCTTCGACAGCGAGAGCCTGCTCGAGGAGCCCGCACTGAGGGAAGTACGGGGCAAGACAATCCGCATCATCCGCGGCAGCGGCGGGCGTGAATTGCTGGCGACGACCCTGCGTGAGCGAGGGGCGGAGGTGGACTACCTCGAGGTCTACGCGCGGCGTCTGCCCGACTACGCCGAGCCGGAAATTGACGCCGTCAGAGGGCGGCTGGAGGCCGGGGAAATCGGCGCAGTCGTCGTCATGAGCGTGGAATCATTGCACAACCTGCTGGCCCTGTTACCGGAATCCTCGCACGCGGCATTCGCAAAAACGCGACTGGTTACGCCTGCATCTCGTGTGATAAAAGAGGTAGCAGATCGCCTGCCCCATTGTCCGGCGATGCTTGCGGACGGACCGGGCGCCGGCGAGATCGTGCGCGCAATCGCGACACTCGCGCCTCACAGCTCCGGAAAGAACTCATGAGCGAAGAAACCAAAGACAGGGAAACGGCGGAAGCCGGGACCGGGGAGGCCGTGTCCGAGGAAGCCACGGACGAGGAGGCGCAGGGCGGGCAACAGGCGGCCGCCGGACAGGAACAAGCGGTGCCGAAGACGGCCATACAACCACGGCGAGGCACGTCGCCGGTATCGTGGCTCGCGCTGTTCCTCGCCCTTCTGACGCTCGCGGCCGTCGGCTACATGATCGTCGAGGACCGCCGCGCGCGCGCCGTCGAGGAGGCGAGCAGCGACTCCCTCGAGCGCCTTGCGAGCCGCATCGACGAATCGCGGCAGTCGCTGTCCAGCCTCGACGACAGCCTGGACGGCCTGGTGTCCAGCGACGAGGCCCTCGAATCCCGTATCGCCGGCGTGCAACGCGAACTCGAGCAACGTGCCGACGTGCTGGATTCGCTGCCCGGCCGCATGTCGAACCTCGAAAACTCCGTCGCAGCGCTGCAGGGAGCGTCTGCCGGCGCACGCGATACCTGGCTGCTCGCCGAGGCCGAGTACTACATGCAGATCGCAAACGCACAGCTGCAGCTCGGCAACAACCCGCGGCTCGCGATGCTCGCGCTCGAAATGGCCGACGAGCGCGTCGTGCAGATGGCGAATCCGGCGCTTACCGACATCCGTCGCGCCGTGGCGGAAGAACTGGCGGCGCTCGAGGCGATGGAGAAACCCGACCTGGAAGGCGCGACACTGACGCTGGCCAGCCTTGCCCGGGTAGTCGACTCGCTGCCGCTGCGGGTAGCCGGTGGCAGAGATGCCGGGACCACCGATGCCCCGGACGAAGAGCAGGGCACCGCGGCGAAAGCCTGGGCCTCGGTGAAGGACGCCATGTCCGGCCTCGTCAAGGTGACGCCGCCGGACCAGGAGACTCGGGCGTTGCTGACGCCGGATGCCGCACACCTGATCCGCGGTAACCTGGCACTGCAGCTGCAGGCGGCCAGGCTCGCCCTGTTGCGCGGCGAACAAGCGATCTTCGAGCAGAGCCTCGACGATGCCGAGACGCTGCTGGCGCAGTATTTCGACGTGGGCAGCGCGCAGGTCGCAAGCGCGCAGGAGACCATCGCCGAGATTCGTGACAGCATGGTCGCCGTCAAGGCGCCCGACATTTCCGAATCGCTGCGACTGATTCGCCAGTTCCGGGTGCTTTCCGAGAACGCGCGATGAAAGTCAGCTTCATCGTCGTCATTGCGACGCTCATATTCGCATTCGCTGCGCATTTGCTGCTGCAGGACCCCGGCTATGTCGCGATCAACTTCCGCGGCTACCTCGTGGAGATGTCCGTGCCCGTGCTGCTCGGCATCGCCGTCATGCTGGTCGTCGCCGTCTGGGCGATCCGTAAGATCGTTATCGCCCCGCGCCTGATCGGGGAAGCGGCCGGCCGCTACCGCGCCGGCCGTGCCGGGCAGAAGCTGACGCGCGGCATGATCGAGGTCGCGGAGGGGAATTTCGCCCGCGGCGAGAAGTTGCTGGCGCGCGCCGCAGGCACCAGCGATGCGCCGCTGCTCAATTACCTGCAGGCCGCGCGTGCTGCGCACCTGCAGGGCAATGACGAACGTCGCGACGAGTGGCTGAAGCTGGCCTATGAAAACACGCCCGCGGCCACGAACGCGGTGCTGCTGACGCAGGCCGAACTGCAACTCGACCGCGAGCACTACGAGCAGGCGCTGGCAACGCTGCGACGTATCGAGGAAAACTCGCGCGATCACAGTTACGCGCTCGGCCTCATCGGCAGCCTTTACTACCGGCTCGAGGACTGGAATAACCTGGACAAGCTGCTGCCGCGCCTGAAGGCGCAGGGCCGCATCACCAACGACACCATCCGTACCTGGACGGTCCGTGTGCACCGCGAACATCTGGAGCGTGCGCAGGACGGCGATGCTGTCCAGGCAGCCTGGAAAAACGTGCCGCGAAACCTGCGCTCGGATCTGGACCTGCTGGATGCCTATTTCTCTTCGCTGATCCGCCATGGCAAACACGAACAGGCCGAGAAGGAACTGGCGTCGGCGCTGAACAAGGAATGGCGCGGCCCGCTCGTGCGCCTGTTCGGCCTGGTCGAGGGCACGGACGCGTCCAAGCAGCTGAAGCGCGCCGAAGGCTGGCTCGCCGCTCACCCGGAGGATCCGGACCTGTTGCTCACGGCGGCCCGCCTGTGCCTCCGTAACGAGCTCTGGGGCAAGGCCCGCAGCTACCTCGAAACCGTGATCTCGCTGCGGCCGACGCCGGAAGCCTACCAGGAGTATGGCCGGCTGCTGACGCGCCTCGGCGAGGGCGATGCGGCAGCCGACGCGTTCCGTGAAGGCCTGGGGCTCGTCGCCAAGTCACCGAAAACGGCCATCCCTCACCTCACGACGGTACGCAGGTGATTACGCTGTTCGTCGGCGCCGGATACACGGGGGCGCGTGTACTCGAGCGGCTGCCGGACGCTGTCGCGCTCGGACGTTCCCGCCCCGGGAGCGAGCGGCTCGACCTCGACCGCGACGAAGGGCTGGGAATCGCGCCGCCCGCAAAGTACGCGGTCATCTACTCCGTACCGCCCGCCTCCGACCAGCCCGGGGATCCGAGGCTCGCCCGTTTCCTCGCCCTGTTGCCGCATCCGCCCGCACGGATCGTCTACCTCAGCACCACCGGCGTTTACGGCAATCGCGACGGCGAACGCGTCGGCGAGAACAGCGCACCGCGCCCGGAATCCGCGCGCGCGGAACGCCGCCTGGCCGCCGAACGGCTGCTGGCGGACTGGTGCATGGGGAGAGGCACGACGGCGGTCGTGCTGCGCGTCCCCGGCATCTACGGCCCGGGGCGGCTGGGCACCGAGTGGTTGCGTGAAGCGCTGCCGGTCATTCGTGACGAAGAGGCCAACCCGGGCAATCGCATCCACGTGGACGATCTGGCGACCTGCTGTATCGCGGCCCTGTCCCCGGACGTACCGGACGGGATCTACAACGTGGGCGACGGCGACCATCGCTCCGGTACCTGGTTCACCAACGAGGTCGCCCGGCAGGCGGGGCTGCCACCGCCGCCGGCAATCAGCCTGGCCGAGGCGCAGCAGACTTTTTCGCCGATGCGGCTGTCGTTCCTGAGGGAATCGCGCATCGTCGATACGACGCGAATGCGCGAGGTGCTGGGCGTTACCCCGAAATACACCGACGCCGCCGACGGCATCGCGGCACGTCTAGCGGAAGAATCCGACGTGTAGGAGCGGGTCTCGAACCGCGATCTGTAAAGTCCCGGGGGCGGCCGGGGCGTTTTTCGACCGACGTAAAGCGCAGCGCAGCGAGCCATGCGGGAGAGAAATGCCCCGGCGGCCCCCGGAACGTTCGCCTTCTGTGGACGCGGTTCGAGAACCGCTCCTACGGCTGGCTGCGCTTGCTCCTGAGCCAGGCCGTCAGCGGCTCCCACTCCTCCCAGTCGGGCCAGGCGAGGTACTCGGGCAGTTCGAAGATGCCCAGGCCGCGCGTGTAGGCGCGTACGTAATTCTGGGCCTCGCGCAACGCGGCGATATAAGGCACTCGTGCCTTGGTCAGGTACTCGTCGAGGTCGCCCCAGATGAGCGTGTTGTCGCGGACGCGGTTCGCGACGGTACCGATCTTCGCCTGCTTGCGCTGCACCTTGCCGACGTTTCTGAGTTCCTGGATAAACGCCGTCGAGGCCTGCATATCGATCGTCGACGGCAGCACCGGCACGATGATGGTTTCTGCGTGTTTGACCAGGTCCGTCAATTCCTTGCCGTGGGAGCGGGCAGGCGCGTCGGCGACGACGACGTCCGCCGACCTGGGAACGTGCCGGAGGCCGTCCTCGAAAGCGGCTACCCCGACGATTTCCGGCCTGTCGGCCGGGCGACGTGCCAGCCAGTCGAGGCCCGATCGCTGCGGGTCGTAATCGGCCAGTGCGACAGATGCGCCTTCCGTGGCGAAGTAAGAGGCAATATTCGTCGCGAGCGTGCTCTTGCCGCAACCACCCTTCGCATTCAGAACCATAATATGCCGCATTATTCTCCCCTGAAACTCGTTGGAACTGGTTTGTTATCGGGCATGACGAGGGGTTATGTAAACTACAGGCAGGGGCACAAAAAGTCCAACGGGGATACCGTGAAACTTGACTATTTGTTAATGCACGGCGCAGGCAACCGCATACTCGTCATCGACGACCGCGGGCGGGGCATGGAACCTCCTTCCGCCGATACGCTGCGCCGCCTCGCGGACCCGGCGACGGGGCCCGGTTTCGACCAGCTGATGTGGGTAACGGCAGCGCACGGCGGCGGGCTCGATGCCGGCTATCGCATTTTCAACGCCGACGGCTCCGAGGTCGGGCAATGCGGTAACGGCGTCCGTTGTGTCGTGTGGATGCTCGCGCGCGAATCCGGCGATAAAGGACCACTGCAACTGGAGAGTCCCGCCGGCATCGTAGCGGCCCGTGTCGAGGCTGACGGGCAGATAACGGTCAGCATGGGGGCGCCGGAGTTCGAGCCGGCGCGGATTCCTTTCGTCGCAGACAGGAAGGCCGACCGCTACCTGTTGTCGGTCGACGGCGAGGATTACGACGTCTCGGTGCTGTCCATGGGCAACCCGCATTGCGTGATGCAGGTCGCCGAAACGCACTCGGCGGACGTTGCCCGCCTGGGTCCGCTGGTCGAACGCCACGAGCGCTTTCCCGAACGCGCGAATGTCGGTTTCATGGCGATCCGTGGCCGCAGGGCCATAGACCTCCGCGTCTACGAACGAGGCGTTGGCGAGACGCTGGCTTGCGGCACCGGTGCCTGCGCCGCGGTCGTCGCAGGGCAACGCCTCGGTCAGCTGGACGACACCGTCAGCGTGAGCCTGCCCGGCGGGCAACTCGTGGTAAGCTGGCGCGGCGACGCCGAGCCGGTGTGGCTGACCGGAAACGCCGCGTTAATCAGCGAGGGAAAGATCGACTTATGAGCACACGAGCGAAGCCGGACTACGCCGAGGAAGACCTGACCGACGAAGCTGTCAGCGGGTACCTGGCGGCCCACCCCGACTTTTTCGAGCGCAACCCGAAACTCCTGGCCAAGCTCAGAATCCCGCACGAGACCGGCGGCACTGTGTCGCTCGTGGAACGCCAGGTTTCGATGCTGCGCCAGAAAGAAGTGAAGCTAGAGCGCCAGCTCCGGGAACTCATTCAGGTGGCTCGTGACAACGACGCGCTCGCTGCGAAGGTCCACAAGCTGGGCATCCACCTGCTCGCAGCCGACAGCCTCAACGCCACAGTGACGGCGGTCGAGCGCGCCGTCCGCTCCGGTTTCGGTGCCGACCACGCGGTGCTCGTGCTATTCGGCGACCCGGACGGCTTCGACGACGTCGCTGCCGCACGGTTCTTCCGCGCCATTCGGCGGGAAGACGAGGCGCTGCGGCCGTTCGCCACCTTCCTGGAGGGCAGCGGCCCGCGCTGCGGCCAGGTCCGCGATTCGCAGCGCAAGTTCCTGTTCCGCGACGATGCCGAGGACATCGGTTCGGTTGCCCTGGTGCCACTGGGCAACAAGGCCTGTATCGGCTTTCTCGCGATCGGCAGCGTCGACGCAAACCGCTTCCATCCCGGCATGAGCATCGACTTCCTGGCGCGCGTGGGCGATCTTATATCCGGCGCGCTGAGCCGGTACTGAAACGGGCCCGTGGACGCCGCCGAATCCGCCCGGATCGACGCATTCGTCCGCCACCTCCAGTTCGAGCGCAGGCTGTCGCCGGAGACCTGCAAGCATTACCGGCGTGACCTCGTCGACCTCGAGACCTGGTGCGACAAGACGGGCCTTGCCGGGTGGCACGACCTCGACAGCGAACACCTTCGAAACTACTCGGCCGCCTGCTTCCGCCGCGGCCTGGCGCCTCGGACCATCCAGCGGCGCCTGTCGGCGGCACGCACGTTCTTTCGCTACCTGCTGCGCGAGAAGCACGTAAGGCGCAACCCGGCGCAGTCTGTCTCCGCGCCCCGCGGCTCGAAGCGCCTGCCCGAAAACCTGGACGCCGATCGCATGGCACGACTGCTGGAGATCCCCGGTGACGAGCCGCTGGTCAACCGCGACCGCGCGATCCTCGAACTCCTCTATTCGTCGGGCCTGCGCCTCGCGGAGCTGGCCGATCTCGATCTCGGCGACGTGGACATGCGCGACGCGACAGTACGAGTAACCGGCAAAGGCAACAAGGACCGCATCGTGCCCGTCGGCTCGCGGGCGCGCGACGCGCTGGCACGGTGGCACCGCTCACGGAGCTCGCTCGCGGCTTGCGGTGAAACGGCATTGTTCGTCAGTCAGCGGGGTTCCCGCCTCAGCCGACGCAGCATCCAGGCCCGCGTGGATCACTGGGCGCGGCGCCAGGGCATCGATACCCGGGTCTACCCGCACCTGTTCCGGCACTCCTTCGCCACCCACCTGCTCGAGTCGAGCCACGACCTGCGCGGCGTACAGGAACTCCTGGGCCACGCGAACATCTCCACGACCCAGGTCTATACTCACCTTGACTTCCAGCACCTCGCCCAGATATACGACAGAACGCATCCGCGCGCCCGGGCGAAGAAAAAGCGGTAGCCGCGCGCACAACACCGCCCGCCCAGCCGGGCGACGGCTCAGGAATAAGCAACATGGAACAGTATCGTGGGACAACCATCGTCTCGGTGCGCCGTCATGGCAAGGTCGCGATGGCCGGCGATGGACAGGTCAGCATGGGCAACACCATCATGAAGGGCAATGCCCGCAAGGTACGCCGGCTGGCCGGCGGCAAGGTCATCGCAGGTTTCGCCGGCGGCACGGCCGACGCATTCACGCTGTTCGAGCTCTTCGAGGCCAAGCTCGAGCAATACGGCAACCTGACACGGGCCGCAATCGAACTCGCCAAGGACTGGCGCACCGATCGCCGCCTGCGCCGTCTCGAGGCCCTGCTCTGCGTGGCGGATGCGGACGCATCGTTGATTATTTCCGGTAACGGCGATGTGATCGAGCCCGAGGACGACCTGATGGCAATCGGCTCCGGCGGCGCGTATGCGCAGGCGGCGGCGAAAGCGCTGCTGACGAATAGCGACCTGGGCGCCCGCGAGATCACGGAGAAGGCGCTCGAGATTGCTGCAGACATCTGCGTCTACACCAATCGAAACGTCGTCGTGGAGGAACTGGGCTGATGTCACAGATGACGCCCCGCGAAATCGTCCAGGAACTGGACAAGCACATTATCGGTCAGGACGAAGCCAAGCGCGCCGTCGCGATCGCGCTAAGGAACCGCTGGCGCCGCGTGCAGGTCGACGAGCCGTTGCGCAGTGAGATAACGCCCAAGAACATCCTGATGATCGGGCCGACGGGCGTCGGCAAGACGGAGATCTCGCGCCGGCTGGCACGCCTTGCGAAGGCGCCGTTCGTCAAGGTGGAAGCCACCAAGTTCACCGAGGTCGGCTACGTGGGCCGCGAGGTCGACAGCATCATCCGCGACCTGATGGACGTCGCCATCAAGATGACGCGCGAAGATGCCATGGCCAGGGTACGGCACCGTGCGGAAGACGCCGCGGAGGAGCGCGTGCTCGATGCGCTGTTGCCGCCCGCCTCCCCCTCGGTAGGCTTCAGGCCCGACAGCGAACCGGCATCTCGCGAAGGCGACACGCGACAGAAGTTCCGGAAAATGCTGCGCGAGGGCCAGATCGACGAGCGGGAAATCGAGATCGAGGTCCAGGCGATGCCCATGGGCATCGAGATCATGGCGCCGCCGGGCATGGAGGAAATGACCAGCCAGCTGCAGGGCATGTTCCAGAACCTGGGCGGCAACCGGCGACGCACGCGCAAGCTCAAGATCCGGGACGCGCTCAAGCAGCTGACCGATGAAGAAGCCGCCAAAATGGTGGACGAGGAAGAGCTCAAAGCGAAGGCGCTGGAAGCCGTGGAACAACACGGCATCGTGTTCCTCGACGAACTCGACAAGGTGGCCCGGCGCTCCGAGACCCACGGCGCCGACGTTTCGCGGGAAGGTGTCCAACGGGACCTGCTGCCGCTGGTGGAAGGCTCCACCGTCAACACCAAGTACGGCATGGTGAGAACCGATCACATCCTGTTCATCGCGTCCGGCGCCTTCCATGTTTCCAAGCCCTCGGACCTGATCCCGGAGCTGCAGGGGCGCTTCCCGATCCGCGTGGAACTCAAGTCGCTGTCGACCGACGACTTCGTGCGCATCCTCACGGAGCCTGACGCATCGCTGACCCTCCAGTACAGCGCCCTGCTGCGCACGGAAGAAGTGGCGCTCGAGTTCACGGAGAGCGGCGTACGCCGCCTCGCCGAGGTCGCCTACCAGGTCAACGAAAATACAGAGAATATCGGTGCTCGGCGACTGCATACGGTCATGGAGCGGCTGCTCGAGACGGTATCATTCGCGGCATCCGACAAGAGCGGCACGCACGTGAGGATCGATGCCGGCTACGTCGACGAGCATCTTGCCGAACTTTCGAAGGACGAAGACCTGAGCCGGTATATTCTCTAGCGAGTTTGCTGTAGGAGCGGGCGTGTGCCCGCGAGCTTTCGCGGTTCGAGAACCGCTCCATAGGCCAGGAAAGGACTGACGATGATTGTGCCGACCGAAATTCGCCTGAAAAAAGAACCGCGCCTCCTCGAGATCAGCTTCGATGACGGCAGCATTTTCGAGTATACGTTCGAGTACCTGCGCGTGCATTCACCGAGCGCCGAAGTAAGGGGGCACGGCCCGGGGCAGGAAACGCTGCAGCACGGCAAGGAAAGCGTCAGGATCACGGCCGTCGACCCTGTCGGGCGTTACGCCGTACGCCTGGTATTCGACGACGGTCACGACAGCGGGCTGTACAACTGGCAATACCTCTACGACCTGGGCCGGGATATGGCGGCAAACTGGCAGCGTTACCTCGACCGGCTCGAGGCAGCAGGGTATGCTCGCGAAAAACAGTAACGATATCCCGCCATGGCGCCTCGAACGGACAGCCCCGACAAATCCTCCGATACCACCCATTTCGGTTACAGAGACGTAGCCGTCGACGATAAAGCGGGCCTCGTAAAAGGGGTCTTCGATTCCGTCGCGAGCCGCTACGACATCATGAATGACCTGATGTCCGCCGGCATGCACCGCCTCTGGAAACGCTACACGGTCCAGCATGCGAACGCGCGGCCAGGGCACGTAATCCTCGACCTTGCCGGCGGCACAGGCGACCTCGCGCGCGAATTCGCGCGTATTGTCGGCCCGCGCGGCCACGTCGTGCTGGCCGATATCAATGCTGCAATGCTCGAGCACGGCCGGCGCAGGCTGGTCGACGCCGGCATCGCGGGCAATGTCGAACTCGCACAAGTGGATGCCGAGGCACTGCCGTTCGCGGACAACACGTTCGACCGTGTCGCCATCGCATTCGGACTGCGCAACATCACGCACAAGGAGACGGCGCTGGCAGAGATGCAGCGGGTCCTGAAGCCGGGCGGCAAAGTGCTGATCCTCGAGTTCTCGCGGCCGTCGAATGCGATCAAGCCCGCGTACGACCTGTACTCGTTCAAGGTGCTGCCCTTGCTCGGCAAACTCGTCGCGAGGGACCCGGAGAGCTACCAGTACCTGGCCGAGTCCATCCGCATGCATCCGGACCAGCAGACGCTGCTCGGCATGATGCAGGACGCCGGTTTCGAGCGCTGCCGCTTCAACAACCTGACGGCCGGCATCGTCGCGCTCCATACCGGTTACAAGATCTGACCGACCGATGAACCCGCTCGAAGCCCTGCTGCAGCCGATCACTCGCGTGCTCAATCGCAACATCCGTGAGTCCACCCGGGCCAGCGAACTCTGCGAGCGCCTCGACGGCAAGTTGATCGCGATCCGGGTCCGCGACACCGGCCTTGCCGGCTATTTCGAGATCGGCAGGGACTCCCTGGACCTGACGACCGGCAGCGACGGCGAGCCCGACGTGGTCATCACCGGCTCGCTGGTCTCGCTTGCGCTGATGGCCGGAGAGGACGCCATCCGTGACGGCTCGCTCGACCTGACGGGCGATGCAGCAACCGCGCAAGCTTTCCAGCAACTGCTGACGCACGCGAGGCCCGACATCGAGGAAGAGCTTTCCGCCGTCATCGGGGACACCGCAGCGCACGGACTGGGTGAGTGTGCGAGGGCCGTCGCGCAATGGGCCCGCGAGACACGCTCGATCATGGGTGACAACATCCGCGAATACCTTCAGGAAGAGAGCCGGGACGTGCCCAGCCGCTACGAGGTGGAACAGTTCTCGAGGCGCGTCGGCCAGCTGCGCGACGATGTCGATCGGCTCGCGGCAAGAGTTCGCCGCCTCGGGGGAAACCCGCGATGATGCGGCGCCGGACCTTCTTCCGGTTGATTCGCATCCAGCGGATCCTGGTCAAGTACGGTCTCGACGAGATCATTTCCGCAACACACCTGCTTCGGCCGCTGCGTTTTTTCTTCTACCTGGCGCCGCGGCGCCGTGACCGCAGCGCGCCGCAGGGCGAGCGCATCCGTCTCGCACTCGAGGAACTCGGACCGATCTTCGTCAAGTTCGGCCAGGCAATCTCGACCCGCCGCGACCTGCTGCCGCCCGATATCGCGAACGAACTGGCGAAGCTGCAGGATGCGGTACCCCCGTTTCCCACGGAGCAGGCGCTCGCTATCCTCGAGACGGCCTACGACCAGCCCGTCGATGCGGTTTTCAAGCGCTTCGACCGGGAGCCGCTGGCTGCCGCGTCGATCGCGCAGGTGCACACCGCCGCGCTGCCGGACGGCAAGGAGGTTGTCGTAAAAGTGCTGCGCCCCGGCGTACAGGAGAAGATCGAACAGGATCTCGAGGTGATGCGAACCGTCGCGGCGCTCGCGGCCCGCTACTGGGAGCACGGCAAGCGCCTCAAGCCGCTGGAAGTCGTCTCCGAGTACGAACAGACGATCTTCGACGAACTCGACCTGATGCGCGAAGCCGGTAACGCGGCGCAGCTCAAGCGGAATTTCGCAGGTTCGGACATGCTGTATGTCCCCGAGATCTACTGGGACTACTGCCGGCCCGAAGTCCTCGTCCAGGAACGCATCCACGGCATCCCGATCAGCGACATGGCGGCGCTGCGTGCGGCGGGCACCAACATCGAGAAGCTTGCGGAGAACGGCGTGGAAATCTTCTTCACGCAGGTCTTCAGGCACAACTTCTTCCACGCCGACATGCACCCCGGGAACATCTTCGTGATCGTGGAGGACCCGGAAAACCCGAAGTATGCGGCCGTCGATTTCGGCATCGTCGGCACGCTGAACCCGGAGGACAAGCAGTACCTCGCCGAGAACTTCCTCGCGTTCTTCGAGCGAGACTACTACCGAATCGCCAAGCTGCATCTCGACTCCGGCTGGGTGCCGGAGGATGCGCGCATCGACCAGCTCGAGACCGCCGTAAGGACGGTCTGCGAACCGATCTTCAACAAGCCGCTCGCCGAGATCTCGTTCGCCCAGGTGCTGATGCGCCTGTTCCGCGTCGCCCAGCGATTCAACGTTGAAATCCAGCCGCAACTGATCCTGCTGCACAAGACGTTATTCAACATCGAGGGCCTGGGCCGCGAACTGTACCCCGAACTCGACATCTTCAAGACGGCACGCCCGGTCCTGAGACAGTGGATGGACGAACAGGTGGGGGCGCGTGCGATGATCGACGACCTGCGTGAGAACCTGCCGCAACTACGGCAGGCACTGCGGGAACTGCCCGGCGTCATCCGCGAGTTGTCGGAGCGTGCGAAGGCGGGCGACCTTGCGCTCGACCTGCGTTCTGCTGAGATCGAGCGCATCCGCGCCGAGCTCGAGGGCCAGCGGCGGCAGCGCTACTGGCTTGTCGTCGCAACGACCAGCCTGCTCGCCGGCACGCTGGTGCTGACCCTGTACAGCAGCCCGGTGATCGGCGGCGGCCTGCTGGTGGCCGGCGCCCTCGCCGTCTATGCCGGCCGGCCGAACGCCTGAGCCGGCGGCCGGGCAACCACCGTCATGCTGCAGGCCATCGCAAAAACCATCCTGAAAGTCGGCGGCTGGGAAATCGTCGGCACGCACCCACGGGTGCCGAAGGCCGTGATCGTCGCGGCGCCGCATACCTCGAACTGGGACGGCTTCTGGGCGCTGGTCTACAAGGTAGCCATTCAGCTCGACATACACTTCTTTGCCAAGCAGTCGCTGTTCTGGTTCCCGCTCAACGTCCTGCTACGCGCGCTCGGTGGCGTGCCGCTCGACCGCAAGCGCGCGGGCTCGGCGGTAGACCAGGCCGTCGAGATGTTCAGGAAGAACGAATTCTATTACTTCGGACTCGCGCCGGAGGGGACCCGCAGCCGCGCGGATCACTGGAAGTCCGGGTTCTATCGCATCGCGGCAAGCGCCGACGTGCCGGTCATTCTCGGTTTTCTCGACTACGGCAGGCGGCGTATCGGTATCGGGCCGACGCTCGAACTCTCCGGCGATTGGCACAAGGACCTCGAGTTCTGCCGCGAGTTCTACAAGGACATACAGGGGCGCTGGCCGGAGAAGGCCGGCCCGGTGACGTTTCCCGATGATCCGCAAACGAACAAGCGGCGCAAGAAAAAGGCCACTCGTTGAGTGGCCTTTTTCGCTGCACATTTTGCGGGCACTCAGTAGCGCCAGTTGACCTCCATGCCGAGCAGCCGGCCCTTTTGCATGGGCCCCGCCGTATAGAGGCCGGCGATCGACGTCAGGTTGCCCCAGTTGGCTTCGTCGGTCAGGTTCTTGCCATAGAGCGACACGCGCCACTGGTCATTCGGGGAGAACCAGTTGATGCTCGCGTTCATGCGCTCCTGCTCCTCGAAATAACTCAGGTTCGAATCATCGTAGGCGTTCTCGTCGCGGTAGCTGTAGTTGGCGACCACGTTGAAGAGACCCAAGTCACCTGCGGGTATGTCCCAAGAAAAGCCTAGGCTGTAATTCGTCGGTGCGAGTCTCGGCAGATCTCCACCGATCAACGGGAACGGCAGCGCCAACCCGGCTTCGATATCGGCGACTGACGGATCGATGCGATCGTACTCAGAATCCAGAATTCCCACGCTTGCATTGATCGAGAAATAGTCGGTCAACATCGCGACGAATTCGGCCTCGAGACCCGTTATTGTGACGTCACCGGCATTGAAGGTCGCCTGTAAGACTACGACACCGGCTGGTGACGGGTCACCGACGTTGAGTTCGCGCTGGGTGTCCTTGATCTCGTTCTGGAAGGCGGCAATGTTGAGCCGCATCCGGCCGCCATTGAACGTCGACTTGAGGCCGATCTCGAACGTGTTGTTCTGCTCTTCCTTCGTCGGCCCGGGAGGTATGACGTCCGGTCGCGCGTTACGGAAGTTGAAGCCGCCCGAGCGGTAGCCTTGCGAAAAGAAACTGTACAGCTGTGCATCGTCGCTGAAGTTCCACTGCACGCCGATCTTCGGCGTTACGTTATCCCAGGCGCCTTCGAGGTCGCGGAACGTGCAGTCGAAGGTCACGATGTCGGCACAGCCGATGCCGCCTGGTGCCGCGATGATGCTGGCATTCTTTTCCTCGTCGGTATAGCGCAAGCCGGCCGAGATTACCCATTTTTCACCGACGTAGAAGTCGTTGTTCCAGAAGATGCCCCAGTTACTGGCGTCCATGTCGCCGCCGAGGGCCCGCAACAGGGCTCCGCCTTGGATCGAGCGGCCTTCGCGATAGTTGATGGTCTGATCAAAGTAATAGAGCCCGATCGTGGCGTTCCAGGTGCCAGCCAGGTCGCCTGTCCAGCGCAGCTCATTGCTGATCTGATCCTGGTTGGTAAAGCCCGATGCCGCGAAGATCGGTGTGCTCGTGCCGTCTATGTCGGTCAGGGAATCGGCCCCGACCTCTCGATAGCCGAGGATATTGGTGACGGTGCCACCGAATGCGTCCACGTTGAGCTCGAGCGTCACCTGATCCCAGTCGATCTCGGTGAAGCCGGGCTCGTCGAGTGTCGTTACGAAGTCCGGCTGAGCGCCCGCAAGCTGCGCGGTGACATTGGTCCAAGCAGCACCATCGCCCTCGGTACTGCCGTTCTCCCAAATGAAGGTGAGGTCGGCACCGTCGTTGATCGTCCAGACCAGGGTCGGGCGCACTAGCGTTGTCTCGAACTCGCCGATATCCCGGCCGAGATTCGGGTTCTCGAAATAGCCCTGATCATCGTCGTACATCACCACCAGCTTGGCCGCCAGCTTGTCCTCGACCAGCGCACCTTCGATGGCACCGGCTATATTGTACTGATCGGCATCGTTGACACCGGCCCGGACCCGCATACCGAACTCCCCGGTGGGGCGCGCATTGCGGACGACGACCGCGCCGCCCGTAACGTTCCGGCCGAACAGCAGCCCCTGTGGCCCGCGGAGCACCTCGATGCGCTCGATATCGAAGGTGTCAAGAACGACGCCGAAAGTTGATCCGATGTAAACGCCGTCTACGAACACGCCAACGGTTGGATCGACAGACGGAATTGAGCTATTGATACCCTGGCCGCGTATCGAGAAGTTCTGGACGCCCGGGAATGTTCCAATGTCCTCCATCTGGACGTTCGGCATGATGTAGCCGATATCGGAGATCTTCGTGACGAACAGCGCGTCGAGCTGGGCGGCACCGAAAGCCGTCAGCGCAACCGGCACTTCCTGCGCCTTTTCCGCGTCACTCTTCTTGCGCGCGGTGGTGACGATCTCCTCGAGCAACGCGCCCGCGGCTCCTTCTTGTGCGTCCACCGTGGCAGGTAGCGAAAATACGACAAGCGCCACGCACAATGTTGCGCCGAATCCGGTAGCCGTGACGGAGGCAGCGCGTATCTGTCTGTAAATAGTAATGGTTTTCATTATTGTCCCCCAGCAGCGTTGCTGCAGTTCTCACAGCATACTGTTGTTTGCCTGCGTCACTCAAGCGCTACAATGCGCAGCATGAACCCCGACGCCGACACGCCGGCACGGCGCAGGACCATCCGCAGTTTCGTGCGCCGGGCCGGTCGCCTGACCCCGTCTCAGCAACGAGCGCTCGCGGAACTGTGGCCGGCATACGGCGTGGATTTCGATGCCAAGCACCTGCGCTTCGACACCCTGTTCGGACACGTGGCGCCTGTCGTGCTGGAGATCGGCTTTGGCAACGGCGAGACGCTGGTGCAACAGGCAGCCGAGCACCCCGAATCCGATTTCCTGGGCGTCGAGGTTCACGAACCCGGCGTCGGCCACTGCCTGCTGCAAGCGCGCGAGGCGGGCATCACCAACCTGCGGCTCATCCGGCACGACGCCATCGAGGTGCTGGAGGTGATGATCCCGCCGGCATCGCTCGCTCGCGTCAACCTGTATTTTCCCGATCCCTGGCCGAAGAAACGCCACCACAAGCGGCGCATCGTCCAGCCAGCGTTCCTGGGCCTCGTGGCGGACCGCCTGGCGCCGGGTGGTTCTCTCAATGTCGCCACCGATTGGGAGAACTACGCAGAACACATCGAGACGGCAGTCCACGAATCGGGCCGCTTTACGTGCGCCGAGAAACGGGTGCACTCCGGCGACGAGCCGCTCGACCGCCCCGGAACCAAGTTCGAGCGGCGTGGGCTGCGACACGGGCACCGCATTCGCGACTGGCGCTTCGTCCGCGCCGATGGCGAGCCCGATCGTCTTGCAACTCGCGAATTGTGATCTATATATAGAGAAGCAGCACAATTCCGGACAACCGACAGGACGGACACTCATGGCAGTACTTTACCCGGTGATCGGCCAGTGGTTCAGTCGCCCGAACGGTACGTTGTTCGAGGTGGTGGCGGTCGATGAAGACGGCGGTACCGTGGAGCTGCAGCAGTTCGACGGTACGATCGATGAAATCGACCTGGAATCGTGGCCCGACCTTTTCCTGGTCGAGGCCAGCCCCCCGGAGGACTGGTCCGGCTCCTTCGACATGGACCCGGAAGACTATATCGGCAGGAACAACGACGAGATGCCGACCGGGTACCACGACCCCCTGGAGTTCCTCGACAACATCTGAGCGGCGGCGTGCGCCTTACAGGCTCGCCGGCCCGGTGACGTAGACGATGCCGTCGCGAACCTCCACGGCAACCCTGCGCAGCGACTTGCCCCGGCAGGGCCCCGCGAAACACTCGCCGCTCCGGATGTCGTAGAGCGCCCCGTGCGACGCGCAGATGATCGCCGACCTGTCCTTCGTCAGGAATTTGTCTGGCACCCAGTTCAGCGGGTGGCCGACGTGCATGCAGTAGTTCTGGTAGGCATGGACATCGTCCCCCTGCCTCACAACAAATCCCGTGAATGGCCAGTCGCCGTCCCCTATCGTGAATTCGCGGCAGCCGGGGTCGTCCAGCTCGGCGAGCAGGCCGACCCTTACCTCACGCATCGCCATCGGAACCCACCAGGCGGTCGTGGTGCTTTGCCACCACCATCGACAGCAGGATCGCCGGCACGCCGAGCGCCGCGGCGTAGAGGAAAAAGCCCGTCCAGCCGATCGACTCCTGAACGTTGCCCGAATAGCCGGCCGTGAACTTGCCGAGAATGCTCATCAGCGAACTCATGAGCGCATACTGTGTCGCCGTGAACGACTGGTTGACGAGGCTCGACAGGTAGGCGATCAGCACGGTGCCGCCGAAACCCATTGCGAAGTTGTCGGCGCTGATCGTCACGGTGAGCATCCAGATCTCTGCGCCGACGTAAACCATCATCGCGAAGAACAGGTTGGTGCTCGCGATCAGCACCGTGGCCACGATGAGGCAGCGCGCGATACCGAACCTGACGACAGCCCAGCCGCCGGCGCCAGCACCGACCAGGGACACGACGACCCCGTAGATCTTGGCGACACTGGCAATCTCTGCCTTGCTGAAGCCGATGTCCAGGTAGAACGGGTTTGCCAGGATGCCGAGCACGTAGTCACTGAGGCGGTAGAACACGATGAACAGGATGACGACGAGCGCAAAGCGGCCGAAGCGGCTGAAGAAATCGACCAGCGGATCGACGATCGCGGGTTTCGCCCAGGCCGAGATGCGGGCACCAAGGCTCAGCCCGCCGTAGGAGGGAACGGCAGTGGCGACCTCCGGTTCATGACACCAGAGTGTCGTGCCGATACCGACCAGCATGCAGGCCGACATCGCCGTGTAGGCAAGTTTCCACGAGCCGAATTCCGCGATATACAGCGCGCCGGCACCCGCGACGAGCAGTGCCAGACGGTAACCGTACTGGTAGGAGGCCGCGAGCACGCCCTGCAGACGCATCTCGGCGCTTTCGATACGGTACGCGTCGATGACGATGTCCTGCGTAGCGGATGCGAACGCGACAGCCAGCGCAACCGCTGCGAACACGCCGATCGCCTGCGCGGGATCCGTCTTCGCCATGAACAGCAGTGCACAACCGATCGCCACCTGCGCCAGCAGCATCCAGCTGCGGCGGCGTCCCATGAGCCGCGTCAGTACCGGCACGGGCAACGAATCGATGAACGGCGCCCAGAGGAACTTCAGGCTGTACGCAAAACCCAGCCAGGCAAAGGTACTGATCGTGCTCATCTGCAGCCCCGCGTCTTTTAGCCAGGCCGACAGCGTCGAATACACGAGGAGAAATGGCAGGCCTGCGGAGAACCCCAGCAGGAACATCACGATCACCGGCCGCTGCAGGTAGTAGCGATACCCCGGAGATGCATCCCGGCGCCCGATGCTCTCCTCAGCCGACATCGTGCCAGTCGTAGTCCATGATGAGCGGCGCGTGGTCGGAGAAGCGCTGCTCCTTGTAGATTTCGGTGCGCAACACGCGGTCTTTCAGGCCCGGCGTGACGACATGATAGTCGATGCGCCAACCGACGTTCTTCTCCCAGGCGCGGCCGCGATTCGACCACCAGGTGTACTGCTCCGGCTCCTGGTCGAGTGTCCGGAACGCGTCCACCCAGCGATACTCACCGAACACCCTGTCGAGCCAGGCGCGTTCCTCGGGCAGGCAGCCGGAGGTTTTCTGGTTGGACTTCCAGTTCGT
>JBFFEB010000058.1:0-18605 GCA_041559075.1 Woeseiaceae bacterium | reverse complement strand
GGAAACCGGGTCCACCAGCGAGAACTCGTAGGTGCGCGCGTTGGAGCCGTTCAGGAACCAGAAGGCGTAGCGCTTGTTGGCCACGGTCAGCCTCGGCCAGGCCTTGCCGTTGACGCAGATCACGTCGCCTTCGAACTCGGGCACCCAGAACGGGTGCACGTCGGGGTTGGGCGAGAACGGCGGCCCCGCCGGGAAGTACAACTGCCCGTTGACGTCGAACATGCGGTCCTGGATGACCAGCGGGATGATCCGCGCCGGCTTGATCGGCCAGGGATTTTCGGCATCCTGCAGCAGGTAGGCCCCGGCGATGCCGGCGTACACATTGATACGGGTGATGCCCAGCGCATGGTCGTGGAACCAGATCGGCGCCGCTTCCTGGGTGTTGGGATAGTTGTAGACCGCGGTGTTGCCACCGCCCCCGGGTCCCGCCCAGTACGCGTGGCCCTGGATGCTGTCGGGCGTGAACCAGGCGTCCGGGCCGCCGTCGAGCTGCGGCGGCACCTCGCCCCCGTGCAGGTGCGCAACGGCCGGGACGACGCCGCGGTAGTGATCCATGCTATGCGTACCCAAGGCCCAGTGCAGGGTCTGGTCGGTCCAGTCCTCCCAATACGTACTGCTGCTCGCGCCGGTAGGAAGCTCGTTAACCCAGGTAATGCGGGTCGGCGTATTGCGCACCGCCAGCACGACCGGGTTGATGTAGGTGGCGAGAGCCCCGTTCGGCGCAAGGGGGGTGGGGAAGCCATCGGCCTGGTAGCCCCAGACCCAGGTGCCGGTATAGTTCCCGGCAGCAGGGACAAACGTCGACGGCATCATGTCGGCCTGGAACTCCTGCATGCGGATGGTGCGGGATGAAGTGCCGTCCACCAGCTGAATGGCGCCACCGGCCACGTGCGAACTGAGTAGTGGCAGCTCGTCCACGAACTGCGGGATCGCACTGCCCGCCAGCGGGACCAGCGGCTGCGGCGTGGCACCGTACGCTTTTTCGATGAAGTTCAGGCGTGTCGCGGCGTAATAGCCCGCCACCGACATCGCGCCGGTCTTCAGCACGTCTCGTCTCGAATACTTTTTCATGTCACGACCTCGTCAAATTGCTGTTATGGCTTTGCCATCCACAGCGTCGCCATAGTGGATCGAATCTTGGCAGCAGTCGGGCCCGGCCTCACTGACGCTCGATCAACGCTCACCGGAATTCCACGGCTCACCGCCCTACCCGCGCGGGACTTTCGCCACGAGGTCCGGGTTCGCGTACCGCCGGATCACCTCGCTGCGAAGGTCAGTCGCAGGACCCGAACTTGAACCGGATCTTTGATGAACGACGATACGCGCGGTGTCGGATTTTGGTCGAGGTGGGGGAGTCCCCATAGACAGGGACAGAAACCCTACTCTTCGAGGGGGATAACAGGGTTTCGGAAATTACCTACAGGCGGCGATAGTGAAGCCGCCCATTGACAGCTCAGAGCTTCTGGAATACCAGCGTCGCGTTGGTGCCGCCGAAGCCGAAGCTGTTCGACATCGCCGTACGGATTCCCGCGTCGTGAATCGTTTCCGTGACGGGCGGCATGTCGGCCAGCGCCGGATCGAGATCGAACACGTTGATCGACGGCGCGATGAAGTCGTGCTCGAGCATCAGCAGGCAGTGTATGGCTTCCTGTGCGCTCGTCGCGCCGAGCGAGTGACCGCACATCGATTTCGAGGAGCCGTACTTCGGCATCTTCTCGCCGAAGAGTTTCCTTATATTCTGCACTTCGACGATGTCGCCGGCCGGCGTGCTCGTGCCGTGCGTGTTGACGTAGTCGATATCGCCGTCGACCGTGGCCTTCGCAATCTCCATGCAGCGGTATGCGCCCTCACCAGAGGGCGCGACCATGTCGTGGCCGTCGGACGTCGCACCGTAGCCGACGATCTCGGCATAGATCTTCGCGCCGCGCGCCTTCGCGTGCTCGAGTTCCTCGATGACGAGCATGCCGGAGCCGGAAGCGCTCACGAATCCGTCGCGATTGGCGTCGTAGGGCCGCGACGCGGTCGTGGGCTCGTCGTTGTACTTCGTGGACAGCGCGCCCATGGCGTCGAACATGCTGGACAGGTTCCAGTGCTCTTCCTCGCCGCCGCCGGCGAAGACGATGTCCTGCTTGCCGAGCTGGATCTGCTCGACGGCCGAACCGATGCAGTGTGCGCTGGTCGCGCACGCGGACGTGATCGAGTAGTTGACGCCCTTGATCCTGAATGGCGTGGCGAGGCACGCCGATACGGAACTCGACATCGTGCGCGGCACCATGTACGGGCCGATGCGCTTTACGCCCTTACTGCGCAGCGTGTCCGCGCTGGTGATGATGTTCTCGCTCGAGGCGCCGCCGGAGGACGCGATGAGGCCCGTGCGCGGATTCGAGACATCGCCCTCTTCCAGCCCGGCGTCCTCGATGGCCCACCGCATCGCGATGTAGGCGTAAGCGGCCGCGTCACCCATGAAACGCAGCACTTTCCGATCGATGTGTTCCTTGATGTCGATGTTGACGCTGCCGGTTACCAGGCTGCGCAGGCCCATCTCCTTGAAGTTCTCGTTATAGACGATGCCCGACCGACCGTTCTTCAGGGAATCGGTGATCTCATCAGCAGAATTACCAAGACACGACACCGCACCGATGCCGGTGACTACGACTCGCCTCATGAGCAGTCCTTTTCTTAAAAATTATCGGTTGACTGGAACAGGCCGACGCGCAGGTCTTCCGCCGTGTATATCTCGCGGCCGTCCACGGAAAGGCTACCATCCGCGATCGCCATCGTCAGCTTTCGCGAAATGACCCGCTTCATATCGAGCTGGTAGGTTACGAGTTTCGCGCCCTGCAATACCTGTCCGGTGAACTTCACCTTGCCGACGCCGAGCGCACGGCCGCGACCCTCATGACCAGCCCAGACCAGGTGGAAGCCCACGAGCTGCCAGAGCGCGTCCAGTCCGAGGCAGCCCGGCATCACCGGGTCGCCCTCGAAGTGGCAGTCAAAGAACCAGAGATCGGGGCGGATGTCGAGCTCTGCTCGAAGTTCGCCCTTGCCGTAGGCGCCGCCATCCGCCGCTAGGTGTGTGATCCGGTCGAGCATCAGCATCGGTGGCAGGGGCAGCCGGCCGTTCTCGGGCCCGAACAGTTCCCCGTGGCCACTTTTTATCAGGTCGTCGTAATCGTAGGAGCTCTTGCGCTCCGGCAGCGGGGATGCGATGTCTGTCATGGGTCTTGCCATATGCCCTCCGGCGCACGTAAAGGACTCGCGCCGATCAGCCCTTGATTTTATGATTTCGGGAAGTGCGAGACTTTTGATATTGCGCCATTTTTGCTCACGTCTTGTCGTAGTCGAGGAGGATCGAATCGCTGACGGGGCGCGACTGGCAGGCGAGGACAAAGCCCGCCTGCACTTCCCATGGCTCGAGGCCGAAGTTCGCGGCCATGGTGACCTGGCCCTCGCGAACGTGGCAGCGACAGGTTGCGCAGACGCCGCCCTTGCAGGAATACGGCAGGTCAATGCCGTTATCGGCCGCCGCATCGACGATGTTGTCGTCGTCGCAGTGCATTTCGAAGGACTTCCTGTGGCCGTCCATGATGATGGTAACGGTCGCCTGGTCCGCCGACTTCGCCACCGGTGCCGGGCGGGCCGCCGCGCCCTCCCGGGGTACGCCGAAGCGTTCGCTGTGAACATGATCAGCGGGCAAGCCCAGTGCCATGAGGGTATCCGTCACCTCCCGGATCATCGTGTCGGGACCGCAGACGAAAGCCTCCGCGGGTTCGAGTCCCCCGCAGAAACTCGCGTAGAGCTCGCGGACCTTGTCGGCGTCGAGTCTGCCCGCGGCGATCGGAAACTCCTGCTCTTCGCGGCTGAAAACGAAATGCAGCTGCAGCCGCTGCGGGTAACGATTCTTTAGCGCATACAGGTCTTCGATGAACATCGTGGTCGCCTGCTTGCGATTGCCGTAGAAGAGCGCAAAGCGGCTCTGCGGCTCGGTTTCCAGGACCGACTTGATCATCGAGAGTATCGGCGTAATGCCGCTGCCGGCCGCGAACCCCAGGTAGTCCTTCGCATTGCCCTTGTCGAGATCGACGTGGAAATGACCGGCCGGGGGCATCGCGTCGAGGGTGTCGCCAACCGACAGCCGGCCTGCAGCATGTTCGGAGAAGACCCCGCCGGGCTGCACCCGGATACCGATTTCCAGCGGGCGTTCGTCCACGCCGGAGCAGATGCTGTAGGTCCGGCGCAATTTCTTGCCGCCGACGGTGATTTCGAACGGCAGGTGCTGCCCCGGCAGGAATTCGTATTCGCTTTCGAACGCGTCGGGAACGGCGAGCGCGATACGTACCGAGTCCGTGGTCTCGTGCTCGATGCGTTCGACGGTCAACGGATGAAACTGTTTCATTCAGATGCACTTGAAGTATTCGAAGGGTTCGAGGCATTCGCGGCAGCGGTAAGCCGCCTTGCAGGCCGTCGAGCCGAATTCACTGACGAGTTCCGTCGCCGTCGCGCCACAGCGCGGACACGCGACCTCCATGCCACCGCGCAGCAGCGCGCGTTTCCCGGCGCCTTTTTCCGGCGGCGCAATGCCGTATTCGCGAAGCTTCTCGCGGCCTTCATCGGAGATCCAGTCGGTCGTCCAGGGCGGCGACAGCACGCGCCGGATCGCCACCTGTTCGACGCCGTGCTCGCGCAACGCGTCGAGCACGCTGTCTTCTATCGCCTCGGTCGCCGGGCACCCCGAGTAGGTCGGCGCCAGCGCGACGGTGACCGTATTACCGATTTCCACGTCCCGGACGATGCCGAGATCGGTGATCGACAGCACCGGTATCTCCGGGTCGGCCACCTGGCCGAGCCATCGCAGGATCTCCTCCCGGCTGTAGGCGGCCGCTACCAACGCGCACCCGGGTGCGCGCGCTGCAGGTACTGCATCTCGGCAATCATGTAGCCGAGGTGCTCGCTATGCCGCCCTGCCTTGCCGCCCGACGCCATCCCGCCGTCCTCCGGCATCTCCAGCGTCGAATTGACGAGAATCGCGTGGATATCGGAGCGCCAGCGTTCCTCCAGCCTCTCGAGGCTCGGACCGCCCCACGCCTTCTCCACGATCGTATCCACCTCGTCGGCCTCGAACATCTCGCCGGTATATCGCCAGAGTTCGTTCACGGACGACTGGGCACGGCGATGGCTCTCGTCGGTACCGTCGCCGAGGCGAACCAGCCATTGCGTGTTGTGGCGCAGGTGGTAGCGGATCTCCTTCTCGGCGCGCGCGGCAATTTCCGCGAGACGTGAATCTTCGCAATCGACGAGGGCTTCGAGTTGCGCGAAGTAGAACAATTCGAACAGGACCAGCCTCGTAATCGCGTCGCCGAAATGACCGTTCGGCTGCTCCAGCAGCAGCAGGTTCCGGAACTCGTTCTCGTCACGCAGGAACGCAAAATCATCCTCGGCACGACCCTTCCCTTCGAGTTCGCCCGCGTAGGTGTAGAACATGCGCGCCTGGCCGATGTAATCGAGCGCGAAATTCGCGTTGGCGAGTTCTTCCTCGAGCTCGGGGTACGCGGCGACCTGCTCGACCATTCGCTGGCCGAGCACCAGCGCGTTATCGCCGAGACGGCTGACGTAAGCCAGCAGCGCGCTTTCCTTGTTCACAGGTTATCGACCCCGTCGGGCATGTCGTAGAAGGTCGGGTGCCGGTAGATCTTGTCCTCCGCCGGCTCGAAGAACGCGGCGGTCTCGGCCGGGTCCGACGCGACGATCTGGCTGGAACGCACGACCCAGATGCTGACGCCCTCGCTGCGGCGCGTGTAGGTGTCTCTCGCGGCGTCCAGCGCCATCTGGTCATCGGCCGCATGAATGCTGCCGGCATGGCGATGACTGAGCCCTGACTTGCTGCGGATGAAGACTTCGTACAGTGGCCATTCCTTCCCGGACATTGTCTTACCTCCTATGCGGCGTCTTGCGCCGCGTGCTTTGCGGCATAGGCCTGCGCGGCTTCGCGTACCCAGGCGCCATCGTCGTGGGCCCTCCGGCGCTTGTCCATGCGCTGCCGGTTGCAGGGGCCGTTGCCGGCAAGCACGTCGAGAAACTCCTGCCAGTCGATCTCGCCGTGACGGTAGTGGCCCGTCTCTGCGTCGAACTCGAGATCGTCGTCGGGTACCTCGAGTCCCAGGAACTCCGCCTGCGGCACGGTGACGTCGATGAACTTCTGCCGCAGTTCGTCGTTCGTGAATCGCTTGATCTTCCACGCCATGGACTGCGCGGAATGCTTCGACTCCCTGTCGCTCGGCCCGAACATCATCAGCGATGGCCACCACCAGCGGTCCAGCGCGTCCTGTGCCATCGCCTTCTGCTTCGCGGTGCCGTTGCAAAGCGTCACGAGGATGTCGAACCCCTGGCGCTGGTGAAAGCTCTCTTCCTTGCAAATGCGGACCATCGCCCGCGAATAAGGTCCGTAAGAGCAGCGGCACAGCGGGATCTGGTTCATGATCGCGGCGCCGTCCACCAGCCAGCCGATCGCACCGATATCAGCCCACGTGAGCGCCGGGTAGTTGAAGATGCTCGAGTACTTCGCCTGACCGCTCAGCAGGCCCGCCACCATCTGGTCGCGGGACACGCCGAGCGTCTCCGCCGCGCTGTACAGGTAGAGTCCGTGGCCGGCCTCGT
The DNA here is from genome assembly GCA_041559075.1 of Woeseiaceae bacterium. Taxonomy (GTDB): domain Bacteria; phylum Pseudomonadota; class Gammaproteobacteria; order Steroidobacterales; family Woeseiaceae; genus UBA1847. Next base: position 11,951 of record JBFFEB010000058.1, on the reverse strand, counting down.
CCTGGATCTTCGCGAGCAGTATGGCCTTGCGCTTCAGCGTCGGGGCACGCGTCAGCCAGTTGCCTTCGGGCTGCATGCCGATGATCTCGGAATGCGCGTGCTGGGAGATCTGCCGGACGAGCGTGCGGCGATAGGCCTCCGGCATCCAATCCTTCGCCTCGATTTTTTCCTCGGCGTCGATGCGCGCCTGGAACGCCGCAAGCTTTTCCGCGCTTTCCTCGCGGTCGCTCCTCGCCCCCGGTTTGTCTTTTTGATCAAGGCCTTGTGTGTACACGAATTATCCCTGGTTATCCGTCGCATGGGCCGCGGTTCGAGAACCGCCCCTACATGGAGCGCTCCAGCAGATGACCGCGCGCGCGGGTCGATAATCTGTCACGGTTCTCGACAACTTTCAATGCAATTTGTATCAGTTCCGAGCCAGGGCTCGCCGCGGCTCGCCGAACGACCACGGAAGATCGCTACACTCTCGTCGCGCTGATTGCGGATCTCGACGGTGTAGAAGCCACTCTTCGTGCCGCGGCGGTCTTCACGCGCCAGCGCGCGCAGCTCGTCACCCAGGCGCGCCGGTCGCAGGAAGTCGATGCTGGCGGCGGCAGCGACGGTCAGGTCGTCGTAGCCATTGCATGCAAATGCAAAAGCCGTATCCGCCAGCGCGAACAGCAGGCCGCCATGGCAGACGTTGAATCCGTTGACCATGTCCTCGCGAACCGTCATTCGCGCGAGGGCTTTGCCCGCCTCGGGCACGTCCACGCGAATGCCGAGCGCCTGCGACGCGGCGTCTTTCGCGTACATCGCTTCGGCACAGCGTTTCGCCGTCTCAATCGTGTCCATGTCAGGCACTTATCCTCCGCTTCGTCCGCGCACTCGCAAGCCCCCCGAAGCGCTGCTCGTAATCGCCCGCCGGCGGCGGCAGCGGGCCGTCCGCAGTCTCCATGATCTCGGTCAGGAAGTCGTCGGCGGCCTGGTGAAGGCCGTGGTACAAGTTGCGACACAGCTGGTAGGCCGCAGTGCCATGCCAGCCGGCCGGCAACAGCTCCTGCGGCAGTTGCGGGTCACGGAGCAGCACTTTGCGATACTCCTGTATCAGGAGAGTACGCGCGACGAAGGCCGTGCGCGGATCGACATTGCGGGTCTCCCTCCATGCCGCAAACAACGGCCGGAACATGGCCACGAACGTCTCGTACCGGGCATCGATCTCGTCGAGATTCCAGGCAGACGCTGCCAGCCTGCGCATCGGCGTATCGCTTCTTACCGTGCGCGCGGACATGATGACCACGTGATCGGCCGCGCCCGCGCGCTTCAACGTGATCTCGAGGTCGGACTCGTCCGGCGCGGGGTGAGCAAGCACATTCGCCGACAGCGCGCCGAAGCCCAGCCAGCCGCACTCGCGGCGCACGCCTTCTTTGGTGACGGCATCGAGATTGGACAACAACAGCAGACACCATTTCCCGTCCCAGCCGCCGGCCGGTTCGCCGTATATGCGGTGCGTCGCGGCGCGGAATTTCTCCCGTCCCTCGTCGGTCAGGCTGTAGAACGACCGCCGGCCGACCTGGGACGACTGCAGCCAGCCGTCCTTGACGAGCCGGAACACCGAGGTCCTTACGAGTCGCTCATTGATCCCGAACTCGCCCATGGCGCGGATCAGGCTGCCCAGCCACACGGTGCCGCCGCGCGGCGCGATCGAGTCGCCGAATACGGTGGTAATGAGGGAACCCGCGCGCAGGGTCGGCCGGGATCGAAACTCGTCCACGATCAGTTTGCAGGCTGCTTCAATCGACATTTCACGGCGCACTTGCTTTCGATTCGGGCGACCGTACAATTTGATACAGAATAATTCAATTCCTCATTTTCTTTGTATCCAACTGAACCGGCCCATGCGGCCGCCCCAGGAGTCGTGATGATGAAGCTCGGCAACCTCGCGCAGGACCGCTGGATCGAGGGAGACGGCGACGGCAAGGCATTGAGCAGTGCCGTAAGCGGCAGACCGATTGCTAACATTACGAGCGACGGGCTGGATTTCCGCGGCATGCTCGAGCATGCGCGCAAGGTCGGCGGCACAAATCTCAGGACTATGACCTTCCACGAGCGTGGCGACATGCTGAAGGCGCTCGCCCAGTACCTCCAGGAGCACAAGAAGGAATTCTATGCCCTGTCCACGCAGACCGGCGCGACGCGCGCGGATAGCTGGATCGACATCGATGGCGGCATCTCTACGCTATTCGTGTTCTCCAGCAAGGCGCGCCGAGAAATGCCGAACGATCACGTCTATCTCGACGGCCCACCCGAACAGATCTCGCGCGGCGGCACCTTCGTCGGCCAGCATGTCTTCACGCCCAGGCTCGGTGCCGCGGTGCACATCAATGCGTTCAACTTCCCGGTATGGGGCATGCTCGAAAAACTGGCACCGACTCTGGCCGCCGGCGTACCGGCCATCGTCAAGCCGGCCTCGAGCACGGCCTACCTGACCGAACTCGTCGTCAGGAGCATCGTGGACTCGGGAATTCTGCCGCCGGGAAGCCTGCAGCTGATCTGCGGCGGCGTGGGCGACCTGTTCGATCACCTGGGCTGCCAGGATACGATCGCGTTCACCGGTTCCAAGTCCACGGCCGAGAAGTTGCAGCAGCACCCGCGTGTCGTCAGCGAATCGGTCGCGTTCACCGCGGAAACCGATTCATTGAATGCCTCGATACTGGGTCCGGACGCGGTTCCGGGGACGCCGGAGTTCGCGCTGTACGTGAAGGAGGTCGTGCGCGAAATGACGAGCAAGGCCGGGCAGAAGTGCACGGCGATACGACGCGTCATCGCTCCCGCCGCCATCGCCGGCGACCTGGTCGGCGCGTTGTCGACCGCGCTCGGGGAGGTACGCATCGGCAACCCGGCGAACGAGGATATCGGCATGGGCGCACTTGCGAGCCAGGGGCAGCGAGACGAAGTCCGCGCACGCATCGGCAACCTCGCGAAGGAAGCCGACGTGGTCTACGGCGGTCGGGACGATTTTGAGGTACTGGATGCCGACGCTCGGAAAGGCGCATTCTTCATGCCGACCTTATTGCATTGCGACAAGCCCCTGCGCTCCACCGCCGTGCACGCGGTCGAGGCATTCGGCCCGGTCAGCACCGTGCTGCCCTACGACTCGCTGGACGAGGCCATCGAACTGGCGCGCATGGGTGAAGGCAGCCTGGCAGGCTCCATATTCACCAACGACGACGCTGTTGCGCGGCAACTGGTCCTCAGCACGGCCGCGTATCACGGCCGCATGCTGGTCATCAACCGGCACTGTGCCGGCGAGTCGACGGGGCACGGTTCCCCGCTACCGCACCTGGTTCATGGCGGACCGGGACGGGCCGGCGGCGGCGAGGAAATGGGCGGCGTCCGCGGCATCAAGCACTACATGCAGCGCACGGCGATACAGGGCTCGCCGCAGACCCTGTCGGCCATCGGGCACCGGTGGATCCGGGGTGCGGACGAAAGGGACCCGGGTGTGCATCCGTTCCGCAAGACGTTCGAGCAGCTCGAACTCGGCGACACGTTCAAGAGCAACTTGCGCGAGGTATCGCTCGAAGACATCAACCATTTCGCGGAGTTCACCGGCGATACCTTCTACGCGCACATGGACGAGGGCGCCGCGGCGAAGAACCCGTTCTTCGAGGGCCGTGTTGCGCACGGCTACCTTATCGTCTCGTTCGCAGCCGGCTTGTTCGTCGACCCCGACTTCGGGCCGGTGCTTGCGAATTACGGCATCGACGATCTTCGCTTTATCACTCCACTGAATCACGGGGACTCGATGCGGGTCCGCCTCACCTGCAAGCAGAAGACATTGCGTGGCGACAGCGGATACGGCGAGGTTCGGTGGGATACCGAGATCACGAATCAGGACGACGAGGTCGTCGCACAGTACGACGTGTTGACGATGGTGGCGACGGACGCGCACTGGTCGTCCGTTCAATAGCGCTGCTGCTAGACGTCGGCCGCCGTCGCTCGTTCCTTTTCCCCGACGCGTTGCAAGAGCGCCGCGTACCTCGAACTGCCGCGCAGTGACTTGAGATCCTCGTCGTTGCGCATCCAGTCCGAACTCACGGTACCGTGTGCCACGGCCTGCTCGAGGTAATCGAGCGACTCCTCGACCTCACCCAGTGTCGCGAAATTACAGGCGACATTGTAAAGCACGATCGGGTCGTCGGGATCGAGCTCCAGTGCGCGGCGCAGCCAACGCTTCGCCCGCTCCGTCTGGCCGAGCGTAATCAGTGATCCGGCACCAAGGTGCAGGCCCCGGGCATCGTCCGGATGCCATTCGATATGTTTCTCGAGGACTTTCAAAGCGTCCCTCGCCTCTTCCATGGCGAGCGCCGTTTGTCCGGTGCCCCGGAGGATCTGGACCCGCAGGCATCGCGACTGGTAGTCGGCCGGGTCTGCTTCGGCGGCCTTTCGGAACAACTCGGCCGCGCCCTCAAGGTCGCCCTGGTGGAAACGCGTGCGCGCATAGTAGTAAAACGCCTCGAACAGTCGCGGATTGAGCTCCAGCGCCTTTTCGAACTCTTTTTCGGCCATCTCGAATTCCCGCCCCACGAGACAGGCGAGCCCTCGTGACGCATGCGCCTCTGCGAGTTCCGGCCCGAGTTCCAGCGCGCGCCTGCTCGCCTGGTCCGCTTGCTGTGCGTGGAGCGGATCGGGGTCGACGTACATCATCAGGAAAGAGTGGCAGTCGGCATAACCCGCCCACGCGAGTGCGAATTTCGAATCCACATCGAGCGCCTGCCAGAACATCTGGCGGGCGTGCTCTATGTCCACTTTGTGAAAGCGCTTGAAGAACTGCCGCCCTCTCAGGTAGTAATCGTACGCATCAAAATGCGTACGCGGTGCCGTGCGGATCGCCCCTCTCTCCTTATCGGTAATTGTCTCGATGAGCGCATCGGCGATGCTCGACGCAATCTCGTCCTGAATGGCGAATATGTCCTCGAGGGACTCGTCGAATACTTTCGACCAGATGTGATAGCCGTCGCTTACTGTGATGAGCTGCGCCGTGATTCGCAGCTTGCCGTCCGATTTCCGCACGCTGCCTTCGAGTATCGTCTTTACTCCCAGCTTGCGGCCAATCTCCCTCACGTCACCCGCCTGGGAACTGAACTGGAACGACGAGGATCGCGCCGCGACATGGAGATTACGAATCGGGGTCAGGGCGTTGAGGATCTCTTCGGCCACGCCTTCGCAGAAATACTCCTGATCCTTATTCGGACTCAGGTCGAGGAAGGGCAAGACAGCGATGGAGGGCAGGTCGTCCACACGACCCTGATCCTGCCGGTCAAGCCGATCGCGACGAATGCCTTGGGGCGTAATGTCATACACCCAGGCGAGCAGCAGTGCGACAGGGAATCCGGCGACGACGACAAAAATGAGCGTCGGCATCGCCCAGTCGGGCAAGCCGAGCGGATCAAAAGTGACCTCGCCGATCTGCAGCAGTATCCAGCCGACGATCGCGTAGGCGGCAATCACCGGGTAGACCTCTCGGCGCCGCAACTCGGCCATTAACCAGCGCCACGAAAAAGCCGCCTTTCTGACCATTACCGGCGAACCTCGTCCCCACCTTTGCGTTAAAGATGGCGGCTCGATCGGGAATGTCAAGGCAATTACGCAGTGCCGTATTTCGTTTCAACCTCGATGCCGACCTCCTTGAGGAAGCCGGTAGGCAATATACCGCCAGCACAGACGATGACGGCCTGGTTCGGCAGTATCACCGATTCGCCATCCACGTCGATCACGACCGAGTCCCTGCGAATCTCACGCACGCTGGAACTCATCAGCACGTTCAACCGTCCTACCTCGGCCAGTTGCGCTACCTTGTCCCTGTTCTTCGGCTTGGCACGTGTGAATGCCGGCGAGCGGTAGGAAAGCGTTACCGTCGATCCCGGCTGTTCCGCGATACTGTGGGCGGCTTCGAGGGCGGAGTCGCCGCCGCCAACGACGAGCACATGCTTGCCGCGATATTGTTCGGCGTCGATCAACCGATACACCACCTTGGACGACTTCTCGCCGGGCACCCCCAGCTGGCGCGGTGTACCGCGCCGACCAATAGTCAGTAACACAGCGCGCGTCGTGTAGGTGCCCTTGGTTGTCTTCACCTCGAACGAAGCACCGTCGGGCCTGTGGTTTATGCCCGTAACCCGCTCCTTGTAACGGATATTGAGCCCTGTCTGCTGCTCGACGCCCTGCCAGTACTCGAGGAGTTTTTCCTTGCTCGTCTCGGTGAACTTCATCGCCCCCACGATAGGCAGGATTGCCGGGCGGGTCATGACCAGTTTGCCGCGCGGGAAATGCGCGACGGTTCCGCCGAGTGAATCCTGCTCGACCGTGACAAATCTGAGTTTCGCGTCCGTCGCTCCGAGCGACGCCGCGATTCCGGCCGGGCCGGCGCCGACGATGACGAGGTCGAGCTGGTTCCGCTTACCGAGACCGTCGAGCTTCCTGATCGAATCGAGCGCCTGCCGCCCCTGTTCGACGGCGTTGCGAATCAGCCCCATCCCACCGAGCTCGCCAGCGATAAAGATCCCGGGGATGTTCGTTTCGAAGTCCGGCTTGACCACCGGAATGTCCACTCCGCGCTTCGCGGTACCGAACACCAGTTCGATCGCATCGGCAGGACAGGCTGCCTTGCATGCGCCGTGACCGATGCAGTTGGACGGCCCCACGAGCCGCGCCTTACCTCGAATGATCCCCAGCACCGGGTGGGCATACTGCTCGGGACACGCTGCGACGCAAGAGCGGCACCCGATGCACTTGGTGGGATCGATCACGGGGTGAAGGGATGGCGGCTCGGTCATACTCGCGGCGATGGCCTCTTCGGCGGCACGGATACTCGCAAGTTCCTTGCGGTGTCGCGAACGTACGTACCAGGCAAGTATTGCAATTGCCGGCGACAGGTATAGAACGAACAGAAGTGGACTCATGAAAAATTATTGTGCTGTGCCCGGCGGCATCGTAGCAATAATGTCGAGTATCACGGTTGGATTTCCTTCACAGTTTTCGGTCTGCCGCATCGGTTCCGGTCGAAAGCAACTTTCACACCACATTCCGCAGTACGACGCTTGCGATTTAACTAAAGGTCCGATGACGCGAATGTCTTTCAGTTTCGATCATGCGCCTGATTCGAAAATGCCTTGTTTTTTCATGAGAAACAGAACTGACACGCATTGATCCGTACGACATGTAGACGAATTCAAAAAAGTGCGAGACAGTTCCGCTTGAGTACGTCGTTCGAATATAGGATGACGTTGGAAAACAGGTTGGGTTAATTTGCATTACATCCTTCGCTTGGGCAATAGCGTCGAGTTGTAACAGCGCTGTCGGCAATCGGCGACAGTCCGCATCTATACCCGCGGTTGGCAAGTGTACGTTTCATATTTTTCCGGGCAGCGGAACCTTTTCCATGGCTGCTTCGTGGAAATCAGTAAGCGTGCATGCGCTTGGGCTACTCGTCGTGTTTCGCGGCGGGCACGGGATTCAAAAAATATGAATGCAGCTTTTATTGTCAGCGCATTCCTGATGCTGCTTGTTGCAATGTCGTTTGCATCGGCACCGTTACTGGGAAAGGCGAGGGCCTCATCGAAGGGCTTCGCGAACGTCCCGTTGCTTGCGGTGTTTGCCACGTTGCTGCTCGCCGTTGCACTGTACGCGGCGATCGGCAGCCCCGATATCGCGACCGACACGAGCATCCGGAATTCGTCTTCGACCGCGATGACCAGACCGTCTGCCGGCAGCGATGACAGGAAAGCGGCTTCGGTAGGCAATCTCCTCGCGGGACTCGAACAGCGTCTGCAGGACGATCCCGGAGATGCCAAAGGCTGGCTCTTGCTGGCGAAATCCTACGACCACCTCGGACGCTCTCAGGATGCGGCCGCCGCATACGAGAAAGCGGCCGAACTCGGGCTGACGGATGACACATTGGAAGCCCGACTGCGGTAACGCACCAGGGACAGATCACGCTTTCAGGGAGGAAGGACACGAATGACGGAAACCGTCCTAAAGAGACCGATAGTCACGCCACAGCGGTCAGCCGACCTGCCGGACGATGCCGCCAGCACGCTCAGGGGTGAACTCCGCGCCTACGCATTGATCACCGTATTTCTCCTCGCCGGCTGGCTGGTCCGCGACCTGCATCTCGTCAATCCGCGGGAGGGAGCGGGTTACTGGCTGGGAATCATCGGCGGATCGCTGATGCTGTCGCTCCTGCTCTACCCGCTCCGTAAGAAGATCCGGTTCCTGCACAGGCTCGGCTCGACGCGACGTTGGTTCCGGATGCACATGATCCTTGGCCTGGTCGGGCCGCTTCTGGTGCTCTATCACTGCAATTTCCAGCTCGGCTCCTTCAACAGTCGCGTCTCGCTCTATTGCATGCTTCTCGTCGCCCTCAGCGGCATCGTCGGTCGCCACTTCTACGCGGCCATCCATCGTGGTCTTTACGGTCGCAAGCTGACCCTGAGCGAATTGCACAAGGACCTGGCCCGCTCGGCCGAGAAGAGTCACGGACTCGCGACGCTGATGCCCAGGCTCGTCAAGCGGCTCGATGCGCTTTGTGACGAATTACAGGGCGACAAGGTGACGAACTCGCTGGGCATTCGACGCAGCGTGAAATGGCTGATCTCGCACCCCTTTGTCCGCCTGTCCCTGCTGTGGACGGCGCGCCGCGAGCTCAAGCTTGCCGCGGTGAGGTTCGCAGTAGTAGCGCGGGACCGCAAGCGCCTGAAACGGACCACTTCACGCTTCGTCACTGATTACACGAAGCTGATGACGCGCATCGCCAAGTTCACAGTGTACGAGCGCCTGTTTGCTGTCTGGCACGTTCTGCACTTGCCTATCTTCTTCGTAATGGTGTTATCCGCATTGCTCCATGTGCTGGCGGTGCACATGTACTGAATGTGGCACCCGTAACTGCATGAGACTTTTAGCCTTAGTTACCGGAGCATTGATGACTTTGACCTTCATCGTTCCCGACCCGGTCCACGCCCAGATCGAGACGCTGGTCATGCCCGGCAAGGTTATCGAGGGTCATGCCGAGTACGAGGAAGACTGCGATGCCTGCCACACGAAGTTCGAACGTGCGAAACAGCGTGCGCTGTGCCTTGACTGCCACGAGGACGTCGCTGACGACGTAAGCGCCGGAACCGGATTTCACGGCCTGTCAGACGATGCGCGCCAGACCCCGTGTGCGAGCTGCCACACCGACCATGAAGGCAGGGACGCCGACATCGTGCAGCTCGACGAGCGTGCCTTCGACCACGACTTCACCGACTTCCCGCTGCTCGGCAAGCACGGCGAAACGGAATGCTCGGAGTGCCACGAGGCTAACGTCAAGCATCGCGCTGCACCTTCCGACTGTTTCGCCTGTCACGAGGCAGACAACGTTCACGGCGATACTATGGGTACGGAGTGCGGCGACTGCCATACCGCGGTCGCCTGGACCGACGCCGAGTTCGATCACGACACGACCGGCTTTTCACTGATCGGCAAACATGGGGAGGCCGAATGTTCCGGCTGCCACGCGGACCAGACTTTCCAGGCGCCTCCGACGGACTGCTTCGACTGTCACGCCGAAGACGACGCCCATGACGGCCGCAGTGGCCAGGAATGTGGCAACTGCCACTCGCCGACAGCGTGGTCCGACACCAAATTCAATCATGCGCGCGACACGCGTTTTGCGCTGGATGGCAAACACGCGGAGCTGAGCTGCGGCGACTGCCACAGCGAGGATCCATTCGACGACGACATGGACATCGCGTGCGTTTCCTGCCATCTCGAGAACGACAACCACGACGGTCATTTCGGGACTGTCTGTGAGACCTGCCATGCAACGGAGGCATGGTCGGCGATTCACTTCGACCACGATATCGACACGCATCACGCACTGAATGGCGCCCACGAACTGGTCGAGTGCATAGCCTGTCATGTCGAGCCGATATTCGAGGTTAAGCCGCAGACGGACTGCCTCGCCTGCCACGAGGACGACGATGCCCACGACGGCACCCAGGGCACGATCTGTCTCGACTGCCATAACGAGAATTCATGGACCGGCCAGGTCTTTTTCGATCATGGCCTGACTCGGTTCCCGTTGCTCGGCGCGCATGCCCACGAGCAATGCGATGCATGCCATGAATCACATGTTTTCAGTGACGCGCCCACGGTGTGTGTCGAGTGCCACCGCGACAGCGATCCACACCAGGACCGCTTCCCGGATAACTGCGCCTTGTGCCACAACCCGGTGGACTGGCTGCAGTGGCAGTTCGACCACGACCGGCAGACCGCCTTTGCTCTGCAGGGCGCGCATCTCGACGTGCAATGTGACGCTTGCCACCGGCGTCCACTCTCCGCTCAATCGATGCTGGGCAGCCGTTGCGCCGACTGTCATCGCGCCGATGACGTGCATGACGGCGAGTTCGGCTTCGACTGCGGTCGCTGTCATTCCGCCCAGTCGTTCCAGGATGTGAGGGCGATCCAATGAAGGGACTCAATTTATGGATTCTTCTCACGACGTTCGTCGTGCTCGCGGTAATCTCGTCGAGGTCACATGCGCAGGAGCCGTTCGATCATTTCAGCACAGGATTCTCACTCGACGGGGCTCACGCCAACGTAACCTGCGAACGCTGCCACACGGGCGGCACATTCCAGGGAACTAATCCAACCTGCGTGAGCTGCCATTCGTCGATCGGCGTGGTTCAGGCGTCTGCGAAACCCGTCGACCATATCGCAACCACGGACTTGTGCGCGGACTGCCACACCGCGGCGGCCTGGAGCCCGATCGCCTACATGGATCACTCGTCCGCGAAAGGCAGCTGCGGAAATTGCCACGACGGTACAACCGCTACCGGAAAACCGCCCGGTCATCCGCAGTCGAGCGAGCAATGCGACGACTGCCATACCGGCACAGCCTGGGTTCCGGTCGTATTCGACCACACGGGGGTCACCAGTGGCTGTTCGGGTTGCCACAACGGCTTCGATGCAACGGGCAAGCACACGGACCACATTCAGACAACCGGCTTCTGCGAAGACTGCCACACGACGATCGGGTGGCTGCCGACGCTCACCGTCGATCACACGCAGGTCGTCGGTCCGTGCAGTGGATGTCACAACGGCATCGCGGCAACCGGCAAGCACGCAACGCATGTCAACAGCGGCGACAACTGCGACGATTGCCACACGACCACCGCATGGGTGCCCGCCAATTTCGACCACGCCAGTATCGTCGACAACTGTGCAAGCTGTCATGACGGCGTTGCAGCGACGGGCAAGACTACCACCCACATCAGCACGACCAGCTTCTGTGAAGACTGCCATAACAACGTGACCTGGTCGCCGGCCGACACGGTCGACCACGCGCAGGTCGTGGGCGCCTGCGGCACCTGCCACAACGGTACCACGGCCTCCGGGAAGGACGTCGATCATATCCAGGCCGGCGATAATTGCGACGATTGCCACACGACCAACGCATGGGTGCCCGCCAACTTCGAGCACGACAACATCTTCGACGACTGTGCCCGTTGCCACGACGGTGTCAGCGCGACGGGTAAAGATCCACTGACCCACCTCAATACGACCAACGTCTGCGAGGACTGCCACAATAACGTGGCCTGGTCGCCGGCGGACACCGTCGACCACATGCAGGTCGTCGGCGCCTGCGGCGCCTGCCACGACGGCACGACCGCCACGGGCAAGGATGCGACCCACATCAATACCACGGATGTCTGCGAGGACTGCCACGACAGCACCCAGTGGGCACCCGCGGTCGCCGTCGACCATCTCCAGGTCGTCGGCACCTGCGGCTCCTGCCACGACGGCACGACCGCCACGGGCAAGCATCCCGGGCACATAACGTCCGGCGACACCTGTGACGACTGCCACACCACCACCGCGTGGGTGCCGGCCACCTTCGATCACTCGACCATCACGGGCAACTGCGCGAGCTG
>JBFFEB010000057.1:0-18668 GCA_041559075.1 Woeseiaceae bacterium | reverse complement strand
GAAAACTGCTTCCGAGGCCAGAAATCGGGGTGGTTTTCGGGGAACAACCCTCTACAATAAGTGCCCCTTCGAGAGGGTATCAACACAACATGCGCCGCAAGGGCGCCACAAGCAGAGAATCGTTATGGCCCGTGGAATCAACAAAGTCATCATCGTCGGCAATCTCGGCGCAGATCCGGAAACGCGCTACATGCCGAGCGGCAGCGCCGTGACCAACCTGTCGGTCGCGACCAGCGAGACATGGAAGGACAAGCAGACCGGCGAGCAGAAGGAGCGCACCGAGTGGCACAAGGTGGCGATGTTCAACCGGCTGGCCGAGATCGCTGCCGAGTACCTCCGCAAGGGATCGCAGGTCTATATCGAAGGCAAGCTGCGTACGCGCAAGTGGCAGGACCGGGACGGTAACGACCGCTGGACGACGGAGATCGTCGCGGACGAGATGCAGATGCTCGGCGGCCGCGGCGGCGGTTCTGCGCCGATGTCTTCCGATCGGGGTCCGTCCGGCGGGGCACCGCAGGGGCCACCGGACGACTTCGAGGACGACATTCCGTTCTAGCGGGCAACTATTGTCAAGATTCGTACTCGTGGGGCGTGTGCGGTGTTAGTCTGTGCCCCGCTTTTATTCTGGGATAGGAAAAATGGGTGCTTACAAGGAGCCGCACGGCGGCCAATTGAAGAATCTGTACTTGCCGGCGGAGGAAGCCGAGGCCGAAAAACAGGCCGCGCGTGAGTTCGCGTCCTGGGACCTGACCGAGCGCCAGCTTTGCGACATCGAGCTGCTGCTCAACGGGGCGTTCTCGCCGCTCGAAGGTTTTCTCGGCAGGGACGATTACGACTCGGTTATCGAGAAGATGCGGCTCACGTCGGGGGTCCTCTGGCCCATCCCGATCACGCTCGATGTCAGCGAGGCGTTTGCCGAGGGCATCCAGGGCGGCGACCGGATCGCGCTGCGCGACCTCGAGGGCGTCATCGTCGCAACGCTTGACGTCGGCGATATCTGGACCCCCGATAAGGAAGCCGAAGCCGAGAGCGTATACGGGACCGCGGACGAGACGCATCCGGCCGTGCATTACCTCAATAACATCGCGCACCCGGTATACGTCGGTGGCACGCTGCGCGGTATAGAGGCGCCGATCCATTACGATTTCAAGCACCTGCGCAATTCGCCCGCCGAGCTGCGCGAACGTTTCCGCAAACTCGGCTGGCGCAAGGTCATCGCTTTCCAGACGCGAAACCCGATGCATCGCGCGCACCAGGAGCTGACGCTGCGCGCGGCATTCGACGTCGAAGCCAACCTGCTCGTCCACCCGGTCGTCGGCATGACCAAGCCTGGTGATGTCGATCACTTTACGCGCGTGCGCTGCTACGAACACCTGCTCAGCCGTTACCCGGAGCAGACCACGATGCTCTCGCTGCTGCCACTCGCGATGCGCATGGGCGGTCCCCGTGAAACGCTGTGGCATGCGATCATCCGCAAGAACTACGGCTGCACGCACCTGATCGTCGGCCGCGACCATGCAGGTCCCGGCAAGGACTCGAAGGGCAACGATTTCTACGGCCCCTACGATGCTCAGGAACTGCTGAAGGAACACGAGGAAGAGCTCGACATCTCGATGGTGCCGTTCCGCATGATGGTCTACGCGGAGAATCGAGCGCAGTACATCGCCGCAGACGAGGCCGGGGATGCGGACCACATCCTGAACATATCCGGCACCGAGCTGCGGCGGCGCCTGGCCGAGGGCCTCGAGATTCCCGACTGGTTCTCGTTCCCCGACGTAGTCGCCGAACTTCGCCGCACACATCCGCCGCGGCACAGGCAGGGGTTCACCGTGTTCTTCACCGGCCTGTCGGGTTCCGGCAAGTCCACGATCGCGAATGCGCTGATGGTGAAGCTCATGGAAGCCGGCGGCAGGGCGATCAGCCTGCTCGACGGCGACATCGTGCGCAAGAACCTGTCGAGCGAGCTCGGCTTCTCGAAGGAACACCGCGACCTCAATATCCGCCGCATTGGTTATGTTGCGAGTGAGATCACGAAGAACGGTGGCATCGCCATCTGTGCGCCGATTGCACCGTACGCGTCGACGCGACGCATCGTGCGCGACATGATCAGCCCGCTCGGCGGATTCATCGAGATCCACGTTGCGACACCGCTGGAAGTCTGTGAAGAGCGGGACCGCAAGGGACTCTACGCGAAGGCCAGGGCCGGCATCATCAAGGAATTTACGGGTATCAGCGATCCCTACGAAGCGCCGGAGAACGCGGAGATGGTGATCGACACGGCCGACATCTCGCCGGATCTCGCCGCCCACCGCATCATGCTGAAGCTGGAGAGCATGGGGTATTTGAGGTGAGTTGAGGCCGAGGTTCCGGCCGTTCTTCAACCTCATGGCTCGCTGCGCTGCGCTTTACTTCGGTTGAAGAACAACCGGAACCTCGGCCTGTTGCAGTTATTGCGCGGTAACAGGGTGTAGTATTCCAGTATGGCGAAAAAGCTGTATATCAAGACGTTCGGCTGCCAGATGAACGAGTACGACTCGGACAAGATGGCGGACGTGCTGCGCGCATCTCACGGCTACGAGCTGACCGATGTCGCCGAAGAAGCCGACCTGCTGCTCGTCAACACCTGCTCGATACGTGAGAAAGCCCAGGAGAAAGTATTTTCCGAACTAGGGCGCTGGCGAGCGATCAAAGAACGGCGCAACGGCGTTATGATCGGCGTCGGCGGCTGCGTTGCGAGCCAGGAAGGTGACGGCATCACGCGCCGTGCGCCGTTCGTGGATGTCGTGTTCGGGCCGCAGACGCTGCACAGGCTGCCGCAGCTTATCGAGGTTGCCGGCAGCCGGCGCGCCTCCGTGGTGGACGTGTCCTTTCCCGAGATCGAAAAGTTCGACCGGCTCCCCGAGCCCCGCGCAGACGGTCCCACGGCGTTCGTCTCCTGCATGGAAGGCTGCAGCAAGTACTGCAGTTTCTGTGTGGTGCCGTACACGCGCGGCGAAGAGATCAGCCGTCCGCTCGACGACGTGGTCGCCGAAGTCGTGCAGCTTGCCGAGCAGGGTGTGCGTGAAATAAACCTGTTGGGCCAGAACGTGAACGCTTACCGGGGCCCGATGCACGACGGCTCGATTGCCGACCTCGCGACGCTGATTTACTACGTTGCGGCCGTTGACGACGTCGACCGGATCCGCTTTACGACCTCGCATCCGGTAGAGTTCACGGACAGCCTCGTGCAGGCCTATGCCGAGGTGCCGAAACTCGCCAACTATCTGCATCTGCCGGTGCAGCACGGGTCGGACCGGATCCTGGCGGCGATGAAGCGCGGCCACACGGCGCTCGAGTACAAGCAGAAGATCCGGAAGTTGCGCGAGGCACGCCCGGACATGTCCATTGCTTCGGATTTCATCGTCGGTTTTCCCGGCGAGACCGACAGGGATTTCGAGGCGACGATGAAGCTGATCGCCGACGTCGGCTTCGACCAGTCATTCAGCTTCATCTACAGCGCGCGCCCGGGCACGCCGGCGGCGAACCTGCCGGACGACACGCCGACGGACGTCAAGAAGGAGCGGCTGAAGATCCTGCAGGCGCGCATCAACCAGCAGGCGCAGGCGATCGGCGACGCGATGGTCGGCACGACACAGCGCGTGCTGGTCGAAAAGGTCTCGAAGAAGAGCGCCAGCCAGGTGACGGGAAGAACCGAGAACAACCGCTGGGTGAATTTCGATGCCGATCCCGCTGTCATAGGCCAATTCGTAGACGTTGTGATTACCGAAGCGTTGCCGAATTCGCTGCGCGGCAGGCGCTGCGACAGCCAGGCAGCGGCGTGACATAAAGCGCCGCACGCAGGCTTCAAAAAGCACCCGCTTCGCGGTAGTCTGCCCTAATCCATCGACAGAGGTCTGAAGCACCGAACTTGAATGCAGTCCAGATATCACGGGATGTCATTCTCGAGCCCGCCGACAACAACCGTCTGGCCAATCTCTGTGGCCAGTTCGATGAACACTTGCGGCAGATTGAACGCCGCCTCGATGTCGAGATCGCCAGTCGCGGCAATCACTTTCGCGTCACCGGGCAGCCAGGAGCGACCCAGCTCGGCAGTGATGTGCTGCACAGGCTTTTCAGGATGACGGATCGCGAGCGCCTCGATCCGGAGCGCGTGCACATTCTCCTGCAGGAATCGGTTATGAATGAGGGCGAATCGGAGCCGGAACCGTCCCCGGAAGCCGGCGACGACGAGGAGCACTTCGCGATCCAGACGCGCCTGAAGCGTATCCGGCCGCGGGGCGCCAACCAGACCGCGTACATGCGGGCGATGCGCGATTACGATCTTTCCTTCGGCATCGGCCCCGCCGGTACCGGCAAGACGTATCTCGCGATTGCGGCTGCCGTCGATGCGCTCGAGCACGAGCATGTCCGCCGGATCGTGCTCGTCAGGCCGGCAGTCGAGGCGGGCGAACGGCTGGGTTTCCTGCCCGGGGACATGTCGCAGAAGGTAGACCCGTACCTGCGGCCGATGTACGACGCACTGTACGACATGCTCGGTGCGGATCGTGTGCTTCGCCTCATTGAACGAAATATCATCGAGATTGCACCGCTCGCGTTCATGCGCGGGCGCTCGCTAAACGAATCGTTCGTCATCCTCGACGAGGCGCAGAACACCAGCGTCGAACAGATGAAGATGTTTCTGACGCGGATCGGTTTCGGCTCTCGCGCCGTCGTGACGGGTGACGTCACGCAGATCGATTTGCCGTCCGGCCAGCAGTCGGGCCTCAATAATGCTGCGCGCATACTGGAGAGCGTCGAAGGCATCAGCTTCACTTTCTTCACGAGGAAGGACGTCGTCCGGCATCCGCTCGTGCAACGTATCGTCGCCGCCTATGAGGCCGACGGTGATGCTGTCTAGATCGTCGCACGCCTTGCGATGAGTGTCGACGTCCAGGTTGCCAGCGGTGTCACTGGCATTCCTTCGACCGAAGCTGTCCGGGGCTGGGTCGAACGCACGGTCCGTGCAACGGATGCTGGCCACGACGCCGAGGTGTCCGTGCGTATCGTCGATGAAGCGGAGATGCGCGTCCTTAACCGGCACTACCGCGACCAGGACAATCCGACGAACGTACTGGCGTTTCCCGCGGGCGACAATGGCTTCGTGCCGCCCGGGGAGATGCCGCTGCTGGGCGACGTCGTCGTTTGTGCCGGCGTGGTGGCGCGCGAGGCGGACGAGCAGGGCAAGCCGCTCGAGGCCCACTGGGCCCACATGCTCGTGCACGGCACCCTGCACCTGCTGGGTTACGACCATATTGGCGAGGAGCAGGCCGACAAAATGGAAGCGCTCGAACGGCGCATCCTAAAGGGGTTCGGCATCGCCGATCCTTACGCGGGAAACTGATACAATATTTTGCCCGGATACGGGGTTTAACCAGCTGGCAAACACCACGACAGTCAGATGAACGACAAACCGCCAAGTACCGGCGGCGCAGGGACCACTTCGCTAATCGCGCGTCTCAAGCGTGCGTTCAGAGGTGAGCCCTGGAGCCGTGAAGAAATCCAGGACATCATCCAGCAATCCGAGACCGATATCGATGCCGAGGAAAAGAGCATGCTCGCGGGCGTGCTCGAGGTTTCGGAGACACAGGTGCGCGACGTGATGATCCCGCGCTCGCAGATGGTCGTTATCGATATCGAGGACGACATCGACGAAATGATCAGGGTCATCGTCGAGTCCGGCCACTCCAGGTTCCCGGTCATGGGCGAGGACCGCGACGAGGTTCTCGGCGTGCTGCTCGCAAAGGACCTGTTGCGCTACTTCGGAAAGACGGACGGGCAGGACGTGCCGATACGCAAGCTGTTGCGTCCTGCGGCCGTAATACCCGAGTCGAAGCGTCTGAACGCGCTGCTGAAGGAATTCCGCGCCAGCCACAACCACATGGCGATCGTCGTTGATGAATACGGCGGCGTTTCGGGGCTGCTGACGATCGAGGACGTCCTCGAGGAAATCGTCGGCGAGATCGACGATGAGCACGACCCGGAAGAGGATGCATTCATCCGTCCCGAAGGTGACCGCAACGGGACGCCCTGTTATGCCGTTCGCGCCCTGACGCGGATCGAGGACTTCAACGAATTCTTCGAGTGCGAACTGAGCGACGAAGAATACGATACGGTCGGCGGACTCGTGATGCACGAACTCGGCCGCCTGCCGCGGCGCGGGGAGAGTATCGAGTACGGTGGTTTCGAATTCTCGGTGACCAAGGCGGACAAACGCCGTATCGGTGCGCTCCGAGTGCAACGGCTCGACGTCTGATCCCCGTGAAGTTGCGCGGGTCAGTCTCTCATTGGCCGGCGGACCGGCCGTGGACGAGCCGGGGAATCCTGTTCCTGCTTGGCGTCCTGACGACGACCGCGTTCGCACCCTTCGGGCTGTCGCTTCTCGTGCCGGTCCTGCTGCTGCCGCTGCTCTATGTCTGCCTGAGCGTATCGCCGCGCGATGCGGGATGGCTCAGTTTCTTTTTCGGGTTCGGCCTGTTCCTTTCCGGCACCTACTGGATCTATATCTCCGTCGTCATCTTCGGTGAAGCGCCGGCATGGATAGCGGTGGTGTTGATGTTGGGGCTGGTCCTCATCATGTCAGCCTGGTTGTTCGCGGCGGGGTGGCTCATCAGCCGCCTTGCCGGGGGGCACCCGTGGCTGCTGTTACCGGTGGCGCCCGCAACCTGGGTCTTGATCGAGTGGCTGCGCGGATGGGTGCTGACGGGCTTCCCGTGGCTGGCCGTCGGCTATAGCCAGGTCGACTCGGTGCTCGCGGGCTGGGCGCCCGTCATCGGCGTCTACGGCGTGTCATTCATGGCCGTGTTGGGTACCACGGCTATCCTCGTAGCGATCTTGACCGAGGGTCGGCAGCGGGCGACCGCAATAGCGATACTGGTGCTGCCGCTGATGGTGGGCGGCATTCTCAGGTTCGTCGAATGGACCCAGCCGAAGGGATCTCCGGTGCCGAGCACGATCGTGCAGGCGGGTATTTCGCAGGCAGAGAAGTGGCTGCCCGAGCGGTTGAGGCCGACGCTCGACTTTTACCGCGATGCGGCCGCCCGCGCGTCAGGCAGCGAACTCGTCATTTGGCCGGAGGTCGCCATACCGGCACTGGACGACCAGGTCGAGCCCTACATCGAGGCACTGCAGATGGACACCCGGGGCAGCGGGCGCAGCATCGTCTTCGGCATCCTGGAACGCGACGAGGACCGCGGCGAGGCCCGGGTCTACAACAGCGTGATGCTCGTATCGGGCGATCGCCGACAGACCTACCGAAAGCGGCACCTGGTCCCGTTCGGGGAGTATTTCCCGGTGCCGGCCAGCGTGCGCGAGTGGATGCGGATGATGAGCCTGCCGCATAACGATCTCGCTGCGGGTGCCGAAGTTCAGCCCCTGCTGGAAGCCGGCAACGGCGAGAAACTGGCGGTCGCGATCTGTTACGAGGACGCGTACGGGGCGGAACAGCTCTATGCGCTGCCCGATGCGGCGATCCTGATCAACGTCAGCAACGACGCGTGGTTCGGGGACTCGATCGCTCCCCACCAGCACCTCGAAATCGCGCGTATGCGGTCCCTGGAAGTCGGCCGTGCCGCGGTCCGGGCAACCAACACCGGCGTCAGCGCATTCATTTCCCACACGGGGAAGATCCTCGATTCCGGCGCTCAGTTCGAGCCCGTGACGCTGACAATGGACGTGCAGCCGAGGGCCGGCAGCACGCCCTATGCCCGCACCGGCAATCTGCCGGTTGTCGGGCTTTGCCTGCTGATCATGGGCATCGTCCGGGTGCGCAGCCGCGCCGGCGTGTAAGCTTGCTCCGCGCCTGGATTCAGCTCGCGGGCTGCTGCGAACGTGGCCGCGTTGCTGTACGCTTGCCCGTCTCGATAACAGCACGGAAATGCCCCGGCAATGAGCACGCCCTACAACCCCGAAACCGTCGAGAAAGCCGCCCAGGACCACTGGCAGGATTCGCGCTGCTTCGAGGTGCTGGAGGACCCTGACAAGGAGAAATTCTACTGCCTGACGATGTTCCCTTACCCGAGCGGCAAGCTCCACATGGGACACGTACGGGTATTCACGATCAGCGACGTGATCGCCCGGTATCACCGCATGCAGGGCAAGCACGTGCTGCAGCCGATGGGTTGGGACGCTTTCGGCATGCCCGCAGAGAACGCGGCGATCAAGCGTGGCGTGCCGCCGGCCGAGTGGACGTATAACAACATCGACGACATGCGCGACCAGTTGCGGCGCCTCGGCTATGCCTATGACTGGACACGCGAGGTGACGACGTGTCGCCCCGAATACTATCGCTGGGAGCAGTGGCTCTTCACGAAGATGTTCGAGAAGGGCCTGGTCTATCGCAAGAACTCGGTGGTGAACTGGGACCCGGTCGATCAGACCGTTCTGGCGAACGAGCAGGTGATCGACGGACGCGGCTGGCGCTCCGATGCCCTCGTCGAGCGGCGCGAAATACCGCAGTGGTTCATGAAGATCACTGCCTACGCCGATGAACTGCTCGAAGGCCTCGACGACCTGCCGGGGTGGCCCGACTCCGTCAAGACCATGCAGCGGAACTGGATCGGGCGGTCCGAGGGCGTCGAGCTTTCATTCGACGTCGAGGGAGAGGACGAGCCGCTCGTCGTCTATACGACGCGCCCGGACACGCTGCTCGGCGTCACCTACATGGCAGTCGCGGCCGAGCACCCGCTGGCGATCAAGGCCGCAGAAGATAACCCGGCAATCGCCGCTTTCATCGACGAGTGCAGGAAATCGCATGCGGCAGAAGCAGCCCTGGAAACGATGGAGAAGAAGGGCATGGCGCTGGGCATCAATGCCGCGCATCCCATCTCGGGTGAGGCGGTCCCGCTCTGGGTCGCGAACTTCGTGCTGATGAGCTACGGAACCGGCGCCGTCATGGCGGTTCCCGGGCATGACGAGCGAGACTGGGAGTTCGCGAAAAAGCACGGCCTGCCGATCAAGCAGGTCATCGCGCCGGCGGATGGCAACTCCATCGATATCGGGGAAGGCGCATTCACGGAATACGGGGTGCTCGTCAATTCCGGAAGGTTCGACGGCATGGATTCGCGAAGCGCGTTCGAAGCCATCGCCGACTACTTCGAGGAATCCGGTCGTGGTAGGCGCACGGTGAATTACCGGCTGCGCGACTGGGGCGTGTCGCGGCAGCGTTACTGGGGCGCGCCGATACCGATCATCTATTGCGACGACTGCGACGCCGTGCCCGTGCCCGAGGAGGACCTGCCGGTGGTGCTCCCGGAGAACGTCGAGTTCACAGGCCATGGGTCGCCGCTCAAGGACCTGCCCGATTTCTACGAGACGACCTGTCCGCACTGTGGTAAGGCGGCGCGCCGGGAGACCGATACCTTCGACACTTTCGTCGAATCGTCCTGGTATTTTGCGCGTTACGCGTGCCCGGACAGCGACCAGGAGATGCTCGACGGGCGCGAGTCCTACTGGATGCCCGTGGACCAGTATACCGGCGGAATCGAGCATGCCATCCTGCATCTCCTGTACTCGCGCTTCTTCCAGCGCGTCATGCGCGACCAGGGACTGAGCGCGTCGGCGGAGCCGTTCACCAATCTGCTGACACAGGGGATGGTGCTCAAGGATGGCGCCAAGATGTCCAAGAACAAGGGCAACACGGTGGATCCGCAGGAACTGATCGAGCGCTATGGCGCGGACACCGTCAGGCTGTTCATGATGTTCGCGGCGCCGCCGGAACAGGCGCTCGAGTGGTCCGATGAAGGCGTGCAGGGAAGCTCCCGGTTCCTCAAGCGCTTCTGGGGCGCCGTCCAGAAACACGCCGCCGGCGGAACGCCTCCGGAACTGGACGTGGCGGGGCTCGATGTCGGGCAGAAGGAACTCCGCCGCAAGATTCATGCGACCATCGGCAAAATCTCCGACGATATCGGCCGACGCAACATGTTCAATACCGCTGTCGCGGCTGCGATGGAGCTGCTGAACGCGGTGAACCGCTTCGAGGACGACTCGGAACAGGGCCGCGCCGTCGAGCGCGAGGCGCTCGAAGCGGTCGTGCTGATGCTGTCGCCGATGGTTCCGCACATCTGCCACGCGCTGTGGGAGACGCTCGGGCACGAGACGTCGCTGATCGATCAGCATTGGCCGACGGTCGACGAGTCGGCCCTGTCGCGCGACCTCGTGGACATCGTCGTGCAGGTGAATGGCAAGCTGCGCGGCAAGATATCGGTTGCCGCCGACGCGGACAAGGAGACGATCATCGAGCAGGCCCTCGCGGACCCGAACGCACAGCGCTTCATCGGCGACAGCGAGGTGAGGAAGACGATCGTCGTGCCCGGCCGCCTGGTGAATATTGTTGTATAGGGCTGTCGCATTCCTGCTGTTACCGCTGGCCGCGGGGTGTGGGTTCAGCCTGCAGGGGGCGACGTCGACACCCGAGGCCATGCAGCGCACCTATATCTCCACGGAGGACCGTTTCAGCCAGTTCTATCGGGAGCTTCGCCGCAACCTGCGGGCGGCCGGCGTCGAAGTGCTGGATTCGCCGGACGGGGCGACGGCGACATTGAGCATCCTCTTCGACTTCACCGACCAGCGTGTTCTTTCGGTGTCGGCGAGGAACGTGCCGACGGAATTCGAAGTCTTCTACACGGTGCGCTATGCAATCACGAGCGGCGAGCAGAATTTGCTCGAACCGCAGGAACTGACGCTGACCCGCGACTACACCTACGACTCGACCCTCGTGCTCGGCAAGGCGAAGGAAGAGCAGCTGATGCGCGACGCGATCGTCGACGACCTGGTGCGCATCGTTCTGAAGCAGATATCCGCGATCTGATCTCGAGCCGTGCACGTCACGAACCCTGTGCTGCGCGTTGCCGACGTCCGGTTCCGCAAGTTGACCGAGCTGCTCGGCCGTTTCGGCCTGTCGCTCGAGCTGCTCGACGATGACGCGCCCATCGCCGGGAGTTACTGGGGTGAGCCGGAAGCCGGCGTCGTGAGACGCCGCGTTTACGTCCGTTTGGACACGCCCGTGCACTCGTTACTCCACGAGACCTGTCACGTCATCTGCATGGACGAGGACCGGCGCGCAGGCCTCGAGCGCGATGCGGGCGGTGACGATATCGAAGAGGCGGCGGTCTGCTATCTGCAGATCGTGCTCGCGGACTACCTTCCCGGCGTGGGCCGCGACCGGCTCATGCAGGACATGGACAGCTGGGGTTACAGTTTCCGGCTCGGCAGCAGCCGCGCCTGGTTCGAGTCCGACGCCGCCGACGCACGGGCCTGGCTGCTCGACCACGGGCTGCTGAGCGCGGCCGGGACGCCCCTGTTCGAGCTGCGCAAATAGGTAAGACAGTTATTAAAATCAATTACTTAACAGGGATCAGGCGCGCAGTGTATAGTCGGGCATGGCCTGGTTTCGTTACGTCCTCTATTTCTTCGGCATCGCGTCGCTGACGGCGCTCCTCGTGCACCTGGAGGTCTCCAACCCGGGGACGCTGCGCATGCACGAGTACGTGGCCGACGGCGACGTATACGGTACCAGCGAATTTTCCGCGGTCGAGATCATCCAGCTCGTGTTGCTGCTGGTCTGCGGCATGATGATGGGCTGGGTCGCGCAGCACAGCAATACGCAGCGGCCGCTCGCGATCCTCTTCGGCGGGCTCGTATTGATTTTCCTGATTCGCGAGCTGCATTACTTCTTCGACCAGTACATCGTCGACAACCTGTGGCAGGTGCTCGTCGGCATATCCGGTGCGCTGCTCATCGCCTACTGCTACAGGCACTTGAAGCGGCTCAACATCGCACTGGCGAGAATCTGGCCATCCCCGGGCCTGACGCTGATCTTCGCCGGTGCAGTGATCCTGTTCGCCTACTCGATTCTGGTCGGTCACGAGCCCCTTTGGCAGGCTATGCTCGGTGATGCCTACGCACGTATCATCAAGCTCGCTGTCGAGGAGTTCATCGAATTGATCGGCTACCTGCTCTGGCTGATCGGGACGATCGAGTACGTGTACCAGTCGAAGGCGCTGATGGGGCGCGAACCGAAGCCAGCGGCCGTCAGGCGCCGTGAGTACCGCCGTCGGCACTAGGAAGGGAGAACCGCCAGAAGCTGTCGGGGGGATCATGGCACTACCTCAGGTAATCAACCGCATTATGAGCGGCAGTCTCGTGCTGCAGATCGCCATCGGCATCGTGGCGGGCATCGTGGTGTCGCTGCTGTGGCCCGAAGCGGGTAGCGCATCGATGCTCCTCGGCGACCTGTTCGTAAAGGCTTTGAAAGCCGTCGCGCCCGTGCTCGTTCTCGTGCTGGTCGCCTCGGCGATCGCCAACCGCCGTACCAGCCACACGTCGCAGCTCCGGCCCATCGTGATCATGTACCTCGTGGGGACGATCGCCGCCGCGCTGCTTGCGATCGTCATGAGCGCTCTGTTTCCGACAACGCTGGCGCTGAGGTTGCCTGAAGTGACGGCGACTGCGCCGCAGGGTATTGCCGAGGTTCTGGGCGGCCTGTTGCTCAAGCTCGTCGACAATCCGATCAACGCGATTATCGGTGCTAACTACATAGGTATCCTCGTGTGGGGCGTGTTGCTCGGCATCTTCCTTCACCATGCGGCCGACACGACCCGCCGGATGCTCGCGGACCTGGCCGACGCAGTCACGCACATCGTGCGCATCGTGATCCGCCTCGCGCCGATCGGGATCTTCGGACTGGTCGCCGGCAACCTTGCCGAATCGGGACTGGCAGCGCTCGGCGGCTACGCGCGAATCCTGACGGTGCTGCTCGCCAGCATGCTCATCATGGCGTTGCTGATCAACCCGCTCATCGTGTGGCTGAGGACACGCAGCAACCCGTATCCCATTGTCCTCACGGCGCTTCGCGAGAGCGGCGTGACGGCATTCTTCACGCGTAGCTCGGCGGCGAACATCCCCGTCAATCTGGCCCTGTGCGAACGTCTCGACCTCGAAAAGGATACCTATGCACTGTCCATTCCCCTCGGGGCGACGATCAACATGGGCGGCGCCGCGATAACGATTACGGTCTTGACGCTCGCCGCGACGCACACGCTCGGCATCCAGGTCGATCTGTTGACCGCTCTGTTGCTCAGCGTGGTCGCGGCACTTTCGGCCTGCGGGGCATCGGGTGTCGCGGGCGGATCGTTGTTGCTGATACCGCTCTCATGCGGCCTGTTCGGTATCTCCGATGACGTCGCGATGCAGGTGGTTGCCGTCGGATTCGTGATCAGCGTGCTGCAGGATTCCGCCGAGACCGCGCTGAACAGCTCGACGGACGTCGTGTTCACGGCTTCGGTGGCGGCGAAACCGGACTGATACGCCCTCCCGGGAACATACGTATTCCGGTGCTCCCGATGCGGGCGTAGGGTAGTGACTCACGCATCGCCGCGAACGTGGAGTAATCCGATGTATCGGAGCCGTAGGCTGTTATTGCTGTTGCTGTTGTTCGCAGCCCCGGTCGTCATGGCGGAGGAGGCTCTGCAAGCCTGCTTCGCATGTCACGGCGCCGACGGCATGGGTAAGGCGGACCCGATGATTCCTGTGATCGCGGGGATACCGGTTGCCCATATCGAGGAGGCAATCTATGCCTACGTCGATGGCGCGCGGCAGTGCGTGAGTGAACCGCGCATGTGCGAGACCGTCTCCGCGTTGGCCGAATCCCAGGTGACCGCTGCCGCCGAGTATTTTGCTGCCCAGGTCAGGACTTACAACTTCGAGATATTCGACGAGGAGCTCGCAGCGAGAGGTGCCGTACTGCATGAAAGGCACTGTGGCGCCTGTCACGTTCCGCCGCACGACGAAGACGTTGCATACGCGATCGGGATACCGTTGCATGGGCAGCGGCCGGATTATATCCGCTACGCGATCGGCGCCTATTTCGGTGGCAAGCGCGAACCGCTG
Source organism: Woeseiaceae bacterium (assembly GCA_041559075.1). Taxonomy (GTDB): domain Bacteria; phylum Pseudomonadota; class Gammaproteobacteria; order Steroidobacterales; family Woeseiaceae; genus UBA1847. The sequence goes on along the minus strand of JBFFEB010000057.1, from coordinate 4,745 downwards.
CTCGACACGATGGAGCACGAGATCCAGCGGCTGGATCCCACGGACTTCGACGCGCTCGTTCACTACTATTCGAGCTATCGCGCCGGGGACTGAGGCGTGCGAATTACAGGATCGTCGGGTTCGGTGCGTCGCCGTAGACTTCTTCGGGATCGAAGACTTTTTCGGTGTCGGTCCACACGAGATCGACGCGACCGTCGACCTCGGTCACGCTGAATTCCTCGCCTGTCGGCACGCGGCGGTAAAAGCAGCTGCGGTAACCTACGTGGCAGCTGGCACCGCCGTCGACGTCGACGCGCAGCCAGATACAGTCCTGGTCGTCGTCGACCAGCAGTTCCCGGACGCGCTGCACGAATCCACTCGTGGCGCCCTTGTGCCAGAGGACCTGGCGGCTGCGGCTGAAATAATGTGCTTCACCGGTTTGGATCGTCCGCGCCAGCGCCTCTGCGTTCATGAACCCCTGCATCAGCAACTCGCCGGTCTCAGCGTCGGTCGTCACCACCGTAATCAGACCGCGGTCGTCGAACTTGGGTGCAAGATCGCTACCTTCCTCCACCTGTTCGATCGATTCACGAGGCTGAAATCTGACACTGCTGCCCGACATTGCCGGCTCCTTGGGGATCTTTCGGGGGACCGGCAGATTACAGGGGTCTGCCGCACTCGGCAATATTGCTATCATTGACACCTTTGGACGCCGGTACGGCACCTCGCCAGTAGGCATCGCAACAGACCAATCACTATGACGATCAAGCTGCACGATACCCGCCTGGGCAGGAAAGTCGCCTTCGAGCCTCTCGTCGACGATACGGTGACCATGTATCTGTGTGGCCCCACGGTCTACAACTTCGCACACATCGGCAATGCACGGCCCGCCGTGGTATTCGACCTGCTGGCTCGCGTGCTGCGACGCCGATACGAACTCAAATTCGCGCGTAACTTCACGGACGTCGACGACAAAATCAACGCGGCGTCACTCGAATCCGGTAAGCCTATCGGCGAGATCACGGAGAAGTTCATGCGCATCTACAACGAGGACATGGCGGCGCTGGGCGTGCTGCCGCCCGATGTAGAGCCCCGCGCTACCGAGCATATCGACGAAATGATTGCGATGATCGCATCGCTGATCGACAAAGGTTACGCCTACGAATCCGACGGGCACGTGCTGTTCGACGTCGCGGCCTACGACGGCTACGGTGCGCTGTCGAAGCGCAGCCTGCGGGAGATGATCGCGGGGGCACGCGTCGAGGTCGCCGACTACAAGCGAAACGCCCACGACTTCGTTCTTTGGAAGCCCTCCACGCCGGAGCTGCCCGGATGGAATTCGCCGTGGGGGCGGGGCCGGCCCGGCTGGCACATCGAGTGCTCGGCGATGGCGGAGAAACATCTCGGCACGACCATCGACATCCATGCCGGTGGCCAGGACCTGATCTTCCCGCACCACGAAAACGAACTCGCACAGAGCCGCTGCGCCCACGACGGCCGGGATTTTGCGCGTTACTGGGTCCACAACGGCTTCCTCTCCATCGATCACGAGAAAATGTCGAAGTCCTTGGGCAATGTGCTGTTGGTGCACAATCTCGTCGAGACGATTCCAGGCGAGGTGATCCGCCTCGCGTTGCTGAGCGCGCACTACCGCCAGCCGCTGGACTGGTCCGACGAGACCGTCGAGTCAGCTCGGCGGATGCTCGATCGCCTGTACGGGGCAGTACGCGGCATCGACGTGCCGGAGGCATCCCGGGCTGCCGCGGAGCCGTTGCCGGCCGTCGTGGAAGCGCTGGAAGACGACCTGAATACGCCGAAGGCGATGGCCGAGTTCTTCGGCCTCGCGAGGGAACTCAACAAGGAGGCCGACCCCGCGAAACAGCACCAGCTCGCCGCAGTCATGTACGCGACGGGTAAGCTGCTGGGCGTGTTGCAGCAGGACCCGGAGGAGTGGTTTGCAGGCGCCGCCGACAGTGAGCTGACCGCCGAGGCCATCAACGAAATGATCGGCAGGCGCAATGCGGCACGCGCCGCGAAGGATTTCGCGACCGCGGATGCCTTGCGCGACGAGCTGGCGGCTGCCGGCATCCAGATCGAGGATGGGCCCGAAGGCACGACGTACCGCCGGGCATGAAGAGCCGATGAGCAGCGAAGTCGCAGCGGCACAAGAGGAACTGATCGAGGAATTCCAGTTCTTCGACAACTGGATGGACCGCTACCAGTACCTCATCGATCTTGGCCGGCGTCTCCCCGAATTTCCTGAGGCGGACCGCGTCGACGCCAACAAGATCCGTGGCTGCCAGTCGCAGGTATGGTTCGTGGCCGAGGAGAACCACGGCCGTCTCGAATTCCGGGCGATCAGCGATGCGGCGATCGTGTCGGGGCTGATCGCCGTGTTGCTGCGCATCTACAGTGGCAAGCAGCCGCAGGACATCCTGGACACGCCGCCGGACTTCGTGAAAGCCCTGCAGCTCGAAGCGCACCTGAGCCCGACACGCAGCAACGGCCTCGCGTCGATGCTGAAGGCGATCCGCAGTTTCGCGTCCGAGGCTCTCAAGGCGGACTGATGGCCAGCGCATTCAGCCGGGCTTTGTCGTGGCCACTGATCGGCCTCGTCAAGTTTTACCGGCTGGCGATCTCCCCGTGGCTCGGCATGAATTGCCGTTTCCACCCGACATGCTCCGAATACGCGATCGATGCGCTGCGTCAACACGGCGTCTTCAAAGGGAGCTGGCTTGCTGTAAAGCGAATCGGCCGCTGTCACCCCTGGGGCGGAAGTGGCTATGACCCGGTACCGGGCGATGGCAGCGACGATCATGACGCCCCGTGAGTTTCTCGAGGAGCTGGCATATCCGGCCAGTTCCGGCAGCACCCTCGTCGCGCTGGTAACGTTCGTTCTGCTCATTACGCTCGCGGAGTGGGCCGGCCTGCTCGGTCTCTGGCTGATGGTGGTGACGGTCCCCGCCTTCCTTCGCTATCTGACGATGATCGCCGAAGCGCGCGCAGCGGGACGCGATGCAGCGCCGCCCGGAATCGAGTACTTCACGCTCGCCGGCAACGTCTGGACGCTGTTCCCGGCGATCCCCGTCCTGCTCATGGCTGGCCTGGTTGGCGCGACCGGAGACGCATTCGGCGGCACGGCCGCGACAATTCTCTGGGCGGGGTTTGCGCTCGTGTTCCCGGCACTCATCGGGGTCCTGGTTATTACGCATTCGCCACTGCAGAGCGTCGATCCGCGCGCCATGATCCACTTCATTCGCGGCTGCGGCATGAGTTACGGGTATGCGCCGGCGGCAGCGCTGATGTTCGTGATCGGACCGATGCTGCTGGAATTCCTGCCTCACAAGCTCGTCGATCTCGTGGAGGTCTATCTGGTCGTGGTGTTCTTCGCGGTGACGGGCGCGATCACGCGCGGCACAAACCTGTTCAGCGAGATCGATCTGCCCGCCGCGGAGGAGGCAGACGAGGACAAGCTGCGGCGTGGACTGGCGCGTCAGCGGGCGAAGGTCCTGGACCACGCGTACGGTTTCATCAGCCGCGGCAACCGCGACGGTGGGCTCGAACACGTCTACCGGTCGCTCGCCAGCGATCCGGATCCCGACGCTGCCTGGCCCTGGTACCTGGAGCAGATGCTGCGCTGGGCGGATCCCTACCCCGGCCTGCGGCTGGCACAACAGTACCTGGGTCGCTTGCTCGAGACGGGCGACCGGGTCGCCGCGGTAAAACTGATACTGCGCTGCAGGCTCGTCGACGGTTCGTTTCGGCCGCTGAGTGCGGACCTGCCGCGAGCGATCGCCGCCGCGGAAGCCTGTAACAACCGGGAACTCGTCGAGGAACTCAGTCGCAGGCGCTGAGGCAGCGCTGCCTGCGCGACAGCAGGCCGTTCCAGAGGTGTGCGGCGGCAAGGACGACAGAGCCGCTGACCGTGAACAACCGGTCGGCGACGATGCCGAGGCTGCCATGCGCGATGGTCGCGCCGATCACCAGTAGGCCGAGGCCCGCGAACGCGGCGAGCCCGACACGCGGATCGCGGTGCCGGACATAACCGATACCGATTGCAACGACGCTGAGCGGCACGGCGAAGTACAGCATCTGCATGTGCAGGTGGCTCTCCGCAAAGGGCATCAACATGGGCAACGCGCCCGCGAAAAACGGCAGCGCAAGGCAGTGCAGCAGGCACAGTCCGGAGAGACCGACCGCGGCGCCATCGAGCCAATCCGGCGATTTCGCGGGTGTATGATTCATGAGACTATGCCGCTATGCTGGAGACGCGCCGACCGCGCCTCGAAAATGAAATGATATAGTATAACAATATTTGCGGCAAGGGTATTAAAAACAGTAACTTATTGCTTCACGAATAACCGTTATCGAGGAACACATGGACAAACGCTTGCTGACCATCCTGCGTTGCCCCGTGACACACAAGGGACTCAACCTGGCCGGCCGCGACATGCTGACGCGTGTCAACGCGGCGATCGAGTCCGGCGGACTCACCAACCGTGACGGAACCGTGTTGTCGGAGCCGCTCGACGAGGTGCTCGTGACCGACGACCAGAAACTCGCCTACCCCGTCAGCAACGGCATCCCGGTATTGCTCGAGGGCGAGTCGATCAGCCTGGAGCAGGTCGACTGAGACCCCTGTCGAGCTTGCGATCGGGTCGCGCCCCTGTATGATCGGATTCAGTAGCAGCGACGACTGATTGCGTGAAAATCCAGGCAAACCAGCTCTCTTCCTACCTCAAGAACAACCTGGCGCCCTGCTATCT
>JBFFEB010000056.1:0-18693 GCA_041559075.1 Woeseiaceae bacterium | reverse complement strand
GTGGCAGACGCCCGTCGACTTCGACCGCCAGCGACCTCGGCTTGCGCTGCAGCAGGCACTGCGTTGCCAGCACGTGCCCGACCTCCGTCGTGCCGATGCCGAAGGCGAGGGCGCCGAACGCGCCGTGCGTGCTGGTATGACTGTCGCCGCAGACGATGGTCTTGCCCGGCTGGCTCGCACCGAGTTCCGGCCCGATGACGTGAACGATGCCGCGTTGTTCGCTGTCGAAGCCGTACAGCTCGATACCGAAATCGCGGCAGTTGGTCTCCATCTGCCGGATCTGGTTGGCGGCTCCGTCGCCGACGACAGCAAGATCCCGGAAGCTCGATACCGGTGTTGTCGGCGTCGAGTGATCCATGGTGGCGAGGGTCAGGTCCGGCCGCCGCACGGCGAGGCCGCGTTCCCGGAGCAGGGCAAAAGCCTGTGGTGTGGTGACCTCGTGAATAAGGTGCAGGTCGACATACAGCACTGCCGGTGCGTCCGTCGTTTCCGGCACGACGACGTGATCAGCCCAGACCTTGTCGAAGAGTGTTTTGGCGCCGGGCACGGGCATCCGCAACGCCGTCAGATCGTTGCCCGGGAGGCACCCGCGCCCGGTCGCGATGCTGTCTCGCTGGACTGCCGGCGCAACACCCGGTTGATTACCTCGAGGTAGGCCCTCGCCCCGGCTTCGACGATATCCACGCTGGTACCGTGGCCACGATAGCTCGCGCCGTCATGTTCGACCGTGACCGTTACCTCGCCCTGGGCATCCTCACCAACCGAGGTGCTGTGCACCTCGAAATTGCGCAGCACGAGTTCGACACCGGTGGCCTTTTCGAGCGCGTGAAAGGCAGCGGCAATCGGGCCGTCGCCCTGCGCCTCACCGCGAGCCTCGCCGCCGTCCTCGCCGCGCAGGGTGACGGCCGCCGCGGCGTCCTCGCCGGTGCGGGTGTTGACCTGTAGCGACGACAGGATCCACGGACCCGGCGACATGCTGTCGGCATTCATAATAATCGCCTCGATGTCGCTGTCGTAGACGTCTTTCTTGCGGTCGGCCAGCTTTTTGAATTCCTGGAACGCGCGGTTGGTTTCGAATTCGTCCAGGGCGAAGCCGAGTTCCTGGACCCGGTCGCGGAATGCGTGGCGGCCGCTGTGCTTACCAAGAACAAGGTTCGAACGGCTGATGCCGACGTCCTCCGGGCGCATGATTTCGTAGGTCGACGCGTGTTGCAGCATGCCGTGCTGGTGAATGCCGGCCTCGTGCGCAAACGCGTTCTCGCCGACAATCGCCTTGTTACGGGGCACGTGCATACCCGTGATGCTCGAGACCAGCCTCGAGGTCGGGTAGAGGCGGGCAGTGTCGATTGCCGTGTCGAGGTCGAAGAACTCGCCTCGGGTTTTGAGGGCCATGACGACTTCTTCCAGGCTGCAATTGCCTGCACGCTCGCCGATCCCGTTTATCGTGCATTCGATCTGCCGCGCCCCGGCGGATACTGCGGCAAGGCTGTTGGCGACCGCCATGCCGAGGTCGTTGTGGCAGTGAACCGACAGCGCGATGTCGTCGATGCCGGGTACGTGCTGCTTGAGATAGCGGAACAGGCGGTCGAACTCGGCGGGCACGGTGTAACCGACCGTGTCGGGGATGTTCACGGTCGTCGCCCCGGCCTCGATTGCGGCGGACACGACCTCCGCCAGGTAGGAGAGTTCGGTGCGCGACGCATCTTCCGGCGAGAACTCGACGTCGTCGCAGAGTTCGCGGGCCATCGTGATCGCACCCACGGCACTCCGGATGATCTCCTCCTTGGCCATCTTGAGCTTGTGTTCGCGGTGGATGGCACTCGTGGCCACGAAGACGTGGATGCGATGCCGCTCCGAGCCTCTGACGGCTGCGTGCACCTTCTCGATATCGTTCGGGTGACAGCGGGCGAGCCCGCAGATAACCGGGCCGAAATTCTCATCGGCGATAGCCTTCACGGACTCGAAATCACCGGGCGACGCCGCAGGGAAGCCTGCCTCGATGATGTCGACGTTCAATTCGGACAGCGCTTTCGCAACCCGCAGCTTCTCACGCAGGGTCATGCTGCAGCCGGGCGCCTGTTCCCCGTCTCGCAGTGTCGTGTCGAAAATTCGAACTCGCTCAGCAGACATAAGTATCTCCTCTGCCAGTATCCGGTACCCGATTACTCTTCGAGCCAATCCATGCGGCTGCGCAACTGCGCGCCGACTTTCTCTATGGGGTGTTCGAGGTCGGCCTTCATCATGCGTTTGAACGCCGGCATACCGGCTTCGTTCTCGGCGATCCAGTTGCGCGCGAAAGTCCCGTCCTGAATATCCTCCAGAACGGCTTTCATCTGCTCGCGCGAATTTGAATCTACCACGCGCGGCCCACTGACCATGTCGCCGTAGGCTGCCGTGTCGCTGATGAACTTGTGCATCTTGCGCAGACCGCCTTCGTGAAGCAGATCGACGATGAGCTTCAGCTCGTGCATGACTTCGTAGTACGCAACCTCCGGCTGATAACCGGCCTCGACGAGCGTCTCGAAGCCCGCGACGATGAGTTCCGTCGCGCCGCCGCATAGCACGGCTTGTTCGCCGAACAGGTCGGTCTCCGTTTCTTCCGCGAACGTCGTCTCGATGACACCGGCTCGGGCGCCGCCGATTCCCGACGCATAAGCCAGGGCCAGGCTCAGGGCATTACCCGTGGCGTCCTTGTGTACCGCGACGAGGCAGGGCACGCCGTGACCCTCCTCGTACTGCCGCCTCACCAGGCCGCCGGGACCCTTGGGAGCGATCAGCACGACATCGAGGTCTGAGCGTGGCTCGACTTGGCCGAAGTGCACGGCGAATCCGTGCGCGAACAGGAGCGCCGAGCCTTCCGGGATGTTGTCCACAACGGCAGCATAAAGGCTCTTCTGTACCATGTCGGGGGTGAGAAATGCGACGATGGCGGCGTCCCGAACCGCGTCGGCAGGCTCCATGACCGTGAGGCCGTCCGACTCGGCCTGCGCCCAGCTGGCACCGTCACGCCGCAGCCCCATGACGACGTTGAACCCGCTGTCTTTCAGATTCAGCGCGTGAGCACGCCCCTGGCTGCCATAGCCCAGTATCGTTACCTGGCGGTCGGCCAGGCACGTGGCGTCGACGTCCGCTTCTGAATACATCTTCATCGTTTCGTTTCCTCACAGATCTTGCCAGTAAAAAAAACCCCACAATCCGTGGCGGATGCGGGGCTTACGATTTCCGTTGTCAGGATACGCGCTACCCGCCGTGGCTCCTTATGAGAAGGACGAGCGGAAGCTGCGAACCGAGCAGTCCGTCCCAGGCGATCCGGCGTGCGCGCAAAGTAAACATGCAGGCGATCATGTTGCAACCCCTTGCGGATGTCAACTTTCGAAAATTCAGTTACTTGTGTTACTAAAGCCCTGACTCGATTTCGTGACGGATTGGTCGCTTTCCGTGATTGAATGAAGACTGCGCAAGAAGCGGAATCTTACTCGGCAGCTTGGCGCGAAGGCGGCAGTAAACGGCGCTTCGACTTAATATTCTGGATGGGCTGGCGATCCACGACGCTTATGTTATTCTTGGCGCCCGTAGCTTCAGGACCTGAAGTCACAAAGAAAATGACGGGCGGGGAAACCGGTTCACAGCGTACCGGGTGGCCAACATCGAGCAGAGATTATAAGGGTCCGAGATTTCAACGCCGCGGCAAAGGTGGAGAGGGCCGCGAGCGCCGGCAGGATCGTGTCATGCGGTACCTGCCTTCATTATTGCAGGTATTCAGCGGATACATTGCATCCCTCTCCGAGAACATTAGACAAAAACGACCTTTAAGGAGCGTCCATGAAACGGTGCATAAATAGCAGCCGGAGCGTGAGCATTGCAGTGCTTGCAACTGCAGTCCTCACCCTGTCCGGCAGCGTTTTCGCCCAATCCGTCGATCAGGTCTTGCAGGCTGAGCTGCGGCGGTTAAACCTGGCTCAGCAGTCACAGGAACGAATCAACAATATCGTTGAGGGTACTCGTTCACTGGAAGACCAATACCGGGCGATAAATAAAGAAATCGACGGCCTCAAGGTCTACAACCGCCTCATGCTGGCGCAGACCGAAGGTCAGAAATCGGTGCTCGAGGACATCTCCCTCTCCATGGACCAGGTCGATGTCATCAACCGCCAGATCTTTCCGCTGATGGAACGCATGATCGACGGCCTCGAGCAGTCCGTTGCGCTCGATATTCCCTTCCTCATGGAAGAGCGAACCGAACGTATCCAGAATCTCAAGGACATCATGGAACGTTCCGACGTGAGCGTCGCCGAGAAATTCCGCAAGGTCATGGAAGCCTTCCAGATAGAGATGGATTACGGCAGCACCATCGAACCCTACAAGCAGTCGCTCACCCTCGAGGACGGCACCACCCGTGACTACAACATGCTTCGGATAGGCCGTATCGGGCTGTACTTCCAGTCCGAGGACACCAACATCACCGGCCGCTGGGACAACGACTCCCGGCAGTGGGTGCTGGACAGCGGTGCGCGTAACGAGGTTCGCAAAGGCCTGCGCATTGCCAATCAGTTGATAGCACCGGAGCTGATCCTGGTGCCGGTTAGCGCTCCGACGGAGGCACAATAATGAAACGCATCACAACAATTATTGCCGCCGGCCTGCTTGTATTCGGAGCCGGAAGCGTTCAGGCACAGGACGATGCCCGCAGCATGCAGCAGCTCCTCGAGCTGATCCAGCAAGGGCAGGCTCGCGACTCGCAGGAAGCCCGGCAGCGCGAAGCCGAGTTCGCACGCCGCAAGAACGAACAGCAGAATCTCCTGAACCGGGCGCGCGCCGAGCGCAATCGCCAGGAACAGGAAAGCGCGCGCCTCGAGCAGCTGTTCGAGGACCAGCAAGCCGAGATCGTTGCCGCCCGCGCTGCACTGGACGAGCGTCTCGGCGCCCTGAAGGAACTGTTCGGTGTACTGCAGACTGTCGCTGGCGATGCGCAAGGCCGCTTCACGAACTCGCTGACCAACGTCCAATACCCGGATCGCGGCGGGTTCCTGGTCGAACTCGGCAGCAAGATGGCGGGCGCGAATTCGCTGGCATCGATCGAGGACATCGAGACTCTCTGGTTCGAACTGCAGCGTGAGATCACGGAGACCGGCAAGATCGTTCGCTTCGATCACACGGTGACGCTCGCGAACGGTGAAGAGACCCAGATGTCGATCGCCCGCGCCGGCGCCTTCAACCTGACGGGCCCCGTCGGCTACCTGCAGTACGATCCGGGCACCGAACGTGTCAGCGAGTTGCAACGGCAACCCGAACAGTCGCGTTACACGAACTCCGCCAAGGAACTCACAGCTTCAACCGAGTCGCCTGCGACTCTCGGCGTCGACGTCACCCGCGGTGGCATCCTGGCGCTGCTGGTCGAGTCGCCGACGATCCAGGATCGCATTAACCAGGGTGGCATCGTGGGTTACTGCATCATCGGCTTGGGCATCATCGGCCTGCTGATTGCGATCGTACGCTTCGCCGGTCTCACCAATGATAGCCGAAAGGTTGCCGCTCAGCTGAAGCGCGACAGCGCGAGCACCGACAATCCGCTGGGTCGGGTCCTGGCCGCTTACGAGAGCAACAGGAATGCTGACACCGAGACCATAGAACTCAAACTCAGCGAGGCGGCCTTGAAGGAGATGCCGCGTCTTACCAAGGGTCTGCTGTTCATCAAGGTCATCTCCGTCGTTGCGCCGCTCATGGGTCTGCTCGGTACGGTTACCGGTATGATCAAGACTTTCCAGGTCATCACGCTGTACGGTGCTGGCGACCCGAAGATGATGGCAGGCGGTATCTCGCAGGCCCTCATGACCACCGTGCTCGGCCTGGTCGTCGCGATTCCGATGGTCCTGCTGCACACGATCGTCAGTGGTCAGAGCCGCAAGGTCATCAACATTCTCCAGTCTCAGAGCGCAGGGCTCGTGGCTCAGCATTCAGAGGCAAGGCACTAGGAGAAAGCGCATGCTCTGGCTAACTGACAGTTTCGAGGCCATCCGTGACTTCATGGAGCTCGGCGGCCCCGTATTGAACTGGATAGCCGTCGTGATCTTTCTGATGTGGGTTCTCATCGTGGAGCGGATACTGTATTTCCGCACCTCGATGAGGGCCATGGCGACGAAGATCCACGACGATTGGGAATCGCGACCGGAACGCCGTTCCTGGAACGCGCATCAGATACGCGAACTGCTGATTTCGCAGTTCAGCATGGACACGAACAGGAACATCCCGATGATCCAGACGCTCGTGGCGCTGTGTCCGTTACTCGGCCTGCTAGGCACCGTAACCGGCATGATCAGCGTATTCCAGGTCATGGCGGTCTCCGGTTCCGGCAACGTGCGGGCCATGGCGGCGGGCGTATCCCAGGCCACGATACCCACGATGGCCGGCATGGTCGGCGCCTTGTCCGGGGTATTGCTGGTCACGATACTGAGCCGCCGCGCGCAGCGTGAGGTGCACTTCCTGGAAGACTCGCTGACGATGGATCACTAGAGGAATACGACGATGCGCAAACATGATTTTTCATTCGGCGTAGGGGAAGAGGAAGAGAATGAAATCAACCTCACACCGATGCTGGACGTCGTGTTCATCATGCTGATCTTTTTCATCGTCACGGCCTCTTTCGTCAAGGAAGCGGGCATCGACGTCAACCGGCCGGACGCCCCGGTTACCGAAACGAAGCCCGAGGACGCGAACATACTCGTCGCGATCACGGCGGACGATCAGATATTCATCGATCGCCGCCTGATCGATCCACGGGCGGTGCGCGCCAACATCGAACGCCTCCATGCCGAGAACCCCGAGGGTTCGGTCGTGATACAGGCCAGCAAGAAGTCGACGAACAAGATGTTGGTCTGGGTCATGGACGCTTCTCGCCAGGCTGGCGTTTACAATATTTCGCTTGCGGACAGTTCGACCTGAACGGGCCTTACTGGCTGACCGCCCGGCGAATCAATACAGGACAAAGCAATGCGTAAAGATAAGATGTTCGGCGTCGAAGAGGAAGAGAACGAGATCAACCTCACGCCCATGCTGGACGTAGTGTTCATCATGCTCATCTTCTTCATCGTCACTGCATCGTTCATCAAGGAAGCCGGAATCGATGTCGATCGACCCGATGCACCGACGGCCGAGTCACAGGATGACGCGGCTATCCTGATCGCAATCAGTGCCGGCGACGAGATTTGGATCGACCGGCGGCAGACCGATCCCAACGCGGTGCGAGGAATGATAGAAAGACTTCACGCCGAGAACCCGAAGGGATCGATCGTAATTCAGGCCGACGAGGAGTCGACCAACGAGACGCTGGTCGTAGTGATGGAGGCCGCGAAGCAGGCCGGGGTGTCCAACGTGGCGATCTCCGCACTGAAAGACTAGGAACAAAGCGGGCAGGCAGCTGGTCCCATAAAGAGGAGAGTTGAAACATGTATGGCCGGTACGCATTTTCGATCGTAATCGGAGTCGTGGTCACCTTGAGCCTGTTGTTCCTCATGCAGGTACTCATTGCGACGGGTAAGCAGGCGCTCACCAAGCCGAGGGACCGCGCCAAGCTCGAGTTCGTCCGCGTTAAGCGCAACGAGTCCCTCAACACGGAAGACTTCACTCCCGAGAAACCGCCCAAGCCGCCGGAGACGCCGCCCGAGACGCCGCCCCAGGACATGGACAACGTCGACCCGATGGCTCCGACGATCAACGTCGCACCGCCCACCGTAGCCTCCGAGACGTCGATCGGCGGTCCCGGTGGGATGAACATCGCCGAAGGTGACTACCTGCCAATCGTGCGTGTCGCCCCGGTCTACCCGGCCAGGGCGCTTTCCAGAGGCCTCGAGGGTTACGTCGACATGTCCTTTACCGTTACGACCACGGGGACGGTGAAGGACCCGGTCGTCGTGTTCTCGACCAGCAGCCTGTTCGAGCGTGCTGCTATCCGGGCGGTGCTGAAATTCAAGTACAAGCCCCGAGTCGTGGATGGCGTACCGGTTGAAGTCCCGAACGTCAAGACACGGATCACGTTCAAGATCGAAGAATAGGGACCTTCGAGCACCAGGCGGGATCAAACGACCTTTAGGAACGAATTCGCTATGAGCATATTGAGCCGAATCACCCCGAAAATCTGTCTCGCTGTTATTGCGACGTGTATTGCTGCCGGCAGCGCCTGGGCGCAGGACGACGAGCGTGCGGAGCGCGACGCTCAAAAGACCAAGCAGGCACAAGCGGTTAGCAAGGAGGTCTACGACAAGATCCAGAAGGCCCAGGAACAGGTCGATGCGAAGGACTACCAGGGCGCCCTCCGGGCCCTGAACGCACTGTATAACCCCGACAAGCTGACCGAGTACGAGCAGGCCAATGTGCTGAACTACCTCGGCTTCGTCTACTACAACATGGAAGACGTGCAGAACGCGATCAGGATCTACGAGAAGATGGTCGCGATCCCGAGTCTCGAGCCGCAGATGGCGAAGCAGACCACCTACACGCTCGCGCAGCTGCACACGATGGAAGAGCAGTACCAGAAGGCCCTGCAGACGCTCGACCGCTGGTTTGTCATGGAGACGAACCCTGCACCGGAGCCTTTCATTCTCAAAGCGCAGAACCTGTATCAGCTGGCCCGCTACCAGGACATGATCGAACCTGTACAAAACGCGATGCGCGTGGCGCGTGAACGGGACAAGCCCGTGAAGGAAGACTGGTACGTCCTCCTGAACTTCGCGTATTTCCAGGAAGAGGACTACCGCCAGGTCCGCGATATCCAGAAGATCCTGCTGGAGAACTGGCCGAAGAAGCGCTACTGGTTCTCGCTGGCCGGTGCTTACACCGAACTCGGCGAAGACAATAACCTGATCGCCGCATACGGCGCAGCGCACGACCAGGGCATGCTGGAGAAGGAGTCCGAACTCGTCACCATGGCGCAGCTCTACATGCAGGCCGAAGTGCCTTATAAAGCCGCCAAGCTGCTCGAGAAGGAAATGGAGGCCGGTCGGGTTGCGAAGAACGCGAAACACTACCGGCTGTTATCGCAGGCGTGGATGTTGTCGATGGAAGACGAGCGGGCGGTGCCGGCACTCATGGAAGCCGCCAGACTCAGCGACGACGGTGAACTCGACGTGCGCCTCGGCAACACGTACCTGAATCTCGGTAACTACGACGAGTGTATCAAGGCTGTCCAGAGCGGCCTGCGAAAAGGCGGCCTCAAGAACGCCGATAATGCACAGATCTCCCTCGGTATGTGCCTCTACAATAAGCGCCGCTACCAGGCCGCCATCGAGGCGTTCCGTGCAGCGGGCAAGACACCGCGTTCCCGCAAGATCTCCCAGCAGTGGATTTCCGTCATAAACGCAGATGTCGAGCGCAACGAGCAAATCCGCCTCGCCCAGCAGGCCGCGGAAAGGAAGCGCAAGGAAGTCGAGGCGCGTCGGGCGAAGACCGAGCGGCTCTGACGCTCTCCCGCCGCTTTGCGGCGTATTGTCGGCCCCTTACAGTTCGCAGGGGCGTTGACCTGGGCAGGTCAACGCCCCTATAGTTCGCGGCTTTGACAATCGGACACAGAAACGAAATGGCAAGGATCACCTACATCTCACGCGATGGCAGCCGCAAGGAAGTGGAAATCGAGAACGGCTACTCCGTGATGGAAGGAGCCATCAACAACGGTATACCCGGGATCGTTGCCGAATGTGGTGGCGCCTGCGCCTGTGCGACCTGCCACAGCTATATCGACCAGGCATGGTTAGACAAAATCCCGCCGATGGACGACATGGAAGACAGCATGCTCGACGCCGCCTTCGAACGGAAGCCCAACAGTCGCCTGACTTGCCAGATCGAGGTTAATGATTCCCTCGATGGGCTCATCGTTTACGTCGCCGAGAACGACTACTGATGTAGGAGCCCGCCGGGGCACGCGATCGCTGTTCGAGAACCGCTCCTACAATGAGATCTTTACCGCAGGCCTGTTTCCAGGCGGCCGATCACCATGCGCTGGATTTCGCTGGTCCCTTCGTAGATCTCGGTGATCTTCGCATCCCGGAAATAGCGTTCGAGCGGTAATTCCTTGCTGTAGCCCATACCGCCGTGGATCTGGATCGCCTGGTGGGTCACCCACATCGCGGTTTCGGATGCGAATAGCTTGGCCATGCTCGCATTCAGGGTATTCTTCTGTCCGCTCTTCTTGCACTCGGCTTTCGCCCACGCCGCCTGCATAACAAGGAGCCGAGAAGCTTCGATGCGCGTGCGCATGTCGGCCAGCTTGTTCTGTATCGACTGGAAACTGCCGATCGGAGAGCCGAATGCCTTGCGCTCCCGTGAGTACTCGACCGATGCCTCGTAGGCGGCCTGCGCAATGCCGAGCGCCTGCGCCGCGACACCGATGCGGCCGGCGTCCAGCACCGTCATTGCAATTTTGAATCCCTGGCCCTCGTCGCCGATACGGTCAACCACCGGACAGCGATAGTCCTCGAGTTCGATCTCGCAGGTAGCCGACGCACGGATGCCAAGTTTCGGCTCGAGCTTACCTCGATGATATCCGTCGGCGTCGGCGTCGATTATGAAGGCGCTGATACCCTTTGACTCGCCGCCGGCACCAATGGTCTGTGCAAAAAAGACGACGTATCTCGCAACGGGTCCCGACGTAATCCAGGACTTCTTGCCATTGATCATGTAATAGCTGCCGTCGTCGGAGAGAACAGCTTTGGCACGCATCGACCCGGCATCGGAACCGGATTGCGGCTCGGTCAGTGCGTAAGCACCGTTCACTTCTCCCGACGCGACCGGGACCAGGTATTTCTGTTTCTGCTCCTCGGTTCCGAATTCGAGCATAGGCACGCCGAATAACGAGTTGTTAACCGAGACGATGGTTCCGTGAGCTGCATCGGCCGCCGAGATCTCCGCCATCACCAGCGCGTAGCTGATCGGATCCAGGCCGGACCCGCCATACTCCTCCGGAATCTCGATGCCCATGAATCCGAGTTCTGCTGCAGCCTTGATCGTCGCCACCGGAAACTCGCCGCTAAGATCGTATTCTGCCGCAACCGGCGCGATCTCGTTCTGCGCGAACTCGCGGGCCGCATCACGGATCATGATCTGGTCTTCAGTCAATGAAAAATGCATGTCGCCTCCTTAAGAAGCGCTGCATTATACGGTCTCGAGATCGGCAGCGACATCGGCACATGCCGAAAAGTCCGACGCACGCATGACTCCGGCACTGGCAGCGATTATCATTCCGTGCTCGATACGGGCCGATTCCCGGCCTCGCGACACGAGCAAACCAGGAGAACTGAATGACCATTCAAGCAGGAGACAAGATGCCGAGCGGCGTGTTCGGCGTTATGACCGATTCAGGTCCCGGCGCGATCTCGACCGATGACCTGTTTGCGGGCAAGAAAGTCGTGCTGGTTTCGGTGCCGGGGGCGTTCACGCCCACCTGTTCGATGAATCACCTTCCCGGGTTCGTCGACCATGCCGACGAGATCCTGGCAAAGGACGTCGATACAATCGCCTGCATGGCGGTCAACGATGTCTTCGTGATGAATGCATGGGGCAAGGACCGCGGCGTCGGGGACAAGGTCACGATGCTCGCGGACGGCAACGGCGAGTATGCGCGAGCGCTCGGGCTCGAGATGGACGGCACCGCTTTCGGTATGGGCATGCGCGGGCAGCGCTTCGCGATCGTCGTTGATGACGGCACCGCGACTCATGTGGCAGTCGAAGCGCCGGGCCAGTTCGAAGTCAGCAAGGCCGAGGCGATACTCGGCGCCCTGTAAGCTGTCGGGCGGCGGCGCCACGCAGGGCGCCGCACATCAATCGAGAGCGTCGGTCAGTTCGGGAACGACATTGAACAGGTCGGCCACGAGCCCGATGTCCGCGACCTCGAATATCGGCGCTTCCTCGTCCTTGTTGATCGCGACAATGGTTCCTGCATCCTTGATGCCGGTCAGGTGCTGGATTGCGCCCGAGATTCCGATCGCGATATAGAGATCGGGCGCGATGATTCGGCCCGTCTGGCCAACCTGCATCTCGTTCGGTACGTACCCGGCATCCACGGCGGCGCGCGAAGCACCGACACCGGCGTCGAGTTTATCGGCCAGCTTGTAAATCAGTTCGAAGTGCTCGGCGCTGCCGAGGGCACGGCCTCCGGCCACGACGCGAGCAGCCGATTGCAGGTCCGGCCGGTCGGACTTGCCGGTCTCGCTGGCAATAAACCGCGTGTGGTCCGGCACCTCGGCGGACATTTCGAACGGCTCCACCGGAGCTGAATTACCCGCCCCGACGGCGCGGTAGGATGCCGTGCGGATCGTGCCTATGACGGTAACGTCCGCCGGGGCCTCGACGGTCACCACCGCGCTGCCGGCGTAAATGGGACGCTTGAATTTCCGTTCGCCCTCGACGCTCATGATATCGCTGACCTGGTTGACGCCGAGCAGGGCGGCCACGCGCGGCATCAGATCCTTGCCGAAAGTAGTCGACGGGCCGAGCACGTAGTCGTAATTGGCGGCGAGGGCTACGATCTGTGGCGCGAGAACTGCGGCCAGCGTGCCACGGTATGCCGCGTTCTCACTGCGGAGTACTCGGCTGACCGATTCCAGGTTCGCCGCTTCCGCCGCGATTTCGCTCGCAGACTCCGCGAACACCGCGATATCGATCTCAGAGCCGGGGATTGCAGCCGCACAGGCGATGCTCTTTGAGGTGTTCGGGTTAAGGCGCTCGCCGTCATGCTCGGCGATCAAAAGTACCTTGGCCATTACAGTAATCCTTTGTCTTTCAGGGCGCCCACGAGTCCGGCCACATCTTCGACCAATATGCCTCGCTCACGTGCGGCCGGCGGTTCGAAACCGGTTGCCGCGACGGCCGGGCTGTCCGGCAACGAAAGATCGGCCAGCGGCAGCTGATCCAGCGGCTTCTTCTTCGCCTTCATGATGTCGGGCAACTTGACGTAACGGGGTTCGTTGAGGCGCAGGTCGGCAGTAATGACAGCGGGCAGGTCGACCTCTATGACATCGAGTCCCGCGTCCACTTCTCGCGTCACGCGAACGGTGTCGCCGCTGAATTCGAGCTTCGAAGCAAAGGTCGCCTGTGGCCGTCCCCAGAGCGCGGCGAGCATCTGACCGGTTTGGCTGTTGTCATTGTCGATCGCCTGTTTGCCCAGGATGACGAGATCGGGATTCTCGCGATTGACGATCTCGAGCAAAGCTCGGGCGCAGCTCAGCGGGTCCGGCTCGGCGTCCGTCTCGACCAGGATGGCCCGATCGGCGCCCATCGCCAGCCCGGTACGCAATTGTTGTTGGGACTCACCGGAGCCGATGGACACGACGACGATCTCGTTCGCCTCCCCGCGCTCCTTGATGCGCAGTGCCTCCTCGAGGGCGATCTCGTCGAACGGATTGATGCTCATTTTCACGCCTTCCGTTTCGACGCCGCTGCCGTCGCCCTTGACGCGCACGCGGACGTTGTAATCCACCACACGCTTGAGGCCCACCAGAATCTTTTCCACCTGAACGTCTCCCTTGCTGCCGTATGCTCGCCGGGCGGGCGCCCGGCAGGCGGGATCGCTATTGTCTATGACGCTGGCGGGGTGTACAAGGCGTGTACCCGTGGGATGCCCGTATTGACAAGTGACCGTCCCCGCAAGACAAGACCTTCTGACCAGCGCGGATGAGCTGGCCGCGGCAATCGAGGATCCGCAGTTGCGAGTCATCGATTGCCGCTTCGACCTCATGGCGCCGGATGCGGGCCGCACGGCCTGGCTCGAGGCGCACATCCCCGGAGCCGTTTATGCGGACCTCGACGCGGACCTGTCCGGTCCGATCACGCACGACACCGGTCGCCATCCGTTGCCTTCCATTTCGGACGCAGCAGAAACGTTCTCGCGACTCGGGGTCGATGAGCGGACACGGGTCGTGGCCTATGACGATGCGGGCGGCGCGATCGCTTCCCGCGCCTGGTGGCTGCTCCGCTGGCTCGGGCACCGCCGCGTGACGGTACTCGATGGCGGTCTGCCAGCCTGGCGGGCACGGGACCTGCCGCTCGAAGCCGGCCTGCGGAAGACAGCCCCGCGCGAGTTCCGTGCCACGGTGGAACCGGCGCGTGTGCTGTCCACGCAGGAGATTGCCGCAGATCCCCACTCAGTGCGCGTGGGCGTGTTGATCGACGCGCGCGACGCCGTCCGGTATCGCGGGGAGGCGGAGCCGATCGACCCGGTAGCAGGCCACATTCCCGGGGCGAAAAACCTCCCCCTCGGCGCGTGCCTGCGCGAAGACGGTGCCTGGCAGGACGCGACGGCACTGCGCGCAAAACTCGCGCCTTTGCTCGGCGACGACGACAACGCCCAGTGGGCCGTGATGTGCGGTTCCGGGGTTACCGCCTGCCACCTCGCGATCTCGGGACTCCTGGCCGGCTACAGGGAACCCAGGCTCTACGTCGGCTCCTGGAGCGAGTGGATTCGCGACCCGCGGCGCCCGATCGCCGTGGCAGGCCGGCTATAACACGATTTGCGGCCGCGAAGTCTGCGGAATCGGCGTAAACTTAATGTTCCGGTTTGTGGCCGAGCCGGCGGCTGACGATGACCCTGCGTTCACCCCGCCTGCACAAATAGAACGGGTTCATATGAGTTTTTGATGTTTTATAAACAATTACTTATAATATTTTCATTGAGTGGTTTAGTAGCTTGTGCCGGCGGTTCCGAACCCTCGCTGGGGGACGCACCGGACGGTGTCGCGGCGGGTTCGGATTGCATCTCGACAAGGACTATCCGAGACTATCGGGCACTGGACGACGCCAACCTCGTGGTGACGGCTCAGGCCAACCGGAAGTACCACGTCACCCTCAGCCGCCGTGCACCAGGTCTGAGGTCATCGTGGAAAATCGGTTTCCGCTCAACGAGCGGCCGGGTTTGTGGCGGTTTCGACGAGATGCTTGTCGACGATGGCTTCGGGCCCGAGCGAATTCGCATCGCTTCGATTACGCAATTGACGCCCGAAGAATACGAAGCACTATTGGTCCGGTTCGGAAAGAAGGAACCGGCCATCGAACAAGCCCCGGCGACCGACGAGGTCGAGAGCGCCGAGGTGGAAGAGCTGGACTGAATTGCCCCATCCACAGGGGGCATCTCGGTCACGCAATCCGCAATCTCCGTGCGGACCCGCCCGGCCAGCTTTCGAGTTGGCCGGGTTTTTAGTGACCGGACCCGACGCATGAGCGGCCCCCTCGCGAGAATCCGGGTACTCGATCTTTCGCGCGTTCTTGCTGGGCCGTGGGCCACGCAACTGCTCGGCGACTACGGTGCCGACGTGGTCAAGGTCGAAAGGCCCGGTGCCGGGGACGATACCCGGCACTGGGGCCCGCCCTGGCTCGAGCAGCAGGACGCCGGCGCCGGGCACGAGTCGGCCTATTTTCTTGCAGCGAATCGCAACAAGCGCTCGCTCGCGGTAGACCTCTCGACGCCGGCCGGGCAGGAACTGATCTGCGCGCTTGCCGCGCAGGCCGATGTCATCGTGGAGAACTTCAGGGCAGGGACACTGCAACGCTGGGGACTGGATCCGGAGCAGCTCCGTGAAACGAATCCCGGCCTCATCGTCTGTACTATCTCCGCGTTTGCCCACGCCAGTTCGCGCGGCAACGAGCCGGGTTACGATGCAATGATCCAGGCATCGGGCGGCCTGATGAGCGTAACGGGGCCGGCGGGGGAGGAGGGCGGCGAACCGCAGAAAGTCGGCGTCGCCATCGCGGACATCATGTGCGGCATGTACGCAGCCACGGCGATCCTTGCCGCACTGCATGAGTGCTCGAAAAGCGGCTGCGGCCAGTCGATCGAGGTGCCGCTCTACGACAGTCAGGTCGCGTGGCTGGCCAATCAGGCCATGAATTTTCTCGTTGGTGGCGTCGTCCCCGGGCGTCTCGGGACGGCTCATCCGAACATCGTCCCCTACCAGACTTTCGCGACCGCGGACGGCCACGTCATGGTCGCCGTCGGTAACGACCGGCAATTCGCGGAATGCGTGCGTTGCTGCCGGCTGCCCGATCTCGCCGCTGATGCGCGGTTTCGGCGCAATGCGGACCGGCTGATGAACCGGACTGCACTCATAACGATGCTGAGCGCCGCCTTCGAGCGTGAGACGACCGGCTTCTGGTTGCGTGAACTCGGTGAGGCAGGCGTGCCGTGCAGCCCCATCAACGACATCGGCGAAGTGTTGTCGAACGCCTATGCCGAAGAATGCGGACTCGTCAGGGCCATACCCCATCCGTACGACCCCCGATTGCCGACGGTGGCGAACCCGGTAAAATTCTCCGCCGATGCGGTCAGCTATCGCGCGGCGCCGCCATTGCTCGGGCAACATTCGGAGGAAGTATTGGCGGACTGGTTAGGCTATTCTGCGCAGACAATTTCAGAGCTTCGAAAAGCGGGAACGATTTGAGCGTCACGACACTGGACAAGGGCAAGCCGTCGACCGGCGTCATCGCCGCGAGTGCGGCGTTGAGCGAGGTCAAGTACGAGATTCGCGGGCAGCTCGCCAATCATGCCAGCGAGCTGGAAAAACGTGGCTACGAAATCATCTCACTGAATATCGGCAACCCGGGCCTGTTCGGATTCAGAACTCCGGAGACGATGCGGCTCGCGATGATCGAGAATCTCGGCCAGGCCGAAGCTTACTGTCACCAGAAAGGAATATTCCCTGCCCGGGAGGCCGTGGTCATGCAGCAGCAAAATCGCGGCATCCATCACGTCAGCGCCGACGAGGTGTTCGTCGGCAACGGGGTCAGTGAGCTCATCGACCTGTCGCTGCGCGCCCTGCTGAACCCGGGCGACAAGGTGCTGGTGCCCAGTCCGGACTATCCGTTGTGGTCGGCGGCCGTCGTGCTGAACGGTGGCGTGCCGCAGTACTACGACTGCCTGCCGGAGAACGACTTCATACCCGACGCCGAGAGCATTCGCGCGCTGATCACCGAGCGCACCCGCGCCATCGTGCTCATCAACCCGAACAACCCGAGCGGCGCAGTCTATGACCGGGACACACTGGAACAGATCGCCGACATCGCCGCCGAGACAGGGATCGTCGTGCTTGCGGACGAGATCTACGACCAGATGGTGTATGACGATGCCGAGTTCATCCCCTTCGCGACGCTGGCCGGCGACCGGGTCGTCTGCCTGACCTATTCGGGCCTCTCCAAGGTCTACCGGGCTTGCGGTTACCGCGTCGGCTGGTGCGTCTTTGGCGGCGACATCGAACGAGCCCGTGATTACATCCACGGCATGGAGCTGCTGGCGGCATTGCGACTCTGCAGCAACGTCCCCGGGCAATGGGCAGTGCAGACGGCGCTGGGCGGATTCCAGAGCATTGGCGAACTCGTACAACCCGGCGGCCGGCTCTACCAGGCCCGGCAATGCATCATTGAACGCGTGGCGGGCAGCCCTTATCTGAGCCTCGTTGCGCCAATGGGCGCAATGTACGCGTTCGTCCGGTTACACAAGCGCTTTGCCGGAAAGCTCGACGATCAGCAGTTTGCGCTGGAGCTCCTGGAAAAGCGCCACGTGCTGGTGGCTCCCGGCAGCAGTTTCAACACACCGTACGCTGACCACTTCCGGATAACCACGCTGCCCGATCCCGATACGCTGCATACGGTCTTCGATCGCATCGACGACATCCTGGTTCAACACGCCTGAGTCATGTATGGCTGGCTACCCGACGTCTGCGACAATGCGTCACAGGTAGTGACCGCGAGCCGGCGACTGGCGCGGCTCCTGAGCAACGAGTACAACGCGCGCCAGGTCAAGAATGGCAAGGCCGCCTGGCTGACGCCGGTCATCGTCGCCTGGCCGGACTGGCTCGCAAGGCTGCTCGCCTCGGCGGGGCCGAACACCCGGCCGGCGCGTCTCAACAATCACCAGAGCCGCGTCCTGTGGGAGCGGATTCTCCGCGACGTTATCAACGATCCCCTGATCAATATTCCTGGCCTGACGCGCCATACGCGCGACGCCTGGAAGCGACTCCACGAATGGCAGGTCCCTTTCGACGAATGCGTCGCCGCGGCCAGCAGCCGCGACCAGCGCGTATTCGCTGCTGCCGCGTCGCGCTACCGCGAACGCCTCGCGGCTGAAGGCTGGATCGACGACGCGATGCTCGCCAGCCAGGTCGCGGATGCCGCCTGTGCCGGAACCCTGGACCTGCCGGAGCGTGTCCTGGTTGCCGGATTCGATCGCCTGACGCCAGAGGCCGACTCACTCTTCGGCGTGCTGCACGCGCGCGGTGTAGTGGTCGACCGGACACCGCCGCCGAAACCCGCGGCCAAGGCCTCGGTCATCGCCTCCGATGACCCGGATGCCGAACTGCGAACCGCCGGCAAGTGGGCGCACGCGCAACTGGAGAAGCACCCCGGAAGCCGCATCGGTATCGTGGTGACGGGCCTCGAACACGATTCGGCACGGGCAAGGCGCCTGGTAAGAGAGGGCATGGTACCGGGATGGCAATACGGCGGGGGCGCGCAGCGGGCGGCCGTAAACGTGTCGTTCGGCCGCCGCCTGAGCGATTATCCGGCCGTCGAGATCGCATTGCTCCTGCTGCGCTGGACGCACACCGGTATCAGCGGCAAGGACCTGAGCCTGTTGCTGCGGACCCCGTTCCTGGGCAGGGAGCCTGTCGATGCCCGGGCCCGCCTGGAACTCGAGCTGCGCCGCATGCCCGAGCGCAGCTGGAC
>JBFFEB010000055.1:0-19087 GCA_041559075.1 Woeseiaceae bacterium | reverse complement strand
TCCGGTACGAACGAATGGGAAGGCAAAGTCTTCTACGAGTACTCGGACAACAACTTCCGCGGCGACACGATTGCCAATGACGATCGCGACTTCTCCCGCGAGTCCTACGACAAGAACAACTATGGTTTCAACGTCGGCGGTCCGATCATCAAGGACAAGCTGTTCTTCTTCGCTGCCTACGAAAACAGGGAAGACCCGCGTTTCCTGAAGCGGGGCTATGCCGGCTCGGGCAACGGTGAGGAAAGGGATTGGCTGAGCCAGGCGGACTACGAGCGCATCGAAAGCATCGCGCAAAACATCTACGACTATGAGCCGGGCGGCCAGCCCGGTGACGGCTCGCAGGAATCCGAGAAGTACATGCTGCGCCTCGACTGGGACGTTAACGACCAGCACCGCGCATCCTTCATCTACAACTACTTCGATGGCTACCAGGCTCGCGACTCCGATGGCGATGACGACGAATTCGAGTTCGCCAATCACTTCTACACCAAGGGTGCGGAATCCGAGACCTTCACCCTCAAGCTGACGTCTCAGTGGACGGACGCGCTGTCTACCGAGATCTTCTACAGCACGAGCGAGATGAACGACTCGCAGGTCACCGTGGGCGATCCGGAATTCGCTGACATGCAGATCAGCGTCGGCGGTCGCGACGGTGTCGTGTATCTTGGCGCGGACGACTCGCGCCAGTCGAATAAACTCGACACGCAATCGGATTACTTCAAGCTGTCAGCGAACTACTTCGTCGGTAATCACATCATCACCGCCGGCTACGATCGCGAGGACCTCGAGATCTTCAACCTGTTCGTACAGCACTCGCGTGGTGGCGAGTACGATTTCTTCGATGACTCCGATGGCAATGACCCGTCTTGCGCGCTGCTGACTCCGCAGGAGCGCATGGACAACGTCAACGGTTGCGAGCCTTCCGGCATCGACCGGTTCGAACTGGGCCGGCCGAGCCGCATCTATTACGGCAGTGGCGGTGGAACCAACGATCCGAACGATGCAGCGGCCAACTTCACGAACTCCCTGAACGCGCTGTACATCCAGGACGAGATCTTCTTCGATCGCTACGACCTGACTATCGTTGCCGGCCTGCGCTACGAGTTCTTCACGTCCAGCGACCGCCCGCGCTTCAACCAGACGTTCACGGATGCCAATGGTGGCCTGCGCAACGACGCCAACATCGATGGCCTCGACCTGCTGATGCCGCGACTCGGCCTGACCTGGGGCGTCCGTGACGACCTGACCCTGCGCGGCGGAGTGGGCCTGTACTCCGGCGGCAATCCGAACGTCTGGATCTCCAACGCTTGGAGTAACGACGGCCTGACGAATGCGCAATTCCGCAACAACTACTTCGATTCAGCGACGGTCCTGCCGGGCTTCGCTGACTCGCTGCAGTTGTCCGGTCAGCAGCGTCCCGGCTATGACGTTCCGCAGGAACTCGTGGATGACGTCCTGGCGGTTACCGAGGCGGACGCGAACGATTCATTCCTCGTTCTCATTGACCCCGATTACGAGCAGCCGAGTGAGTGGAAATTCGCCCTCGGCGGCACCTGGGATATCGACTGGCTCGGCGGCATGACGCTCGACTTCGATTACCTGCACACGCGCGGTAACGATCCGGCTTACTACGTCGACCTGTCACAGTCGATCGTCGGTACGACCACCCTGGGCACGCCGATCTACGACTACACCAACGGCCGCGACAACTTCATGCTGACGAACTCGGGAGAGACGCCGGTATCGAATGTTCTATCGCTGGTGCTGCAGAAGGAGTTCGACTTCGGCCTCGACGTACTGATCGGCTATGCGTGGACGGAAGCCGAGGATGTTAGCCCGATGACCTCGTCGGTTGCCGGCTCGAACTTCGACAACACGGCGCTGCTGGACATCAACAATCCGTCGGCAGCCAACTCGAACTACGTGGTACCGCAGCGCTGGACCTTACGTCTCGGCTACGAGCGCGCTATCTTCGGTGACAACGTGACGCTGATCACGCTGTTCGGATTCTTCAACGAAGGCCAGCCACAGAGCTACGCGATGAACAGCGGCGACCTCGAGGGCGACGGCTTCTTCGGCCGCCACCTGCTGTACATCCCGGACGGCCCGACCGATCCGAACGTGGTCTTCGACCCCGACTTCGACCAGGAGGCATTTTTCGCCTGGGCGGCCGGCCAGGGTCTCGGCCCGGGCTTCACGGAACGCAACGGCTACAACACGGGTTGGAGCAACCGCTTCGACCTCCGCATCAGCCAGGAGATCCCGCTGCCGGCCAACCTCGTCGGACGCATCTACTTCAATGTGTATAACCTGGGTAACCTGCTGAACGACGACTGGGGCGAGATCGTGGACGCGCAGTTCTTCACGCCTGAAATCGTCGGCGCGAGTGTCGATGACCAGGGCCGTTTCGTCTACGAGAGCTTCTCGGATCGCCCGATCGAGCGCACTTACGTCAACCGCAGCCTGTGGGAAGCTCGTCTTGGCTTCGACATCAAGTTCGGCCTGTAAACGAGCGCTTCAAGTAAGACGAGAAAGGCGGCCTCCGGGCCGCCTTTTTCTTTCCCCTGAATGATTCCCTTCCGCCCCGGCGCCCCCGTCTATCAAAGAGTCCCGGGGTCGCCGGGTGTTCCTCTCCGTCATGGCTCGCTGCGCTGCGCTTTACTTCCGTCGAGGAACACCCGGTCGACCCAACCGGCTCCCGGAAACTGCCCCTGGCGGTCTGGCAGCGATGTTTTTCGAGGAAGTAGAGCGGACCGAAGGGAGCCATGACGAGAAAAATCATCGCCGCCAGACCGCCAATGTATTTCAGGGGGGACCGGGGACGGTCTGAGGATGTAATCAGGGCCAGCAGGGTGCGCCGGGGTCGTCGAGGATGACGATGCGCGGGTTGTCGGGGTCGACAGGCGCGCCGATCGCCCGTCCTTCTGCCTGTGCATTGATGATGGCATCGAGCACGAGGTAAACGAGTTCGGAACCGGGTCGCGAGGCGTCGACACCGTCAGGGAAGCTGTACCCGTCACCGCCCCGAAACAGGAAGTCGGGCACCACGACGCTGTACTCGCGCACCGGCTCGATCTCGTGCCAGTCCCCGTTACGCGGCAACTGCAGACTCACGATGCGCTCGCCCTCGGGACGGGAACGGTCGACGCACACGCGGAACCCCGATACCTGCGGAAAGTAGCCCTTGCTCGGTCCCGTGCCCCGGTAACCC
The DNA here is from genome assembly GCA_041559075.1 of Woeseiaceae bacterium. Classification (GTDB taxonomy): domain Bacteria; phylum Pseudomonadota; class Gammaproteobacteria; order Steroidobacterales; family Woeseiaceae; genus UBA1847. The sequence goes on along the minus strand of JBFFEB010000055.1, from coordinate 15,876 downwards.
GCTTCCAGCACGGTCCGGAATTCCGCGCCGGTCATCGTCATATGCCGGAGGTAGGAAGAAAAGCCGAAGGTCCGGCCGATGTCTTCGAATGCGATGTCGCCAATGATGTAGTCGTCGATTCGCAGCGTGCCGCTGTTGATGAACGCGAGTTCCGCTTGCGGCTCACCGAAAGCGCCGCGCATCTGGTCGACGACGAAGTTGCCCCAGTTGCTTTCCTGGTTACGGATCGTGACTTCGCGTGCGTCGAGCGGGACGGCCGCCTCGCCGACCGTTGCCGTCAGGAAAGGAAATCGCTCGAGCAATCTGCCACGCCATTTGTTTTCGATCTTTGCGTATTCCGCATCAGGCTGTATTGTCGTATCGACGTCGATTATCTGCGCTTCTATCGCAGGCATGCCGTCTGCATCGAACCTGACGTCGATGCGCCAGATCCTGCGCGCATTGGATGCGCCCTTCATGACGGCCGCGCGATCCTCGCGCAGCTCGCTGAACTCCGGTTCGTGCTCGTGCCCGCCGACGATGAACATGAATTGCGGGTACTTCGCGCGAAGTGCGGCTATCTCGACGTCCGTCCACAGATGCAGGTGTGTCAGGCCGATGATGAGATCGACCCCTGCCGCATCCAGCGCTTCGATGGCCCGCTCGGCATGTTCGAAATAGCCAGGCTCGGTCGGCACGTAACCGCGCTCGTTACCACCGTCTTTCGCGTGCAGAAGCAGACCGAATAGTCCTACCCTGCGCCCATCGGCCTCGAACACGAATTGTTCGTGAAGCGCACTATCCGCTTCGGCGTCACCGGTCGCAAAGCGATAGTTGTCGCCGACCCAGTCGAAATCGGATGCCTTGGCGGCCTCGATGAGATGGTCCGACGTACGAGGATCGAACTCGTGATTACCCGCGACGACATACATCGGCGCCACGGCGTCCATGAAGTTGAAGGCATCGACGATCTGCATGCCGTGCCAGAGCTGGCTCTCGAGGGACGGATACAGGAAATCGCCACCGTGCAGGATGCGTACGTCCCGGCCCTCGGCCTGCAGCTCGCGGACTAGCGTGACCACACGACCAAATCCGCCGGCAGTGCCGTCTTCGACGGCCCCGACTCGGTAGGTGTCGTTCAGATGTATGAACGTGATGCCGGAAACACGCGGTGACTCTTGCGGTGGCTGTCGGGGTGTAGCACTGCATGCAATGACGCAAAGTGCGCATATCGCTGAAAGCAGGAAATTGCGAATCATGGGTGCGCCTTGTCGTTCTATTTTCGGCGATTCTGCCTAACGGACGCCGGTTTTGCGATTGCGGATTCTACGGGCTGGTACAATCCGCGCATGATTACCCGATACCTCTTACTCTCGATAATCCTGCTGCTGTCGGCCTGCGCTGCCGAGCCGCCGGCGCCCGACCCGACCCGCGATGGTGGCCTGCTGTGGGTCAAGCACTCCGCCGAGTACCGCGCCATCACGGAGCAGGTCTATGCGGATGCAACGCGCGATCTGCCCGCCTTTATCGAGGATACTTCCTGGAGCGTGATTCCCGGGCAGGACGATGCCGCGCACCTGCCGGTTGCGATCATCCTCGACGTCGACGAGACCGTGGCCAGTAACATCGACTTCCAGCTCACATTCGAGCGGCCGTTCGAGAACTGGAAGCTCGACGAGTGGACACGCAGCACCGTCGCGACGCCCGTGCACGGCGCAAAGGAATTCGTGGAGTCGGCACGCGCCGCGGATGTCACGGTCTTCTTCGTAACGAATCGCCCCTGCGAACTCAGGGAAGGCATCGACGACCCTTGCCCGCAGCGACAGTCGACGATCGACGACATCAGCGAGGTCGGTATCGAAACAGACGCCGACCACGTATTCCTGTCAGATGAGCGCGGCTGGAACCGCGAGAAATCGACACGCCGCAACCACGTCGCGCAGACACACAGGGTGATCATGCTGATCGGTGACGATCTCGGCGACTTTCTTCCCTGCGTGCGAAGTAAACCCTATGCGCCCTGCACCGAGAAGGCGACCGCTGCCAGCCGGATTGAGATGGTCGAAGAGACCCGGCACCTCTGGGGTAACGGCTGGTACATACTGCCGAACCCGATGCACGGTTCCTGGACATCCGCCATCCCGCGCTGAACGTGTTTTTTGCCCCGTAAAGGCGTATGCTGTTACGCCTTGAGGCCCGGTAACACGTTGAAAAGAAAAAGAACTACCGGTTATCAGCCGCGCCGGGCCGCCACCAGTTAGCGAGGTATCTCATGGCCAAGGTGAAGTGCGGTCTTATCCAGATGGGTCTGAAAGGCGATGGCTCGATGGAACCGCTCGCAATTCGCGACAAGATGATCGAGGCGCATATCCCGTTCATCGAAGAGGCGGCCGACCAGGGCGTGCAGGTACTTTGCTTGCAGGAGGTCTTTACGCAGCCCTACTTTTGCCCGAGCCAGGACAGGAAATGGTACGCCGCTGCAGAGAAGGTGCCCGACGGGCATACGACGATGCTGATGCAGGAATATGCGAAGAAGCACGGCATGGTGATCGTCGTCCCTGTCTATGAGGAACACATGACCGGCGTATACTACAACACCGCCGCCGTAATCGATGCCGACGGCACGTTTCTCGGCAAGTACCGCAAGACGCATATACCGCAGGTGGACCCGGGCTTCTACGAGAAGTTTTTCTTCAAGCCCGGCGACATGGGCTACCCGGTGTTCGACACGGCCTACGTGAAACTCGGCGTTTACATCTGTTACGACCGTCACTTCCCCGAGGGCTGGCGTGCGCTGGCTCTGAACGGTGCCGAATACATCGTGAACCCGTCGGCGACCGTTGCGGGCCTGTCGAAGTATCTCTGGGAACTCGAGCAGCCGGCATCGGCCGCGGCCAACGGCGTCTTCATCGGCGCAATCAACCGCATCGGCAGGGAAGAACCATGGGCAACCACGATGAACATGGGCGAGTTCTACGGCTCCAGCTACATCGTGAACCCGCGCGGCGCCATCGAGGCGCAGGCGAGCTATGATGAAGACGAGCTGCTGGTGCACGAGATCGACCTCGATATGGTTCGGGAGGTCAGAGACCAGTGGCAGTTCTTCCGCGACCGCCGTCCCGAGACGTACTGGCCGCTCACAGAAGAGTAGAAACAAAGCAGCCCGGAGGCAGCCATGTCCGATCTCCCACCGGTCAGTAAGCTTCGCACCGTCGGCGAACACGTGGAACTGGAACTCGGCCAGGACCTCGCCGACAGCCCGCGATACAACGATGACATCGCGCCAACGCGGGCATCGCAGCGCACCTGGTCGCGCTGGAACGTGGCAGCACTGTGGGTCGGCATGGCGATCTGCGTGCCTACTTACACGCTCGGCGGCGTACTCACGGCTTACTTCGGCCTTTCGGTGAGCGAGGCGCTCTGGACCATACTGATCGCCAACATCGTCGTGCTCATCCCGCTGACGCTGAACGCGTTTCCCGGCACGCGTTACGGCATCCCCTGCCCCGTCGTTTTGCGCGCCTCCTTCGGCATTATCGGATCGAACGTGCCCTCCCTGATCCGCGCGGTGGTTGCCTGCGGCTGGTTCGGCATCCAGACGCTGTTCGGGGGCATAGCAATACACCTGCTGCTGTCGGCCGTATCGGATTCCTGGGCGGCACTGGGCGGAGCCGGCGAAGTCCTCGGTTTCTTCATATTCTGGGTTGCCAATATCGTCGTCGTCATCCGCGGCTCGGAAGCCATCAAGCACCTGGAGTCACTGGCTGCGCCGATGTTGCTGGTGGTCGCTATCGGCCTCATGGTCTGGGCGATGCCCAAGGTCTCGATGAACGAGTTGCTGTCGGCCCCGGCCAGCCGGCCTGCGGACGCCCCGTTCCTGCCTTACTTCATGGCCGCGTTGACCGCGATGGTCGGCTTCTGGGCCACGCTGTCGCTCAACATCCCGGACTTCAGCCGCTTTGCGCGCTCTCAGCGTTCGCAGGTCATCGGCCAGATCATCGGCCTGCCCCTGACCATGCTGCTGTTCGCGGGGCTAGGCGTCGTCCTCACCGCAGCATCAGCCGAACTGGTCGGCCAGACGTATTCAGACCCGATCAACCTGATCGGCAAGATCGACAACCCCCTTTGGGTAGTCCTCTCGATGCTCATGATCATCCTCGCGACTATCTCCACCAACACCGCGGCGAATATCGTCTCGCCGACGAACGTCTTCCAGAACGTCGCGCCGAAGTACATCAACGAGAACAAGGGCGTGATCATCACGGGTGTCATCGGAATCGCCTTGATGAGCTGGGAGCTGTTGAAGAAACTCGGCTGGCTCGAGACCGACGTGAGCGTCGAGAGCCTCTACTCGAACTGGCTCATCGGTTACTCCAGCCTGCTCGGTCCGATCGCCGGCATCATGGTCGTCGATTATTTCCTCGTAAAGAACCAGACCTACGACGTGCTGGCACTGTACAAAGACAACGCGGGCTACCCGGCCTGGAACAAGGCAGGCTTCATCGCGTTCCTCGTCCCGGTCGGCCTGACCCTGATCGCCATCACCACCGGGACCCTCAGCTGGTTCTACACTTACGGCTGGTTCACGGGTTCGATACTCGGTGGCTTTATCTACTACTTCGTCGCGCAGGGCGGCGCCAGGAGTTCCTCATGACAGTACTCATCAAGGGCGGCACCGTAGTCAACGCCGACAGGACGCAGCGGGCGGATGTGCTGTGCCAGGACGGCCTGATCTCAGCGGTGGGCGAAGGAATCGAGGTACCTAAGGGCACCACCGTCATCGACGCCGGCGGCCAGTACGTCATGCCCGGTGGCATCGACCCGCACACGCACATGCAGCTGCCATTCATGGGTACGGTGGCCAGTGAGGATTTCGAGTCCGGCACGGCCGCAGGCCTCGCGGGCGGCACGACGATGATCATCGACTTCGTCATCCCGGGCCCGCAGCAGGACATCATGGAGGCGTACCACCAGTGGCGGGAATGGGCCGAGAAATCGGTATCCGACTACACCTTCCACGTTGCGATAACCTGGTGGGACGAATCCGTGCACGAGGCCATGGGCACGCTCGTCAACGAATACGGCGTCAACAGCTTCAAGCATTTCATGGCATACAAAGGCGCCATCATGGCGGACGACGAGATCCTGGTGAACAGCTTCTCGCGCGCCATCGAGCTGGGCGCGATCGTCACCGTGCATGCCGAGAACGGCGAACTCGTGTTCCGGCTGCAGCGGGAACTGTTCGACAAGGGCATCACGGGCCCCGAAGGGCATCCCTTGTCGCGGCCGCCGCAGTGCGAGGGCGAGGCGGCCAACCGCGCGATCCGGATAGCCGAAGTGCTCAATGTGCCGCTCTACATTGTGCACAACTCCTGCCGGCAGTCGCTCGAAGCGATCACCCGTGCTCGTAACGAAGGCCAGCGTGTATTCGGCGAGGTTCTGGCCGGCCACCTGCTCGTCGACGACTCGGTCTACCGCCACGAAGATTTCGAGGTGGCAGCGGCGCACGTGATGAGCCCGCCCTTCCGTTCCGCCGAACACCAGGACGCGTTGTGGCGCGGATTGCAGTCCGGTAACCTCCAGACCACGGCAACGGATCACTGCTGTTTCTGCGCAGACCAGAAAGCCATGGGCAAGGACGATTTCCGCAAGATCCCGAATGGCACCGGTGGCGTCGAGAACCGCATGGAGGTGCTCTGGCATCACGGCGTAAGTACCGGACGCCTCACCATGAACGAGTTCGTGGCGGTTACATCTGCGAACGCAGCACAGATCTTCAACGTGTACCCGCGGAAGGGCAGCATCTCCGTTGGCGCCGACGCCGACATCGTCGTGTGGGACCCGGAAGCGAGCAAGACCATCTCGGCGAGGACGCATTTCCAGAAAGTGGACTACAACATCTTCGAAGGCATGACCGTGAAAGGCTGCGCCTCGCACACGTTGAGCCAGGGCAAGATCGTGTACGCCGACGGCAAGCTCGACGTGGAGCGCGGCGCCGGCCGCTACGTGCACCGTCCGCCATTCGCGGCCTATTACGAAGCGCTGAAGATCCGGGCGCAGCACAACCAGCCGACGCCGGTCCGGCGCTGAGACGACCATGCCTCCCGACATTCGCACCAATCGCCTGAGCCGTGAAGAGATCGCCCGCAATTTCAGCGAGCTGCATCCGCCGCTGTCCCGCTCGGAAGCGCTGATCGAAGCGGATCGCTGTTACTTCTGTTTCGATGCGCCCTGCACCACCGCCTGCCCGACCGGCATCGACATCCCGCTCTTTATCCAGAAGATCCGCAGCGACAACCTGCGAGGGTCGGCGCATACGATCCTGGCCGAAAACATCATGGGCGGCATGTGCGCGCGCGTGTGCCCGACCGAGGTACTCTGCGAGGAGGCGTGTGTCCGCAACACCCACGAGGACAAGCCCGTGGAAATCGGGCTGCTGCAGCGGTACGCGACTGACCCGGTACTGGACGACGACGTCCAGCTGTTCTCGCGTGCCGCAGCCAGCGGACACCGCGTCGCCGTGGTTGGCGGCGGTCCGGCAGGGCTATCCTGTGCGCATCGGCTCGCGGTGCTCGGCCACAATGTCACGTTGTTCGACCGGGAAGAGAAGCTCGGCGGACTGAATGAATACGGCATCGCCGCCTATAAGACCGTGGGCAACTTCGCGCAGCGCGAGATCCGGTACATCCTCTCGATCGGCGGCATCGAGGTGAATTCCGGGGTTACCCTCGGCGAGGACATCACGATCACGCGACTCAGGGACGAATACGATGCGGTGTTCCTGGGCGTTGGGCTCGCCGGCGTCCACCGGCTCGGCATCGAAGGCGAAGAGTTGCCGGGTGTCGAGAACGCGGTCGAGTACATCGCCGACCTGCGGCAGGCGACGGACAAGGGCGAACTGCCGGTGGGGCGCCGCGTTGTCGTCATCGGCGGCGGCATGACGGCTATCGACGTCGCCGTGCAGTCGAAACGCCTCGGCGCCGAGCAGGTCGACATCGTCTATCGCCGCGGCGTTGACCAGATGGGCGCCAGTGATTACGAGAAGCGCCTGGCGAAGACCAGCGGCGTCATGATCCACACGTTTGCGCGGCCGCTGAAAATACTTGGGCGCGAACACGCAAGCGGCGTGCTGTTCGAGAGAACCGCCCGGGACGAGTACGGCTCGCTCGCGGACACCGGCGAGACGTACACACTCGACGCGGACGTGGTCTTCAAGGCCATCGGGCAGCGACTCCGCGACGGCGTTCTCGAGGACGGCTCGATCAGGATGCAGACCGGCAAGATCCTGGTCGACGGCAACCAGGCGACGTCGCTCGCAGGCGTTTGGGCCGGCGGCGATTGCGTACTGGGCGGCGACGACCTCACCGTGACGGCCGTGCAACACGGCAAGGTAGCGGCGATTGCCATCGACGACTTCTTGCGAACAAGGGAGAGAGGCCATGGCTGAACTTGCTTCGGAATTCCTGGGCATTCGTTCGCCGAATCCCTTCTGGCTCGCCTCGGCACCGCCCACGGACAAGGCCTATAACGTCAACCGTGCGTTCGAGGCGGGCTGGGGTGGCGCCGTGTGGAAGACGCTGGGCGAAGACCCACCCATCGTGAACGTGAGCGGCCCTCGCTACGGCGCCATTCACAGCAATGACCGGCGCGTCATCGGCTTCAACAACATCGAGTTGATCACGGATCGGCCGCTCAAGACCAACCTGGACGAGATCCGGCAGGTCAAGCGCGACTGGCCGGACCGTGCGTTGGTCGTGTCAGTAATGTTCCCGATGAACGAAAAGGTCTGGGCGAAATACGTGCCCATGATCGAAGACACCGGTGCCGATGCCATCGAACTCAATTTCGGTTGCCCGCACGGCATGTCGGAGCGCGGCATGGGTTCCGCTGTGGGCCAGGTGCCGGAGTACATCCAGATGGCGACCGAGTGGGCCAAGGCGGCGGCGAGCGTCCCCGTCATCGTGAAGCTCACGCCGAACGTCGCCAACATCCTGCCGCCTGCCAAAGCGGCGAAAGACGGTGGCGCCGATGCAGTCTCCCTGATCAATACCATCAACTCCATCATGCGCGTCGACTACGAGACACTCACGATGTACCCGGCCACCGATGGGATGGGAACACACGGTGGCTACTGCGGCGAGGCGGTCAAGCCTATCGCGCTCAACATGGTGGCCGAGATCGCGCGTACCCCCGGAACTGCAGATCTTCCGATCTCGGGCATCGGCGGCGTCACCGACTGGCGCGATGCGGTGGATTTCCTCGCGCTCGGCGCAAGCAATGTTCAGGTGTGCACGGCGGCCATGGTCTATGGCTTCAAGATCATCGACGACCTGACCGACGGTCTGAGCAACTTCCTCGACGACAAGGGCATGAAATCCGTTGCCGAGCTGGTCGGCCGCGCGGTTCCCAGCGTGACGGACTGGCAGTACCTGAACCTGAACTACGTCGAGAAAGCTGTCATCGACCAGCAGCTTTGTATCAAGTGCGGCCGCTGCCACGTGGTATGCGAAGACGCGTCGCACCAGGCGATCACGCACACGGTCAACGGCGAGCGGCGCTTCGAGGTAATCGACGAGGAGTGCGTCGGCTGTAACCTCTGCGTCAGCGTGTGCCCGATCGAAGGCTGCATCTCGATGCGCCGGCTTACAGACGGTTTCGATCCCCGTACCGGTCAGCCGATAGCGAGCGAGAAGGCCAATTGGACGACGCACCCGAACAACCCGATGCGCAAATCGTCGTAACGAGAGGACGGGACATGGACGAAGAGGACCTGATTGACGCGGCGCTTACCGTTCGGCAGAACGCTTATGCGAAATACTCGAACTACCTTGTCGGCTCGGCGCTGCTCGACGACAGGGGACAGATGTTCGTCGGATGTAACGTCGAAAATGCCGCTTACCCGGAAGGAACCTGCGCGGAGGCCGGCGCAATAGCCGCCATGATCGCGGACGGCGGCAACGCGATCCGGACGATAGTCATCGCGGGCGGGCATGATGACATCGAAGACTGCACACCTTGTGGCGGCTGCCGGCAGAAGATCAATGAATTCGCGACGCCGGAGACCCGCATTGTGCTATTGCGGCCCGGTGGTCACACGCGCTCTTTCTCGATCGACGAACTCCTGCCCCGTTCGTTCCACCTGTAGGAGCGCGAAAAATCCATCTTGTAGGAGCAGGCCTGGGCCCGCGAAACAGTCGGGGTTCGAGAACCGCTCCTACTGTCGAAGCAAGCTTTCAACTTCCTCGCGTGTCGGCAGCGACGGCTGCGCGCCAGACCGGGTCGCGGCCGCTGCACCTGCCGCGCAGGCAAACCGTAATGCCTTCAAGGGGTCGTCGCCCTCTACGAGGGCGACGGTCAGCGCGGCTGTAAACGCATCGCCCGCGCCAACCGTGTCGACGGCCGTTACAACAGGCGGCACTGCTTCGGCAATCAACGCGCCACCCTGTCGCAGCGAAGCGCCGCGGGAGCCGCACGTGATCGCGATCAGGCCGCCGCAGGCCTCGAGCGTATTTCCGTACCACTCAGCCTCGGTCTCGTTGACGACAACCAGGTCGGCACGCTGCAAGACCGCAGCATCGATTTCCTTCGCCGGCGCGAGGTTGGCGCAGAAGAAACCCCGGAACTCGTCCGCAGCCCGGGCAATCACGTCCACGGGGATCTCCAGTTGACAGATCAGGGCGTCTGCCGAATCGAGCATCAGCGTGGCCGGGTCCATCTGGACATTCGCGCCCGGCGCAACCACGATCTGGTTCTCGCCGGTTGGCTCCACACAGATGAGCGCGACACCGGTCTGGCTGTCTTCCAGTACCTGCACTCGAGAGAGATCCACTCCGCCCTCGCGCAGCATTGCCAGTGCTTCGACTGCAGCGGCATCGTCGCCGACACAGGCAACGAGCTTCACATCGGCACCGAGGCGGCGCGCAGCGAGCGCCTGGTTCGCGCCTTTGCCGCCCGGGAAACGGCTCAACGTCGCGCCGGTGATCGTCTCTCCGGGCGCGGGCAGGCGCCCCGCCGTTGCAGAGAGGTCGAGATTTACCGAACCGACGACGACGATATCCGTCATTTCACGCCCCGAATCGTGCGAGTCTTTCTGTCAGCAGGTCGTAGAACCCATCTGCATCGACCGAGAAAATCCAGTTGACGTTGTGAGGACGATCGGTCACGTGCCAGAAATCGATCGCCGTGTGCCCCATTGTCAGCTCCGAGCGCGTCTCAACGGACAGGTTGCAGATCCTGCCCTCGAACAGTTCCGGCGCCAGCAGCCATGCGATCGTGCACGGGTCGTGCAGCGGCGCGCCCTCGACACCGTACTTCTTCGAATCGTGGCGCTCGAAGAAGCCGATCATACCAGCCGTCGCCGCCGCCACGGGATTGCCGAGCTTGCGGATTCGCTCGACCCGGGCGCGCGTGGACAGCACCTGGTGAGTAACGTCGAGGCCCATCGACGTAATGGGCCGTCCGCAGTTGAACACGATGTCCGCCGCGTGCGGATCGACCAGGATATTGAACTCGGCTGATGGCGAGTAGTTACCGCCTTCTCGCATCGCGCCACCCATGATGACGAGCTGCCGGATCTTCGGCAGCACGTCCGGCGCACGATCGATCACGGTGCCAATGTTCGTCAGCGGCCCTGTCGGCACGAGCGTCACCGACTCGTCTTCCGCCGCACGCAGAGTCTCGACGATGAAGTCGACCGCGTGCTGCTCCTGCAGCGGTGTCTCCGGCCCCACGATCTCGATGCCGTCGATCCCGGTCTTGCCGTGCACCTTCTCCGCGGTCAGCAATTCGCGGACCATGGGCCGGTCGCAGCCCGCGAACACGGGGATGTCTTCGCGTCTCGCGATATCGCACATCAGGCGCACGTTGCGCTGTGTGAGTTCGAGCGGCACGTTTCCAGCCACCGCGGTAATGCCGAGTATCTCCAGTTCCTTCGGCGAGGCCATCGCCAGGAACAGGGCGACGGCGTCGTCCTGGCCTGGATCGCAATCGATGATGATGCTTTGCCCGGACATCGATTCAGAACGTGAGCATCAGTCCTGCAAGCGCGGCGCTCATCAGGTTGGACAGCGACGCGGCCAGCACCGCCTTGATACCGAAGCGGCCGATCACCTCGCGCTTTTCGGGCACGAGCACGCCGAGCCCGCCCAGCAGGATCGCGATCGACGACAGGTTGGCGAAGCCGCACAGCGAGAACGTCGACACGGCGATGGTCCGCGGGCTCATGCCGGCCAGGTAGTCGTTGAGGTGCGAGAACGCGACGAATTCGTTGAGGATGATCTTCTCGCCGAACAGCGCGCCGGCCGCCTCGGCTTCCTCCCACGGGATGCTCAGCAGGAACATCAGCGGCTGGAAGACCTTGCCGAGGATCAGCTGCAGCGTGACGCCCTCGATGCCGACGAGGCTGAACAGCCCGCCGACGAGCCCGTTGAACAACGCGATCAGCGCGACGAACGCGACCAGCATGGCGCCGATGTTGACGGCAAGCCGCAGCCCATCGGTAGTGCCCGCGGCGGCGGCCAGGATCACGTTGGCATGCTCGCTGCGCTCCATCTGCAGACGCTCGTGCTTGCCGGGCGGGATGTACTCGTCGTCCGGCATGATGATCTTGGCCATCAGCAGGCCGCCCGGCGCCGCCATGAAAGCCGCGGCGAGCAGGTACTTGAGTTCGGCGCCCATCAGCACGTAGCCCGCGAGCACCGTGCCGGCGATCGACGCCAGCCCCGACACCATCACGGTGAAGAACTGCGCGTCGGTAAGGCCCTTGAGATACGGCTTCACGACCAGCGGCGCCTCGGTCTGACCGACGAAGATATTGGCCGCGGCGTTCATCGACTCGATCGCGCCGGTACCGATAATCCTGTGCAGGGCACCGCCCACGATTCGCACGAGCCACTCCATGATGCGCAGGTGATACAGGACGGACATCAGCGCTGCGAAGAAGATGATGATCGGCAACACGTTGATCGCAAAGCTGAAGCCGACGACGTCGGTATCGGCCAGCGGCCCGAAGACCATGTCGATGCCGGCTTTCGAGTAGCCGATGATGGCGAGAACGCCCGTGCTCAGCCAGTTGATGGCACGCCTCCCCCAGTCGAAATACAGCACGAACGCGGCAATCGCCGCCTGCAGGACGAATGCCGCGGCGACCACCCGCAGGTGAATCGCCTTGCGGTTGCTCGAGAACAGCACGGCGATGGTCAGAATGACGATGATGCCAAGGATTCCGATCAGGTTACTCGGCATGGCTGCTCCCCCGGGGTCGGTCTTGTTGTTCTTGTGGGCTGCAAGGATACCCTAAAGTCAGGCGTCCCCATCCAGAATCTCGTAGACGACGGGGTTCTGTGCAGGCGTCTCGGCGGACGTCCTGCAGGCAGCAAGAAGATTCCGTTCAGCGGCATCGGCGTCATTCTTGCTCGCCGCGTGAACGATGGCCAGTGGGCGCTCAGAGTCGAGCAAGGTTCCGACGGGGGCAAAGTCGGTCACGCCGACGGACAGGTCGAGTACCTCGCCGACGCGCCGCCGGCCACCGCCGAGTTCGATAATGGCGTGACCGACCGCCCGGGTGTCGACTGCCGCGAGGTAACCCCGCAGGAATACCGGCCGCCGGACCGGCGCCTCGGCAAGATAGCTCGCGTAGTTTTCGACGAAATCGGAAGGCCCCCCGAGTGCGGCGGTCATTCGCCCAAAGATTTCTGCCGCCCGGCCGCTCGTCACGGCATCGCTGCAGCGTCGCTTCGCGGCATCCCGGTCCGATTCGATGTCGCCTGCGATCAGCATCTCCGCGGACAGCGCGATGACCACTTCATCGAGCCTGCTGTCGCGCTGCTCGTTGCGGAGGTAGCGCATCGACTCGGCGATCTCCACCGCATTGCCGGCAGCGGTGCCGAGGACCGCGTTCATGTCGGTGATGAGCGCATGCGTGGTCACCCCCGCCCTGGCCGCAGTCTTGATGATACTGTGCGCAAGCGTCCGGGCCTTTTCTTCGTTTTCCATGAATGCGCCATTACCGACCTTCACGTCCATGACCAGCGCGCCCAGCCCTGCCGCGATCTTCTTGGACAGTATGGACGCCGTTATCAGCGGTATCGACGCAACCGTGGCGGTCACGTCGCGAATGGAGTACAGCCGCCGGTCCGCGGGCGCCAGGTCGGCAGTCTGGCCGATAATCGCACAACCCGTTGATTTGACGACTTTTTTAAAGGTGTCGAAATCCGGCGCGGTGTCGTATCCGGGTATGGACTCGGCCTTGTCCGTCGTGCCGCCCGAATGGCCGAGACCGCGCCCCGAGATCATCGGTACATAGCAGCCACACGCGGCCGCGATGGGCGCCAGCAGGAAACTGACCTTGTCGCCGACGCCGCCCGTCGAATGCTTGTCCACCACCGGCCCGTCGAGGCCTTCCTCACTCCAGTCGAGCATCGTGCCGGACCCGGCCATCGCAAGTGTCAGCTTGCTGGTCTCCTCGAAGGTCATGGAGTTGAGGAATATGGCCATGGCCAGGGCGGAAACCTGCTCCGCCGGGATGCTCTCGTCGGCGAGCCCGCTTACGAAGAACGCGATCTCCTCGTCGCCGAGCTCACCGCCGTCGCGCTTCCTGCGAATAATGTCGGTGAACAGCACGGCGCCTCAGACGAAGCCGCGCACGGGCATGTCCGGGCCGCGCTGCAGCCAGTTGTTGGCCGGGTAATGGCAGCGCTGGTCGATGACGTGCAGCGTGTAGGCGTGGCGCGACTTGTCGGAGTGATTGGCGCCACTCAGGTGCGGCATGCGGCCGTCGAAAATCACCACCGTGCCTGCCTTGGCTTCCGCGGGCAGCTTGCGGTCCTCGGGCCAGGGCGTGCCGTCGATGGTCTCGATGATGAAGGAGCCGTCGTTACGCCGGTAATTGCGCTGCTTGAGCGGCATCCTGTGAGCGCCGGGGATGAAATGCATGCAGCCGTTCTCGAGCGTCGCGTCCTCGAGCGCGAACCAGAAGCCGACGCAGGATTCGGGCTCCGTGTAGATGAACGTCGAGTCCTGGTGACAGATCACCTCGCCGCCGATCCGCGGTGGCTTGAAGATGTACATGGACTGGATGATGCCGGGCGCGTCGAAGCCGAGGCTTTCGACCAGCGCGGCCAATTCGGGCGTGCGGGAGAACGCGTCGAAGACCGGGTCCAGGTCGTGCATCGCGTGGCCCATCTTGTTGAGGCAGTGCTCTTTCGCCTGCCTGAGCTTTCCCTCGTCGTCAAACGCGTCGTCTTCGAGGAAGAAGCGGATCTTGTCCCCGGACTCGTAGAAATAGCGGTCGTCGAGCTGCGTCTGCCGGGTCGTCGAGAACACGTGGCGCACGGTCTGCGGGTCGAATTCCTCGACCAGCTCCAAGGCTCGTGCGCGCAGACGCTCACAGGCCTCGAGCGGCACGAAGTCCTCCAGGATCAGCACGCCTGCCGACGAGTAATCGGCGAGCATCGCGTCATCCAGCTTGCCGCCCCGGGGCGCCTTGTAAGTGGGGATCGCGTCGAGTATTTCCACTTCCGTCTGACCTCGAATCAACGGGCTGGCGATATCATGCCCGAACAACTGACCGGATATCCTAATCGTTTAGAAACATGACTTCACGCCATATGCGGACCGGTCCGGGCTGTACTATACTTGCGCGACCGGGCGTCACGCTCCAATAACCAAAAACCAGAGGGGGACCATCATGACGCGGTTTTCGCATCTGAAGTCGCATCTGTTTGCCATGTGTGTCGTCGCCATCGCGACGGTACTTTTCTCCACCCAGGCCCAGGCGCAGGCCACCACGTCCTCGATTCGCATCGAGGTCACGGATGAGTCCGGCAACCGTATCGGGGGTGTTCCCGTCACGGTTACCCATGTGCCGACAGGACGCGTCATTTCCGTCACTGCCAACGAGAGCGGAATCGCCACGCTGCGCGGTCTGGCGGTCGGCGGCCCTTACGAGGTAAGCATTCCGCCGGGTGCCGACTATGCGGCGGACCAGGTAACCGACATTATCCTCAAGCTCGACGAAACCGAGGTCGTCCCGCTGGCCGCGCGTGCAGCGACGCTCGAAGAAATCGTCGTAACGGCCGAAATGGTGGCGGAGGAGCTCCGCATTGGTGTCGGCCGTGACTTCGACCGCGCCAAGATCGACGGCACGCCGTCACTCGCCAGGGACTTCGTCAGTACGCTGGCGACGGAGCCCAAGATCCTGGTCGACAACAGCGTTGCCCGCGGCCCGGCTGTATCGATGGCGGGTGCCAACTTCCGTTTCAATAGCGTCACCATCGACGGCGTGGCACAGAACGACAATTTCGGCCTGTCGAAGAACGCGTCGGCCACGCAGCGCACGCCAATCTCGATCGACGCGATCGAGGCCATCAACGTCAACATCGCGCCCTTCGACGTCACCTACGGCAACTTCATCGGCGGCAACATCAACATCGTCACGAAGTCGGGCACCAACGACTTCGAGGGCAGCGCCTACTACTTCACGACGGACGACAGCCTGACCGGCGACAAGTCGGATGGTGTCGATCTCGCGATTGGCGATTTCAGTGAAGATTATTACGGCTTTACATTCGGCGGTCCGATCGTCCGCGACAAGTTGTTTTTCTTCGCGAACTACGAGAAGTTCGAGACCACGCGGCCGTCGAACTCGCAGACGATCGACGATATCGCGGGTGTGACGCAACAGGATGTCGACGACGCAAGAGACGCACTGCAACGCCTCTACGGCTTCGATCCAGGTCCATTTGCGACAAGTGACGTCGACGAAGACGAGACGTCCCTCGGCGCTGAGACGCTCGGCCTCCAGGCGATCGAACTCGACCCAGTCCACCAGCTTGACGGTCTCGCCTTCGAGCGCTGCGCGCGCCGGCGCCGCCCCGGCCCCGGTCGACAGCGCCAGGG
>JBFFEB010000054.1:0-20034 GCA_041559075.1 Woeseiaceae bacterium | reverse complement strand
CCCCTTTGTTTTTCTGGCGCGCCCGACAGGATTCGAACCTGTGACCCCTGCCTTCGGAGGGCAGTACTCTATCCAGCTGAGCTACGGGCGCTGTGTCGAGGGGCGGTAGTATACCGCCGTTTTCTCTTGATGCCAGACGGGCCAGCGCCCATGGGACTATGGTCGAGGTCCTGATACCCGGGTCAGGGTATAGGGTTCGATCCGCACGATTGAGTACGTATAGCGGCGCTGGCCGTCAGCCGGTAGGAACGAAGACCCGTTCCGTATATGTTTTCTACGAGGCTGCATCAACTGAGGGTACGATAATGAAAATCATTCGCAAGTGGCTTGTGCCCACCATCGCATTCGCCGGCCTTGGATTGGTCGCGGGCACCGCCGTCGGTATCGAACGACTGGCCTTTTACGGCGGACCGGAAGGCGGCACGTTCCAGTACTTCTCCAACGGCATCGCAATCCGCCTGTCCAAGGTGCTCCGTGACGTCGAGGTGTCCAACACGGCGTCGGCGGGTTCATTGGAAAACCTGCGTCGGGTCAATTCCGGCGAAGCCGATTTCGGCATCGTGTACTCCGGCGATACCTACCTGGGGCGTGTCGGAAAGCTGACCAACGACACGCGCCAGTACCAAAATGTGCATGCCATGGCCTATCTGTACGGCGCTCCCGCGCACCTGGTCGTCAAGGCGAAGAGCGGCATCAATACGGTCGCCGATCTCGAGGGCAAACGCGTCGCCGTTGGCGGCGCCGGTTCCGGCGCCGCGGGTGCCGCGGAGCGCTATTTCACGTCCGTCGGGCTGTGGGACAAGATGAAGGTCGAGTTTATCGGCTACAGCAAGGCCGCGTCGGCACTGGGTGACAACCTCATCGACGCCTTCTGGGTCTTCGCGGGATTTCCGAATTCCTCCGTGATCCAGGCGGCAGCCAGCAACAAGGTCAAGCTCCTGAACCTCGTCGAAGCTGGCGAGGAAGCGGGGTTCTTTGACGATTACCCGTTCTACACGTTGCTGACGATCCCGGCGAACACTTACAGCGGCGTGGACTACGACGTTGCCTCCTTCCAGGACTCCGCTCTCTGGGTCGCGGGCGCGCACGTCAGCCCCGACATCGTCAGTGATTCGCTGGCCGAGATATTCTCCAGGGATGGCCTCGCGTACATGGTCAAGGTGAAGAGCACCGCCAAAGCGATGTCCGTGGAGAACGGGCTGCAGGGCATCGTGACGCCGATCCATGAAGGCGCGGAAGCGTTCTGGAAGGGCCGGGGATTGACGGTCACGGAGGCTCAGAGCGCAAGATAGCGGAATACCTCTAAAAGAATCAGTGTTGCCTGGCCAGGGGACGCCGCGCATGAGTGTTGACGAAAACAAGAGGCTGGAAGGCCTCGACGCGGAACAGGAAGAGAAGATCCAGGAACTGCTGCAGAAGGACACCGACAGCGGCCGGAGTCCGCGAGGACCCTGGCGCTGGCTGGTAGCGATACTGGGTGGCGGCATGGTGATGTTCTATTTCTACACCGCCGGCCTCGCGAGCGTTGCGACCCAATACCACCGCGGCGTCTACGTGCTGGTTACCTATGTGCTGGTTTTCCTGCTGTACCCCTCTGGCGGCACCTGGTATCGCTACGTGCTCGCGGTCTTCGTGGGCGCATTGTTGTCGATGACCGCCTGCGCCTGGTTGTTCTTCCCCGATGCTGCGAGTTTTCACGCCGCCCTGGTCGCGTTCGGCGATGCGTGGAGCGAAAGCGGCGCACTCTCGGCCATCGGGGGAATGAGCGCCCCCCTGTGGTTCATCGTCGTCGGCACAGCCCTCCTCGGCGGCATCATGGTCTATGGCGACACGCTGCTCGAGAAGCGTTACCCGCAGAATCCCGTACCTTCCGATGTCGTGTTCGCGCTGGCCAGCGCGGCCGTCGTCATGTACTGGATCACGGAATTCGAAGCCCTGAACTATCGCGCCGGCGCCGAGACCGAACTCGATGCGCTGATCAGCATCGCGGGCATCCTGATTTCTCTCGAGGTCTGCCGGCGGGTACTGGGATGGTCGATGACGCTGATCGGCGTGGGCCTGATCTGCTACGGGCTTTTCGGGCAGTACTTCCCGGACATGATCGCGCACCGCGGTTTCGGCGTGGAGCGGCTCGCAACATCGCTCTACCTGACGACCAACGGCGTCTTCGGCGTCATGGCCAACGTGCTGGCTACCTACGTCATACTGTTCATTTTCTTCGGCGCGTTCCTGCACAAGTCTGGGGCCGGAAGATTCTTTATCGAGCTGCCCATGGCGGCTGCTGGCAGGAGTACCGGCGGCCCCGCCAAGGTGGCGGTCGTCGCGTCGGCGTTGTTCGGCTCGGTGTCCGGGAGCGCGATCGCCAATACCGTGTCCACCGGTGCCTTCACGATTCCGCTGATGAAACGCGCAGGTTTCAGGCCACACGTGGCTGGTGCAATCGAGCCGTCAGCCTCTATCGGCGGCATGTTCATGCCGCCAATCATGGGTGCGGGTGGCTTCCTCATGGCGGAGCTGACGGAAACGCCGTACTCATACATCATGCTGATCGCGATATTTCCGGCGTTCCTGTACTTCTACTCCGTGTTCGCCATGATTCATTTCGAGGCGAAAAAGCACAACATCCGCGGCATTGACGATCGCGACATGCCGCACTGGACAGAGGTCCTCAAGAAAGAATGGTATTTCTCCCTGCCACTCGTGATCATCACGATCCTGATGGTCATGGGCTACTCGCCCGGCTTCTCGGCCTTCTGGGCAACCGTGTCGTGCATCGCCGTCAGCTGGGTTCGAAAAGAAACGCGCATGGGGCCAAAGGAGATCTGGGAGGCTATCCAGACGGGCGCCCGCAACACCCTGATCATCGGCGCCACTGTCGGCGTAATCGGCGTTATAGTCGGTACGATTTCCCTGACCGGTGTCGGCCTCAAGTTCTCCGAGATCATCATCTCGGCCGCCGGTGGCAACTTGCTTGCGGCGGTGCTGCTCATCGCGCTCGCTTCGCTCGTTCTCGGCATGGGCGTACCGGTTACGGCGGCTTACCTGATCGTCGCGGTGCTGGCCGTGCCTCCGCTGATGGAACTGGGTGTGGTGCTGATCGCCGCGCACATGATCGTGTACTGGTTCAGCCAGGATTCGAATATCACGCCGCCTGTCTGCGTAGCCGCCTATGCGGGGGCAGCCGTTGCCGGCTCGGATCCGTGGAAGACGGGGTGGACTGCGTTCAAGTTCGCCAAGCTCCTTTATGTCGTGCCGATCCTGTTCGCCTATACGCCGCAGATCCTGTTCGAGGGCAAGCCACTCGTGGCCCCGGAGATCAATGACCCGATCATGGGCGCGATGGTGCTGGAGTTCTTGGCCAAGCCCGGCGATGCCGTCGAGGTCGGCGACCCGATCCTCAAGGTAATGGATGGCGAGGAAATCCGAGAAATTGCGGCAAACCGTGCCGGCGTCATCAAGAAACTGACGGTTGCCGGCGGTGGGTACCTGGAAACCGGTGCGGTGATTGCGGAGATGTCGGCAAAACCCACCGCCATCGCTTCGTCAATGTTCTCGGCACTGCTCGGCACGCTCGCGTTCTCGGCGCTGACAATGGCCTACTTCATCCGCAAGACCAACTTGTACGAGTGGCTGATACTGGCCGTTGCTACCGTGCTGCTTTACTGGCCGACGCTCGTCACCGACGGCGCAGGCCTGACGCTCGTTGCGATCGTCTACGCGAGCCAGAAGTCGCGTAACCGTAGAGATGAACAACGCGGGTCGGCCGTGACCGGCTAGAATGGTGGCTACTCAGGCGCCGTCTACGTTGTAGGGATCGATAGCCTGCTGCTCGTCGTCCTCGTCGAGCACCAGCGCGAGCATGATGTCGGTCTCGGCGAGCCGGTCGCGGATATCGTTACGATACCGCGCGTAGTCCACGGGCGCGCCGTCCTCGCGATCCCCGACGATCGGGCCGAATGCAATTGTCGTGTTCTTCATTGTCTGCTTCCTCCGACTTACCCGCATTGGCGCCTGAGAAGGGCGCTCACGCGAGCATCGCAGTTTAAAGGTTAGTGCGTTGCAGACGTATCGCCGCCATCACAAAAGCGAAAAAAACACTCGACTTACGATCGGGTCGGGCAATTCTGTGACGCAGGTCACCCCTGCTGCTCGAGATAACATGACCAAGCGATGGTCGTTCGCCGGTGTCTCTCCGGAAGCCGCCGCGTCAACGCTCCCCCGGCCGGTACCGCTCCTGCGCCCGGCGCTCGACGTCCTCACGGTAGTAGGCCACGTCCTTGAATTCATGCTCCACGTAAAGCGGTGCCTGGTCGTCGAAGTGCGGCGAGTCGGGGTCGTTGCTCTGCCCGCCGACGAGGATCGACTTCGCCCTGACCCTGTCACCGAACTCCACGACCGCGACGAAGCTGTTGCCATTGTCGCCGTACAGGCGTTTCGTGCCGTCGTGACGTTCCGCGCCGAAATCGGCAAGCGCGCCCCAGCGGCTGTTCGCCATGCCGACGGCGAGGCTCGGTCGCCCGTCGTCGTACGCGAGCTCAATGGCGCCGGAGAGCCGCTGGAATCGGTTGAGCTCGCCCCACGGCATGCGCCAGTCGCCGAAGTCGTCCACGAGCATCGCGACCGTATCTGCAAGGACTTCGAGCCGCTGCCCTGGCGGGGTCGCCGTGCCCAGCATCGTGATGCGCTCCATCTCGCTCATCCCCTCGGGGAAGGTCGCGCGCGCCAGGTAGTTCATGCCGTAGAAATGGGCGAGCGACATGGCCACCGAGTCCTTGCCGGCTGCAAGGTCCCACTTCCTGAGCATGTCGATTGGCGCGGCCAGCGTGGCAGGGGGGTGTTCCGCATGGTCCCAGGCGTCCAGCAGACCGCCGACCAGCGTCTCGAAGCCGGGCAGATACGGATCGTGCGCGAGTTCGATCAGGTCCTCGAGGGTCAAGTCGTCGACACCGGCGAGCACGCGCACGGCATGCACACCGCGGAAGTTCTCGGCATCCGGCGCCATGTAGACCGGGTAATCCTCCCGCTTCGGACTGAATTCAGCGGCCGCGGTAAACGGCGTCGAGTTAGCATTCTGTATCCAGCCGTTCGGCGGATTCAGGATCGTGATCGCCTCGTCAACGGTATGCAAGCCCTGCCAGTCCGTGGCGGGGTTGCTGCCATCCACCGGTTTCGAATAATCGAATCGCGGTTCGCGCCTCGGGATAAAATTGCCGTGAAAATAGGCGATGTTGCCGTCGGCATCCGCGAACACCGTGTTGTTCGACGAGTTGGTTCGGATGTTCATCATGTCGCGGAACTCGGCGTAGTTGTCGAGCTTCGTCCGGGTGAATGACTGGATCAGCGCATTGACCGGGTCCCAGTTGATCTTCGTGACGGTCCACTTGCCGTCGATCGCGTGCGTCACCGGACCATGGTGCGTGTGGTACACGGCGAACGTGCGTTCGCCGGTGCCGTCCTCCGTCTTGTATTTCAGAGTTACCTCGGAGACCTCGACAGGCCGCGTCTCGTCCCCGTAGCGGTAAACGAGTCCGCCTTCGACCTGTCTGACGTCCTCGATGAACTCGTCGATGAAGTCGACATATGTCGATGTATGCATCCAGCCAGTCTTCTCGTTGAAGCCCTGGTAGACGAAGAACTGCCCCCAGGTAACGGCGCCATAGGCGTTGAGACCTTCTTCGCTGACCACGTGTACCTCGCCCCGGAAGTAAAACGACGTGTGCGGATTGATCAGTAACATCGTGTTTCCCGATCTCGTCCGCTCGCCCGCAATCGCGAAGCCATTGGAACCGCCCGCAGGCGCGAACCGGGCTTCGATTTCCCGGGCCGACGCGATCGTTTGCCCGGCATCGTCACCGCCGTAGAAGCGGGCGATCTTTTCCACCGGTACCTGCTCGATGTCACCACCGATCGAACCCTCGCTGAAGAACATCGGCATCCAGGGCTCGAAACGGGTCAGCAACTTAGGCTGTACGTCGGGGTGAGTCAGGAGGTAATAGTTGAGGCCGTCGGCCCAGGCGTCGCACAGCGCCCTGAGCCAGTCCGGCGCCGACGCGTACGCGGCTTTCGCTTCCTGTACGGTCATGTACAGGCGTGCGCGCAGATCGCTGAAGATTGCGGCCTCGCCTTCGACCTCGGCCAGCCGTCCGATGGCCCAGACGTAGTTCCGTTCGATGCGCGGGAAGTCGTCTTCGGCCTGCGCGTACAGCATGCCGAACACCGCATCGGCGTCGGTCTTGCCGTAGATGTGCGGCACGCCGAAGTCGTCCCGGATGATCTCGACGCGGGCCGCCCGTTCCTCGAGCCGCGCTCGTTCCGCATCGGCGGTCGCGGCCGGCTCGGTTGTGTCCTGTACACAGGCGGCAACGCCCGCGAGAACGAGCAGCATCAATACGCGTGTCAGCCTGTCGGTCATAGCTTTCAATCCAGTCGTTCTACTGCTGTTTCTGTGGCGGCCGCCCGGGCCAATCACCGAACTGCATCTCGAACTCGATGCCGATGCCGATGTTGCGCTCCCGTTCCTCGATCAGGAATTCGCGCGGCCAGTTCACGTAGGTCAGCAGCTCGATGAACAGCCATTCGCGGGAGATCTGCCGCCGGTATCTCAGCTCAACGCCGTAATCACGGACCGGCACCTCGTAGTCAGTCTCCCCGGTAGAATAGACCGCATAGGACATGGCGCTCTTGTCCGACAGGTTGTTGTAGGCGACGAGCTTAGTGGTCCAGGAGATTCCCTCGACCTCTTCTTCGGCAACGACGATGGACCAGGACCGCAGCATCCAGCTGTCGGTGAGCACGTGATCGAGCGTGTTCTGGATCGATACCCCGGCGCCTCGTTGATTCTGCACGAACAGTCGCGGCTCGACCCGCCACAGCCAGTCGTCGCCGAACGCCCTGTGCCAGCGATAGGTCGCCCGCACGAAGGGTTCGAGCGGCGTCTTTACCCGCACGCCCGCGCCAAACGACCAGCCGCGCCGCATCCTTGCGTCGCGGCTGTAGCCGATGCCCAGCAGCCAGTCCTCGTCCTGGAAGTCGTTGAAGCGGTCCGGCAGCGTGTCGATGTTGTCGTCGGCGGAGCCGTCGACGAAGTCGTTGACGTCGCCGCGGCCGAGTAACAGGCTCGTGCGCTCCTTCAGCGCCGGCAAGGCGAAGCGGGCCTTAAGGCGGATGCGCTCGCGTAGACCGTCGCGCTGATCCCATTGCCCGCCGACCGAGAGACGTCCGCGAGTCACCGAAGCTTCGTCCTCGACATCGGCCGAACCGAACATGTTGTCGACGGCCTGAGCGGTGCCCGTAACGACGCCTTCGACGGTCTGCTGGGTGCGGTCGAGCAGCGGCGCCGGCGCTTCGGCGACGACGGGCTTGGCCGTGAACGGGTCCATTATTTCGGGCCATGCCAGCAACTCGCTGTCGGCGTCTGCCCGCCCCGCGGCCACCGGCCCCTGTGGTTCGGTCTCGGGTTCCGGTGCGGGTTCGGGCTCGGGCACAGGCGACGACGCGCAGCCCGCCAGCAGCGCCGCCATCGCCAGCAGGGAAGTCCAGCGCGCGATCACGGCTCGCTGTCCACGCGCCGGGTGCGTCCACCGAACTTGCGGTCGAAGAACTCCAGTACGCGGCTACGCAGGTAGAACAGGTAGGCGGCCGTCGTCACATGCCCTGTCGGCAGGGTGATCGACTCCGGGTTTCCCATGGCCTCCTGGAGTTCGAGCTGTTTCTCGTAGTGCACGGCATCATCGAATTTTGCCAGCACCAGCAGCACGCGCTCCGGGTCGATGTGGCGCGCGAGACTCAGGGGATCGGAGCGAATATGTTTCTCCAGGTATCGGCGCAGTCCTTCGCTATCCGTCTTCAACATCTCCATCGCGCCGTCCGCGGCATCGATGATCTTCCCTTCTGAGGAGTTGGTCAGCACGAACGGCAGGTCGCCGGCCACGAGTGCGAGCGCCGATGCACTGACCCGCTCATCGGCGGCGCTCATGAAAAGCGCATTGAAGCCGCCGAGACTCGCACCGAAGACCGCGATCTTGTCCCTGTCGATATTCGGCATGGTGTCGATCCAGTCGAGTACGCGACGATGACGGATCGTGGTGCGCCGGATGGCCTCTTCCGGCCGCAGCATGTCCTCGAGAAGGGTCTTGCGCTGAACGGTATCGACGATCACGGCATTGTAGCCATTGTCCGCAAAGTACGTCGCGAAGGGTCTCACGACGTGTTTCTGGCCGTTGAGTATCGGCAACACGAGCACGACCGGGGCCTTGTCCCTGTCGATCTGCTCGTAATATTCGAAGGTGATGGGTGTATCGTCGTCGCTCCCCGGGATGCCGGGGTCGAACTTCCCGTCGAACACGCGGTAGGTGGCGTTCTCTCGCACGGGGCTGAGTTCGGCACGTATTTCACCGGCCTCGTAGTCGAAACGCTCCGCCACCTCCGGCGGCATGGGCAATGCAACCGGGTACGGCCGTTCCAGTGCCTCCACGTTGGCACAGCCCGATATGGACACCAATACCGTTGCCGCTATGCCGGCAATGCCTGTCCGTCGACAGCGGTAACAGGCAGACTGTCTTTGGCTCGTATTCACGTTATCGCAGGAAGGACGAGGCTCGCGAGGCTCAGCAGCAGGAAGAAACCGCACATGTCCGTCACGGTCGTGAGAAGCGGCCCTGACGCGACCGCCGGATCGAACTTGAAGCGCTTCAATAATAGCGGCACGGTGCCGCCAATCGAAACTGCGACGACCGTATTGACAGCGAGCGCCGCGCCAACGACCAGTCCGAGGATCGCGTTGCCTTTCCAGGCCCACGCTGCGAGCCCGAGCAGCACGCCGAGCGCGATACCGTTGATGATCCCTACGCTGGCCTCCTTGCCCCAGACGCGCAGCACGTCGCGAGGCAGAGCGGCGCCGAGTGTCAGCTCGCGCATGCTCACGGCCACCGCCTGGTTGCCGGAACAGCCGCTCATGTCCGAGACGATCGGCAGGAACACGGCCAGTGCGATGACGGCCGTCAGCGTGTCTTCGTAGAACGCGATGACACTGGCCGCGATGATATTGAGGACAATGTTTATGCTGAGCCAGGACAGACGCCGCGCGGCCCTCAAAGTAATCGGCATGCTACGCAGCTCGTCACCGCCGATGATACCCGCCGCCTTCAGACTGTCGGCCTCGGACTTTTCCGCCAGCGCCTCGAGGACCGCACGCCGGCGCACGATGCCGAGCATCATGCCACGCGCGTTCACGACCGGAACGGCCGCGATGTCGTGCTTATCGAAAAAGTTCTCCAGCTCGCCCAGGTCCGCTTCCGGCGTAACGGTGTACGCCTGTTTCGCGAGGTCGCCGATCCTGCGCGCCGGATCCGCAAACACCAGGTCGCGGATGCGGATGACGCCCTTGAGCCTGCGTTTCTGCACGACGACATAGACATAGTGAACGGTGAGCAACGAGTACTCGATGTCCTCGCGCGTCAGGTCTTCGACCACCTCGCGCACGGTCAGCGACATCGGGTAGGACGCGAACTCGGTCATCATGAGCCCGCCGGCCTGGTCGGGTTCGTAGGTGATCAGTTCGCGAATTTCTTCGGCGTCTTCCTCGTCGAGTTCGGCAATGATCGCTTCGGCATCGTCGACATCGAGTTCCGCGAGCACGTCGACGCGATGATCGCTGGCCAGTTCCTCGACGATGGGCGCGGCCGCCTCGGCCGGCATCTCCTCGATCAGGTCCGCGGCGTACGCGTCGGAAACGACTTCCAGCAGGTCCGCCGCCTTCTCGGGAGGCAACAGCGCCAGCAGCCTGCGCTGATCGTCCGGCGCAAGCAGGTAGACGTCATGCAACAGTTCGTCCGGTTCCATGGTGTCGAACCTGTCCTCGACATCCTCGGCGCTACCCGAACGAAGCAGTTCCTCCAGGGATCCCGTTTCTGCTTCTTTCGCTGCCTGCATCTACGTCCCTCCGCGCCGCGGCTCCGAGACACCATCATACGCTGCCGCACAATGTAGGTATAAAGTGCGAAGTCGAGTGCATTTCACTGTAGTCGGCGCAGTGAACTGACAAAAACACTCCGGTCGATGGCGTATACGGTTGAAAATCCTGCATGGGTCCTCAATCATTGACTTTTGTCGGGAATCGGAAAGCGGCGTAGCGAATGATCAAGCAATTCATCACCCAGGTGGTCGACGCCATATCGGCGCCGCCGACAACGTCACAGGACAGCGAGAGCCGCGAGGCAGCATTGCGCTCGGCGACCGCCGTGCTCATGCTCGACGTCGCACGCTCCGACAACGTATTCGAAGAGAGCGAATTCGAGCGCGTGCTCGGACTCGTCGAAAAGCACTTCGGTATGTCGCCCGAAGACGCTGCCGAGCTCGTGAATGCCGCGGATGAGAAGGCGGAGGACCTCGTTTCGCTGCATGAGTTCACGCAGCTGCTTCACAACAACCTGGACGAGATCGAGAAAGCCCGGATCGTTGGCTTGTTGTGGCAGGTTGCATACGCCGACGGCCGGCTCGACAAGTATGAAGATTCGCTCGTGCGCAAGATCAGCGACCTGCTGCACGTGAGCCGCGGCCGCAGCATGCGCCTGAAGCACGACGCCGAGCAGGCGGCCCGCTAGACCCGGGGCTATTCGGCGCCGGCCTCGCGTCGCCGGATCGTCGCTGCCGTATCCCTGAGTTCCCGCTCCACGGCGGGATCGCGATTGCCGACCAGAGCGATGGCGATCTCCTCCATGGCGGCGGCGTATCTTCCCTGCCCGGCCAGCGCCAGCGCGAGATTGTTACGCGCCACGACCATGCCGGGTTCGCGATCGAGCAGCTCAAGGTACGCATCCTCGGCGGCCTGGTAGTCGCCCAGCACGAACCGGGAGTTGGCGAGCCCGAACAGCGCAACGCTGTCGCCCGGCCAATGCTCGAGTGCCGTCTGCCAGGCGATGGTGGCCTCTTCGGCACGGCCGGCCTGTTCCAGTGCCGCGACCGCCTCGAAATAACGTGAACGATCCGGGGCCGCCGGCAGCTGGTCGGGCGCCAGCACCACCAGCCCCCAGTAACCGCCGCGGCGCCAGGTGTGCAGGAAGGTCCTGCTCGGCGTAACGCGACGCCTGTCCGTGCCGGAGCGAAGCACGACCTCCCCGCGCTCCGCATCGATGCCAACGACGACCGCATAGTGCCAGCGGGGAATCGCCGCGATACCCAGGTTCTGCAATACGAGCACCGGCCGCCCCCTCTCGAGTTCCTGCCAGATCGCCGCGAGACTGCCGTCGATCACGTAGGGCAAACGCCCCTCGGTACGCGTCGCAGCCAGCAGTTCGACCTGCAGGCTGCCCTGCCTGCCGGGCAGGTAGACCTTGTCCACGATGTCCTCGAGCGACACCTCGGCACCGCTGTGCACCAACGCCGTGGCCAGCGCAGCAGGCCCGCACTGGTAGCGTTCCTGCGGATAGAAAGGCGTGTCCTCGAGCTCGATGGCCTGACCGGAAACGGGCAGCCCGCTCACCGATGTCGGAATCGAGGCGCAACCGGCCAGCACGACGAAAAGAGCCGGCAAGAGCCGGCTCCATCGACAAACGCGGGTTGCGCCGAACATGCGGCCGTGCTTAGAAGCTCTTGAAAATGTCGGTAACGCCGACGAGTTCCAGGATCAGCAGCACCACGAACACGGCGCCTATCAGGCCGATGATGTCGCCGCCCGCAACCTGTGTGTCGAGCTGACCCTCGAGTTCCAGCAGTTCGGCATGGCTGAGGCCGTTGAGGCGCTCCATTACCACGGCCCGGTCGACGCCGAATGCCTCCAGTTGCCTGCCCACGTCCTCACGAGCCAGCAGAACCTCGATGCGAGACAGGCTGGCTGCTCGCGATTCCCTATCGACGAGGTGCGCCGTGCCGATCATCCCTGCGGGCGCCACCTGCGCAAATCCCATGCAGATAATGGACACGGAGACCAGGCGCAGCAGCGCGCCGCGTGCTTTCTGTAAACCCATGTTGCTTTGCCCTCAGATAAGCGATTTCGCCGCCACTATAGCACCGGGCGAAGGGCGGCAAACCGTGACGGACGCACACTTTTCTAAACTATGCTTCCGCTGGCATGATCTTGTTCAGGCAGGGTGACGACACTGCTGGAGTGATTCTCACGAGGATGACGACACGCCAACGATTGCACGGACCGGTACCGTTGTCGGCGCTGCTCGCAGCGCTGGTTGTCGCGACGCTGTTGCGCGCCGTCGCCGCAGAGGTCCATTCCACGCGCTGGCACGTTCAGACCGCAGCCGGCCTGGATGCGGTTGTGTTCATCGGCGCACTCACAGGGAACAGTCTCCAGCACGAAAATTACGAAGCGGAGGTCGACTTCATCCGCCGGCGCCTGGGTGGCGAGGCGCATGCTGCTCTCGAGCGCCTCACCGAGTTCGCGCAACTGCACGGCATGCTCGTCGGCCCGAACCTTGCGCTGATCTTCTCGGCCGGGCCGGTCGACTCGCTGGACGACGTCATCGCCTCTGCGCGCGAACCGGAATCCCGGTTGCGGCCGGCGCTGGAAGAGTCGGAGTACTGGGACACCCGGGAGTGGACCTGGGTCCGTGACGAAACCCTGCCTGACGTGCTGGCCGTACTGCTCGGCCTGCGCGACGCAGGGTTCGAGTCTTACTGGCGGGACATCGCGGCGCCGACGCTCGAGATCCGTGTCGACGCAACCCGCAGGTACCTGCAACGTTTCGACATCATCCCGGAGCACGAACGGCTGCTTGGCAGGTCCCTCAACCCGGAGATTGACTTGCTCCTGTTGTATTTCTCGAAACCCTACGGCATTCGTGTCACGGGCCAGCGATTCGCATCGCACCATTCCTACCCGATGTACATCCAGTTGCGCACCGCCACGCACGAGATGTTTCATCCGCCGTTCGACCGCGGCAACCATTCCGTCTACGAGAGACTCGAAGAACTTCGCGCAGACCCCTGGATGCAGTCGATCCTCACGGGCCACGACCCGGCGATCGGCTACAACACCTTCCCCGAACTGCTCGACGAAAGCGCCACGCAGGCGCTCGACCAGATCGTCGCGGACCGCATGGGATTCGACCAGGGGCCCGGCGCTCGCTGGCGCACTGCCGACGGCGGCATGCACATGCTTGCCGCGGCCATCTACCAGATGCTCGTCGAAGACCGATTCGGCGATGAAGGTGGCGATTTCGACACGTGGTTCGATTCCGCCATCGACCGCGGCCTGCTTGCGCCGGCGCAGGTCAAGCGACGGGCCGCCCTGGTCGTCGGCCAGGATGCCGTCGATCGGTGGGAACCCGAATAGCGGAGACTCAATCTTCCTTGATGGCGTTGCGGATGCGTGTGTAGCCGAGCTTCAGCTCCTGGCCTAGCTTGCCGAGCGCGTCGCCGAGACCCGCGCCGGTCTTGCCCAGTTCCGCCCGGGAGGAGAACTCCTGCATCTTATCCTCGAGTTCCTCCCACTCGTCCTGCGCTTCCTTTGAGGCCAGGTGGATCTTCAGCCTGAGTTCGTCGCGCTTCTGTTTGAGGTCAGCCACCAGGTCTTCGAATTCGCCCATGTCAGTCTCCTGCTGTCGCGGGTTCTGTAGGAGCGGGTCCGGGCCGGCGATCGGGTCGCGCTTCGAGAAACGCTCCTACAGTTCTAGAGTGTAAGAACAGTTCAGCGGAATGGAATACGTACCTTACTCGATCACCACGGGCGGTTCGATGGCCCCCACGAGCTTGCGATGGAAATCCGTGAATGCGCCGTATTCGTCGGGTCCGAACTCGTCACCGCCACTCGCATCGAGCACGTTGTCCACGAAGGCATCGTCGACGATCGCGTCCGAATAGCGGTCGGCGACCCAGCGCTGCATCGTGCCAAGCATTTCCGATACCTCGATCTCGCGCAGCCGGACCCCGCATGAACGGGTCGTCTTCATTGCCTATGGGGCGAGACCAGCAGCGATTGAAGCCCGTCGGCCCCACAGGCGTCACATTCCATATATAATCCCGCCCCTGCGGCCGGGGAACGCCCGGACGGTACAACCTAATAAAGCGGAGCAGGACCTTGGATCGGGACCAGAAGTTTTTCGACATGTACTCGCTGGTGATCGGTGTACTCGCCATCGCGGCACTGGGCATTTTCGTCCTCGCGATGAAAATCTCCGATCGAACGCAAGAGGTGTTCAAGCGCGAAGGTGCTGAGTATCAGGCCACGATTGCCTCGCGCATACGTCCGTTCGGGGACGTCTACATGCCCGGCGAGGAAGAAACCGCGGCCGCCCCGACCGCCAAAACGGTCGCGGAACCGGAGCCGGTCGCTGCCGCAATGTCGGGACCCCAGGTCTACAACAACGCCTGCCTGGCCTGCCACGGCGCAGGGATTGGCGGCGCACCCATACCGGGTGATGCGGAAGCCTGGTCGGCCCGTATCGCCCAGGGCCTCGACGTGTTGAAGGATCACGCGATCAATGGCTTCCAGGGCTCGGCAGGGTACATGCCGGCAAAGGGCGGACGCGTCGACCTCTCCGACGAGGAAGTCGCGAGTGCGGTCGAGTACATGGTGTCGGAGTCGCAATAGCGACTACCGCTGCTCCATCGCCCGTAACGACAAGGCTTCGGCGACGTGCACGACGCCGACCCGATCGGCGCCAGCGAGGTCCGCGATCGTCCGAGAAACTCGCAGCACTCGATGGTAGGCACGCATCGATAGCGCGAATCGTTCGATCGCCTCGTCGAGCAGCCTGATGCCATCGTCTTCCGGACGGGATACGGTTTCGAGGTGCTCGCCGTCGAGGTCCGCGTTGCGGACTCCGCTGCGCGCAAGCGCGAGCATGCGTGCCGCGACGACGCGCCCCCGCACCGTTTCGCTGCGTTCACCGCCGGCAGTCACATCACGCAGCGTCTCCTTCGGCAGCCTGCCGACCTCCACTCGCAGGTCGATGCGGTCGAGCAGCGGCCCCGAGATCTTGCTGCGGTAGCTCGCCACCCGGTCCCTGCTACAGTGGCAATTGCCGTGCGCATCCCCGAGGTAACCGCAGGGGCACGGATTCATCGCGGCGACGAGCTGCACGCGCGCCGGGAAATCGGCCTGCTGCGCGGCCCTGGAAATCGTGATGACGCCCGCTTCCAGCGGTTCACGCAGCACTTCGAGAACATGCCGGCTGAACTCGGGCAGTTCGTCGAGGAACAGTACCCCATTGTGCGCACGCGAAATCTCGCCGGGACGCGGCCCGGGACCACCACCCACCACCGCGGGTGCCGAGGCGGTGTGGTGCGGCGCGCGAAAGGGCCGCAACCGCCAGCGCGACAGTTCGATCCGGTTTCCGAGCACCGAGTCGATCCCGGCGGTCTCGAGTGCTTCGCGGTCGGTCATCGGTGGCAATACGCCCGGCAAGCGCCGGGCGAGCATGCTCTTGCCCGTGCCCGGCGGTCCGATCAACAGCAGGTTGTGGCCGCCGGCTGCTGCAATCTCGAGGGCACGCTTGGCTCTCGACTGGCCCCGGACGTCCTCGAGGTCCGGGCACCCCGAGTCGCCCGGTTTCGGCCTGATTGCCCGGGCTGCCTCGATGGTACGCACGCCCCTGAGATGCGCGATGACCTGCAGCAGGGTCGCAGCCGGATACACCGCGCAGCGAGCGAGCGCGGCCTCGTCTGTATTCTCCATCGGCACCATCAGTGAATGGCCGGCGTCGCGCGCCCGCAATGCCGCCGGCAGCACCCCGGGCACGGGACGCAGGTCGCCATTCAACGACAGCTCGCCGAGGAACTCGGTGTTGTCGAGCGAGTTCGCCGGAATCGTCTTCTGCGCCGAGAGGATGCCGAGCGCGATGGCAAGGTCGAAGCGACTGCCGCTCTTGCGCATGTCCGCGGGCGCGAGACTCACGGTGATGCGCTCCCTCGGAAACGGCAGCCCGGAATTGATGATGGCGCCGCGCACGCGATCGCTGCTTTCCCTGACCGCCGTCTCGGGCATGCCGACGACGTTGAAGCGCGGGAGGCCGCCGGAGAGAAAAACCTCGATGGTGACGGGCGGCGCCTCGATGCCGAGCTGTGCCCGGCTCGCGAGAATTGCGATGCTCACTGGCCCTCCTTGGCCCCTGTCGCGGTTCGAGAACCGCTCCTAAGGATTCAATCTGGCGATGCTTCCATCTTGGCGACCTGTTTCTCCAGCGCCTCGAGCTTTTCACGCGTGCGCGCCAGCACCGCTTCCTGCACCTCGAATTCCTCGCGCGTGACGAGGTCGAGTCTCGAGAGGCCGCCACGCAATATCGAGCGGAAGTTGTGCTCCAGGTCTTTGCGCATCGCGCGCAGGCCGACAGGGAGCGAGTCGGCGAGCTTCCTCGCCAGGCCTTCGATGGAATTGTCATTCATAACCGCTTGATACCTGACCACCGGGGAAAACACCAGCCCCGAATCGTTGCGTAATCCGGCGAATCGGCCGGGGCTCACCAACACGGGGCATCCCGCTGCAGGCGTGCGCCAAAATGGTGCGCTTATTGCAGTGCAACACTTCTATCTAATTGATATAAAAACAAATAAATCAAACTGGCACGAATTCTGCTCCTTGATGGTCGACGAGCGGCCAATCAGGCCAATCACTTTTTAATGGGAGCTAGAACGATGAAGATCTTGATAAGGACCGGGATGATCCTGGCGCTACTCTCGGCCAGCGCCGCTGCCAACGCCGGCTGGTCAGCGAATATCGGCTGGCAGAGCGATTATTACTTCCGCGGCATTTTCCAGAAGTCCTCTTCCGCACAGGGCGGCGTCGACTATGAAACTGGCGGTTTCTATGCCGGCGTCTGGGCTGCCGATGTCGGCGGTGGATTCACCGGTGACGGCCTCGAGGTCGATGGCTACTTCGGCTATGGCGGTGAGGTGGGTGATTTCTCTTATGGTGTCGGCTACACCGGTTACTTCTACACCGGCGATTTCGACGATACCTACCAGGAAATCAACCTGAGTGGCGGCTACAGCATCGTGACGCTCGATGCCGCTATCGGCCAGTACGAAAACTTCGACGGACCGACGTTCGACTATGAGTTCTACACGCTGACGGTCGAATACAACGGGTTCTGGGGACAGTATGGCACCTTCCAGAACGACTTCGACGGCGACTATTGGCAATTCGGCTATGACACGTCTGTTGCTGAATTCGATGTCGGCCTCAGCCTTCTGCTCTCCGACGAGACCCTCGTAGGAACCAGTGAGGAAGCGCTGATCTTCTCGATCAGCAGGACGTTCGACATCAAGTAATCAACCTGAGGGGCAGCGCCGGCTGCCTCGTTTATCAGGCATGCACTCAAGGGGAAGTTACTCATGAAACTGATCACCGCGATCATCAAGCCCTTCAAACTCGACGACGTCCGACAGGCCGTCGCCGACATCGGCATACAGGGCATCACCGTGACCGAGGTCAAGGGCTTCGGCCGCCAACGGGGCCACACGGAGCTCTACCGTGGTGCCGAATACGTCGTCGACTTCCTGCCGAAGGCCAAGATCGAACTGGCCGTCGACGACGACATCGCCGAGCAGGTCATCGAAGCCATCGCCAACACGGCACGAACCGGCAAGATCGGGGACGGCAAGATCTTCGTTACCGAACTCGAGCAGGCCATCCGCATTCGCACCGGTGAGACCGGCGCGGCGGCCGTATAACTCACAAGGAGAATCTGTCGTGGAAGATGTAACGCAGATAGCGACGCAGGTCACGGAGCTGGCTTACGCGCTCGACACCTTTTATTTTCTGGTCTGTGGCGCACTGGTCATGTGGATGGCGGCGGGCTTCACGATGCTGGAATCCGGCCTCGTCCGTGCCAAGAACACGGCCGAGATCCTGACCAAGAACGTCGGCCTCTACTCGATCGCCTGCATCATGTACATGCTGTGCGGCTATTCGATCATGTACCCCGGCGCCTTCGAGGGCGGCGTGTTCGCGAGCCTCTCGACGCTTGGCAGCGGCCTGCTCGGCTCGGCCGACAACGACGTGGCGACCGTGGTCGCCGGCGATGCCTACTACTCGAACCTGTCGGACTTCTTCTTCCAGGTCGTGTTCGTCGCAACCGCGATGTCCATTGTCTCGGGTGCCGTCGCCGAACGCATGAAACTCTGGTCGTTCTTTCTTTTCGCGGTCATCCTCACCGGCTTCATCTATCCCGTCCAGGGCTTCTGGAAATGGGGCGCCGGCTGGCTCGACGCCGCCGGGTTCCTGGATTTCGCCGGTTCCGGTGTCGTGCACATGTGCGGTGCTGCCGCGGCGCTCGCCGGCGTGCTGCTGCTCGGCGCGCGCAAGGGCAAGTACGGCCCGAAGGGGCAGGTCAACGCCATTCCCGGCTGCAACCTGCCGCTCGCGGCCCTGGGCACGCTGATCCTCTGGCTCGGCTGGTTCGGATTCAACGGCGGCTCGGAACTCAAGGTCTCCGACGTCGGTGAGGCGAACGCGGTAGCGCTGGTATTCGTCAACACCAACATGGCGGCAGCCGGCGGCCTCGTATTCGCCCTGCTGTTATCGCGCCTTTGGTTCGGCAAGGCCGACCTGACGATGGCGCTCAACGGCGCGCTCGCCGGTCTCGTCGCGATTACCGCGGAACCGCTGACGCCCTCTCCGATTGCCGCGACCACCATCGGCGCGGTCGGCGGCCTGCTCGTCGTCGCATCCATCGTGACCCTGGACAAGCTCAAGATCGACGACCCGGTCGGCGCCATCTCCGTGCACGGCACGGTCGGCATCTGGGGCCTGCTCGCGGTGTGCTTCACGAACCCCGACGCGTCGCTCATCGCACAGCTGAAGGGCATCGTCGCGATCTTCGCCTGGGTCTTCGGCACGAGCTTCGTGTTCTGGTTCGCCATTAAGAAAACGCTGGGGATCCGCGTTTCCGAGGAAGAAGAATACGAGGGCGTGGATATTTCCGAGTGCGGTCTCGAGGCCTACCCGGAATTCACCTCTGCAGAATGATGACATAAGGTACCCCCACCAAAAGAGCAATATCCCCTTGAAAGCAAGGACTTGGCGGGCCCTCGGGCCCGCTTTTTTTGCAGTCGCGAAAAAATGGGACACGGCTCACGTAATGGCTGTGAACGCAATCACGGCAGTTTCAAACCTGTCATGATTGAATGCATTTATTGTCTAATGCTTCTCGGAATGCGGCCTGTACACGGAAGGTAAGCCATGAATCGCAAAATGCTCGTACTCGTTGTCTCTGCGGCGGCCGTGGCGACCAGTGCCTTCGCCAGCGAGATCTACAAGCACGTGGACGACGACGGCAATGTACATTACGTGGACCGGCCGACCGGTGAGTCGGGCGAGGAGCGCCTGGAAATTACCTATTCGAGGACCAATAGGGACGCGGTTAGCGCCCGGGTCCAGAACCGGCGCGATTACATGGCCGCGCTCGAGGAAGCTCGCAGGGAAGGAAAGAGCCAGCGTGAGGCTGAAGCCCAGGCGCGCGCCGAGTTGGAACAGCGAGCGGCGAAATGCCAGGAGCATCGCGCGCGTCTCGAGACTTACCTGCAGGCGCGCCGCCTGTACCGCGAAAACGCCGCCGGCGAGCGTGAATACCTCGACGAAGAGCAGACAATGGAAGCGCGACGCAGGGTCGAAGAAGCCATCCAGGAAACCTGCCTGTAAAGCAAAGCTCGGCACCCGGCGCTACAATCCCGACTCAGTTCGTGAGGAGCGCCAGGTTTGGCCGTAGCCCCCAGTTCCAGCAATTCCGGCGAGCCCGGGTCCCAGGCGTACCTGCCTGATTTTTGTGCCGCCAGTACGGTCTTCGTGGTCGTGGTCGTCGGGGCGCTGGTGGCCATCGTGCTTACGCTTGCCGGGACAGCCGGCTCCGGCCGTTTCCTGTTCGAATTGTCCAAGACCGCCCTGTTCGTGCTCTGGCTTTCGCTGCTCGGCTGTGCGGTCATGTGCTCGCTTCGCAGTCGCCTGGAGGGCGCCGGCAAGACCCGGGCATTCGTCAACAGCTTTCTGATCCTGCTCGCGATGTGCCTGCTACTGGCCGAGATCGCGTATCAGCTCACGCGCGTCTTCGCGCATTCCGTCATCATCCACGATTCGCACGCGGGATTCCT
>JBFFEB010000053.1:0-20696 GCA_041559075.1 Woeseiaceae bacterium | reverse complement strand
GTCACAGATACGCTCGTGTGTATAGTGCGCCTGCTCCGAGGCGACGATACGTTTGTCCGGATGCAGCCGGCCGGCAATCCACAGGGCCTCGAGATTCGCCATCGTACCGCCGCCCGTAAGATGACCTAGAGGCTCCTCCCATCCGAACATGTTGCCGAGTTCGACGACGCACTCTTTCTCAAGCGCTGAGCTCGCTCTCCCGCCATCGAGCGCATGGTTGTTGGGATTGACCCACAGCGAGAGTGCGTAGGCGATTCGCGCAACGGGATGCGGCGGCTTCAGCATCTGCCCGGCGTATAACGGGTGGTAGTAGGGGAAATTGTCCTGCATGCGCACAGCAACCTGCTGCAGAACGTCCGAAACTGCATCGACGTCGAACTTCGGTGTGAAGCGAGGCAGTTTGGCGAAACCCGCTTCGAGTTTCTCGAGCGCGGTGCGCAATAACTCCAGCTCAGCAGGGTTGATCATGCGTCGAGTCCGTTTCGTCAGGGGCCGGAGCTTACCGTAAAAACGCCGGTGCCAGCACGTCGGTAGCGGTTACAATCCGGCGATGGACCTGATCGCTCTAGCCGTGCCGTTCTTCCTTTTGGCGTTGCTCGTCGAACTGGCGATCGATCGCCATCGCGGGAGCGGTTTGTATCGCGCCAACGATACGATCAACAGCCTGAGCGCGGGCACGCTGAGCACCACGATCGGCTACTTCACGAGGCTCGTGCCGCTCATCGCCTGGGGCTTCGTGCTGGAGAACTTCGCGCTGATCGACATGCCGCTCGCCTGGTTCGACGAATCGCCGCGAGGCATCGCGTTATGGGTTACGGCCGCCCTGGCCTGGGACTTCTGCTACTACTGGTTCCATCGCTTCAGCCACGAGATCTCCGTGCTCTGGGCCGCGCATGCCGTGCACCACCAGAGCGAGGACTACAACCTGTCGACGGCGCTGCGGCAGACGAGCACCGGCTTCATCTTCGGCTGGATCTTCTACCTGCCTCTGTTCGTGATCGGCTTTCCTATCGAGGTGCTGATTACCGTCAACGCTGTGAACCTGATCTACCAGTTCTGGGTGCACACGCAGGTGATCCGCCGCATGGGCGTGCTGGATCGCATCCTCGTTACGCCGTCGAACCACCGCGTGCATCATGGGCAGAATGACCGCTACATCGACAAGAATTACGGGGGCATGCTGATCCTTTGGGACCGGCTGTTCGGCACCTTCGAGGACGAGCGCGAGGACGACCCGGTGATCTTCGGCGTCCGCAAGCCGCTGGCCAACTGGAACCCCTTCTGGGCGAACCTGCAGGTCTACGACTACCTGCTGTTCGATGCGCGGCGAACCCGGCGCTGGCGCGATAAGCTGGGGATCTGGTTCCGGCGCACGGGCTGGCGCCCCGCCGACGTGGATGCGCGTTTCCCGAAGCGCCGCGTCAATCTCGCGGCTTTCGAGAAATTCGACCCGGGGGTTCCGCAGCCGGTGCAGCGCTACGTGCTGGCGCAGTTCGGCGTAGCAGTCGCAGCGACGCTCGCGCTCGGGGCCCTGTACGCCGCCGCCGGGGCGAAGGCTGTGCTGGTCCCTTGCATCCTGTTGTGGGCGCAGCTCTATACGCTCGGGCTGCTGAACGAGGGCAGGCCGTACGCAATGCGATTTGAGGGGGCACGTCTGCTGGTCATCGTGCCCGCTGCAGTGCTCGTAATCGCCGCCACCGGGCTGCTGCCGGTAGCGCCGTCGTGGTTGTGGGGAGGCACCGCGATCTACCTGGCCGGGTCGCTCGCGGGCCTGCATCGTACCTTACGGGCAGGGAATAAAATAGCTTTAAAACAATCTTTTGTAACAAATAGATAAAGTATTTTCTGGAGTAGCTACGTGACGGAATTCAGGCGCAGCAACCTGCCATCGGGGGCGCCCTGGGAAGCGCGGGTCGCTTACTCGCGCGCGGTGCGGGTCGGGCGGTTCATCGCCGTGTCCGGGTCCGCGGCGGTGGACGACGACGGCAAGCTGGTCGGCGAGGGCGACATGTACGCGCAGGCGCAGCAATGCGTCGCAGTCATCGCAGCCGCCCTCGAACGTGCCGGCGGGCGTCTTTCCGATGTCGTTCGCACCCGCATCTTCGTGACCGACATCGAGCGCTGGGACGACGTGGGCCGGGCGCACCGGGAGGCGTTTGGCGACGTGATGCCGGCGACTTCCATGGTCGAAGTATCGCGGCTCATAGACCCGCGCATGCTCGTGGAAATCGAGGCGGACGCCATCATTTGTGACGAGTAGCGCTGCCGCGATTCACTCCGGCACGCGCTTCCAGGTCTCGGTGCGCCCCAACATCGGGATGCCCACGAAGCCGAGCACGCTCAGGGTATTCTCGTCCACCCAGGTGATGATGCAGCGGTAGGTCTTGCCGCTGTTGGGATCGTAGATGGTGCCCCCTGTCCAGCGGCCCTCGCCGTCCCAGGAAAAGCCCTCGAACAGTTCGAGGCCGGTGAGCGGCCGGCTTCGCAGTGCCGGGTCGGGGTTCTTGTCGTCGGTATCGGGGCGGTCGTTGCCGCTGTTCGGGGAGCCCCTGATGACCCCGCTGAGGCCATTGCCCGCCAGCGTGATCTCGATCCAGCCGTCGCCGTCGCCGCTGAGCCAGGTACCCTCGACCGGCGGCATGTCCCCGGCGTGGCTCACCGCCAGCAGGCACACGAGTGCGAGGAGCGCACTGAATTTGCCGATTGCTGGACTCATTGCGGGTCCCCGGTATGATGCCGTGATTTTGTCATTCTAACCGAGCAGCCGGGAGGCCGAGTGCTGAGGAGAAATTTCCTGCGATCGATCGTCGCTGCCCTGGTGGCGTCGCTGGCGGGCCTGCGTGCCGGTACGGCGAAGGCGGCCGGGACGCTGCGGTTCGACCACGGGGTTGCGAGCGGCGATCCCCTGAGCGA
Source organism: Woeseiaceae bacterium (assembly GCA_041559075.1). Lineage (GTDB taxonomy): Bacteria > Pseudomonadota > Gammaproteobacteria > Steroidobacterales > Woeseiaceae > UBA1847. The sequence continues at coordinate 17,783 of JBFFEB010000053.1, read as the reverse complement.
TGGAATCATCCTGTGGACGCGCGTGAGCGGCGCCTCCGGCGGTTCGCTGCCAGTGCGCTGGCTGCTCGCGAGCGATCCGGACATGCAGCGGGTCGTGCGCCACGGCATCGCCTGGACGGACGATTGGTCGGACTACACGGTCAAGGCGGACGTGCGCGGCCTGCCGGCGGGAACCCCGTTTTACTACTGCTTCGAGATCGGTGGCGTCCAGTCGCCCGTCGGCCGCACGCGGACTCTGCCCGAGGGTGCCGTCGCGAGCGCACGATTCGCGGTCGTTAGCTGCTCAAACCATCCGGCGGGCTATTTCAACGTGTATCGCGATATCGCGTTGCAGGACAATCTCGACGCCGTTATTCACCTCGGCGACTACATTTACGAGTACGGCATGGGCGATTACGCCACCGAGCATGCGGAACGGCTTGGCCGGATTCCCGAGCCGGCGAGTGAGGTTACGACACTCGACGAATACCGGCGGCGGCACGCGCAGTACAAGGCCGATGCGGACTCGATCGCGATGCATGCGCGGCATCCCCTGATCGCGGCATGGGACGACCACGAAATCACGAACGACGCCTGGCGGGGCGGTGCGCAGAATCACCAGGATGACGAAGGGCGCTGGGCCGAGCGCCGCGACGCCGCGCTACGCGCGTACTTCGAGTGGATGCCGGTGCGCGGGGTGCCCGACGGCGCCGAAACCCGCATTTTCCGCCGATTCCGCTACGGCGACCTCATGTCGCTGATCCTGCTCGACACGCGCCTCTACGGCCGCGACCGCCAGCCCGATGCCGGGGATGCGGTCACGCCGGAGACGGTCACCTCGGCGTTGCAGGATCCGGAGCGACGTATGCTGGGCCGGCGCCAGCAAGGCTGGCTCAGGCGCACGCTCGCGGCGGATGCGGACACGACCTGGCAGGTCATCGGGCAACAGGTGATGCTGGCGCCGGTGCGTGCGCCGGAGCTCGGTCCCTTGCTCGACCTCGGGCGTCCGTCGATGCTGCCCCGCGAGCAGCTCGACCACTACGTCGCACTGAGCAAGGGCAATCCGCCGATGGTGCTCGATACCTGGAACGGCTATCCGCATGCGCGGGAGGCGGTGCTCCGCGACCTGCAGGAATTCGCCCGCAACCCGGTGGTGCTGAGCGGCGACCTGCACACGTCGATGGCGAATGACGTCGTGCCGCATGGCGGCGACAAGCCCGTCACGGTCGAAATCATGCCGCCAGCGGTCTCGTCGCCGGGGTTCGACGAATACCTGCCCCTGCGCGAGCCAGGCGCGCTGAGCGAGGCGACCATGAGCGTCAATCCGGCCGTCCGCTACATGGACACCCGACACCGCGGCTGGGTGCATCTTACGGTTACGAGCGATGAATGTGCAGCGGAGTGGCGCTTGCTCGACACCGTGCATTCGCGTGACTACAGGGCCGCTGTCGGCGCCCGTTTCGCAGTGAGTGCGGGCGAGATAAGCGCAGGGCTCCGCGACGCAAGCGGAGGATGACACGACGCGTCCGCCTTGCCGCCGCGGAGGCGCGCCGAATTGCGCTTGCCGCGCAGCGCCTGCACCGCGAGCGGCCGGCCGGTCCGCCCGATGCGCGTCACTTTCGCCGCGCCCTGCAGGCAATCAGCGTGCTGCAGCTCGATTTCGTCAATGTCCTGGTGCCCGCCCACTACCTCGTCCTGTGGTCTCGACTGGGGGGCTATGACCGGGGACGTTTCGACCGTTTCGTGTACGGCAGCGGCGACTACACGGAACAGTGGGCGCACGAGGCGTCGATCGTTCCCAGTGATGCCTGGCCGCTGCTTGCACACCGTCGAGCGGCGCACGAACTCTCGAGATACAACCCGCTGCGCAAGCTTCGCAATCGCGCCCGCTACCTCGAAGCGGTGCTGGAGCAGGTGCGTTGCGACGGCCCGTTGACTTCGGCGGATCTCCCGCCGTTGCCCGGGCCGAAGCGAAAACCCGGCGACTGGCACCGGTCGATACCGCGATGGGCGCTCGAATATCATTTCGCGAGGGGCGATCTTGCCGTATCGCACCGGCTGCCCAATTTTCAACGGGTCTACGACCTCCCGGAACGCGTCATTCCGACACATCGACTGGCCCATTCACACGACCAGGAGTCGGCGGAACGCGAGATGCTCCGGCGGGCATCCGAGGCCCTGGGCGTGGCGACGGCGCGAGACATGGCCGATTACTTCCGCATGTCGCCGAAAATAGCCGCACCGCGGATCGATGAACTGGTCGAAGAGGGTGCGCTCTTTCGTATCGAAGTCGAGAACTGGCAGGAACCGGGCTACCTGTCGGCCGCCGCGAAGTTGCCCCGTGTCATCGAAGGAGCGTCGCTGCACTCACCGTTCGACCCGGTCGTCTGGTACCGGCCGCGGGCGGAGCGGCTGTTCGATTTTCACTACCGCATCGAGATCTACGTCCCCGCGGACAAGCGCAAGTGGGGTTATTACGTCCTACCGTTCCGGTTGGGCGACCGCTTCGTTGCTCGGGTCGATCTGAAGGCGGATCGCAAGGCCGGGCGGCTGCTGGTACTTGCGGTTCACGAGGAGCCTGGCGTGCATGCCGGGGAGTGCGCCGACGCGCTCGCCGGCGAACTCCGGGCATTGAGCGACTGGCTCTACCTTGACACTATCCAGGTCAGCCATAGCGGCGCCTTTGCGCGGGTGCTGGCAGCCGCCCTCGGGAACTGACGCAGGAAGCTGATATGCCAGGACAAACCGCAATCGAAATCCTTATCCAGCCGAGGACGCGCGACCTCGGCGACCTGACCGTGCGTCGCGCGCTGCCTGACAAGCGCCGGCAACGGGTCGGGCCGTTCATATTCTTCGATCACATGGGTCCCGCGGAATTTCGGCCGGGAACAGGGATCAACGTGCGCGCGCACCCGCACATAGGGCTCGCGACGATCACCTACCTGTTCGAGGGCGAGATACTGCACCGCGACAGCCTCGGCTACGTGCAGCCGATACGCCCTGGGGCGGTCAACTGGATGACGGCCGGTCGGGGTATCGTGCACTCGGAGAAAGCAAGCGACGAAGTTCGCGCGAGCGGACAGCGACTGCACGGCCTGCAGACCTGGGTCGCGTTGCCCACCGAGGCCGAGGAAACCGACCCGACCTTCGAGCACTATCCAGCCCAAGAGATCCCCGCCGTCAAACTAGGCGGAGCGGGAGTTCGCGTGGTCCTGGGCACGGCGTTCGGGGTTTCGTCACCGGTCTCGACGCAGAGCGAGACGCTGTACGTCGAAGCGGTTCTCAAGCCCGGGCAATTTGTGGACATACCCCAAGCGGACGAGCTCGCGATCTACGTGGTGGAAGGCAGCGTCGCCATTGGCGGGCAGCCCGTCGCGGCCGGCATGCTCGCCGTGCTGCAACCGAACGCACGTGGGGCGGTGAGTGCCGAGTCGGCAGCCAGGATCATGTTCGTGGGCGGCGACGCGCTCGATGGCGAACGTTACATCTGGTGGAACTTCGTCAGCAGTTCGCGCGAGCGCATCGACAGGGCGAAAAAGGACTGGCGCGAGCAGCGCTTTGCCACCGTGCCCGGCGAAGACGATGTCATCGCGCTGCCCGAGCGCTAGTCCGTTGTGCGACTTAGTCCTTGCCGCTGCCGCCAGGTTGACGGCCAGCATGACGCTCGCGCATGGCGGCGCGCTCTTCCGGGCTCATTGAATCCCACATCGCGCGCCGCTTTTCGCGGTGGGCACGCATCGCTTCGCGCCTGGCCTGTTTTTCTTCCTCGGAGAGTTCGTTCCAGCGGGTACGCATCTCCTCGCGGCGCGCCATCCGCTCAGCGTGCATTGCGGCTCGTTCCTCATCGCTCATGGCGTCACGCTCGGCGCGCCACTGCTCGTGCTTGGCCTGGCGCTCCTGCTCCGAAAGACTGTCCAGATAAGCGCGCTTTTGTTCCGGGCTCATATCGTGGAATTCCGAAAACGATTGCGCCTGCAGCCCTGGCGGAAGCGCCAGAAGGGTGGCAGTGAGTGCAACGGCGAAAAGACGGGTGGGCGGTTCGTGCCTCATGGGGGACTCCTTGGGTTGAAAAGGTCAAACACCTATTGCGGTAGCGAGCGGCGTCTATCATTTCAACGCACGGCGCAGCGAGGGGTTGACCGGAATCTCCGGGTGTACGTGCCTCGGCGGCCAGCCCTGTCTAAGTCCCGGAATATTGTGTATTTTGCATCCGTCATTTCCCGAGGTAGCGGAGTTCGATGGCGAGAGTCGCCGGCAATCTGACCGTCCTGATGTTCCTGCTGTCGGCCTGTGCCGGGTCAGGGCCGCCGCGGCTGACGCCCGTCGGGGACGATATTCCGGCAGAGGTAAGTCTCGAGGGCCGCTGGATGTTGCAGGACGGTGGCGGCGACGCGCAGAGGCGAATTCGCAAGGCGGAATACCGGTCGAGCGCGGGCCAGCGCGGTACGGACGGGCCATCCGTTTACGTGTTTCTGAGAACCGGGGAACGCCTCAAGATCACCCAGACGCCTTACGCGTTGTTCGTCAGCTTCGACCGGTCAGTCGTCGAGGAGTACCGCTTCAGGGAGCATCGTCTGGTCGGCGTCGGCCCGATCGAAGCCGATCGCGCGTCCGGCTGGATCGACGGAAGATACGTCATCCAGACGCTGGACAGTGAAGGCGCGCTGCTGGAAGAAAGCTATGCGCTCGGGGCAGGTGGCGGCGTTTTGATGAGGACGGTCACAGTCACTTATCGCAACGAGGCTGTCCTGTCGCTGCAGCAGACCTACGATCGCGTCGAGTAATGCGGGCGGCAACGATGCTGCTCGTGACGCAGCTCGCTACCGCGTTGACTTGCGATCAGCCCGGCAGCTCGGAGTAACGCCTGAGCTCGGCGCGCATCCGGAGCTTGCCTTTTCGATGCTGCTCGATGACGACGGGCAGGTAACCAAGTTCCTGCACGCACCACAATGTCGTAACGCGCGACGAGTTCTCCGCCTGGTGCTGAATGCCGACCGCGGTGAAGTCGCCCGCCGCCGTACTGACTTTGCGTTCGCCAACATTCCGGACGATGAGGGTTTTGAACTCGTCGATATCGAAGAGGACGTAGTGCTCATCCGGATCCCCATTGAGCAGGTCGTGCATGAGCTGGTACTGGATGGCGACGCGATCATGGATGACGCCGTCGAACGGGATACGAATGTCTTCGTCGTTGACACTGCCGGACATCTCGCTGGCGGCCCAGTCGAACGTCACCTCGGCACGGGTCTCGTCGCTCGATAACGAATCCTCGGAACGGTACCAGCTGCCTCGGACTCCGTCAGGCTCCGCCGCGAAGCGCGACTGCTCGCTGATACGGCCGTCCTTGAGCATGCTCGCAAGCCCCTGCGGTTCGATGACGTGGGTGGCCTCGTAACCGTCGCCGAACGGCCGCAGCTCCGTCGTGAGGCGGCCGCTCAGCACGCTGATCTTGACCTTGTACTCCGCGGAATAAGGCGTCAGCGACTGCTCGGCCATAACGGGCGTGGTTGTCGCCGCTGTCAGAAGTGGCAGGCACGCGAGGGCTAGTTGCAGAATCTGTTGTTTGAATGGCGTGGTATTCAAGCGGCATTTCCCGAGTCGTTGTCCAATGCTTCTTCGCATCTTTCCATTAGAGACATGACTCTCCGCTGAACGTTCAGCCTGTGCGGCTCCATTTCGTCGAGCTTCACCTCCCGCGACACGAGGTACGGTTCACCAACGGCGACGACGACTCGAGCGAAGGGCTTCGGGATCATGAAGTCGTCCCAGCGGTTTAGGTACCACGCGCGGTCGGCCGCGCAGGCGATCGGTACGATCGGCACGCCCGCGATCCTGGCCATCAGCATCGTGCCCGCCTTGAATTCATACTTCGGACCCCGTGGACCGTCGGCAGTGGTGACGATCGAGTAACCCGACCTTAGCATGCGTTGCTGGTCGCGGAGTGCGAGCGCGCCGCTCTGGTTGGCCGATCCGCGGATGACTTCCGCACCCCAGGAACGGGCGATGCGCTCCGGGACATCGCCATCGACCGACCCGGAAATGAGAAAACACAGTTTGTAGCCGCGGCGCAGCCACTTGCGCATGTAGGCCGAACATAGGACATGATGCTGGTGCCAGTAACAGGGTGCGGAAACCGTGTTCGCCTGCAGCAGAGCCTCGGCATGTTCCGCACCGATGACGGGCTGGAAACGGTAACTCCTTAGCAACGCCCAGTTGATCAAGCGAAGTAGCGGCAGTCCGAGCAAATAATAGAGCCGGCGCGCGGGCGTCAGGCGGCGCATGGATGCGCTGCTGCGCCGCGATTCGACGGAATCGAAATCGACGGGTTTCTGATGGTTCAATGGATTTTCCGGAAATCGAGCCCGACCAGTTTGCAGTATCGGCCGAGCGCCGGTCAATGTAGAATGCGCGGGCTTTCCGACAGGCCGGAGGCCGTCTCCCGTTCGATGATTGATACGCGCTCATCAGTTCGCAGGCCGCCGGGACCGTCGGATCAGGTCCACCCGGGTATCGATCCGGAAACACTCCTCACGCTGTCCCAGACCCGGGAGGAATTCGGCGACATCGTCAGCATGCGCCGGCACAACGGGCGTTTCGCGTACTTCATCAACGACCCCACCGAAGTCCGGGAGATTCTCACGCGCAGGCACAGCCGCTACGTGAAAGGTCCAGGGTTCGAGCGTGTAAAGATGCTATTGGGGAACGGTATCATCGTCAGCGATGGTGACGCGTGGCGCCTTGCATTTCTCGCGAGTGACTCGACACGTGACCTGGGTGTCGTGATGAAGTCGCGGAACCTCAGACGCCTGCTGCTGGAAATCATCGAAGCCCGCCGCGATGCCAGCAGCGCCGAGACCTACGATTTCCTGTCGATGTACATGCACGCAACTGACAAGCGGGGGGTGGCGTTCAGTGACGACGAGTTGCTGGACGAACTGATCACGCTCATCGTCGCCGGATTCGAGACGTCGGCCCATACGCTCAACTGGGTATGGTACCTGCTCGCTGGCCATCCCGATCGATTTGCCGAAGTGCGACTGCCGAAGAACGAACGGCCGTATTTCCCGTTATCGCTGGGGCCGCGCCGCTGCCTGGGCGAATACTTCTCCTTCCTCGAGATGAAGGTCCATATCGGCCTTTTGTTGCCAAGATTTCGTATGATGCGGGTGGACGACGCCGATCCCGGGCTAGAGCTCGGCGTGAACCTGCGTTCGGCGTCCGACATCTGGTTGCGACCGGCAATAAGGACCGCATGAAACTCTACGCAACACTGACAGAGCTTCTCGACGACGTACGCGACAAGGATCGCGAGATCCGCTTCATCGAAGGAGAAGCGGACGAAACCGTCATCGGGTTCTCGGAACTGTGGGATCGTGCGCTGGCCCTGCTGGGCTCGCTGCAGGCTCGGGGTATGGAGCCCGGCGACGAACTGGTGATCTTCTCGAAGTCGAACCTGAATTTCGTGATCGCGTACTGGGCCGCGGTGGTCGGCGGAATCGTGCCGGTACCGGTAGCGGTGGGCATCAGCGACGAGCATCGCTTCAAGCTGTTTCGAATCCTGTCACAGCTCGAGCGAGGAACGCTGTTCACGGAAATGGATTTGCTGCAACGCCTGCTCGATTTCTCGAAGTCACGCGAGCTGAAAGAGATTACAGCGATACTCGAGTCGCGCTCCGTATTGATCAACGACGTCACACCCGGTAACAACGGCATCGTGCACGTCGCGTCGCCGGCGGACCTCGCGTTTATCCAGTACTCGTCCGGCTCGACGAGCGACCCCAAGGGCGTTTGCCTGAAGCACGAGAACCTCTGCGTCAATATCCGCGCGATCGTCGAGGGTGCGCGCTGGTCGGAAGAAGACTCGAGCCTTAGCTGGATGCCGCTGACACACGATATGGGCTTGATCGGTTATCACCTGAGCGTCCTCGCGGCCCGCATGACCCATGCGGTCATGGATACCAACGCGTTCGTGCGGCGGCCGCTGTTATGGATGCTCAAGGCCTCCGAACTTCGGTCGACGCAGCTTTGCTCGCCGAACTTCGGCTACAAGCATTTCCTCAAGCTGTTCGAGCGCAAAGGGCTGCCCGACGGGATCGACCTGTCCCGAGTGAAGCTGATTCTGAACGGCGCGGAACCGATCTCCTACGATCTTTGCGAGGAGTTTCTCGACGCGCTCGAACCGTTCGGGCTCACGCGTACCGCGATGTTTCCCGTGTACGGACTTGCCGAGGCGACGGTCGGTGTGACGTTCGGCACGCCGGGTGACCTGTATTCGCGGGTCGTCATGCACCGCCACAGCCTGCGCATCGGGGAACCTTTCGAAGTCGCGGAGGCCGGTGACTCGGATGCAGTCAGCTTCGTAAAGGTCGGAAAGCCGATCCGCGATTGTGAAATGCGCCTGGTGGACGACACCGACAACGTGCTCGAGCCGGGGCGTGTCGGCAACATCCAGCTGCGCGGCGCGAGCGTGACCGAGCGGATCTACGGCGACGACCAGGCGACTGCGGCACTGTTCTCGGAGGATGGCTGGCTCAGGACGGGTGATTGTGGTGTGCTCGTCGACGGCGACCTGGTGATTACCGGCCGGCAGAAGGACATCATCATCGTCAACGGGCAGAATTATTATCCGCACGACATCGAGGAAATCGTGTCGCAGATCGACGGCCTCGATCTCGGCAAGGTGGTCATCGCGGGTGCGACGCCGGCGCGCGGCCAGACTGAGGAAATGCTCGTGTTCGTGCTGTATCGACAGGACCTCGAGGCTTTCGTCCCGCTTGCGGACAAGGTGCGGTCCGCGATCGGCGAACACGTGGGTCTCGAAGTCGACCATGTTATTCCGGTGCCGAAGATCCCGAAGACGACCAGTGGCAAGGTGCAGCGCGTGCACCTGCTCAATGCCTACCTCGACGGTGAATACGATGACGTCATCGAGCAGATGGCGCCGCGCAAAGACGGGGTGGAGGAGCTCGACGAGGATCCGCTGGTCGCGGAACTCGAGGCTATCTGCCGGGAGTTTTCCAAGGATCGCAGGATCGGGCCGGACGACAATCTTTTTGAAGTCGGTGTAAGCTCGCTTACTCTGACCGAGATCGTTCTCGCCATTGACGAAAAGTATCCGGGCAAGCTCGACATCAGTGATTTGTTCGATTACCCGACCTTGCGTGATATTGCCGATTTCATGAGGCGGTGACGGCCCGCCCGCAGACGGATCCAGACTATGACCTATTCGCGTATCGCCGGCACGGGTAGTTATTTGCCCGAAAAAGTTGTGACCAACCAGGATCTCGAGCAAATGATGGACACGTCGGACGAGTGGATCCGGGAGCGCACCGGCATCAAGCGGCGGCACCTTGCCGCCGACGGCGAGAAGACCTCGGACCTGGCGCTGGCAGCTGCCGAGCCGGCGCTGGACATGGCCGGGATCACCGCCGAAGACATCGACCTGATCATCATCGCGACGACGACTCCCGACAAGGTGTTCCCGGGCACGGCCTGCATCGTGCAACGTCGCCTTGGTGTCGGGGGCTGCGGCGCGTTCGACATTCAGGCGGCGTGCAGTGGATTCGTCTATGGACTCGACCTCGGTGACCGCTATATCCGGACCGGCGCGGCGAACAACGTCCTCGTCATCGGCGCGGAAACGCTGTCGCGCCTGACGAACTGGGAAGACCGTGCGACCGCAGTGCTGTTCGGTGACGGCGCGGGCGCGGTCGTGCTGCAGGAATCCGATGAGCCGGGGATCATCTCGACGCACATCCACGCCGACGGCCAGTACGAGGACCTGCTGCAGGTGCCGCAGGGTGTGTCGAGCGGCTACGATGTCACGCGCGCCGGCGAGGCGTTCATCCAGATGAACGGTAACGCCGTGTTCCGCCGCGCGGTGGCGACGCTGGATTCGATTGCCCGGGAAACGCTGGACAGGAACAATGTCGACAAGCACGACCTCGATTGGTTCGTGCCGCACCAGGCGAACATGCGCATCATCACCGCGGCTGCGAAGAAACTCGATATGCCGATGGAGCGGGTCATCGTCACCGTGGACGAACATGCGAACACCTCGGCAGCTTCGATACCGCTCGCTCTCGACGTCGCCGTGCGCGACGGCCGGATCAAGCGCGGCGAACTGCTCCTGTTCGAAGCTTTCGGCGCCGGCTTCACCTGGGGATCGGCGCTGCTCCGCTTCTGAGCGCGCGGGAGCCTGCGGATGCCGGGACGCTGGCTTGCTGCACTTGCCGTCGCGCTGCTCGTAACGGGTATTGCGCGCGCCGGGCCGCTTTCCGTCCAGGAGATTCGCCACGCTGTCGACGGCAACGTAAATGCCGCGATTTCACTCTACCGCGAGTTTCTCGCCCTGCCTAACGATGCCCTCGAACCGGACGATATTGAACGGCTGGTCGCATGGTTGGAGACGGCGTTCGGCGACCGCGGCTTCCGGACGCAACGGATTCCCATGGACGGAAACCCGGCACTGTATGCAGAGCGCCGCCACGATCCCGCGAGCAAGACGGTACTCGTATACCTGCAGGCCGATGGCCAGCCGGTCGATCCCTCGGCCTGGGCGCAGCCCGACCCGTTCGCTCCGGTGTTGAAGGCGAAGGACGAGCAGGGCAACTGGCAGCCGGTTCCGTGGGGCGCCGTGGCGGAGGGCTTCGACCCGGACTGGCGGGTATTCGCTCGTTCGGCAGCGGATTCCAAGGGGCCGATGACGCAGTTCATGGTGGCGGTCCAGCTGCTCGACCAGCTCGACGCAGCACCGCCGTACAACCTGAAGGTGATCGTCGACACGGAGGAGGAACTCGGGTCGCCGAATCTCGCCGATGCCATTCGCGCACACCGCGACCTGTTTGCGGCAGATCTGTTGCTGATCTTCGACGGGCCGCCGCACGCCTCGAACCGGCCAACTGTAACGTTCGGCGCGCGCGGTATCATGACGGCAACGCTCGTCGCTTACGGGCCGCGCGTCGCGCAGCACAGCGGTCACTACGGCAACTTCGTGCCCAACCCGGCATTCGATCTCTCGCGTATCCTCGCGTCACTGAAGTCGCCCGACGGTGTCGTTACGATTCCCGGGTTCTACGATGGTACAGAACTGACCGAGGTAGACAGAGCGATCCTTGCGACAGTCCCGGACGACGAGGAAGGTATCCTCGCCGGCATGGGGCTGTCGCGGTCCGACGGCGTGGCCCCGACACTGCAGGAAGCCATCCAGTATCCGTCCCTCAATATCCGCGGTATGTCCGCGGGCTGGGTCGGCGAGCAGGCGAGGACCATCATTCCGTCGGCAGCAACGGCGGAGCTCGATATACGCCTGGTCAGGGAATCGGACCCGGAGCGACTCGCCGGACTGTTGAGGGCGCATATCGAGTCCCTCGGCTACACGGTCCTGGATCGCGCGCCGAACGTCGATGAGCGCCGCCGTCACGGGCGTATCGTGAGCCTGGGCTACGACGTGAGTTACGGGGCGTTCCGCTCGGACATGGACTCGCCGGCGGGATTGATGGCGAGAGCGGGGCTCGAGAGACTGTACGGCGAGGAGCCGATCCTAATCCGGACGATGGGTGGTTCGATACCCATCGCACCGATTGTCGACGCGCTGAACGTGCCTGCCGCGATCGTGCCCACGGTGAACATCGACAACAACCAGCACAGCCCGAACGAAAATCTGCGTCTCGGGAACTTCGTCGAGGGCATTGCCATGCTCATGTCGGTGCTCTGCCAGCCACCGCCATAGCCGTCCTCGGCCTCGTCCGGTTCCGGGGTTCTCGGCAGCCACGGGAACGGCCGGCAGCGGCTGCCGCAAGCCGTTCGCAAATTGACAACGACATGCCACCGTAAACGGGTACTGCTATCATTGCGGATTCCGACCCGGTACCCGAGCGAGGCATCCCGATGGCTATCGAATTCACCCTGAACGGCAAGCCCCAGTCGGTCGACGTCGACCCGCAGATGCCCCTCCTTTGGGTCATAAGGGATATCGTCGGCCTGACCGGCACCAAGTACGGCTGCGGCAAGGCGCTGTGCGGGTCGTGCACCGTGCACGTGGACGGCGACCCGGTCCGCTCCTGCGCGTTTCCGGTGTCGGCCGTTGCCGGCATGTCCGTGACGACAATCGAGGGGCTGTCCGCGGACGGGAGTCACCCGGTGCAGCAGGCCTGGCGCGAAATCAACGTACCGCAGTGCGGCTATTGCCAGCCGGGACAGATCATGTCCGCCGCAGCACTGCTCTCGCGCAATCCAAATCCCAGCGACGAGGAGATCGACGCTGCGATGAGCGGCAACATCTGCCGCTGTGGCACCTATACCCGAATTCGCAAAGCCATCCACCGCGCGGCAGGAGGTGAGTCATGAACGGCCTCCGGAAACTGAGCCGCCGCGAATTCCTGCATAAGACCGGCGTGGCGAGCGGCGGTCTCGTATTCGCAATGTCGCTCGGAGTCCCGCGCAGTGCGGTGGGATCCGTCGCCGAAAGCGTCGCGCCGAATGTCTACGTCAACATTCGCGATGACGACGTTGTCGAGATCTATTGCCATCGCTCCGAGATGGGGCAGGGTATACGGACGTCACTGCCGCAGGTGATCGCCGACGAACTCGAGGCCGACTGGGACCGTATCGAACTGCTGCAGGCGCTGGGTGACGCGAAATACGGCGACCAGAATACCGATGGATCGACCAGTATCCGCAAGCAATTCGACCTGCTCAGGCTCGCCGGCGCATCTGCTCGCGAGATGCTGATCACGGCGGCGGCGATGGAGTGGGGCGTCCCGGCCGGTGAACTCGTCGCCCGAAACCACGCCGTGCACCACCAGGCCAGCGGCCGGTCAGCGTCCTACGGTGATCTTGTCGCGTCCGCGGCCGAACTCGAGGTGCCGGAGGACGTCACGTTCAAGGACGCGGCGGATTACCGCTATATCGGCGAGCCGTTGGACCTCATCGACGGTGTTCCCATGACGACGGGCACCGCGATGTACGGCACAGATACGGTGTTACCCGGAATGCTGTATGCCTCTATCGAACGCTGCCCGGTCTTTGGCGGTAAGTTCAAGTGGATCGATGATGCCGACGCTCGGAAAGTCGCGGGCGTTTCGCACGTGATACAGATGCCGGAAGTTGCCTCGCCGCCCGGGTACAGCCCTCTTGGTGGGGTCGCAGTGCTGGCGGACAATACCTGGTCGGCAGAGCAGGGGCGCAAGGCACTCGTGGTCGAGTGGGACACGGGCCTCAACGCCGAGTATGACTCGGCAAGCTACCGGAAGCAGCTCGTCGACACGTCGCACACGGATGGCAAGACGGTGTTGAACCGCGGCGACGTGAATGCGGTCTTCGAGGAGGCCGCGCGCGTGATCGAGGCTGACTACTATGCCCCGCATCTCTCGCATGCGCCAATGGAGCCTCCGGCCGCCACGGCGATGATGCACGAGGACGGCAGCGTCGAAATCTGGGCGGCCACCCAGGACCCGCAGTCGGTGCAGGGCACGGTTGCGAAACTGCTCGGCATCGACGGGGCGAAGGTGAAGGTCAACGTAACCTTGCTCGGTGGCGCGTTCGGTCGCAAGTCGAAGGCCGATTTCTCGGCGGAAGCCGCGTGGCTCGCCAAGCAGACGGGCAAGCCCGTGAAAGTAACCTGGTCGCGCGAGGATGACATACGTCACGGCTACTTCCACTCGGTCAGCGCACAGTACCTCAAGGGCGCGCTGGACGAGGACGGCAATGCGACGGCGTGGCTGCACAGGAGCGTGTTCCCGTCCATCGGCTCCACATTCAGTGCGGAAGTGACCGGCCCGGGGAACAACGAGCTTGGCCTCGGCATGATCGACAATCCCTATTCGATCCCGAACATGCGCCTCGAATCGGGTGACGCAAAAGCGCACGTGCGCATCGGCTGGTTGCGGTCCGTCTGCAATATCTACCACGCCTTCGCGGTATGCAGCTTTGCCGACGAACTCGCGCACGAGGCGGGCGCCGATCCACGTGATTACCTGTTGCGCCTTGCGGGTCCGTCGCGCAAGGTCAATCCGGCTGACGACGGCGCCGAGTATTCCAATTACGGGCAGTCGCTCGACGTCCACCCGATCGACACAGCGCGATACAAGGCGGTCGTCGAGAAGGTATCCGCGATGGCCGGCTGGGGCAGGGACCTGGCCGACGGCCATGGTCTCGGTATCGCCGTACATCGCTCGTTCCTGAGTACGGTCGGCACGGTCGCCGAAGTGCGGGTCGATGACGAAGGCAAGGTTCACGTCGAGAAGCTCTGGATTGCGATCGATGCCGGTCTCGTCGTGAACCCGGACCGTGTCATCTCCCAGATGGAAGGCGCCGGCATCTTCGGCATGAGCCTTGCGCTACACGGAGAGATCACGGCGAAGGATGGCGTTATCGAGCAGGGTAATTACGATACCTACCCGGTCGTCCGCATGGGCGAGAGTCCGAAAGCGATCGACGTCCATATCATGGAGGTCGACGCGCCGCCGGGCGGCGTCGGTGAGCCCGGCGTGCCGCCGGTCGCGCCGGCTATCGTCAATGCGTACTTCGCGGCGACGGGCAAACGCGTGCGCGAATTGCCGCTGAAGAAGGCTGGGCTCGTCTAGGCGTCTAGCTGCTCTCGGTTTATACCTATGGCACGCGCGCCGGCACAGGCGTATCAAAAAATCATGTGAGGTGCCTTCCGGAGAAGCCGGAGGCGCTGTTGTATGTAAAGCATTCGCATTAGTGCCCGCATAACTGCCTCCTGAATCTGTCGATCGACGCCTCACTCGCCATCCGCAACAGGTGAGGTATCGGGATGGCCGGCCATCGAGTATCGAGTCGTCGCTTGCTGCTGCCGATCGCAGTCGCCGCTGCCTGCACGATTCCGTTTGGGCATGCAAGTTCGCAGGGCGCTCGCAGCAACGTCGATGAATCCGCCGACGAGGCTGCCATCGACGAGATCGTCGTCACCGGGAGCCGCATCAAGCGGCGTGATTTCGTGACCCCGAGTCCGCTGGCAACACTTGACCAGGGCGACATCCTCATCTCGGGTCAGGCAACGATTGTCGAGGCGCTGAATCGCATGCCGCAGGTGCTGCCGATATCCGGGCGCTCCCCGAATTTCATGCAATTCTCTGCCAACCTCGACCTGCGCGGATTTGGACCGGGTCGCTCACTGGTCATGCTAGATGGGCGACGTGTTGCGCCGACAGGCATCGCTAACGCGGTCGATGTCAATAATATTCCCCAGTTCCTGATCGAACGTGTCGAGATCATTACCGGAGGAACCTCAGCCGTCTACGGGTCCGACGCGGTTGCTGGCGTCGTGAATTTCATTACGAAAAAAGATTTTGAGGGGTTCGGGATTAGTGCCGGAGTCAGTATAACGGGGCAGGGCGATGCAGCGTCCCGAGATGTTAGTGCGACATTCGGGCACAATTTTGAGAATGGTCGCGGCAACGTCTCGCTCTACGCAGGATGGATCGATCGTGATTCCCTGACGGCGAGTGAGCGCGAGCTTACCAGCGTGCCGTGCTGGGATGATCTGCAGGGAGGCATCATCTGCGGCGGATCCTGGTCCACACCGGCCGGAGTCGTTCGCTGGCCGCAAGTGGATTTCGGGAGCGGTCCCGAATACGTGACTTTCGACCCCGAGGGGCGGCCCATAATATTCGTCGAGGAAAGAGACGCGTTCAACTACCTGGACTCGATGTACCTGCAGATGCCGCTCGACCAGGTCTCGGTCGGACTCCTTGCACACTATGACCTGTCCAGCCGAATCGAGGCGTATCTCGAGGCATCGCATATTCGCAATGAGCCCTGGACTCATGGCGCCCCCACTCCGGCTTGGGCCAGTATAGAGGTCAATCTCGACAATCCGCTGTTGACGCCGGAGGCGCGGGACTTGTTCAGCGAACAGTTCCTCTGTGATGAGAACCTGGCCTGCCTGGATTTCAGCAACCGCTTCCTCGCGCTGGGGCCGCGCATCTACAGTCACGAGCAGGAATTCACCCGGATCGTTGCCGGTCTCAGAGGCGAACCGTGGGGCGGCTGGACTCTCGACGGATGGCTGAGCTATACGACAGGCTCAACGCTGCAAAGTACACACAACGACGCCTCTCGCTCCCGGTATCTGCAGGGTTTGCTGGTCGATCCGTCAACAGACCGGTGCTTTGATCCCAGTGATGGTTGTGTTCCCCTCAATGTGTTCGGCGATGGCAATCTCTCGCAGGCAGGTGCCGACTTTATCCGCATGCCGCCGCATCAGAACATCACGGAGCAATCCCAGGAACTCGCCAGCGTCTTCATCAGCGGGCCGGTGGGCGCTACCTGGGCGGGCCCCCTCGATATCGCGCTTGGCGTCGAATGGCGCCGGGACGAGACGGACTTCAGACCCGATGAGGTCCTGTGGACGGGCGAGGCGCTGAGCACGCCCCCCGGTACGCCGGTTAGTGGAGTGACCGCGGTGTACGAGTATTACGCGGAGGCTGTCGTGCCGCTGCTGAGCGATCGGCCGTGGGCCGACTACCTGGGTGTGGAATTGGGCGGGCGTCACTCCGACTACAATCACGCAGGTGACGTGCAAACCTACAAGGTCGGCGGCGAGTGGCAGCCACTCGACGGGTTACGATTTCGCGCCATGCACCAACGTAGCATCCGGGCACCCAACAGCGGGGAGCTCTTCGAGGAACAATCGACGTACCCGTGGTGGTTCGTGTGGTGGGAGACGTCCGAGGATGCCTGCTCCGCCTCCGCGGATCCGATAGGCAGCGGAAACCTGGAGAAATGCCTCATACAGGGCCTACCGGCCGACCAGGTCGGCGTCTTCGAGGCGGCACTGCGATACCCGGTCGACTTGCTGACGGGTGGCAACCCCGAACTCCGGCCCGAGATCGGTGAGACATGGACAGCCGGTTTCGTTTTCTCGCCATCTGTACTGCCGCACTGGGCCTTCGCCGTCGATTATTTCTCGCTGTCGGTCGAGGACACGATCGGTGGCGTGGATCCCTACCAGATCTGCTTCGATCCGAATAACGGCGCAAACCTGTTTTGCGATGACATCGTCAGGGACGAGACGGGCAACATCGGCCAGGTGATCCAACTGACCAGTAATCGAGGATTGCTGGAGACGACTGGCGTCGATACACAGGTCCAGTACAGTGCGAATCTTCCGGACGGACTCGGGATCGGCCATCGGTCGGCAGATATCGGCTTCCACGTCTACTGGACGCACATGTTGACCAACCGGGAACAGGAGAATCCCGTCACTTCGGTGCTCGAATGCGCCGGCTATTTCGGTGAACCCTGTAATTCCAGGGCTGCGGTATATCCGAAGAACCGGGTAACTGCGAATGTTGACTACACTTCCGGTCCGGTCGGCGTCTACCTGCAGTGGCGGTGGGTCGACGGAACCAAGAACGCGTTCCCGAAGGTATCCTTGCTCTATGGCATCGCGGATCCTGTCCTCGGCATTCCCGAAATCAGCGATCAGCACTACGTGGATGCCGGTCTCAGCATCGAGTTCGGCGAGCACGTCGTTGCGCAGCTGACAATCAACAATGTCCTGGACAACGATCCGCCGAGAACCCAGCAGGCATTCAATACCGATACGGGACTTTACGACGTATTCGGTCGTAGCTTTTCTTTACGAGTCAATTTCGAGTATTGATCTATGAATCTTGCCAGCAGTGCAATCCCCGAGGTTTACGATGACTGACCGGCCCTTGATGTTCCTGATCCGCGAGGCGCGACGTCGTAAGGTATTCCGGACGGCCGCGTATTACCTGGTCGGCGCGTGGGTGCTGCTGCAGGTCTGCGACGTCGTGTTCCCAATCCTGGGC
>JBFFEB010000052.1:0-22478 GCA_041559075.1 Woeseiaceae bacterium | reverse complement strand
TACCGGGTTGTCCGTTGCGCGCCACTTGAAACGTGCGGGAGGGGATGCGGTGTTCCTCGACAGCCGCGAAGAGCCGCCGGGCCTGCAGGCGCTCGACGAACTTTGGCCCGAAGCGGAGCGGAAGCTCGGCGGCACCGACCTTCCGGGTAACGTCGGGCGGGTTGTCGTGTCGCCAGGCGTCGCGGACAGCGATGCGGTCGTTGTAGCGGCACGCGATGCCGGACTCGAGGTGATCTCGGACATCGAGCTGTTCGCACGAGAAGCCAAAGCGCCCATCGTCGGGGTTACCGGTTCCAACGGCAAGAGCACCGTAACGACCTTGCTGTACCACATGTGCCGTGCCGCGGGGCACACGGCGCTCGCCGGGGGCAATCTGGGTGAGCCTGCTCTCGACCTGCTTGCCGAAGACGATCCCGACTTTTACATACTCGAGCTGTCGAGTTTTCAGCTGCAGCGCACGCAGTCGCTGCCGGCGAGGGTTGCGGTATTGCTCAACATCACGCCCGATCATCTCGACTGGCACGCCAGCGAAACCGAATACCGCGAGGCGAAGTATCGCGTTTTCCGCGAAGCAGAGTCCGCGGTGATCAACCGTGAAGACAGCGAAGCCGCCGAGCGTACGAAGCATATCGGCCGGGTGATCAGTTTCGGTCTCGATGCGCCGGAGGATGGGCATTACGGCATACGCCGCGAGGACGATCAGGCATTCCTCGCGTGCGGCGACAGCCTGCTGCTTGCCGTGAACGAGCTGGCACTTTTCGGACTGCACAACCAGGCCAATGCGCTGGCGGCGCTCGCCGCGGGCGAACTCCTCGGGCTCGACCTGCAGGCCATGCTGCAGGTGCTTTGCGAATTTCCCGGGCTGCCGCACCGCATGCAGTTCGTGCGCCGTGTTTCGGCGGTCAATTACGTGAACGACTCGAAGGCCACCAACGTTGCCGCAGCAATTGCATCGATCCGTTCCGTCGACGGCATGCTCGTGCTGATAGCGGGTGGCATGGGCAAGGGCGCGAACTTCAGCGACCTCGCCGAGCCCCTCGAGAACAAGCTGCGTGCAGCGGTCCTGATCGGCCGCGACGCCGAAGCCATTGAGGCGTCGCTCGACACCATCATGCCTACCTACTTTGCACGCGACATGGACGATGCGGTGCAACAGGCCGCGGTGTTCGCGGAGGCTGACGATACAGTGCTGCTCGCTCCGGCATGCGCGAGTTTCGACCAGTTCGACGACTACGCCGCGCGGGGGGATGCGTTCTGCAGGGCTGTGGAGGCGCTGAGGCCATGACAGCCAGGGCCATTACAACGCCGTTCCCGGCACGCCTGCGCACCTCGTTGCAGCTGGACCCGGTATTGCTCGGCCTGCTACTGACGCTGCTGCTCGGTGGCTTCGTCGTGCTTGCGTCCGCATCGATCTCGGTATCCGACAATCTCACGGGCGAGGCTTTCCACTACGTTGAGCGGCAGTTGCTCGCCGCGGCAATCGGTACCGCGGTGGGCGTCGCTTGCCTGTATGTCCCGATGCAGCTGTGGCGCACCGCCGGGCCATTGATGTTGCTCGCGGGCCTGGGGTTGCTGTTCCTCGTACTGTTGCCGGGCGTCGGCTACCAAGTGAACGGTGCCCGCCGCTGGATTCGTTTCGGCGTGCTCAACCTGCAGGTCTCGGAACCGGCGCGCCTGTGCTTCATCATCTACCTGGCGGGCTACCTCGTGCGCCAGAACAAAGACCTGCGCGAACGCTTCAGCGGGTTCCTGAAACCCATGATCGTCCTGAGCATCGCCTGCGCCGCGTTGCTCGCCGAACCCGATTTCGGTGCAGCCATCGTGCTGCTCGCGACCGCGATGGCCATGCTGTTCGTCGCCGGCGCACGCGTTCGCGACTTCCTGATCTTCTTTGCTGCCGGCAGCGTCGCGATGGCGTTTCTCGCGGTGACGTCACCTTACCGCCTGCAGCGACTCACCGGTTTTCTCGACCCATGGTCGGATCCGTACGATTCCGGGTTCCAGCTCACGCAGTCGCTCATCGCCATCGGCCGCGGCGAGTGGTTGGGTGTCGGCCTCGGCAACGGCGTGCAGAAACTCTTCTACCTGCCCGAAGCACACACGGACTTCGTTTTCGCTGTCTTTGCGGAGGAATTCGGACTGGCTGGTTCCTGCATTCTGATCGCCCTGTTCGCGGCACTTTTGTGGCGCATCTTCCGGCTCGGCATTCGTGCCTTCGAGTCGGATCGCAACTTCGAGGCCTTCCTGGCCATCGGCATCGGAACCTGGCTCGGCCTGCAGGCTTTCATCAATCTCGGTGTGAACATGGGTATCCTGCCGACGAAAGGGCTGACGTTGCCGTTGATCAGCTATGGCCGCTCGAGCCTAATCGTCACGATGATGGCCCTCGGGATGCTGCTTCGCATCCATCATGAACTCACCATCGACGCATCACAGCCAAATCGCAGGCGACAGAGCGAGCCGGGTGCCGGACGGAGCCGACGCAGATGACCGGCCGGCCGATACTCGTGATGGCAGGAGGCACCGGTGGTCACGTCTATCCGGCGCTCGCGGTCGCGCGCGCCCTGCAACAGCACTCGCGCGACGTCGTCTGGCTCGGCACGCACCGCGGGCTCGAGTCGAGAGTCGTGCCCGCCGCCGGCATCAGCGTGGAGTGGGTCAGCATACGCGGCCTGCGCCGCAAGGGCCCGCTGGCGCTCTTGGTCGCGCCGATCCAGCTCGCCTGGGCTCTGGTCCAGTCCCTTGCCGTCATCATTCGACGCCGCCCGGCCGCCGTACTCGGCATGGGTGGCTTCGTCAGCGGGCCGGGCGGCGTTGCCGCCTGGCTGACCCGCAGACCGCTCGTGATTCACGAGCAGAACGCCGCTGCGGGACTGACCAATCGTCTTCTGGCGCGTCTTGCCCGGGTTGTGCTGCAAGCCTTCCCGGGCAGTTTTGATTCCCGTGTTCGCGCAGAGACCGTGGGCAACCCGGTCCGCGAGGACATTGCCGCCATACCGGCGCCCGATGTTCGTTACGCGGAGCGGGAAGGTCCGCTGCGGCTGCTCGTGCTCGGCGGCAGCCAGGGCGCCCTCGCGCTGAACCGGGCGGTACCGGCGGCGTTGGAGCGGCTGCCGGCGGCGATGCGACCGGTCGTGCGGCACCAGTGCGGTTCGGCCACCATCGAGCGCGCGCGCGAGGCGTACGCGGCAGCCGGGCTCGACGCCGAACTGGTGCCTTTTATCGAGGACATGGCGTCCGCCTATGCCTGGGCCGACCTCGTGGTGTGTCGTGCGGGCGCGCTGACAGTCGCCGAGCTCTGCGCCGTCGGGCTGCCCGCCGTGTTCGTGCCGTACCCGTCGGCCGTCGACGACCACCAGACCGCCAACGCGATGCCGATGGTGCAGGCGGGGGCGGCTGCGATCATCCAGGAAGCGGCCATGAACGCGGCCTCGCTCGCCGACGTGCTGAAGCGCTGGTTGGCGTCACGCGCGGACCTGCTCGAACGTGCCGGGCGGGCGCGTGAATTGGCGCAACCAAAGGCCCTGCAGCGCATTACCGAGCTTTGCCTGCAGCTGGCGGGAGACCCGGCATGATCAACCGGATGCGTCGTATACACTGCGTGCACTTCGTCGGTATCGGCGGTTCCGGAATGTCTGGAATAGCCGAGGTGATGCTAAATCTCGGCTACGACGTTCAGGGTTCGGACCTGAAGCCGAACAGCCAGACGAGGCGCCTCGAAAAACTGGGCGCTACCGTATTCATCGGCCACGCTGAAGAAAACATCCGCGATGCAGACGCGGTTGTCGTCTCCAGCGCGGTCGATGAAACCAATCCCGAGGTTGCCGCGGCACGCGAGCAGCTGATGCCGGTAGTCCCAAGAGCCGAGATGCTTGCCGAACTCATGCGGTTCCGGTATTCGATCGCGGTTGCCGGCACCCATGGCAAAACGACGACCACGAGCCTCGTCGCCAGCGTCCTTGCCGAGGGCGGTCTCGATCCGACCTTCGTCATTGGTGGGCGCCTCAAGAGTGCCGACTCGAACGCCCGATTGGGGCAGGGCGAATACCTGGTTGCCGAGGCCGACGAGAGCGACGCGTCGTTCGTGCACCTGAAGCCGATGCTCGCGATCGTCACCAATATCGATGCCGATCACATGTCGACCTACGACGGCGATATCGACAAGTTGCGTTCGAGTTTCGTCGAGTTCCTGCACAACCTGCCCTTCTACGGGCTCGCCGTGGTGTGCGTCGATGACCCCGGCGTTCGCAGGATCATGGGCGGCATCGGGCGTGCCGTGGTGACTTACGGCCTCGACGAGAATGCAGACCTGCGCGCCGATAACATCGAGTTCGACGCCGGCAGGACGCGGTTCGACGTCGTCAGGGGCGGCGACAGGCCGGCGCTGCGGATCACGCTGCGGCTCCCAGGCCTGCACAACGTTCGCAACGCGCTTGCCGCTATCGCGGTCGCCGAGGAGCTGCAGGTTTCCGCTGAGGCGGTGGTCAGGGCCCTCGAGAACTTCGAGGGCATCGACCGGCGTTTCCAGAACCTCGGCGAGGTGAAGACCGCAGCGGGCGCGATCATGCTCATCGACGACTATGGCCACCACCCGACCGAGATTGCCGCAACGCTGGCGGCGGCAAGAACGGGCTGGCCGGAGCGGCGCATCGTGCTGGTGTTCCAGCCACACCGGTATACGCGTACCCGCGATCTCCTTGATGACTTTGCGCAGGTACTGTCCGAAGCCGACGTGCTGGTGTTGCTGGATGTCTATGCTGCGGGCGAGGCTCCGATCGCCGGCGCCGACGGGCGCGCGATTGCGCGTGCGGTTCGGTCCCGCGGTGCCGTTGAGCCCGTGTTCGTCGAGTCGCTCGAAGACCTCGAGCCGGTACTCGCCGATATCCTCGAGGACGGCGACCTGGTGCTGACGATGGGTGCCGGCGACATCGGCGCCTATGCCACGAAACTGCCGCAGCTGCTGGCCGCCGAGCCGAACCTCAAGGTGCACCGGTGATGGTGGCGCTGGACAAGATGCGCACACGGGGCGAATTGAGGCACGACGAGCCGATGAGCCGCCATACCTCATGGCGCGCCGGCGGTAACGCCGATCTCTTTTTCATTCCTTCAAGCGTCGAGGACCTGCAGGCTTTTCTACGCGATCTCGACGCCGCGACACCTATTTTCTGGCTGGGCGTCGGCAGCAATCTGCTCGTCCGGGACGGCGGTATTCGTGGCGTGGTCGTATCGGCGACCGGCATCCTGAAAGGCCTCGATCGCATCGATACCTACCTCGTTAATGCCGGCAGTGGTGTCCCCTGCACGCAACTTGCGCGCCAGTGCATCCGCTGGGGCCTCGGGCCGTCGGAATTCTTCGCAGGCATCCCGGGCACGGTCGGCGGCGCGCTAACGATGAACGCGGGCGCTCACGGCGGCGAGACCTGGGAGCGCGTGGAATCCGTGCGCACGATCGACCGGGCGGGCGAGATACACCTGCGTTCCCCCGCTGAGTACTCGGTGGGTTACCGCAGCGTCAAGGGCCCCTCGAACGAATGGTTCCTCGAAGCAACATTTCGTTTCGAGCCGGGCGTAACGGCGAGCATGGAGGCGATGAGGGCGCTGCTCGAGCGCCGCAAGGCGACGCAGCCCCTGGGGCTGCCCAGCTGCGGCTCCGTATTCCGTAATCCTCCGGGCGATCACGCGGCACGCCTGATCGAGGCTGCCGGGCTCAAGGGTTGTCGAATCGGCGGCGCCGAGGTCTCGCCGAAACACGCGAATTTCATTATCAATACAGGCCAGGCGACCGCGACGGACATCGAGGAACTGATCGAGCACGTCCGGGAGACGGTGATCGAGCAGCACGGTGTCCAGCTGCAGCACGAAGTCCGCATCGTCGGCGAGGCGGCACGATGAGCGAGCGCCTGAGCATCACCGAGCAGCGCCGGGTCGTCAGTAATGCCGTTGAATTCGGCCGTGTCGCCGTGCTGTATGGTGGTAAGTCTGCCGAACGCGAGGTGTCTCTCAACACCGGCAACGCCGTGCTGGGCGCCTTGCTGGCGCGCGGTGTCGATGCGATCGGGTGGGATCCGGCCGAGCAATCACTGAGCGATCTCGCCGCGGCTGGCTTCGACCGTGCGTGGATCGCACTGCACGGCCCCGGTGGCGAGGACGGCGCCATCCAGGGGGCGCTGCAGTGGCTGGGACTGCCATACACGGGCAGCGGTGTCATGGCGTCCGCGCTTGCCATGGACAAGGTTCGTTCGAAGCGGGTGTTTGATGCGGCCGGGATACCCACACCCGATTATGCCGTCGTGCGCGACCGCTCGAACGCGCTACTCGCCGCGGAAGCTTTCGGTTTTCCACTCATTTTGAAGCCGTCGTGCCAGGGATCGAGCGTCGGCATGACCAAGGTATTCGACCCCGACGACCTGAATGCCGCGGTGGATCTGGCCCTCAAGTTCGACGCCGTTGCGATCGTGGAACGTTGCGTCGTCGGTGATGAGTACACGGTAGCGGTGTTACAGGGAGAGGCCCTGCCCTCGATACGCATCGAGACACCGCGCGCCTTTTATGACTACCGGGCCAAGTACGAATCGGACCGCACGCGCTATCACTGCCCAGGCACAGCAACCGCTGAGGCCGAGCAGGACTACGCGTCTCTGGCTCTCGCGGCATTCGCCGAACTGGGTTGCTCTGGCTGGGGGCGCGTGGACTTCATGGCTGGCGATGATGGCCAGCCGCTGGTTCTCGAGGTCAACACGGTACCCGGGATGACCAGCCACAGTCTCGTCCCGATGGCGGCGAAGACCTCAGGCATCGATTTCCAGGAGCTGTGCTGGCGGATTCTCGAAACCAGTATTGCCGACAACGAAGTTCACGACTACGTCAGAGGAGTGGCTCATGGCGCGTAAGCAGGCACGCCGCCGCAAGCAGAAGAAGGCGAGGAACTTCCGGATGCCATCGATTTCGGTCGCACGTATCGTGACGCCGGCAGTTGCCGTCATGATCGTCGTCGCGACCTACCATGTAAGCGGCAAGCTGCTCGACCGGCCCATCGAATCGATAGTGGTCAACGGGCCGTTCCAGCGAGTGACGCCGCTGCAGATCGAAGAAGTGATCAGCGACGAACTCGACGCCGGCTTTTTCGGCGCCGATGTCGGCCGCATGCAGCAGAAGATACAGGCGCTCGCTTGGATCGACGGCGCTACCGTCGCGCGCCGCTGGCCGAACCGCATCGCTATCGCGGTTAGCGAGCAGGTGCCCGCGGCCATCTGGGGCGAGAGCGGCCTGCTCAACGTGCGCGGCGAGCTGTTTGTTACCGACGCGCGCCATATCCCGGCGGAGTTGCCGCGCCTGAGCGGTCCGGGCGACCGATCCGACGACGTCGCCCGCCGCTACCTTGCCGTAAGGGACGAGCTGATTCCGCTGGGCCTCGATGTACGGCGGGTGCATCTCGACGCCCGCGGAGCATGGGACATGACGCTCACGAACGGTGTCGAAATCCGGCTGGGGCGTCGCAACGTGGACGAGCGCACGGGCCTGTTTCTCGACGTGGTCGCCAACATCATCACCGGCCGGGCTGCGGATATCGACTACGTCGACATGCGTTACAGCAACGGCTTCACGATCGGCTGGAACGACGATGCCGAGACGCCGGTGAACGAGCCACAGGACGAAGATCCGGCCATGCTGGCATCGAGGGGTGCGCCGTAGTCATGCAGAAGCGCGGTGACAAGAACCTGATCGTCGGTCTCGATATCGGCACATCAAAA
This sequence comes from Woeseiaceae bacterium, assembly GCA_041559075.1. Classification (GTDB taxonomy): domain Bacteria; phylum Pseudomonadota; class Gammaproteobacteria; order Steroidobacterales; family Woeseiaceae; genus UBA1847. The sequence continues at coordinate 14,727 of JBFFEB010000052.1, read as the reverse complement.
GTCGTCGCGATCGTCGGCGAGGTGAACGACGACGGCCAGATCGAGGTCGTCGGGATCGGCTCGCATCCATCTCGCGGTCTGAAGAAGGGTGTCGTCGTAAATATTGAATCCACAGTGCACTCGATCCAACGCGCCGTCGAGGAAGCCGAATTGATGGCAGGATGTGACATTCACTCCGTGTACACGGGAATTGCCGGCAGCCACGTGCGCAGCCTCAACTCGCACGGCATCGTGGCGATCCGCGACAAGGAGGTGTCACCCGGGGATGTCGACCGGGTCATCGATGCGGCGCAGGCGGTAGCGATACCCGCGGACCAGAAGATACTGCACATCCTGCCGCAAGAGTTCCTGATCGACAGTCAGGAGGGCATCCGCGAGCCGGTCGGTATGTCCGGTGTGCGGCTGGAAGCGAAAGTGCACATGGTGACGGGCGCCGAGAGCGCAGCGCAGAATATCGTCAAGTGCGTGCAACGCTGTGGCCTCGAGGTGGACGACATCGTCCTAGAGCAGCTGGCGTCGAGCTATTCGGTGCTCACGGACGACGAGAAGGAACTTGGAGCCTGCATCGTCGATATCGGCGGTGGTACGACAGATCTCGCCGTGTTCCTGGGCGGCGCGATACAACACACGGCGGTCATCCCGATTGCCGGTGATCAGGTGACCAACGACATCGCCGTCTCGATGCGCACTCCGACGCAGTACGCCGAGGAGATCAAGATCAAGTACGCCTGTGCCTTGTCGCAGCTTGCTAACCCTGACGAGACGATCGAGGTGCCGAGTGTCGGCGATCGGCCACCGCGCAGGCTCGCGAGGCAGACGCTCGCCGAGATCGTCGAGCCGCGCTACGAGGAACTCTTCAGCCTGATCCGCGACGAGCTGCGGCGCAGCGGTTTTGAGGAACTGATCGCGGCAGGCGTCGTGATCACCGGCGGCAGCGCGAAGATGGAGGGCGCCGTCGAACTCGCCGAGGAGGTATTCCACATGCCCGTCAGGCTCGGTTCGCCGCAGTACGTCGAGGGCCTGATGGACGTCGTGAGGAACCCGATCCATGCGACCGGCGTCGGCCTCCTGCTCTATGGCTACGGAAATCTGTCGAGACGGGGGCGGCGTAGCACGCCGATCAACAACAGTCTCGGCGAAGTCTGGGAACGCATGAAGGCCTGGTTCGGCAAGCAGTTTTGATGAATGGGAGGCCCGGCAGACCGCCGGGCCGGTTTTCGGGGTTCAGTGAGTACCCCCATATAAGGACGAAAAGCGGAGGAAGCTTGAATGTTTGAATTAATGGATGCACACAGCCAAAGCGCGGTCATCAAGGTGATCGGTGTCGGCGGGGGGGGCGGCAATGCCGTTTCGCACATGGTCGATTCCGGCATCGAGGGCGTCGATTTTATTTGCACGAATACCGACTCGCAGGCGCTGAAGGGCTCGCGCGTCAGGACGTCGCTGCAGATCGGCTGCAATATCACCAAGGGACTCGGCGCCGGGGCAAACCCGGATGTCGGCCGCCAGGCGGCGATGGAAGACCGTGACCGTATCTACGAAGTCATCGAAGGCGCCGATATGCTGTTCATTACCGCCGGCATGGGCGGTGGAACCGGCACCGGTGCGACACCGGTCGTCGCCCAGGTCGCGAAGGAACTCGGCATCCTGACTGTGGCCGTCGTAACACGGCCGTTTCTGATGGAAGGCAAGAAACGCATGATGATCGCCGACCAGGGCATTGCCGACCTCGGCAAGTACGTGGACTCACTGATCACGATTCCGAATGAGAAGCTGCTGACCGTTCTCGGTGGGGAAACGACCTTGCTCGATGCATTCCGTGCTGCGAACCAGGTGCTCCAGGGCGCAGTACAGGGTATCGCGGAACTGATCACGCGGCCCGGCCTCATCAATGTCGACTTTGCCGACGTCCGAACGGTCATGGCCGAAATGGGCATGGCGATGATGGGTTCCGGTACATCGTCCGGCGATGACCGTGCGCGCGAGGCTGCGGAGGCAGCGGTCTCCAGTCCGCTGCTCGAAGATATCAACCTTGCCGGTGCCAATGGCATCCTCGTCAACGTCACGGCCGGCATGGACCTCTCGATCGGCGAGTTCCAGGAAGTGGGCAAGACCGTGAAGGAGTTCGCTTCGGATGATGCGACCGTGGTGGTCGGTACGGTGATCGATCCTGACATGACAGACCAGATTCGCGTTACCGTGGTCGCGACGGGTCTCGGGCATGCAGCGGCGAACGCCGAATCACCGATGCGCATCGTGCGTCAGCCGGCCGAGAAGCCGAGCGAGCCGAATTACCACGGCTTCGACAAGCCGACGGTGCAGAGAAAACGAGCGGTTGGAGACGGCCTCGAGGGTCCCGGGCTGCAGGAGGAACTGCTGGATATTCCGGCATTCCTGCGGCGACAGGCCGACTGACGACGGGGGCGGCGCTTCGGACGTTACTCACTGGCCCCGAAGCGACCACGAAGTCACGCACCTCCGCGCTGCCGGCCCGGCATGTCCGGGCCGGCCCCTTTCTCGCCCGCCGCCGATCACATTTCCGGTGCGGCCTCACTGTTGATCTATAAGGGCTTGAAAATCTTGAAGAGATTAGAAGCCGGTGGTACGCTCTTGCGCACTCCGCGTTGCCACATAGCCGTCACATTGGCTCCGAGTATGTGGTTGGCTCGCAACAAGACGGACCAAATCAGAGCAGATTCATACAGTGCCCATGTTGCGACAACGCACCCTCAAGACCTCCATTCGTGCGACCGGCGTGGGCCTGCACAACGGGGAGAAGGTGTACATGACGCTGCGCCCCGCGGCGGAAAACTCGGGAATCACCTTCCGCCGGGTCGATCTCGAGCATCCCGCGGACATCCCGGCCGATCCTCGCCTGGTCGGTGAAACCATGCTCGGCACCACGCTGATCAAGGACGGCGTCAAGGTCGCCACCGTGGAGCACCTGATGTCGGCGCTGGCCGGTCTCGGCATCGACAATGTCAACGTGGACTTGTCGGCGGCCGAAGTCCCGATCATGGACGGCAGTGCCGGGCCGTTCGTATTCCTGCTGCAGTCCGCCGGCATCGAGGAGCAGAACGCGCCGAAGAAATTCATCCGCATCAAGAAGAAGGTCCGGGTCGAAGACGGCGACAAGTGGGCGGAATTGGTGCCGTTCAGTGGCTTCAAGGTGAACTTCGAGGTGTACTTCAATCACCCCGTTTTCAACAAGATCAGCCAGCATGCCACCATCGATTTTTCATCGACGTCGTTCCTGAAAGAGGTCAGCCGCGCGCGGACCTTTTGTTTCCTGCGCGATGTCGAAGCACTCCGAGAGCGCAACCTGACGCTCGGGGGCAGCATGGACAATGCCATCGTCCTCGATGACTACCGTATTCTCAATGAGGACGGCCTGCGGTACTCGAACGAGTTCGTCATTCACAAGATCCTCGATGCGATCGGCGACCTGTACCTACTGAATCATAGCCTGATCGGCGAGTTCCGCGCCTACAAGTCGGGCCACGATCTGAATAACAAGCTGCTGCGCGCGTTGCTCGAACAGGAGTCGGCCTGGGAAGAGGCCACGTTCGAGAATGGCCGCAAGGCGCCGATTTCGTATGCCACGCCGTCCTACGCCTGAGGAAGCGGCGGAAAACCCTTATTTACTCTCGGCCCGCTCCCTATATAGTCACTGGTGACCATCGACGTCATCGATGGCGGATTAAGGGCAGCGGGTTCTCTGGCCCGCACCCGAAGCAGTCGAGGATATGCGAACCACGGTATTTCTCTGCAGTTCGTTACTGCTGCCGCTGTGCAGTTGCAGTCTCGGGACATGGATTGTCGGCGAGGCGGAACCCCATGAAGTACGTGCCGCGACGCCATTCTACGACTACTCCGCGTTTTTCAGGGGTTTCGACAATCCCTGGGTCGGCAGGAGCCGCGACGAGCTAATCAATGCGCTGGGCCCGCCGGATGCCATCTACGAGGCGCGCCACCATTTTGCCGATTTCGACGCGGGCATCCCGGCCGCGACCTACGTTTACATCGACGGCGCGGACAGTTCCGGCCACTGTGTGGACGCGTACGTTGTCGACGAGCCGACGGCGACGGTGATCAAGTACTATTGCCGTTAGCCCGACTCGCGCACCGAGGGACTTTTCTAGGCGTCGCGGGCGACACGAACCGTGCACCGCGATACGGCGGCTCCCATGGTTCTCGCGGCCTCGAGCAGCGCATCCGTTGAAAATCGCAGTCGTGATGCCCACGCCGAGGAGCGGCATAGGACGACGAGTTCGCCGTCATCCCGGACGTTGGCCGCCAGGACCGAAGCGCCCTCCTCGGGAGGCAGCACGCGCATCAGCGCGGATGCGAGCTCACCCATATCGTGTGCGCGCCGAACGATGTTTGCTAAATCCCCGTCTTTGCTCGGATTTAACAGATTTTCAAGGCTTTTTGCCGTCATCCAATTGTGATCCGGATCACGTTTTCAGGGCGGTCAGGGTGACCGGAATCACCCTTATCGAGTCCCTATTCTTGTATTAAAAACCGACATTATGCATAGTTTGGCCACGACAAGGGCAAATCCGCTGAAAAGCGGGGGCGCAAATCCACCGGTCTAAGGGACTCGATCCTAGGACAGCGGGGCTACCGAAGCGATGATTGACTGCAGGTCACAATGCTTTAGCGTGCGACTTGACGGCCGGGAAGCCCGCCATAAAGCGGGTTGCGGCGACAACAAGAAAAAGTTGTACCGAGCGCATCCGAGGCGTACTCGATGAATGTTGTAATTTTTGGCAAAGGGCTGGGCAAGCCTCGTCAACTCAACTTGTCCGGTCCGTTGGCTGCGGCGACCGTTGTGCTCATTGCCGGCGCGGTCGCGGCAGCAGGTTTTGCGGGCGGCCGCTGGCATGCAGCCGCCACGGGTTCCGGTGTGAGTTCCGAGAGGCTGGTTGGCCTGGTCGGGGAACTGCAGCAGGCGCGCGGGCACATCGAAACGATCCGCCAGGAAAATGAAGACACGCTCGACGCGATGGCATTCCGCATCGCACAGATGAATGCGCGCATGATCCGTCTCGACGCATTGGGCCGTCGCCTGACGGAAATGGCCAACCTCGAAGACGGCGAATTCGATTTTGACGAGCTGCCGGCAATGGGTGGCCCCGAAGAGCCTGTCGCGACCGGCTCGAATGTTGCGGTACCGGAGGTCGTCGAAGCCATGCAAACCCTGGACCTGCAGCTCGATAGCCGGGAAGCGCAGCTCGGTGTTCTCGAAAGCGTCATTGCCAACCAGAATCTCAAGCAGCGCGTCTACCCGCAGGGTCGACCGGTCAGTTCGGGGTGGATCTCATCCTATTTCGGCAAGCGCACGGACCCGTTCACGGGAAAGCCCGCCAATCATACCGGCATCGATTTCGCCGGTAAGGCGGGCGCCGACGTGATTGCCGTGGCGGACGGCGTGGTGACCTGGTCTTCGAAGCGTTACGGCTACGGTCTCATGGTCGAAATCAACCACGGCAACGGCTACACGACGCGCTATGCGCACAACGCCGAGAACCTCGTTGCCGTTGGCGAGGAGGTCAAGAAAGGCCAGATAGTTGCGAAGATGGGCGAAACCGGGCGAGCCACCGGCCCGAACCTGCATTTCGAGGTCCTGCGCGACGGCCGGCGCATGAACCCGGTCAATTTCATCCGCGCCACCTCGAACTGAGCGCACGCCCCGTCGGGCTCATTTGCCGCATGATCTTGTATTTGGGGAATTTATCCTCAGATTGCGTTTCTAATTAGCGTTCCGAACGCTTAGAATACCGGCCTTTCCCGGCGCCGGCCCGGAAGCCCCGGGCGTATGAGCCCGTCACACGATATTCCTCCAGGAGCACCAATTGGCCAATATTTTGACCCGTGTCTTCGGCAGCCGTAATCAACGGCTGTTGCGGCAGTACGGCAAGATCGTAAAGAAGATCAACGCATTGGAAGAGGGCGTTCAGGCGCTCGACGATGCGGGCCTGCGCGCCAAGACCGAGGAGCTAAAGGGCCGTGTGGCCGACGGCGAAACGCTTGACCAGCTGCTGCCCGAGGCATTTGCCGTGATGCGCGAGGCGGCAATGCGCACGCTCGGCATGCGGCCGTTCGACGTGCAGCTGATCGGCGGCATGGTGCTGCATGACGGCAACATTGCGGAAATGCGTACCGGTGAAGGCAAGACGCTGGTGGCGACGCTGCCGGCTTACCTGAACGCGCTGAGCGGTGAGGGCGTGCACGTCGTGACCGTCAACGAATACCTCGCGCAGCGCGACGCGGACTGGATGCGCCCTGCGTATGAGTTCCTCGGTCTCACCGTGGGGGTCGCCAAGTCCGGCCAGACACACGAGGAGAAACAGGCCGCATACGCCTGTGACATCACCTACGCCACCAACAACGAGCTCGGCTTCGACTACCTCCGTGACAACCTGGCTTTCTCGCTGACCGACAAGGTGCAGCGCGACCTGAATTTCGCGATCGTCGACGAGGTCGACTCGATCCTGATCGACGAGGCTCGCACGCCGCTCATCATTTCGGGTCCGGCGGAGGCCAGCACGGATCTGTACGCCCAGATCAACAAGCTGATCCCGAAGCTGAAGGAGCATGTCGAGCCAGGAGAGGACTCCAATTACGACATCGTTGCGCGCAAGGTCACGCTCGTGGACGAGAAGGGCAAGCCGGTCGAGTCGGGCGGCGAAGAGGTGATGACGATCGAGGAAGCGGTTGGCATCGGCGACTCCCGCAAAGCCGACGTCGTACTCGTTAGCGACGACGACAAGGTCGCAAAATGCCGGCTCGCGCCGCGCGGGGACTACACGACCGACCTCAAGGCGAAACAGGCTCACATGACCGAGGAGGGCCAGGACAAGGTCGAAGGCCTCATGGCCAGGACGGGGCTGCTCGAGGAAGGCGAGAGCCTCTACGACGCGGGTAACATCCGCCTGCTCCATCACCTGAATGCCGCGCTCCGCGCGCACGCCATCTACCAGCGCGACGTCGACTACATCGTCAAGGATGGCGAGATCGTGATCGTGGACGAGTTTACAGGTCGCACCATGGCAGGCCGGCGCTGGTCGGACGGCCTGCATCAGGCGATCGAGGCCAAGGAAGGTGTCGCGATCAAGCACGAGAATCAGACCATCGCCTCGATCACGTTCCAGAACTACTTCCGCCTGTACAACAACTTGTCCGGCATGACCGGTACCGCGGACACCGAGGCATTCGAGTTCCAGCAGATCTACGGACTCGAGGTGGTCGTCATCCCCACACACAAAGCGATGATTCGCGACGACGCGCCCGATCTCGTCTACCTCACGGAGAACGACAAGTTCGAGGCGATTATCGAGGACATTTCCGACTGCCGCGAACGCGGCCAGCCGGTGCTGGTCGGCACGACCTCGATCGAGACTTCGGAGCACCTTTCGTCGATCCTCAGAAAGCGCAAGATCGACCACGAAGTACTCAATGCGAAGCAGCACGAGCGTGAGGCACACATCGTGCAGCACGCGGGCCGCCCGGGCATGATCACGATCGCCACCAACATGGCGGGCCGCGGCACGGATATCGTGCTGGGCGGCAATCTCGATGCGGAAATCGCGGCGCTGGGGGAGGGCGCCGACGTCGCGGCAGTGCGCGCTGACTGGCAGAAGCGTCACGACGCGGTGCTGGAAGCCGGTGGGTTGCACATCATCGGCACCGAGCGCCACGAGTCACGCCGCATCGACAACCAGTTGCGCGGCCGTTCGGGCCGGCAGGGGGATCCGGGGTCCAGCCGTTTCTACCTGTCGATGGAAGACACCCTGATGCGCATCTTCGGCGACCCGGAGCGCACCAAGAGCTTACTCGCGCGCGCCGGAATGCGCGAGGGGGAAGCGATCGAGAGCAAGCTGCTGTCGCGCCAGATCGAGCGCGCGCAGCGCAAGGTGGAAGCCCACAACTTCGACATTCGCAAGAACCTCCTCGAATACGACGACGTCGCTAACGACCAGCGCAAGGTGGTCTACCACCAGCGCTCCGAACTCATGGCCGCCGACGAGATAGAGGACTCCGTGGCCGCGATCCGCGAGGAGGTCATTGCCGACGCGGTCGCGCTGCACATCCCACCGGGCAGTCTCGAGGAACAGTGGGATGCAGACGGCCTGTCGAAAGCACTGGAAGCCGATTTCGGTCTCGATCTCGACATCGCGCAGCTGATCGCAGAAGACAAGTCGATCAACGACGATGGTATCCGGGACTACTGCGTCGAAGAGGCCCGCAAGGCCTACGCAGAGCGCGAGCAGCGAATCGGCAGCCAGCTGATGCGTAACGTCGAGAAGCAGGTCATGTTGCGTCAGCTCGACCATCATTGGAAGGAACATCTCGCAGCCATGGACCATCTACGCCAGGGTATCGGGCTGCGCTCCTACGCACAGAAGAACCCGAAGCAGGAATACAAGCGCGAAGCGTTCGAGATGTTTGGTGCGATGATGGAGCAGGTCAAGCACGACACGATCAGCATTCTGACCCGCATCCGTATCCAGGGCGAGGATGATCTGGCTGAGATGCAGCGGCAGCGGGAGCAACAGCAGAAGCTGAAATTCCAGCACGCGCAGGCTTCGGCGCTGGGGGCACAGGCGCCGGCTGCCGCGCAGGCGGCGTCACAGCAAGGCCAGCCTGTGCGTCCGGGTCTGCCCGGGCAGGGCGGTGAAAGCGCCGCGGCCGTCGAGACGTTCGTCAGGGACGGGCGCAAGGTCGGCCGCAACGAGCCGTGCCCCTGCGGTTCCGGCAAGAAGTTCAAGCGCTGCCACGGGCAACTCAGCTGAGCGCCGATGCGGCGCCTCCGAGTCGCGGCTGGCATACTGCGTGATCGGCGCGGACGCGTGCTGATCACCGAGCGCGTGGGCGGTGGGCCGTTCCAGGGAATGTGGGAGTTTCCCGGCGGCAAGATCGGCGACGGAGAGAGTCCGGAGCAGGCGCTCGCGAGGGAGCTACTGGAAGAACTCGGTGTGGAACTGGGTGCGGCGGAGCGCTTCATGCATCTCGAGCACGACTATCCCGATCGATCGGTATCCATCCACTTCTTCCTGGTCAGCGGCTGGAGCAACGAGCCCGTCGGTCTGGAGGGCCAGGCGCTGCGCTGGGTGGCGCCGGCGTCACTCGTCGACCACGACATACTGCCGGCCGATATACCGGTCATCGACGCGCTTCAGCAGATAGCGAGCTGAAACGAGACGTCGTGACCCGTTTGCACGGCACGGCTCTCGATCGTCGACCACTCCAGGAATCGCACCGTGAAGCGGTGCTGGCTGCCGCTGATTTCGGGGTACAGCTCGCTGCCATTGTCGAGAATTACGCGCAACAGCCGGCCGTGGGTGTCCTTTCTCATGCTGTGCTGATACATGCCGTTGATGGCGGTCTTGCCGACCGGCTCGGCGCTTTCACGGATCAGCCAAAGAATCTCGACAACGGCGTCACACAGCGGCCGGATCGCCACGATCCAGCGTTCGAGGTCCTGCTGGCGCCGCGCGTAGGGCTGCCGCAACCAGTGGTTGTACTCCGGCAGGTCGAATTCGCAGGTGCCGCCCGGAATCGAGTTGCGGTGCTGGATGGCCCGCAGGAACTCGCTTTCCTTCAGGGGCTGAAGGTACGGCGTGCCGATGGCCGAGACCTGGCCGCGGCTCTCCACGAGATTGCGGATCAGGCTCTCGAGGCGTCTGTTGTCGACGCCCGGCTGGCTCTGGAATCGCTGCAGCGCATTGATCTGGTAATCGAGTTCCTTGTGGACCTCGCCGCGAACGTCGCCGCGCAACAGGATGGCGAGGATCTCGAGGAGCGTGCTGATCGTGGCGCGCGTCGCCCAACGTGAATCGGTCTCCGAGCTATACAGCATCTGGCGGTAAAGGAACTCGATGCGAAGGAACGTGCGCATGCGCTCGCTCAGCGGTAGCTCGTAATTGGCCTGCCCGGCTGCGGTTCTGGGTGCAAAGATTTCCGCGGCTTTCACCATTGCCTTATTCTGAAGGACACCCCGGCGACTGGCAAATGACGCCGATCGGCGACGGCGTCAGCCGTTGCGAGCAGCGGCCTCGCGCAGGTAGCGCCGGTGCAGCGCAAGAACCTGCTGCCGGGTCTCGTCGAGGTCGCCATCGTTAGCAATGACGTCGTCCGCGACCGCCAGCCGCTCGTCTCGGCTCGACTGTGCCGCGAGAATTCGGCGAGCCTGTGCCTCGGATTCGGCGTCCCTGGCGAGCAGGCGGGAAACCTGGGTCTCCTCATCGCAGTCGACGACCAGTACGCGGTCGACGAACGTCCGCAATGACGACCCGACGAGCAACGGTACCACGATGACCTGGTATTCGCCGCCCGCTGCATCGGCCTGTTCCCGCGTCGCCTCGCCGATCCTTGGATGCAGGATGGCTTCGAGCCTGCGCCGGGCCGCGTCGTCACCGAATACGATGGCGCGCATCGCCGGCCGGTCCAGCGTGCCGTCGGCGGCGATGACGGCGTCACCAAAGGCCTCGCGAATCTCTTCGAGGGCGGGCTTGCCGGGGCGCACCACCTCGCGGGCGATGACGTCGGTATCGATGACGGGCACGCCGAGATCGGTGAACATATCGGCGACCGTCGATTTGCCACTCGCGATGCCGCCCGTGAGGCCGATGCGGAGCGGCGAGTCCCGGCGCGTATTCACCTAGAACGGCAGGTTGAAAAGGCTCTTGAGGGCATCGCCCCAGAGCATTGCGAGCCAGCCCGCGCCCGCCAGGAAAGGGCCGAACGGCATCGGTACCTGGTGATCGCGGCCGCGGAATGCGATCAGGGCGATGCCGAGCGTTGCGCCGACGATCGCGGACATGATGATGATCGTGAACAGGTACTGGTGCCCGAGCCAGGCGCCGAGTGCCGCGAGCAGCTTGAAGTCGCCGTAGCCCATGCCCTCCTTGCCCGTCACCAGTTTGAATAGCCAGTAGAAGGACCACAGGCTGAGATAGCCTGCTATGGCGCCTATGATCGCGTCGGACGGTGCGATGAACAGCACTTCGGCACCGGGTTGGGGGTGCCAGAGGCTCATGCCGAGACCCATCCACAAGAGCGGCAACACGATGGAGTCGGGGATGAGGCAGCGGTCGAAGTCGATCATCGTGATCGGGACGAGGAACAGCGTCAGTACGATCGCCATCAGGCCCTGCCAGGTGGCGCCGAAGCGCCAGGCGACGACCCCGACCAGGAGCGCGGTCACGAACTCGACGATCGGGTAACGCGCCGAAATCTCAGCCTTGCACGCCGCGCAACGGCCGCCGAGCATCAGGTAGCTGAGCACCGGGATGTTCTGCCACGCCGTGATCTCGGCCCCACAAGACGGGCAGCGCGAGCGCGGCACCAGGATATTGAAGCGGCTCTCGGGCAGTTCCGGCGTCGGCGTCTCGGCAAGTTCCGCGCATTGCGCCCGCCACTCGCGCTCCATCATGATGGGAAGGCGGTAGATAATGACGTTGAGGAAACTGCCGATCAGGAGGGCGAACGCGAACGCGACGGCGATGAAGATCGCGGGGGACTCGGCGAGCAGTTCGAGCATTCACTGTCTCCGTCTGGGTTACCGCTGCTGTTAAACGAAAACGGCGCCCGGAGTGTCCTCCGAACGCCGTTCTAATGCAAACCGGCGAGAGCGGCCGTCAGATAACCGAACCCATCTTGAAGATAGGCAGGTACATCGCGATCACCAGGCCACCCACCAGCACACCGAGGATCGCCATGATCAGCGGCTCGAGCAGGCTCGACAGGTTGTCCACTGCGTTGTCGACGTCTTCCTCGTAAAAGTCCGCCACTTTCGCCGACATATCGTCGAGGGAACCCGATTCCTCGCCGACGGCGATCATCTGGGTGACCATGTTCGGGAACAGGTTCGTGTTTTCCATCGCCTGCGCCAGGCGCTGGCCGGTCGCGACCTCGTCGCGCATTTTCAGAACCCCCTGCTCATAGACGATGTTGCCCGTGGCACCCGCGACGGAGTCAAGGGCTTCGACCAGCGGCACGCCGGCAGCGAACATCGTGGAAAGCGTGCGGGCATAGCGTGCAACGGCAGCTTTCTGCAGGATCGGTCCTATGACCGGTATCTTGAGTGACATGCGGTCGAGAAAATGGCGCATTGCCCTGGAACGTTTCTTGAAGTAGAAAAATGCGCCGATGGCAGCACCAAGGCCCGCTGCCAGGAAAAAGCCGTTCGTCCTCACGAAAATCGACAGGTCGATGACCATGCGTGTGAAGGTCGGCAGGTCTGCGCCGAAGCCCTGGAACAGGTCTTCGAAGGCCGGGATCACGAAAATCAGCAGAATTGTCGTAACGATGAAGGCCACGACCAGGACGGCCGCCGGGTACGTCAGCGCTTTTTTGATCTTCTTCTTGACCGCCTCGGTTTTTTCCTTGTAGGTCGCAATCTTTTCCAGCAGGGTCTCGAGGGCACCGGCCTGTTCGCCCGCCTCGACGAGATTGACGAACAGGTCGTCGAAGTACAATGGTTGTTTGGCAAGCGCTTCCGCGAGCGCGCTGCCGCCTTCGACGTCGGACTTGACCCCGAGGATCAGTTTCTGCATCGCGGCATTTTCATGGCCGTTACCCACGATCTCGAAGGCCTGCACTAGCGGGATGCCGGCGGCAAGCATGGTTGCGAGCTGGCGGCTGAAGATGGCGATGTCGCCCGTGGTGATCTTGGACCTGCCGGAAAACGGCTTGGTGCGCTGCTTGCGTATCCGGGTCGGTACGACACCCTGGCGGCGCAGATCGGCGCGTACCGCCTGCTCGGTCGCCGCCACGCTCCTGCCCTTGACCTTCTTGCCTTTGCGGTCCTTGCCTTCCCACAAAAACGGGATGCTTGCTGCTGTTTCGGCCATCGTTTTCGTCCGTTGGATGAGATACAACGTTATTCGATTGTAACCCTGTTAATTTCTACAAGGCTGGTAATGCCTTCCTTGACCTTGTTCAGACCAGCCCGCCTCAAGTCGATAACCCCCTCTTCGGTGGCCTGCTGCGCGATCTGCATTGCGTTGCCGCCTTCCATGATTATCCGGCCCATGGCCTCAGACACCTCCATCACCTGGAAGATGCCTATGCGGCCCTTGTAGCCCTCGTTGCACTGCCTGCAGCCCTTCGCCGCGAATATGGTGATGCCCTTGTCGATTTCGGCGTCGGTGAAACCCTCTTTCTCGAGCGCCTCTTTGGGTATTTCCTGTGCTTCCTTGCAGTTGCCGCAAAGGCGCCTGGCAAGTCGCTGGGCGATGATCAGGCTCACCGAGGTTGCGATCGCGTAAGGCTTAACGCCCATGTCGACGAGGCGCGTCAGTGTGCGCGGAGCATCGTTCGTGTGCAGGGTTGACAGCACGAGGTGGCCGGTCTGCGCGGCCTTGATCGCTATCTCCGCCGTTTCCAGGTCGCGAACCTCACCAACCATGATCACGTCGGGGTCCTGACGCAGGAACGCCTTGAGCGACGACGCAAAGGTCAACCCGACCTTTGGATTCACGTTGACCTGGTTGATGCCTCGTATGTTGATTTCCGCGGGATCCTCAGCCGTGGAAATGTTGCGGTCGACGGTATTCAGGATGTTAAGACCCGTGTACAGCGATACCGTCTTACCCGAGCCGGTCGGCCCGGTTACCAGGATCATGCCGTAGGGCTTGTTCAGATGCTTGAGGTACAGTTGCTTTTGATTTTCCTCGTAACCCAGGGCGTCGATGCCGATCCTGGTGCTCGAGGGATCCAGGATACGAAGCACGATTTTTTCGCCGAACAATGTCGGGCAGGTGTTGACGCGGAAATCGATTGCACGGTTTTTGGAAAGACGCATCTTGATGCGGCCGTCCTGCGGCACGCGGCGTTCCGCGATGTCCATCCGGGACATGACCTTGAGTCGTGCACAGACCTTGTTTGCGAGCACTACCGGGGGGCTCGCCACCTCCGAGAGCACTCCGTCGAGCCGTGTTCTCACGCGGAAGTCCTTCTCGTAGGGCTCGAAATGGATGTCCGAGGCCCCGCGCATGATCGCATCGATCATGATCTTGTTGACGAAGCGCACGACCGGTGCGTCCTCGACGTCGTCCTTGCGAATGTCCTGTACGTCGTCTTCTTGCGCTCCGACGTCGAGGTTCTCGAGGTCGAAGTCGTCATCTGCGAGGTCCGACATCGTGGTGTCGATGGCCTCGAGCGCCGCGATTATTCGCTCCTCCAGCTTGTCCTGTTCGACCACCACCGGGTCGATCCGCAGGCTGGTCTGGAAACGAATATCGTCGATCGCCTGTAAATTCGTCGGATCCGCGATGCCGAGGAACAGCCGCTGGCCTCGCTTCACCAGGGGTAGAACGCGGTGCTTGGTGATCATCTTCTGGTCGACGGCTCGGATACAGTCGATTTCCAGGTCAATGGCGTCGAGATCCAGTAACGGCACGCCGAACTCGTGCGACGCGGCGACGGCGATGGCGCGAGCGTTGGCAATGTCTTCGTTGACGAGGTAGGCGACGAGCGGCACCTTATCCTTCTTGGCCGCTTCGCTCGCTTCGGCGAGCTGCGCCTCGGAAACGATACCGTCCTGTACCAGCCGCCGTGGCAATCCTGCCAGTTGAGTCTGTGAAGCCGTTGCTGCCATTGCCGCCCGCTTGGTCCTTCGAGTGTCCCTGAACATCACAGTCTTACTGATCCAACTGGCCGGATCAACTGCATTTTGTGCACCCCATCACACAAACGAAATTTCATTAAGTCAAACCT
>JBFFEB010000051.1:0-24138 GCA_041559075.1 Woeseiaceae bacterium | reverse complement strand
GGTGCACGATGGGGCCACCACAGATCAGCGGCCGCAACAGAAAGATCACGAGCATCACCACGCCGGCACCGCCGATGATGACCACCGTGTTGCGCAGCGTGCCGTCGTAGATCGAGGCGCCGAGTATCGCGCCTGACGCGCCGATGATGTTCTGGATCGTGCCGATGATCGACGAGGCAACGCCGGCGATGCGCGGCAAGGGGTCGAGCGCGAGCACCATCGCGTTGGCAAGCACAATCGGAACCGCGAAGAAGAACAGGCAGATGCAGCCCCAAACCCAGGCGAAAGGAGCGCTGTTCATCCACGCCGCGATTAAGAGCTGCAGCGACGCCAAGGCCATCATCGATATGCCGATGCCGATGAGCGGGACGATCTGCAGGCGAGAAACGAGGAAACGGTTGACGATCGAGCCCACGAGGATCGACAGGCCGGCGCAGGCGAACAGTAGGCCGTAGGCCTGCACCGAGAAACCGTAGATCTCAACAGCCAGCGCGGCGGATACCGCGATCACGGACATGAAGCCCGCGGGCGGCACGACGATCAAGAGCAGGCCGAATAGGCTTTGCCGGTGGCCGAAGAACTCGGCAAAGCTGTTTTGCAGCTGCCGCAGCGGGTGGCCGTCAGGGTTCGGCGCGCGAGTTTCAACCAGGTTGCTGCGGACACCGCCGAGAATCAGCATGCCGCCGATCGCGATGGCGACGAACGGCGCTCGCCAGCCCCACTGCGCCACCATTTGCGCGCCGATGCTTGGTGCGACCACGGGTGCCACGGTGAAGATCATCGTCATCAGCGACATCAGTTTCGCGGCTTCCTTGCCGCTCGAGATGTCGCGGACAATGGCGCGTGACAGCACAACGGCCGAGGCGCCGCCGAAGCCCTGTACAAAGCGCGCGGCTAACATGACGTCAATATTCTGCGCGAGTGCGGCGACGCTCGCGGCGAGCGCAAACAGGCTCATGCCTGCGTAAAGCACCGGTAACCGGCCCAGGCGGTCGGAAAACAGCCCGGCGGGAATCTGCCCGCAGGCCATGCCGAGCATGAACGCGCCGACGATGAGCTGGCCGCGGGGCAGGTCGGTGGCGAGCGAGCGAACCATCTCGGGGATGGCGGGCAGGCTCAGGTCGATCGTGAGCGCCGCGGTCGCCGTGAGCAGGCCGAGCGTGAGCACGAAGCTCCGCCTGGCAACAAGATTCGGGTTCATGGTGCGGCTGCAGGGCCGGTTACGGGTTCGAGCCGAGGGACCGCCCGGCAACGAGCAAGTCCACCCGCGGTTGCGCGCCGAGCCAGTACGCGAGTTCGCGTGGGTGGCCGAAGTCCCATATCGCGAGGTCCGCCCGTTTGCCGGCCTCGAGCGTGCCGCGGTCGTGGCCTAGCCCGAGCGCCCGTGCTGCCTCGCGCGTTACGCCGGCGAGACACTCTTCAGGGGTCATCCCGAACAGTCGCGATGCGAGGCCCATTGCGATGTGAATGGAGCTGAGCGGCGACGTACCCGGATTGCAGTCGGTCGCCAGCGCGATCGGTACGCCGCTGCCGCGCAGCGCCGCTACCGGCGGTTGCTGCGTCTCGTTGAGGGTAAGGTACGCGCCCGGCAGCAACACGGCAGTCGTGCCGGATTCGGCCAGGGCGCGAACGCCGTCGGCCGACGTATATTCGAGGTGGTCGGCGGACAGCGCACCGAAGCGTGCGGCGAGTTCCGCTCCCCCGCCGTCACTCAACTGATCGGCATGCAGTTTGACACTCAGGTCGAATTCGCGTGCGCGCGCAAAAAGCCGCTCGACCTGTCCGGCATCGAACGCGATGGACTCGCAGTAAGCGTCGACGGCGTCGGCGAGGCCCTGGCGGGCAGCGGCCGGCAGTATTTCGTCGATAATGAGGTCAATGTAGGCGTCCGCGTCGCCGGCGAACTCGGGCGGGACGGTATGAGCTGCGAGCAACGTCGTGCGGACGCTTATCCCGAAGTGGTCGCCGAGCTGCCGTGCGACACGAAGCATCTTGAGTTCAGTGTCCAGGTCGAGCCCGTACCCCGACTTGATTTCGACCGTCGCCACCCCTTCGCGCGCCAGTGTCCGCAACCGGGTGAGTGCATCGGCATGGAGCTGCTCATCGCTCGCTGCCCTCGTTGCCATGACGGTTGACAGGATGCCGCCGCCTTCCGCCGCAATATCTTCATAGCTGGCACCGTGCAGGCGGCGCTCGTATTCCTCGGCCCGCTGGCCGCCGAACACCAGGTGCGTGTGGCAGTCGATCAGGGCGGGGGTGAGCCATCGGCCCGCGAGGGAACGGGTTTCTGCGGCAGCCTGGTCGGGCAGGTCGGCAGTGGGCCCGATCCAGTCGATCCGTCCGCCGGCAATCGCGATTGCGCCCGTATCGATCGTGCCGTAGTCCGGCGCGCCTGGACGCATCGTCGCGATGCGGGCGTCGGTCAGCAGCAATTCCCAGTCGGCCATCAGTCTCTCCAATTGCAAAGCAACCTAGCATGGACTAGCCTGTATATACAACTTCAGGATCCCCGTATGACCTCGATTCTCGCCAGGAAAGTGCTGTTGCCCGACGGTTGGGCCGACGATGTCCTGCTGCGCATCAGCGACGGCCGGATCGACGAGATCGTCGCGGGTGATGCGGGCACCGACGAGACGATTACCGTCGGCTGCATCATCCCCGGCCTGTGCAACGCCCACAGCCACGCCTTCCAGCGAGCGCTCGCCGGCCGCACCGAGGAGCGCTCGCCGGCGGGTCGCGACAACTTCTGGACCTGGCGCGAACGAATGTACCGGCTCGCGGCAGCGATCAACCCCGACCTGCTGTACGCCATCGCCCGCCAGGTCTATACGGAGATGCTGCAGAGCGGCTATACGACCGTCGTCGAGTTTCACTACCTGCACCGCGACCCGGCCAGGGATGCGGGCGGCAGCCAGATGTTCGAAGCGCTTGCCGCCGCGGCGGGGGATGCCGGCATCCGGCTGACCTACATTCCGGTCCTCTACGAACGCGCCGGCTTCCATGCGTCGGGACCGGAGGGACCGCAAAAGCTGTTCGCGCTGTCGCTGGACGAATTCCTCGATCACCACCAAACGGCGCAGGCCAGGCAGTCGTCGAAGCTCGATGTCGGCATCGGTGCCCACAGCCTGCGCGCCGTCAGTGCCGCGTCGCTGGCAGCGATCGCGGAGGCGGGGCAAAAAGCGGGCGGCCCGATCCACCTGCATATCGCCGAGCAGCAACGCGAGGTCGACCAGTGCCTGGCGGCCTACGAGCGACGCCCGATTCGCTGGTTGCTCGAGAACGTTGGCGTCGACGAGCAATGGTGCCTCGTGCATGCCACGCACATGGACCCTGACGAATCGAAGAGCCTCGCCGGATCCGGCGCCGTCGTCTGCGTATGCCCGAGCACGGAAGCCAATCTCGGCGATGGCCTGTTCCCGCTGGCGGATTACCTCGCGCACGATGGCAGGCTGGCCATCGGGTCGGACAGCCACATCACGATCAATCCGTTCGAGGAACTTCGCTGGCTGGAATACGGGCAACGGCTCGCGACGCAGACCCGCAACGTCACCGCGTTCCGCAGCGCTCACGTCGGCCGCGAGCTGTTCGAACGCGCCGTCGAAGGCGGCGCACAGGCGAGCGGTCAGGGGATTGCGGGTATCCACCGCGGCGCGCCGGCCGATCTCGTCGCGCTCCACGACGACGACCCGATGCTGGCGGGGCACGGTGACGAATCGCGTCTCGACGCGCTGGTGTTTTCGGGTTACCGGCTGCCGATCGAGGGCGTCATGGTGCACGGCGAGTGGCTGGTTGCAAACGGCGAGCACAAATCCGGCGAGGACTCGCGGATCGCGTTTCGTGACGCCGTCGCCGCCCTGGGAGCGAGATGATGAGCGATAGCGAGAAACCGCGTTACCAGCAGGTCAAGGACCTGATCATTATGCAGATCTCGTCGGGCGAACTGGGCCCGCACGACAGGGTGCCGTCCGAGAACGAACTCGTCGAGCGCATGCAGGTGTCGCGCATGACGGCGAACCGCGCACTTCGCGAACTCACCGACGAGGGTTACGTCGAGCGTATCGCGGGTCGCGGCACTTTCGTGTCCGACTTCCGTTCCCGCTCGCACATGCTCGAGGTGCACAACATCGCGGACGAAATCGCGCAGCGGGGTCATCGGCATACCTGCGACGTCCTGCGCAACTCGCTGCAGCATGCCCGCGGCGAGATCGCGAAAGCCCTGCACGTCGAACAGGGTGCCGACGTGTTTCACCTGCTGCTCGTGCACTTCGAGAACGGCAAGCCGATCCAGGTCGAAGACCGGCACGTGCTGGCCGAATTCGCGCCCTGCTGCGCCGAACAGGATTTCGGCATGGTGACACCCAGCGCCTACCTGACTTCGATCGCGCCCCTGCAGGAAGCCGAGCAGATCGTGCGCGCGCAGCTGCCGAACGCGGCGGTGCGCACACGGCTGCAGATGCCGGAGAACGAACCCTGCCTGGTGGTGATGCGGCGCACCTGGGCGCGCGGCCGCCCGGTGACCTTCGCGCGACTGCACCATCCGGGCAGTCGCTATGAACTGACGGGGCACTACACGCCTCCCGGAACAACGAAATCGGCGTCCGGAGACGTCGTGCAACTGGAGAACCTACAGCGATGAACAAACCCCGTGTGATCAAGGCGCCAGTCGGCACGAAGCTGTCCGCGCGAAGCTGGCTCACCGAGGCGCCACTGCGCATGCTCATGAATAACCTGGATCCGGACGTGGCCGAGCGGCCACAGGACCTCGTGGTGTATGGCGGCATCGGCAAGGCGGCGCGTAACTGGGAATGCTTCGACGCCATCGTCGAATGCCTGAGGGAACTCGGTGAGGACGAAACCCTGCTCGTGCAGTCCGGCAAGCCGGTTGGTGTATTTCGCACCCATACCGACGCGCCACGCGTGCTGATCGCGAATTCGAACCTCGTGCCCGCCTGGGCCAACTGGAAGCACTTCCGCGAGCTGGATCGAAAAGGGCTGATGATGTTCGGCCAGATGACCGCGGGGTCCTGGATCTACATCGGCAGCCAGGGGATCGTCCAGGGCACCTACGAGACTTTCGTTGAAATGGGGCGCCAGCAATACGGTGGTGACCTGTCGGGTCGCTGGATACTGACTGCGGGGCTTGGTGGCATGGGCGGCGCGCAACCGCTCGCGGCGACAATGGCCGGCGCGTCGATGCTGGCGATCGAGTGTCAGAGCGACCGCATCGACAAGCGCCTCGAGACCGGTTACCTGGACACGCGTGCGGAGACGCTCGACGATGCGTTGGCCATGATCGACAAGTCCGTGGCCGGCAGGAAGCCACTGTCGGTCGGCTTGCTGGGCAATGCGGCCGAGATCCTGCCCGAACTCGTTGAGCGCGGGATCCGCCCGGATGCCGTTACCGACCAGACCTCGGCACACGACCCCGCCAATGGGTACCTGCCGATCGGCTGGACCGTCGAGGAATGGTTCGAGCGCCGCGAGTCGGATCCCGACGCGGTAGTCGCTGCGGCGGTAAAATCGATGGCGGTGCACGTGCGCGCCATGCTTGCATTCCACGCGGCCGGCGTGCCGACTTTCGATTACGGCAACAACATCCGTCAGGTCGCGCTGGACCAGGGCGTCGACAACGCCTTTGACTTCCCGGGCTTCGTCCCCGCTTACGTACGCCCGCTTTTTTGTCGCGGCGTCGGCCCGTTCCGCTGGGCGGCTCTGTCGGGTGACCCCGAGGACATCTATCGCACCGACGCAAAGGTGAAGGAGCTGATCCCGGGCGACGAGCATCTCCACCGGTGGCTGGACGCCGCCGGTGAGCGGATTCATTTCCAGGGACTGCCGGCGCGTATCTGCTGGGTGGGTCTCGGTGAGCGTGACCGCCTCGGTCTCGCCTTCAACGAAATGGTTCGCAATGGTGAACTCAAGGCGCCCGTCGTCATCGGCCGCGACCATCTGGACAGTGGCTCGGTGGCCAGTCCGAATCGTGAAACCGAGGCGATGCGGGATGGCTCCGACGCCGTATCCGACT
Source organism: Woeseiaceae bacterium (assembly GCA_041559075.1). Taxonomy (GTDB): domain Bacteria; phylum Pseudomonadota; class Gammaproteobacteria; order Steroidobacterales; family Woeseiaceae; genus UBA1847. Next base: position 18,113 of record JBFFEB010000051.1, on the reverse strand, counting down.
GGCCGCTGTTGAACGCGCTGCTCAACACCGCGAGTGGTGCGACCTGGGTGTCGATCCATCACGGTGGCGGGGTCGGCATGGGCTATGCGCAGCACGCAGGTCTCGTCATTGTCTGCGACGGTAGCAAAGAGGCAGATCGGCGCATCGCGCGCGTGCTGTGGAACGATCCGGGCACCGGCGTGATGCGACACGCCGACGCGGGCTACCCGGAAGCGATCGCATGCGCTCAGGCGCATGGCCTGAATCTGCCGATGGTCGGCCGGGGAGAGAAATCGTGAGACTGGTGATCGACAAGCAACTCGTGACGCTCGCAGAACTGCGCAGGGCATGGAGCGGACACGTTGACGTGTCGCTCGGCATCGATGCGCGCAGCGCAGTCGCGGAGTCTGCCGAGTACATCCGCGACGTGGTGCAGAGCGGTGCCGAGATCTACGGTGTCAATACCGGGTTCGGCCAACTCGCACGCGTGCATATCAGCGACGACGAGCTCGTAAAACTGCAGCAGAACCTGGTGAGTTCGCACTCGGTCGGTGTCGGCGAGGACCTCGATGACGACATCGTGCGCCTGATTATGCTCATGAAGGTGATCGCGCTCGCAGAAGGCTTCTCGGGTGTGCGCCTCGAACTGCTCGACGCGCTTTGCGCGCTGATCAACCACGACGTCTATCCGCGGATCCCCGCCAAGGGCTCGGTCGGCGCCTCGGGCGATCTCGCACCGCTCGCGCACATGGCCAGCGTGTTGATCGGTGTCGGCGAGGCAAAGGTGAACGGTGAACTCGTCACCGCGGAGGCGGCGCTCGCACACGCAGGTATCGAACCGATCAGGCTGGCGCCTAAAGAAGGGCTCGCACTGCTCAATGGCACACAGGTATCGACGGCGCTTGCCCTGGCCGCGGTATTCCGTTGCGAAAACGTATTGGCGGCATCGCTGGTTGCCGGCGCCATGGCGGCCGACGCGGTAAAGGGCAGTGACACGCCCTTCGATCGCCGTATACACAGCGTGCGCGGGCACGTCGGACAGACGGCGGTCGCCGGCGTGCTGCGGCAGCTGATGCAGGACAGCGAGATTCGCGCGTCGCACCTCGAGTGCGAGCACATCCAGGACCCGTACTCGATACGCTGCCAGCCGCAGGTGATCGGTGCGTGCCTCGATGTGCTTCGCCACGTCTGCAATGTGCTCGAGGTCGAGGCCAACGCAGTCACGGACAACCCGCTGGTGTTCTCCGAGTCGCACTCCGTGTTGTCCGGCGGGAACTTCCACGCCGAACCCGTGGCATTCGCCGCCGACTATCTCGCGCTCGCGATCGCGGAAATCGGAGCGCTTGCGGAGCGGCGGATCGCCCTGCTGGTGGATGAGCACATGAGCGGCCTGCCGGCATTCCTCGTCAAGGAGGGCGGTCTGAACAGCGGTTTCATGATGGTGCAGGTCACCGCCGCGGCGCTCGCTTCCGAAAACAAGTCGCTCGCGCATCCGGCCAGCGTCGACAGCATTCCGACATCGGCGAACCAGGAGGACCATGTCAGCATGGCGACCTACGCGGCGCACCGACTCCACGCGATGCTGGAGAACACCGCCGACATCGTTGCGATCGAGCTGCTGGCGGCCGCGCAGGGTATCGAGTTCCACCGTCCGAAGAAGAGCTCACCACCGATCGAAAAGACGATAGCCGCCGTACGCAGCGTGTCGCCGAGCTATACCGAGGACCGATCGCTGTCTCGCGATATCGCGCGCTTGTCGGCGATGATCAACTCGGGCGAATTCTGTGAGCATGCTGCATCCGTGCTGCCGAGTCTCGGCGCGTGAGCGAGGTCTACCGTTTCATTGAAGGTGACTCGCCACTGCTCGTCAGCGTGCCGCACGCCGGTTGCCTGATCCCGGATGCTCAGCGGCGGCGGATGACCGCCGCGGGACTCGCAATGCCGGACACCGACTGGCACGTTGCTGAACTTTACGACTTCGCGCGGGAACTCGGCGCCTCACTGCTGGTGGCGCAATACTCACGTTACGTCGTCGACCTCAACCGACCGTCTGATGACACGTCGCTGTACAAGGGCCAGGTTTCGACGGGACTGTGTCCGCAATACACGTTCGCGGGAGAAGCACTGTACCGGGAAGACGCGCCGGTTTCCGCAACGGAGGTGGCCGAACGCATCGAGCGATACTGGCGCCCGTATCACGCTCGGCTCGCACAGGCGCTCGGTGAGCTTCGCGCGCGGCATGGCAGCGCTTATCTTTGGGATGCGCACTCGATTCCCAGCCGGGTGCCGCGGCTCTTCGACGGCCAGCTGCCGGTGCTCAACCTCGGCAACTTCGACGGACGGAGCTGCGATGCAGGTATTGCCCGCGAGCTGCAGTCGATCGCCTTCTCGAGTTCCTACGAGTCCGTATTGAATGGCCGTTTCAGGGGCGGCTACATTACACGTCATTACGGGGATCCCGCCAATGGCGTGCACGCGATGCAGCTCGAACTGGCGCAGCGTGCCTACATGGACGAGGAAACACTGGAGTTCGACGCTGCACGCGCGCGCCGTCTGCGCGCTACGCTGCGGGCACTGCTTGCCGCATTCATCGAGGCCGGCGTCGTTCAGTGAGAATTCAGCCGCGTGCGGTTAGAATGCGCAGGCAACGTATCCGGACCAATACCGCCGACACGCCAGCCGGCGGCCAGACCCAAGGACCACACAGGACGAGAACATGACCAGACTACTCAAGCTCGTATTTGCTTTCGGCCTCGTGGGCGCGATGGTGGTATCGCCGCCGGCGATGGCGGCATCCGCCGCTGAAATCGATGTGCGCGTAAAGGAATCTATCGAGGATTTCAAGAAGAACGTGAACGGCGCAGAGGTATTCCTGCAGCAGTCCGCCGGTTACCTCGTATTCCCGAAGGTCTACAAGGTCGGCTTCGGGATCGGAGGCGAGACCGGTGAGGGGGCGCTGCTGATCGGCAAAGAGGTGGTCGATTACTATCGTACCTCCAGCGGATCGGTCGGCTTCCAGCTCGGTGCACAGGCCCGCTCGATCGTCATCGTCTTCATGACAAAGGAATCGTTGAACCAGTTCCGTAACAGCGAGGGCTGGAAGATCGGCATCGATGGTTCGGTCGCACTGATCGATATCGGCGCCGGCAAGACGATCGATTCGAAGAACATCAAGGATCCGGTCGTCGGATTTATCTTCGGGTCCAAAGGCCTGATGTATAACCTGACGCTCGAAGGCACGAAAATCCACAAACTTGACAAGAGCTGATTCGATGAAGCGGCCGCCGGGGCCCCACTGGCCACGCAAGCCGCTCGGGCGGCGCATCGGCGAAAACCTGCGAGCAGCGGGCGAGTTTGGCCGCGACACCATGACGCGCCCCGGCGGTCTGCCCGACAAAGCCCACGGCTGGTTCCGCGCCTGGTTTCGCAAGGTGTGGGATGTTCGCGGTGGCGGTCTGTACGCGGTGGGTTTCGCTGTCGCTTTCCTGTTCTTCGAGATACGCGAGGCCGTCGTCGAGGACATCCCGCAGATCGTTGCGATGAACAACATCTTGAGTTCGGAGCTCATCGGCATCGTTATCCAGTTCGTCATAGACTCGATGGTGAATTTCGTTCGTGCTTTGCTGTGGCCGATGTATGTCGTCCAGCTGTGGCCGCCCGTAGGCCTGATCGCGCTCGTCGCTGCCTTCGTGCTGTTTCCACGCTACCTGAAGAAACCCATCGAGCGCTGGCTGTTCGGGGAAGCGGGCCCGACGCAGAGGCCGTAGGAGCGGCCCTCGAAGCGCGACGGCGCAAGGGTCCGGACCCAGTCATAGGAATGATTATCGTTCTCATTTGTCGTCCCGGCTGATCGGTACTTGCCGTTATGCTGAGGTTCAGGTTCGCCTGGTAGAATGCGGCGCTGGATTTGTAAGTGGTTTAGAATGGCACCCGCTGGGCACGTTCCGGCCGAAAACCGAAAAAAATATCGAGGAGAGTCCGTTGAGCAAAATCGCACGCCGTAAGTTCATACAATTATCCGCCGTCGCCGCTGCCGGCGTTCTCGTGCAGCCGGGTCGCCCGGCCCGCGCGGAGGACATGCCGAAACTCTCGGAAGACGATCCGATGGCGATGGGCATGAAATACACTCATGATGCGAGCACGGTCGACCCGTCGACGCGCGCGAACAGTGCAGAGGTGCAGAACTGTTCGAACTGTGCACTCGCGCAGGGCGAGGCCAAGGAAGGCTGGGTCGGTTGCCAGATCTTCCCGGGCAAGCTCGTCAATGCGAACGGATGGTGCAGTGTCTGGGCGCCCAAGTCCTGATCCTGTACTACCTGGGTAACGAAACGCCGGCTTCCTGCCGGCGTTTTTTGTGGCTTCAGGAAAAATGAGGCGATAACGCTCCGCGTGTGTAAAACTCACGAATCCTGAAGACAGCCCGGAGACGTCTGTTGTTTGAATCGCTGAAGCTCCTGCCACCCGACGCCATCATCGGCCTGATCGCCGAGTACCGGAATGATTCGCGCGAGACCAAGGTGGATCTAGGGATCGGCGTGTATCGAAACGCGGCAGGGCAAACGCCCGTCCTCGACGTGGTCAAGCATGCCGAGCGGCGCCTCGTCGAATTCCAGGCGTCGAAGACCTATATTGGTTCTGCGGGGTCCGCGGCGTTCAACGAGGCCATGCGTGACCTGACCTTTGCGGGCGTGGCCGCAGCTGAGCGCATCGCCATGCTGCAGACTCCCGGGGGCTCGGGCTCATTGAGGGTCGCCGCCGGCGTCATCCTGCGCGCCCGCAAAAACGCGACGGTGTGGGTGAGTGGCCCCACCTGGGCGAATCACGTGCCGCTGCTGGGCGGGGCGGGTCTCGAACTCCGCACATACCGGTACTACGACGATGAGCGCAAGACGCTCGATCTCGATGCGATGCTCGACGCCCTGCACGACATTCCGAAGGGCGACGTCGTCCTGTTGCACGCCAGCTGTCACAACCCGACGGGCATCGACCCGGACGAGGCGCAGTGGCGCGCCATTGCGGACGTGATCGCAGAACGCGAGTTGCTGCCTTTCGTCGATGTCGCGTACCAGGGTTTCGCAACGGGCCTGGATGCCGATGTGTTCATCGTCCGCGAACTCGCCGCGCGGGTGCCCGAGATGATCGTCTGCACGTCGTGCTCGAAGAACTTCGGCCTTTACCGGGACCGCGTCGGTGCCCTCTTCGTCGTTGCCGCCGACAGCCAGACCCGCGATATCGTGCAGTCGCAGGCAAACAACCTGGTTCGCACGATGTATTCCATGCCGCCGGATCACGGCGCCGCCATTGTCGAGACGATTCTCCATGACGAGGCATTGCGTGCCGACTGGGAGGCGGAACTCGGCGAAATGCGCGAGCGCCTGCAACAGATGCGGCAGTTGCTGGACGACGCCTTGCGCGCCGAAGCGCCGGAACACGATTTTTCCCATGTCGTTCGCGCCAGGGGCATGTTCTGCTTTCTCGGCGTATCGACCGAGCAGGTACAGCGCCTGAAGAAGGACCACGCGGTGTACATGGTGGATTCGAGCCGCATCAATATTGCCGGCATAACGGCCGACAACGTGGAACACACTGCACGGTCCGTTGCCGCCGTCCTCTGACGGCTATTGCATTACCGGTTCCCATAGCAAGCGGCTGTCTTCGTCGATGGACAGCGCTCGTGCGGTGCCGGCGTTCAGCTCCAGCACGAACATAGCGGGTTCGCTCGAAACGATGGATTTCTCCGAGAGCGGCACGGTCTCGCGCTCGATGTTCGTGATACTGCCGTCGCGCTTGGCAAACACCATGTCGAGTGAGATGTATGTGTTCCTCATCCACATCGACCGGTAGTTTTCGTCCCTGTATACGAAGAGCATGCCCGTTCGCTCGGGCAGGTCGCGGACAAACATGAGTCCGCGCTGCTGTTGCGGCGGGCTGACGGCCAGGTAGATGTCGAATCGGTAGCAGGCGTAACGCCCGACGATTACGAGCACGTCCGATTCGAACGACTGTTCGAGCGGTTCCTGCGCTCGCAGGCCGAGCGGTATGAGGCAAAGCGCGACCACAAGCGTCCGTACGAGCGTCATCGGGCGCTCCAGTCGAGGTAACCCCCGAATTCGAGGTCACGCAGCGTCACGCTCGAGTCGCCGTTGACTTCCGCCAGCGGGGCGATGCAGTAAAGTGTACCTGCAACGAAGTAGGCGCCCGCAGCGCCTCCCAGTTCTTCCTGTTCCAGGACGTCGGTCCAGCAACTCCCGAGGCCGGAGCTGCTGAAGAAGCGCCCGCCGCCTTCCGCGATCACCGTTACGTTGCTGCCGAGTTCGCGCGCTATCGCACCGCGCTCGAGCCCGGGCAAGGCGATGATTATTGCGAGCGATACGTCACCCGACTGCCGGGCGAACCGCAGTCGCGCGCCCTGGCTATCGGGGCGCGGCATTCCCTGGCAATCGAGGTCGCCTGCCGACCAGTCGAGCGGGCCGGCGAACTCGCCGAAGAACTCGGTCCTGAGGTAGCCGCGCGCCCCGCAGCCGCCGGATTCCGGGGCCGACGGCAACAGCGACGGCAGCGCCGCCGGCTCCGGCGTGTCGCCACAGCCGGCCAGTAACGCCAGCGCCGCGGTCGCAACGACGGCAGCGAGACCGGTCTTTACCAGAATTCCCTGCAATGTTTCCTGCCCGACGCTGTCTTACCGCAGGACATTATTACCGAAGTGATCCGGCGATGGACAAAATTCAGGGCGACGAGTTGGCCTCAACAGACATCCTCTCTACAATGTCGAGCCCCAAATCGGCCCGGGAGCCATTGATGAGCGTCGCAGACCAATTCCAGCAACTCGAGGCGCATGCAAGCCGCTTGATCATCGGGCAGTCGCACCTGATCAACCGCATGCTCATTGCGCTTCTGTGCGACGGTCACCTGCTGGTCGAGGGCGCGCCGGGGCTGGCCAAGACCCGCGCCATCAAGGTGCTGGCGGAGAGTGTCGAGGGCGATTTCCACCGCCTGCAGTTCACGCCGGACCTGCTGCCTGCCGATCTCACGGGCACCGATATCTACCGGCCCCAGCAGGGCACGTTCGAGTTCCGCAAGGGCCCGCTGTTCCATAACCTGATCCTCGCAGACGAGATCAACCGTGCCCCTGCCAAGGTGCAGTCTGCACTGCTCGAGGCGATGGAGGAGCGACAGATTTCTGTCGGCGACAAGAGTTACCCGCTGGACGACCTGTTCCTGGTGATGGCGACCCAGAACCCGATCGAGCAGGAAGGGACGTATCCGCTGCCCGAAGCCCAGCTCGACCGATTCCTGCTGCATGTGCAGGTCGGCTACCCGAATGCCGCCGAAGAACGCCGCATCATGGTGCTCAATCGGGACGAGGCGAAATCGAGCAAGCGCGACGCGTTCCAGCCGCCGGAGCTCCTGTCCGTGGGGTCCGTCATGCAGGCGCGCCAGGAGATCCTGCGCCTGCACCTCGCGGAGGAACTCGAGGAGTACATCGTCAATATCGTGCTCGCGACGCGAAATCCCGCCGCGGTCGATCGCAGCCTCGAGGGCCAGATTCTCTACGGGGCCAGTCCGCGCGCGAGCATCGGCATCGATCGCACGGCGAGGGCCCGGGCGTGGCTCGCCGGACGGGACTACGTGAGTCCTGAAGATATCCAGGACGTTGCTTCCGACGTGCTGCGCCATCGCCTGGTGCTGAGCTTCGAAGCCGAGGCAGACGGTATCGACTCGAACTCGGTTATCGAGCGGATACTGGATGGTGTCGGTGTGCCGTAATGCGGCGGCTCGACCACATCTCCGAAAACGCCTCGCCCGTCAGCGTTTCGCAGCCGGGCCTGATCAGGCTGAGCGGTCCGGCGCGCGCCATCGCGCTCGACGTGCTCAGGGTTCGCTCGCTACAGACCGGTGCGTATGTTTCCCATTTCCGTGGCCGCGGTATGGAGTTCGACGAATCGCGGCCCTACCAGCCGGGTGACGATCCGCGTTCGATCGACTGGCGCGTGACCGCACGCAGCACGACCGCGTACACCAAGCTGTTTCGCGAGGAACGCGAACGCCCGGTCCTCGTCATGGTCGATCTGCGCTCCAACATGCATTTCGCCACGCGCGGCTGCTTCAAGTCCGTGAACGCGAGCCGCGCTGCCGCGCTGCTGTCCTGGGCGGCGCACCATCGTGGTGACCGGCTTGGCGGGCTGATCTTCGGCGATACGGTGCATCGCGAACTGAAACCGCGGCTCGGCAGGCAGGCGGCACTGCGATTCCTGCACGAACTCGCCGAGCATCCGGACTGGACCCGGCGCGAGCACGAGGATGCGACAGACCGCGAAGCGCCGCTAACGCTGGCGATGGCGTCACTCAGGCGTGTCGCGCGTCCCGGCAGCCTGGTCGTGATACTCAGCGACTTCATCGGCATCAACCGCGCCGCGCAGTCGTACCTGTCGAGCGTGGCACGCCACAACGAGGTGCTGGCGGTGGTCCTGAGCGACCCGCTCGAGCGGGAGCTGCCGCCGCCGGGGCGTTACCGGCTGGTCCGGGACGGCGACGAACTCGCCATCGATACGCACGCGCAGGCGGCACGCCGCGACTATCACGACGCGTTCGAGGCGCGCGCCCACGAACTGGACCGTTTTTGCCAGCGCTACGGCATTCATCTCATGCCGCTGTCGACCGACGACGATCCCGTGAGCGCTTTGCAGAAGGCGCTGGGACGGAGGACGCACTAATGGATCCGCAGGCGATTCCGCTGCGCGGCCTGCACCTGCCCGAGCCGGTCGGCTGGTGGCCGCTCGCGCCGGGTTGGTGGGTGCTCATGGCGATACTCGTCGTCACGGCGGGCCTGCTGATCCGCGCCTGGCTCAGGCGCCGTGCGCACTCGGCTGCGCGGCGCAAGGCGCTCCGTCAGCTCGAAGAGAGCCGCGCGGCATATGACTGCCATGGCAACCCGGTCGTACTCGGTTCGGAGCTGTCGGAATTGCTCAGGCGCACGATGCTGGCCTATGCGCCTCGCTCCGAGGTTGCGGGGCTCACCGGCGATGCCTGGCTCGCCTGGCTCGACCGCGATCTCGACGAGCCGAAGTTTCGCGAGGGCGCAGGCCGCAGCCTGCTCGAGCTGCCGTATCGCGACCCCGAGACGCTCGCCGGGGACGTGGACGTCGACGGTATGCTGGCCGCGGTCCGGGAGCGGCTGCAGACGCCGGTGGGGAGGGTGGCCTGATGCTGTCGCTGGCATGGCCGTGGGTGCTGCTGGCGCTACCGCTGCCATTCATCGTTCGTGCGAGGTTGCCGGAAGCGAACCAGCTCCAGGAAGCCGGGCTGCGGGTGCCGAGTTTCGCGGGTTTCGACGTGCTTTCCACCCGCTCCCGAGCGGAACAATTGCTGAACTGGCGAATCTGGGTCGCCATGGTCGCCTGGGTGCTGCTGGTCGTCGCGGCGGCGCGCCCGGAACGGGTCGGCGACGAACTCGAGGTGCCGGTTTCGGGCCGCAACCTGATGCTCGCGGTGGATCTTTCGGGCAGCATGGACCAGAAGGACTTCGAGCTCGGCAACCGCCGCGTCGACCGTCTCACGGCCACCAAGGCCGTGGCGAGCGATTTCATCACACGCCGCGAGGGCGATCGCATCGGCCTGATCCTGTTCGGCGAGCGGGCCTACCTGCAGGTTCCGCTGACGCTTGACCGGGAGACGGTGAAAATACTCCTCATGGAAGCCTTCATCGGGCTTGCGGGCGAGAAGACGGCGATCGGTGATGCGATCACGCTCGCGGTGAAACGTATCCACGATCAGCAAGAGGATGCCGGCGACCAGGTGCTGGTGCTGTTGACCGACGGCGCCAACACGGCTGGCGAAATCGACCCGATGAAAGCCGCCGAACTCGCCGCGCAGGTCGGCCTGCGGATCTACACGATAGGCATCGGCGCCGAGCAGATGGAGGTGGCTTCGGTCATAGGCGGCCGCCGGCGGGTCAACCCGTCGGCCGATCTCGACGAGGATACGCTCACGGGTATCGCCGACCTGACGGGAGGACGCTATTTCCGTGCGACCGACACCGCGACGCTGCAGGAAATCTACCGGCTCGTCGACGAACTGGAACCGGTCGAGGAACCGGAAGCTGGCTTCCGCCCGGTGCAGTCCCTTTATTTCTGGCCGCTCGCCGGGGCCTTCGCACTCTCGGCATTCCTCGGCATCGTGAGCCTGCTGCGATCGTTGCGTCTGCGGCGCATCAGCGGGGTACAGACCCGTGCCGGCTGACTTCCAGTTCCTGAGGCCCGAATGGCTGTGGACGCTACCCGCGGTCGTCGCGGCGGCGATCCTGCTGGCGCGACGCCGGCTGGGGCCCGGCAGTTGGCAGAAAGTCGTCGATCCTGCGCTGGCGCCACATGTGCTGTCGGGTTCACCGAACCGTAAATCCGACCTGCGCTGGTGGTTGCTCGGGCTCAGCGGCGTGATCGCCGTGCTGTCGCTTGCGGGCCCGGCCTGGGAGCGCATCGAGCAGCCGGTGTTTCGCTCGGACCAGGCACTCGTCGTCGCACTCGATCTGTCACGGTCCATGGATGCGCAGGACGTCTCACCCAGCCGAATGCTCCGCGCGCGTCTCAAGATTCTCGACATCCTCGAGCGCCGCGCCAGCGGCCAGACGGCGCTGGTGGTCTACTCATCCAACGCCTTTACCGTTACGCCGCTGACGTCGGACACCGATACGATCGCCGCACTGGTCAACAGCCTGAGCACGGACATCATGCCGAGTCGCGGCAGCTACCCGACGGCCGCCATCTACAAGGGGCAGCAGCTGCTCGAACAGGCCGGCGCCACGTTCGGTGAAGTGCTGCTGATTACCGACGGCGGTTCGTCGCCCGCCACCGAGCGCGCGGCTCGCGATCTGCGCGAGGCAGGGTACACGCTGTCCGTGCTCGGCGTCGGCACCAGCGAAGGCGCACCCATACCCAGGCTTTCCGGCGGCTTCGTTACCGACCAGTCGGGACGGATTGCGGTCGCCCGACTCGAGGAACGTGGGCTGCGCGAACTCGCACTGAGCGGCAGCGGGCGTTACGCGACGCTTACGTCCGACGGCCGCGACCTCGACTACCTGATGGCAGGTGAAGTCAGCTCGCGCAAAGCGAGCGACGACAAGCTGGCGACGGACCGGTGGCGCGAGGAAGGCCCATGGCTGGCCGTGTTGCTGCTGCCGCTCGGCGCGCTCGCCTTCCGGCGTGGCTGGGTCGCGATGATCGCATTGGCGATGTTGCCGCTGAGCGAGCCTGCAGAGGCTTCCCTCTGGGACGATCTCTGGCTGAACAAGGACCAACAGGCGCAACGGCAGCTCGAGGCAGGCAATGCCGAGGACGCGGCGGCGCTGTTCGAGGATTCCGACTGGCGCGCGGTCGCCGAGTACGAGGCCGGCGCCTATGCGCAGAGCGCGGCACGGTTCGCCGAGGAGGACGGCCCGCGTAATCTCTACAACCTCGGCAATGCGCTTGCACGGCAAGGCCAGTTCGAGTCCGCGATCGACGCTTACGAACAGGTGCTGGAGGCAGACCCGGGCAACGAGGATGCGGCGTATAACCGGGACTTGCTCGCGCAATTGATGGAGGAGCAGCAGTCGCAGCAACAGAACCAGGGTGACGACCAGCAGTCTTCGGATCAGTCGGGCGGCGACAGCCAGGAGTCCGACAGCGACGCCGCGTCCGAGAACCAGGGCTCGGAAGGGTCCTCGGAATCGCAGAGCCAGTCCGGCGAACAGAATGCTTCGCAACGTGAAGACGAGATGAACGAAGAGGACATGCAAGCGATACAGGAAGAGCTGCAGCGGGCGGCGGAGGAGGCCGAGCAGAGGGCCCGGCAACAGTCACCGCAACTGAGCGAAGAGCAGCTGGAGGCGCTGCGCCGTGAACAGGAGGCGCAGCAGGCGATGGAACAGTGGCTGCGCCGCATCCCCAACGATCCGGGCGGATTGCTGCGCCGCAAATTCCGCTACCAGTACCAGAGGATGGGCCGCGACCAGGACGGCAACAACCTCTGGCCCGACGACGAAGTACAGCCATGGTGAGCCCGCGTGTTCCTGCCAGGTCTCGTGCATGGCTTGGGCTCAGCATGCTGTTGATGGCGTTAAGCGTGGCACAGGCCGGCGTAACGGCGCGCGTGGACCGCAATACGATCGACCTCAACGAGTCGTTCACTCTGGAGATCGTCGTGGACACCGAGATCGACTTGCAGCCGGACATTTCCGCGCTTCACGAGGACTTCTACGTCGGGCAGAGCAGCCAACTCAGCAATACCATGATCATTAACGGCGAGATTTCTCGCAGCCGAACGTGGAGCTACCAGCTGATGGCGAAGCGGACCGGTGAACTGGTGATACCGGCTGTCTCCGTAGGCTCCGAGAGCAGTCAGCCGCTGCAGGTTACCGTGAGGCAGGCGGCCAATGCCCCACCCGGCGAGGCTGACGTGTTCATCACCGGCGAAGTGGACTTCTCGGAGTCCTACGTGCAGGCGCAGGTGCTCTACCGTATCAAGGTCTATCGCGCCGTACCGACACGGCAGCCGGCCCTGCGCGACCCGGAATTCGGCGGCGCAGAGGTGCTCATCGAGATGGCCGGTGCGGAGCGCAGCTACGACGCACTCCTGAACGGCCGTACCTACAACGTCGTGGAGCGCGTCTACGCAATTTTTCCACAGGAGAGCGGCGAAGTGACGATTTCACCGGCGCGATTCGAGGCACGGGTGCTGCGCGACGGCCGTATCACCGGGCGCAAGGTATTCGAGTCGGATGCGCAAACGATTCGTGTCCTGCCGATTCCCGAGCCGCCGGCCGACTTCCCGGATGCCACATGGCTTCCGGCCAAGGATCTGCAGCTCGAAGACAACTGGTCGCGGCAGCCCGACGACCTGAAGGCCGGCGAGCCCATTACCCGTGTCATCACGATCAAGGCGCTGGGGCAACTGGAAACGCAAATACCGGCGATCGAGCCGCCGACCGTCGACGGCGTCAATGTCTATCCCGACCGCCCGGAACTCAGCCGGGAACTCGAGCCAGGCGGCATCCGCGGTATCCGCAAGGACCAGTACGCGATCATCGGCGTCGATGCAGGTCTCATGACCCTGCCGCAGTTGCGCTTGCCGTGGTGGGACGTCGAGGCGGGCGAGTGGAAAGTGGCTGATTTGCCCGAACGCAGCATCAACATACTGCCGACACGCGAGGCCCCGGTCGTCGATCCGGCACCCACCGTATCGACGCCCGAGCAACAACCGCAGGCACCGGCTGCGGTGTCCATGGGCTCCGACTTCTGGCGTCTGATTGCGCAGGTGATCGGGGCCCTGTGGCTGCTGACGCTCGGCGCCTGGTGGCTGTCATCGCGCCCGCGCCGCGAGCCACGCGAACCGCCGCCGCCGCCGCTGCACAAGCAGCAGGCGAGGTACCTCAAAGAGGCTCGCAAGGCGGCGCTTTCCGGCGACGGCGCCGGCGTTCGCCAGGCCATGCTGGGGTGGGGATGCCTGCAATGGCCGGACGACGCGCCGCGCAGCGTCGGCGCGCTCGCAAGCCGCGTGTCGGCCCCGCTCGCGGAGGAACTGGCCCGGCTGTCGCGCGCCGCCTACGGACCGGCCGGGGAAGGCTGGGACGGCGATGCGCTGGCGAAATCGCTGCGCTCCTTCGCGGTCCTCGACGACGACAGCAAGGACGCCGCGAGCGACCCGCTGCCGCCCTTGATGCCCCGGTTGTAGGAGCGGTTCTCGAACCGCGACGGGTTCGCGGGCCCAGGCCCGCTGCTACGGCCCGTCGATCATCACCAGTGGCCGGTATTCGGCATCGATGCCCACGGCTCCGTCGGCGGCAGCGCGTCGCCTTTCTGCAGGAGTTCGATCGAGATGTTATCGGGAGAACGGACGAACGCCATGTGACCGTCGCGCGGCGGTCGGTTGATCGTTACGCCCACGTCGACGAGTTTCTGGCAGAGCGCGTAGATATCGTCGACCCGGTAGGCGAGATGACCGAAGTTGCGTCCCTCACCGTATTCCTCCGGGTCCCAGTTGTAGGTGAGCTCGATCTGGGCGTCCTCGTCGCCGGGCGCGGCGAGGAAGACGAGCGTGAATCGTCCCTTGTCGTTGTCGTAGCGCTTCAGCTCCACGAGCCCGAGCTTGTTGCAGTAGAAATCGAGCGACTCGTCGATGTCACTGACGCGCACCATCGTGTGCAGGTATTTCATGAAATCATCCCGGTTGCGGTGGTTTGTCGATACGGACCACAATGGTCGTCCATCGCGGCGCAGCGGGCAACACGTGAACGGTATACGCACGATAACTCTCGATCTCGACGACACCCTCTGGGATATCACGCCCGTCATCCGTCGTGCCGAGGCAAGGCTGAGCGAGTGGCTCGGCGAACGCTACCCGCGCATCGTGGAGATGCACCAACCCGATGACATCGTAGAACTCCGCGCGCAGGTAGTCGCCGAGTTCGAGGAGCTGTCACACGACCTGACGTTCATACGGCAACAGGTGCTCGCTCGCATGGGCGTCGCCGCCGGCTACGGGGACGGCTTCGTGGACGATGCCTTCGCGGTCTTCGACAGGGAGCGCAACACGCTGGAGCTGTTCCCGGAGGTTCGACCGGTGCTGGAGTCCCTTGCCGGCCGCTACACACTCGTGGCCGTGACGAACGGTAACGCGAAGCTCGAACGGATCGGGATCGATCACCTGTTTCAGGCGGTGGTGTCGGCCCGCTCCGCCGGCGCCGCCAAACCCGCGAGGCCGATTTTCGATGCCGCGGTGAGCGCTGGCGGCGCAGCCGCACACGAGACGCTGCACGTCGGCGATCATCCCGAATTCGACGTCGAGGGCGCGCGCGCTGCAGGCCTGCGCGCGGTCTGGGTGAATCGCAACGGCCACCCCTGGCCGGGCGGCCTGGAACCGCCGGAACGGACGATCGGCGATCTCCGGGAACTCGACGAATTGCTGGCGGCATCGACGCCTGCCGTATGAACACACCGCTGATTCTCTATGTGCCGGGGCTACTGCCGAAACCCGAGGCCAGCGTGCACAGACAGGCCTTGCGCAGGTGCCTGCTCGAAGGGCTGCGGCGGCACGATTCGGCGATTGCCGAGGAGATCGCGGCCAACGACCGCAGTTTCGACCTGGTTGCCTGGACCTACGACTTCTACGGCGAGCATCGCGACTTCGACCTCGACGCGAAGTCGCTCGAGGTGCTGCTTGGCCATCCGGATGCGAGCGAGAAGGACATCGTGGAGGCGTCATCGCCGGGAAAACGACTGCTGCGCTGGTTGTACCGGGTCGGCAACCTGTTTCCGTTCCTCATTCCCCACCTGGCCAATGAGCGCGTGGAGTTACACCTGCGCGACCTGATGCGTTACGTCCATAATCGCAACAACATCGCCACGCACACGCGGGAAATGCTCAAGATGCCGCTGCGCGCCGCGTGGGGGTCGGGCAGGCCGGTGCTGGTTGCCGCGCACAGCATGGGTTCGGTCATCGCGTACGATGCACTGTGGGAAATGTCCCGCGATGCGCGCGACGAGTTGCGCATCGATCTCCTGCTCACGATGGGATCACCCCTCGGTCAGAGCTACCTGCGGCGGCACATTCTCGGGCATGACGAGTCCGGGCCGGCACGCTACCCCGACAACATCCGCCGCTGGGTGAATCTGTCCGCCGTGGGCGACATGACCGCCGTGAATCCCTTCCTGAAAGACGATTTCGCGGACATGCTCCGCTTCGGCATCGTTGAGAGCATCGATGACACCGAGATATTCAATGCATTCCGCCATGAAGGCGAACTCAACGTGCATGCCGAGTACGGCTACCTGGTGAACAAGGTGACCGCGGCTGTTGTCGCCGACTGGTGGCGACAACGGCAACACGGCAGCTAGCGATCAGCTGGCGTCGAGATTCGGTTTGATGACGATGTCGATGCGGCGGTTCCTCTCGCGGCCGGAAGCCGTCTCGTTACTCGCAACAGGACGCGTTTCGCCGTATCCGGTTGCGATCAGGCGATAACTCGGGATGCGCATCGCATTGATCATGTACTGCTGAACCGATTCGGCGCGATCCTGAGACAGCTTCTGATTGAAGTCGTCGCCACCGTGCGAGTCGGTATGCCCTTCGATGATCAGTTCGCTGCGGGGAAACACGTCGATAGCCTTTTCTACCTTGGCGAGCAGATCGAAATTCGACGGCTTGATCTGGGCCGAGCCGCTATCGAATGTCAGGCCTACGAGACGCATGATGATCGTATTGCCCTGGCGGAACACGCGCGCCTCGTCGCTGCTGAACATCCGTTCGACCTGCTCGAACTGTTCCTTGATGCGCTCCTGTGCCTCGATACGCTGGATCAGGGCGGTACGTTCAGCCGTCGCCCCGCCGAGGCGTTCGTCCAGAACGCGCAGTTCTTCTTCCATATCGGTCAGGCGTAACTGGTTGTCAGCATTCTCCTGCTCGAGCGCCTGCTTCTCGTTGCGCAGGTCCTCAATGTAGCTGACGAGTTCGGTCGTCAGTCGCTCCGGGCCATCGTGCATGTCGGGGATGATGTCCGCGGCACCGGCAATGGCGCGGTACTGTTCCTCCCAGAGCAGCACCAGCTGCTCCGGCGACAGGTCCTTGTCGCGGACCTTGAGGACGATTTCCGACAGGTAGATCGCGTGTTTGGCCTCGTAGTTCGCCTGCTGAGCCAGGCTGCGCGGCAGGTCGGTGTCGTAGCGATTTTCGTTGAGTTCGCGCTCAGCGTCGGCGAGCAGCTGCTTCGCCTTGCCGAGCGTAATCGGAGCGTAGCGCCCGACGCGGCGACGATCGGCCTCGGATAGCAGCTGGCGCGTTTCGCCGAGGTACTGCGCCTTGATTGCGACCAGTTCGGCGTCGCGATACAGCGTGGTGGCCTCGACCTCGCGGCGCTTGGCGCTCTTGAGATTGCCGCTCTCGAGGTAGCGGATTGCATCGGCGAACTTATTCTGCGCGTCTTCCCAGAGTTCCGGCGACAGTTTCGGCGCCTGCGCATTTGCCGCATCCTGGCGGCTCTTGAGGGCCTGAGCCAGCGCAGTCTTGGCAAGCTGGGCCGCTTTCGCCGCATCCGTGAAGTAATTGGCTGCTTCGGCCGCGTTGCTGCGCACGTAGTCGATGTTGCGGCCGCGCTCCAGCGCTTGCTCCGCATCCTGGTATTCGCGCATGCCGCGCTCATACGTGCGCGGTGCAAGCCACTCGGCATCGACTGCATCGGCCGTGGCCTTGGCGGCATCCGCGTCCTTGAAAAAGGTACTTCTCAGTTCGTTCTGTGCCAGCGCCGATGCCGCTCCGAGCGCGAGAACGCCCAGCATCAGGGTCCTTGGCCACGTTGGTTTTACGATCATTGAATCGTTCCCCGGTCTGTTCGTGAGGAGAACTGCCCAAGCGACTGGCAGTTGCAGCTCGATGTTACATATCCCACAGGCGCAAAACTGTGCACCCTGTCGCCGATTTTGGCTGATTTTTCCTAGAATTCCATAATTTTACGCTTGATTTCGAGACTTTGCAGGACTGCCTGGATTCACGCCGCAAAGCAGCATGCCGGATGTCCGCCGGGCAGCACCTGTGATTTCCGTCACCGTTTGCGGAGCGCATTTTGCCGGGTCCGAATTTTGTGCTGTAGCTCACAGCAGCCGTGAGGTGGCGGGCGTACGCTTTAACCATGTCCGCAAAGTACTACACCCAGTTCATCCTGACCGACACGCAGTATCGTGACGGTAACGAATTCAGCGGCGTGGTAGAGCTCAGTCAGCCGATGGATCAGAACACGGATACGCGCGACATAGAGGCCGCACTGGCCCGGAATTTCGACCTGCACCGGAGTTCGGTGAAGCTCCTGAGCTGGTCAAGGCTGCATTGACACTTCTGGCGTGCTTTCAGAATCTACGGATTCCCCCTGACTCTCCCGGCTTTACGCCGGGATTTTTTTTGAGCGTGGGAGCGGGCCCGGGGCCCGCGAACCATTGCGGTCGCAGGAGCGGACCCGAGCACGCGAGCCGCCGCGCTTCATGAAGCGCCCCCGCAGGGGGCCACGCGGCGAGTGATTTGTGCGAGAATGCGCGTCCGGCATCGGGCCGGCAGCCAAACTTATGAGCGAAAGCAATAGCAAATTCAGCGGTATTCCGATTGTCGAGAGCGGC
>JBFFEB010000050.1:0-25403 GCA_041559075.1 Woeseiaceae bacterium | reverse complement strand
TGGCGGAGAGAGAGGGATTCGAACCCTCGAAGGGCTTTTAACCCTTACTCCCTTAGCAGGGGAGCGCTTTCGACCACTCAGCCATCTCTCCAATATTCGAATCTTGTTCGAGCTACGCGCATGAAGCACCGTGACTCCGCCGTCTTTCCGCAAATGCCGGGCAGGGCCTGCATACGGCAGGCCGCACATACTACTCAGACGATAGGTCCCGGTAAAGCCTGAGCGACCCTACTCGCCCCCCACGGCTTTCTCTGCTTTTTCAGCGGCTTTCTCGCTCTGGATTCGTTCGTAGATCTCTTCGCGGTGCACAGCGACGTCCTTCGGCGCATTGATGCCGATACGCACTTGATTCCCTTTGACCCCCAGCACGGTGATGGTGATATCGCTCCCGACCATGACCGTCTCTCCAGCGCGTCGCGTCAGAATCAGCATGACTTCCTACTCCTGCCTTGCGGGATTTTTCCCCGTTCTTTTACGCGTACGTCGTAAACGCTTGTAATACTAGCTGATTCTGGGCGCATATGCCCACAGGTACAAGCGAAAATTTATCCCAGGCGAACCGATTTCGGACAGTCGCTCAGATTAGCTGCTCGGCTACCCAGCCGGGAACGGCGCCGAGCGCTTCGTCCAGGGCCTCGGGCTTGTTGCCACCGGCCTGGGCGAAATCAGGGCGTCCCCCACCTTTGCCGCCGACTTTTTCGGCAACCGGCTTGATCAGGTCGCCGGCGCGAATCCGTCCGGTATTGTTCTTCGTCACCCCGGCCGCAAGCCGGACTTTTCCGGCATCGACCGAGCCCAGTACGACCACCGCGCTCTGCAACCTGTCCTTGAAACGATCGACAGCCTCGCGCAGAGTCTTTGCGTCGGCACCGTCCATGCGCGTGGCGAGCACCTTGATGCCGTCTATCTCCGTGACGTTTGCACTGTGATCCGTCGCCTGACCCGTGATCAGCGCCTGTTTCGCGGCAGCAAGTTCCTTCTCGAGATCCCTGTTTCGTTTCAGCAGCTGCTCGACCCTCACCGCGGCCTGGTCCGGCTGACTGCGCAGCAGGCCGGAGAGCTCTGCGAGCGAGCGCGCGCGCGCGTCGATCCACTCGAGAGCACCCTTGCCGGTCACCGCCTCTATGCGCCGCACACCCGACGCGATCCCGCTCTCGGACGTGATCTTGAACACGCCAATATCGCCCGTGCGCTCAACATGCGTGCCGCCGCACAATTCGACCGAGAAATCGCCGAACCGGAGTACACGAACTTCGTCGCCGTACTTCTCACCGAATAAAGCCATGGCACCCGATTGCATCGCGTCGTCGTAACTCATGAGACGGGTATCGGCGGCGACGTTGTTGCGAATCTCGTCGTTGACGATTGCCTCAATCTCGGCAATCTGTGCCGCCGTGACCGGCTCGTAGTGCGAAAAATCGAAGCGCAGCCGCTCGGGCGCGACGAGCGAGCCCTTCTGCTGCACGTGGTCGCCGAGCACCTGGCGGAGCGCGGCGTGCATCAGGTGGGTGGCCGAATGATTGAGACGAATGGCCTGTCGGCGCTCCTCATCGACGATTGCTTCGACGGTATCACCAATCTCCACCTCACCCTGTTCCACCGCACCATAGTGAACGATCGCTTTGCCGCTCTTCTGCGTATCCACAACCTGGAACAGCTTGCCGGTCTCGGCGAGTATGCCGGTATCGCCAATCTGACCGCCGCTCTCGGCATAGAACGGCGTCGACGACAGGATAACGGCGCCCTCATCGCCGGCCGCGAGCGAATCGACCCGAGCGCCGTCCCTGAAGAGCGCGACGACTTCACCCGGCGCCTCCGTACCTTCGTAACCGGAGAACTCGCTTGCGGCATCCGTCCTGATCGCGGCTTCGCTGCTGGCGGCGAACTTGCTCGCAGCACGCGCGCGGTCACGTTGCTTGTCCATCGCCGCTTCGAAGCCCGCTGTATCGATCTGGAGCCCCCGCTCCCGTGCGATGTCCGCCGTCAGGTCCACGGGGAAGCCGTAGGTATCGTAGAGCTTGAATACGACCTCGCCCGGAATCCGCTCCCCGCTCAGGTCGCGGATCGCCTCCTCGAGGATCTCCATTCCCTGGTCGAGGGTCTCGGCGAAGCGAAGTTCTTCCTTTTGCAACACTTTCTCGACGTGCGCGCGGCCCTTCGGCAGCTCGGGATACGCACCGCCCATCTCCTCCGCCAGCGGCGCGACGAGCTTGTAGAAAAACGGCTCGTCCGTGCCGAGTTTCTTGCCATGCCGGATCGCCCTGCGAATGATGCGGCGCAGCACGTAGCCGCGGCCTTCGTTTCCGGGGAGCACGCCGTCCACGATCAGGAACGCGCAGGCGCGGATATGGTCCGCGATGACGTTCAGCGAACTGGAACCGTCGTTCTCCACGCCGACCGTCTTCGCGGTCGCCTCGATGAGATTGGCGAACAGGTCGATTTCGTAGTTGCTGTGCACGCCCTGCATCACGGCTGCGATTCGCTCGAGCCCCATGCCCGTATCGACCGACGGTTTCGGCAGAGGCGTCATGGTGCCGTCCGCCGAGCGATCGAACTGCATGAACACGAGGTTCCAGACCTCGACGTAGCGATCTCCGTCCTCGTCCGGCGTGCCTGGCGGCCCGCCCGGCACGTCCGGGCCATGGTCGTAAAATATCTCACTGCACGGGCCACAGGGACCGGTATCGCCCATGGCCCAGAAATTGTCCTTCTCACCCATGCGCGTGAACCGCTCGGGGTCGATTTTCATTTCCTTGAGCCAGATATCCGCCGCTTCATCATCGTCGTTGAACACGGTGACCCAGAGCTTCTCCGCAGGGAGCCCGAGCGTCTGCGTCAGGAAGTCCCATGCATACCGGATGGCTTCGCGCTTGAAGTAATCGCCAAAACTGAAATTACCGAGCATCTCGAAAAACGTGTGGTGGCGAGCCGTGTAGCCCACGTTCTCGAGGTCGTTGTGTTTGCCCCCCGCCCGCACACATCGCTGCGACGTCACGGCGCGATCGTAGCTGCGCTTATCGAGGCCGAGAAAGACGTCCTTGAACTGCACCATGCCGGCATTGGTAAACAGCAGGGTCGGATCGTTGCCCGGCACCAAGGGCGAACTTGCCACCACTTCGTGGCCGCGTTCGGCGAAAAAATCCAGGAATGCCTGGCGCAATTCGTTACTGGAAAAGCGTGTCATTGGGGGTGATATCGGGATCAGGCGGCAGTTTTCAAACCCGGTAGTGTACGGGACTTGCAGGGCCGGATTAAGCGTTATTCTTCGAAAGACGACACAGCTGCCTGGATCTGCTCCGGCTCGAATCCACGGTATTGAAGGAATCGCATCTGCCGGGCCTTGTCCCTGAACTCCGCCGGTCGAAGTCGGCCGAACTTCTTCGCCCGCGCTTCCCGCGCCAGTGCGGACCAGTCCTCGCCCGTCTGCTCCAGGACCTCGTCGACCAGGACCGCGGCAATGCCGCGCTGCCCGAGATCGGCGTGAATGCGCAACGGTCCCTTGCCCTGGCTTATGCGGGACTGCACGAACGACTCGACGAAGCGGCGATCACTCTGCAGTCCTTCTTCCGCCAGCTCTTCCACGGCGCCTGCGGCAACCTCCGTGTCGAAGCCGGCGGCGGCGAGTTTTTGCTCGAGTTCCGCGCGCCCGTGCTCCCGGCGCGCGAGCAGGTCCATTGCTTTCTTGCGGGCTTTTGTCGCGTCGCTGGGCATCGGTTGACCGTTCTGTGGGAGCGGTTCTCGAACCACGGCCAGATCGCGCGCCGAGGCGCGCTCCTACCGCAGCATCAGGCTTCCTGCACGACAGACTCTTCGGCGTCGGGCGCAGCTGTATTAACGCTTTTCGGCAGCAGCTTCTCGCGAATCTTCTGCTCGATCTCCGCGCCGACATCCGGGTTCGCCTTGAGGAACTCGCGCACGTTTTCCTTACCCTGGCCGATGCGGTCGTTGCCGTAGCTGTACCACGAGCCGGCCTTGTCGATCAGGCCGTGCTGGACACCGAGTTCGATGATCTCGCCTTCGCGCGAAATGCCCTCGCCGTACAGAATTTCGAATTCCGCCAGCTTGAACGGCGGCGACACCTTGTTCTTGACTACCTTGACGCGCGTCTGGTTGCCGATCACCTCATCGCCCTTCTTGATCGCACCGATGCGCCGGATGTCGAGGCGCACCGAGGAATAGAACTTGAGCGCGTTGCCACCCGTCGTCGTCTCGGGACTGCCGAACATGACCCCGATCTTCATGCGGATCTGGTTGATGAAAATCACCATCGCATTGGAGCGCTTGATATTGCCGGTGAGCTTACGCAGCGCTTGAGACATCAGGCGGGCCTGCAGACCGACGTGGGAATCACCCATCTCGCCTTCTATCTCGGCCTTCGGCGTAAGAGCGGCGACCGAATCGACGACGATGACGTCGACGGCACCCGAACGCACCAGCATGTCGGTGATCTCGAGCGCTTGCTCGCCCGTATCGGGCTGCGACACGAGCAATTCGTCGACGTTGACACCGAGCTTCTCGGCGTACAAGGGATCGAGCGCGTGTTCGGCGTCGACGAATGCCGCCGTGCCACCCGTCTTCTGCGCTTCGGCGATCACCTGCAGCGTCAGCGTTGTCTTACCGGAGGCTTCCGGGCCGTAGATTTCGACGACGCGCCCTTTCGGTAAGCCGCCGATACCGAGCGCGACATCAAGGCCGATCGAGCCCGTCGAAACCGCTTCGATATTGGCAATCGTGCTGCCGTCGCCGAGGCGCATGACGGAACCCTTGCCGAACTGTTTTTCTATCTGGCCCAACGCCTGGGCGAGTGCTTTCTTGCGGTTTTCATCCATTTTTTGCTGCCATCCGGTCGGTGGAAAATATCATGTGATTATATACAGTATTATGCCCGAAACCCAATAGGGGCGCAGTCTTCGATTCCGGGCACTTTGGGTAAAAAGCGAGCTTTCACGCCGAAGCTATTGTTTCAGCGGATGGTAGGTTGCGCCACCTGGCCGCGAGATCGACTCGACCAGTTCGAAGCCGGTCCACTCGATCACGACCGGCTGCGCGAGGCGCTGGCTCTCGAATGGCCGAGCCTTGCGCGCCACGGTGATGTGCGGCCGGTAGGATCTGTCCTCGGCCCTCACACCGAAATCGGTCAGCAGCGCACTCTGGGCATCGACAAGCCGCTGCAGTTCTGACGGCACCGTCTGCGCAACCAGCGAAGCGACTTTCGGCCGTGCCCAGAACTCGACCCGGTCGAAGCGCAGGCGAAACGACTCGACCGGGATCCGTGCGGCCCGCGCGAGCAGCTCGGGTATGTCGGTGTCCGGAAAACTACCGATGAACACCGTGGTCACGTGCCAGTTACCACGGTGAACCATTCGCCCTTCGACGAGGTTCGCGAGGCGGCTGATAGGCGCATGCAGACGGTCTCGTTGCCGGTTATCCGGCCAGAGCGCGAAAAATATACGTTTCGTGCTCATATCGGCAGCCGTTCCCGTATGCCGTGCAGGCCGTGAATCACCGTCTGCATGCGGATGCTGTCACGATTGCCTTCGAAACGCCGCAGATCGGTGTCCGTCGTAACCCCCCCGAGGCCACGTATCGACCACGCGAACCATACCGTACCGACCGGCTTGTCATCGCTGCCGCCGTCAGGCCCGGCAATGCCGCTGACGGCGACGGCGATGTCTGCACCGCTGAGCCGCAGGGTGCCTTGCGCCATTTCCCGTACCACCGGTTCACTCACGGCACCGTGCTCTGCCAGCGTCCGGCTCTTCACACCCAGCATCGATTCCTTTGCACCATTGCTGTAGCTGACGATGCCATAGCCGAAGCAGCCGGAACTTCCCGGCACGTCCGTCAGCGCCTTTGCGATCCATCCGCCGGTGCAGGATTCCGCGGTCGCCACGGCTTTCCCCTTGCGGTTCAGTTCCCCGACGAGCCGGGTCGCCAGTTCGTTGATCGTGGGGTCCTCAGGCATTGATCACCGATTCGTACAGTGCTACGTGCTTCTTCGCCATCGTAGCGATCGAGAAGTCCTCCCGCATTCTTTTCCTTCCCGCGCTGCCGAGGCGAGCTCGCAGGTTCTCGTCATCCAAAAGCGCTGCGATCGCCTCTCTAAGGGCGCCGGCATCTTCGCTCGGCACCAGGATGCCGGTCTCGCCGTGAACCACCGCCTCCCCGAGTCCGCCGGCCTCGAATCCGACGACCGGCACGCCGGCCGCCGCGGCCTTCAATGCGGCCACGCCCAGCCCCTCCGCGAGCGCCGGATGGACGAAGAGGTCAAAGCAGCCGACATGGTCGTCGAGGTCCTCGTGGAAGCCGGCCAGCATCACGACATCGGCAATCCCGAGAGCCTCCGCCTGATCCTGCAGCTGGTTGCGAAGATACCCGTCCCCGAAAATCAGCACGCGGAAGTCGGCGCGCTCCGCCCGTAGTTCCGCGGCCGCCTGCAACAGGTAGCGATGCCCCTTGCGCGGGATCAGTTGCCCGGCCGCCGCGATCAGCAACGCGCTGTCGGGCACGCCGTATTTCCTGCGAAATCCCTTGCCGTCGGCACACGCTCCGAAGCGGTCGACGTCGACCGCGCTGCGTATGACGGCCAAACGCTCCTCCTCGACGCCGCGATCGCGCAGCTCGCGCGCGATCGCCTCTGAGATCGCTATCACCTTCCTGAACGGGCGATAGCGCAGCGCGGCGACGAGCCGCATCTCGGTATTGTCCACGCGCCTCGAGACGACGGCCGGCACGTCGGCAAAACTCGCCGCGAGTCCGCCAAGCACATCGGCGCCGCGCCGGCTGTGGCAATGCACGATATCGGGCTTGAGCTGGCCGATGAACTGCGTGAGCCGGTAGGCGAACGGCAGGTCGAGATCGCCGGCGCAGAACAGGTTGCGCACCGGCAGGCCCGCAGCGCGCGCTGCGTTGTCGATACCAGATCCCGGCGGGCAGACGATCAGGTTGTCGTGACCGAAGTCGCAGAGCGCTCGGGCGAGATAGATCACCTGCTGCGGTCCACCGTAGAGATGGCGCCCGGTTTCCACATGCAGTATTTTCATTGCCGAGAAGAATAATATGAAAGCCGAAGTCAGCCCAGCCCACACCCCGATGATGCGCCAGTACCTGGCGATCAAGAGCGAGTATCCGGATATGCTCGTTTTCTACCGGATGGGCGACTTCTACGAGCTGTTTTACGACGACGCAAAACGCGCCGCGTCGCTGCTCGACATTACTCTGACCTCACGCGGCAAATCGGCCGGCAACCCGATCCCGATGGCGGGCGTGCCCTACCACGCCGCCGAGAGCTATCTCGCGAAGCTCGTGAGGAAAGGCGAGTCGGTCGCCATCTGCGAGCAGATCGGGGACCCTGCGACAAGCAAAGGACCCGTCGATCGCCAGGTCACCCGGGTCGTAACGCCGGGGACGCTCACCGACGAAGCCCTGTTGTCCGAGAGTCGCGACAACCTCGTCGCGGCGATGTTCGCCGACGGCGAGGGCATCGGTCTCGCGTGGCTGGATCTCGCGGGCGGCCGCTTCCGACTCACCGAGGTGGCCGACGGCGAAGCCGTCGCCGGCGAACTCGAACGCCTGCGGCCGGCCGAGCTCATCGTCGACGAAGACCAGGTGGATGCGCGCCATTTCGGTTCTGGCGTACGGGTCACGCGGCGCCCGCCGTGGCACTTCGAACACGACGGCGCAACGCGGCTGCTGTGCCGGCAATTCGGCACTCGCGACCTCGCGGGGTTCGGTTGCGAGGCATTTCCGCGCGGTGTCGCGGCGGCCGGCGCGTTGCTGCAATACGTCACCGACACGCAAAAGTCGTCGCTGCCGCACCTGCAGGCCATCACCGTGGAACGGCGCGAGGATGCGGTCATCATGGATGGACCGACGCGCCGAAACCTGGAGCTCCATAGCTCGCTGAGCGGGCACCACGAACACACGCTCGCAGGCGTCATGGATCGTTGCCTGAGCCCGATGGGCAGCCGCTTGCTGCGGCGCTGGATCCAGCGACCCCTGCGCGATCCCGCCATACTCAAAGGTCGTTTCCAGGCCGTCGAGGCAATGCTGGCGGGCAGCACCGTCGAGTCATTGCAGGCGCTGCTGCACGGCATCGGCGACATCGAGCGAGTCCTCTCGCGCGTCGCCCTTCGCTCGGCCCGGCCGCGAGACCTGCGCCAGCTTTGCGAGGCGTTAACACGCCTGCCCCCATTGCGCGCTCAACTCTCGGACATCGAGTCGCCGCAATTACATGACCTGCGGGCACGTATCGCCCCGCACCATGGCGAGCAGCGGCTGCTTGCCGACGCGATCATCGACAGCCCGCCGATGCTAATCCGCGATGGCGGAGTGATCGCGGACGGCTACGACGACGAACTCGACGAGCTGCGAAGCATCGCCGACAACGCCGACCGGTTCCTGATGGACCTGGAAGCGCGTGAGAAGGAACGCACCGGCATCGGCACGCTGAAGCTCGGCTACAACCGCGTGCATGGGTACTACATCGAGATCAGCAAGGGGCAGGCCGCCAGGGCGCCGGACGAGTATGTGCGCCGGCAAACCCTCAAAGCCGCCGAGCGGTACATCACGCCGGAACTCAAGGAATTCGAGGACAAGGTGCTCAGCGCGCGGGAACGCGCACTGGTGCGGGAGAAGTTCCTCTACGAACAGCTGCTGGACCAGCTGCACGAGACGCTCGCGTCACTGCAGCGGACAGCATTCGCCATCGCCGAACTGGATGTGCTGTTGTGTTTCGCCGAGCGCGCCGACAGTCTGCACCTGACAAAGCCAGCGCTGAGCGAGGAACCGTGCATAGAGATCCGTGGCGGTCGGCATCTCGTGGTCGAACAGGTCATCGAGACGCCGTTCGTCGCCAATGACCTGACCTTGACAGACGAACAACGGCTAATCGTTATCACCGGCCCCAACATGGGCGGCAAGTCGACCTACATGCGGCAGACCGCCCTCATCACGATCCTCGCGCATATCGGCAGCTTCGTACCGGCGGACTCCCTGAAGATCGGCCCCGTCGACAGAATCTTCACGCGCATAGGCGCATCGGATGACATTGCCGGCGGACGATCGACGTTCATGGTGGAGATGACCGAAACCGCGACGATCCTGAATAACGCCACGGCACAAAGCCTGGTGCTGATGGACGAGATCGGGCGCGGCACGAGCACCTTCGACGGCCTGTCGCTGGCGTGGGCGGCGGCGCATTACATGGGCGAGGAAGCGCGTTCCTTCACATTGTTTGCCACCCACTATTTCGAACTGACCGCGCTGGCCGACGAACTGCCTGCCTGCCGTAACGTGCATCTCGATGCCACCGAACACGATGGGCGGCTGGTGTTCCTGCACGCCGTGAAACCGGGGCCCGCCAACCAGAGCTACGGTCTGCAGGTTGCGGCGCTCGCCGGCGTGCCGCGCCATGTCGTGAAACGCGCCCGCGACTTCCTCGCCACGCTCGAATCTCACCAGGCGGTACTGACGCAGAGCCCGCAGGCGCAGCTGCCGCTGGGTCCGGCCGACGAACCGGCGACCGATGCGCTCCGGGGCGCGCTGGATGAACTGGATCTGGATGCGATGACACCGCGCCAGGCGCTCGAGGCACTGTACAAACTCAAGGACCTGTAGAAGCGGGTCCGGGCCCGAGGTTGCATCTCGGGAACCGCTCCTACACGTCTCGCAGGAACTCCCCGCGGCGCAGGAACGAGCCGATCTGTTCGGCTACATTGCGCGAAATGAGCATGCCGGTATGGGTGGTCGGCACGACGATGTGGTCGGTGGCGCCGTCCAGACGAGTCTCGGCGACGGTGACAGTGCCATCATTGGGCTCCCCGAAAGGCCCGGCAACATGGCCCATGCCAAGGGGAATCGAGCCGGCAACGGAGCCGATCTCACGCCGGGCGATCACCTCGCTCGCCCATTCATTGGCAGAGCCCTGAAGCGTGCCCTGCGGCACCGAGACACCGAGCAGGTGCTCGCCCCAGCTCTTCGCGTTGAGGATCGTTGCGGCGCGCGAGCCGCGAAGGGGCGAGCCAACGCAAACGATGCGTCCCGGAATTTCCGAGTAACGGTTTGCGAGCATCCGCAGGATCACGAGGCCGCCGAGACTGTGACCGACCAGGTGTGCCTGCTCGATACCGTTCTCCTCGATGAACCGGGCCAGAAGGCCGGCGTTCTCATCGAGCGTCTTGGTCACAGACGGATAATTGAAGGTAAACCCTTTCATGCCGTACTCGCGCTCGAGATGCCGCCTGATCAGATACATCCCGGTACCGTGTGCCCACAGGCCGTGAGTACAGATGACCGTATCGATCGTATTCACGTCAGTGCGAGATTCCATAGCGCGTCCCGGTTCGTCCACGACCACACCGCTCGGGATGCTTCGGCGACGGGCAGCCAGCAGTAACTCGAGTGTTCCTCGTCGTGCAGGGCGATACTCACCGCCCCCGGCAGGCGGTAATGCCATTCGAATTCCACGTTCTCGACGACGCCGGGTGCAAACTTATGCCGCCAGCGCGGATCGATCGCGAACTGCCGGCTGACGCCGCTGTACTCGAGGCGCCCCTCGTCCCGCAGACCGGTCTCCTCCGCCAGCTCACGCCGGGCCGCCCGCTCATGGGTCTCTCCGGCAAGCAGGCTGCCTGTGACGGACTGCCAGAATTCGAACGGGCGCCGGCGGCGCAACAGCAGTGCCTTGCCGTCGTCGGTGCAGACGACGACGACGACGGACTCGGGCCGTCGGACGTCAGTCGGCACGCGGCGTACGCAGGCGGATACCGGTTTCCCTCAGCTGTTCCGGGGAAACGACGCCGGGTGCGTTGGTAAGTGGGTCGTGAGCAGTCTGCGTCTTGGGGAACGCGATCACGTCGCGAATGCTCTCCGCCCCGGCCATCAGCATGACAACCCGGTCGAGCCCGAAAGCAATGCCGCCGTGCGGCGGTGCCCCATACTGCAGTGCCCTCAGCAAGAATCCGAACTTCTCTTCGGCTTCTTCGCGGCTGATGTCGAGCAGGTCGAACACCGCCGATTGCATATCCTGGTTGTGGATACGAATCGAGCCGCCCCCGATCTCCGAACCGTTCAGCACCATATCGTAGGCTCGGGACAGCGCGTTTTCGGGATCCTTGCGCAGTGCATCGGCATCGTCGACAGCCGGTGCCGTGAACGGGTGATGCAGCGCGACCCAGCGCGCGGACTCCGATTCCCGCTCGAACATCGGGAAGTCCACCACCCACAGCGGCGCCCAGCCTTCGCGGATAAGTCCTCGGTCCTCGCCGAGCTTGACTCGCAATGCGCCCAGCGCATCGTTGACGATCCTCGCCGTGTCCGCACCAAAGAAGACGACGTCGCCCGTTTCCGCGCCGGTGCGTTCGAGGATGCCAGCAACCGCCGTGTCGGGCAGGAATTTCAGTATCGGCGACTGCAATCCGTCGCGTCCCGCATCAACGTCGTTGACCTTGATATAGGCGAGCCCCCGCGCGCCATAGCGGCCGACAAAATCGCCATAATCATCGAGTTCCTTGCGGCTCAGTTCGGCTCCACCCGGCAGGCGCAGCGCGGCGACACGCCCACGGGGGTCTTTCGCCGGGCCAGCGAATACCTTGAACTCCACCTCGCCCACGAGATCCGAGATTTCGACGAGCTCCAGGTCGATGCGCAGATCGGGCTTGTCCGAACCATAGCGCTGCATTGCCTCGGCGTAGCTCATCCGTGGGAAGGGATCGGGCAGATCAACGTCGAGCACTGCCTTGAACACGTGCCGTATCAGCGACTCCATTTCGCCCGTCAATATCTCCTCGTTAACGAAGCTCATCTCGATATCGAGCTGCGTGAACTCCGGCTGCCGGTCGGCGCGCAGGTCCTCGTCACGGAAGCAACGAACTATCTGGTAGTACCGGTCGAGCCCCGACATCATCAGGAGCTGCTTGAACAACTGCGGTGACTGCGGCAAGGCAAAGAACTTGCCGGGGTGCGTGCGGCTCGGGACGATGTAGTCTCGCGCGCCCTCGGGCGTCGCGCGCGTAAGCATCGGCGTTTCGACGTCGACGAAACCGGCCTTGTCCAGGTACTCGCGCATCGCCCTGGTGACCTGGTGCCGGAGTCGCAGGTTGCCGAGCATATCCTCGCGCCGCAGGTCCAGGTAGCGGTACTTGAGACGCAGCTCCTCGTTGGCCTGTTCATCATGATGGAACGGCGGCGTCTCGGAGCGGTTCAGGACCTCCAGTTCGTGCGCCAGGACCTCGACGTGGCCCGTGGCCATGTTGGGGTTGATCGTCCCCTCCGGGCGCTGCCGGACAATGCCCTTGACGGCCAGTACGTACTCGCTGCGAACGCGCTCCGCCCCGGCGAAGATCTCGGCCCGGTCCGGATCGAAGACGACCTGCAGTAGTCCCTCGCGATCGCGCAGATCGACGAATATGACGCCCCCGTGGTCACGACGGCGATGGACCCAGCCGCAAACCGACACCTGTTTGCCGATCATGGACTGGTCGACTTGTCCGCAATAATGGCTGCGCATGGCACTGACGACCCTGAAAAAAAGAGGCGGAATGGTAAGGCCTGAGCGACGACCGCGCAAGGCAGGGCCGACTTACCGCATCACCCTCCGTCGCCCGGTCCGCCCGGTTTCCCGAGTGGCAGCTCAGCCGTCTTGCTGTTGCGCCACGGCGGCACCACGACGCCGAGCGAAATAATCATCTTGAGCGCCTCGTCGACCTCCATATCGAGGACCGTCACATCCTTTTTCGGCACGATGATGATGAAACCCGAGGTGGGGTTGGGTGTCGTCGGCACGAAACAGCAAGTCACGTCTTCGCCGGTCCTGCCCTGGACCTCGCCCAGCTCGGCCGAGGTCTGGAACGCAAGACTGTAGATGCCCTTGCGTGGATACTCGATGAGCAAGACCCTCTTGAATGCGTGGCTCGAGTCCGAGAACACGATCTCGGCGAAGTTCTTGGCCGCCGAATAGATCGATCTGACGATCGGGATTCGGTCCATGAGGGATTCCCAGCCGCCGACGAATGCGCGCCCCACGAAATTCGCGGCCAGGACGCCAGTGAGCAGGAGCAGGATCACCGTGAGGATTGCGCCCAGCCCCGGAATATGGAAACCGAGAATCGCGTCCGGTCTGTACTGCGGAGGCAACAGTAGCAGCGAGCGATCCATCAGCCGGATCGCGAAGCGAAGCAGGAGAATGGTCAGCCCGAGCGGCAACCAGACCAGGATACCGGCAACGATGTAGCGACGCAGCGCTTTCATATGCCCGGCTTATCCGGCACTCGGCTTGCTGCTGGCAGCCGGCTTCTTGTCCGCTTTCGCAGGCGACTCCGCCGCGGGCTTGTCGTCCTTTTTCGCGGCGTCTTTCTTGGCCGCTTCCTTCTCGCCGTGCAGGTTACGCTGCTTGTCTTTCTTGAAATCGGTCTCGTACCAGCCCGAGCCCTTCAGCCGGAAGCGCGGCGCCGAAAGCTGGCGCTTGAGTTGCGGCTCGCCGCACTCGGGACAGTCGACGAGCGGATCGTCCGAGATCTTTTGCAGGACGTCGAGGGTGTGCTCACAGTTCCTGCAGACGTAGCCGTAAATGGGCATCGGTAATAGCCTCCGTGAATTCCGGGATTATAGTAGGAGCGGTTCTCGAACGGCGACCTATTTGAAGGTATTCGCGCTTCACGAAACGGTTCTACAGGCCTATCGTGCTGCACGGGCGGGCCTCGGCCCTCGACCCCTGCCAGCGAGTCATGCCGCGTTCTGGAAATCGAGCCGATCCTGGTCGACACCCACCTCGATCAAATCGCCCGGCTTGAACTTGCCCTGCAGGATCTCCTGCGCGAGCGGGTTCTCTACCTGCTGCTGTATGGCGCGCTTCAGCGGCCTGGCCCCATAAACGGGATCGAAGCCGGCTTCGGCAAGCTTGTCGCGCGCCGCATCGGACAGGTGGATGCGCATATCGCGATCGGCGAGCCTGTCGTGAAGGTAACCGAGCTGGATATCGACGATCTTACGGATGTGCTCCCGGCTCAGGGGATGAAACACGACCACGTCGTCCACGCGGTTGATAAACTCCGGCCGGAAGTGTTGTCCGACGACCTCCATTACCGCGAGTTTCATCGCGTCGTAGTTCTCCTCTCCGGCCATCTCCTGGATCATCTGCGACCCGAGGTTCGACGTCATGACGATCACGGTATTGCGGAAGTCGACCGTGCGGCCCTGCCCGTCCGTCAGGCGGCCGTCGTCGAGCACCTGCAGCAGCACGTTGAAAACATCGGGGTGCGCCTTTTCGACCTCATCCAGCAGGATCACCGAGTAGGGGCGCCGACGCACGGCCTCCGTCAGGTACCCGCCTTCCTCGTAGCCGACGTAACCGGGCGGCGCACCGATCAGTCTGGCGACTGAGTGCCTCTCCATAAACTCGGACATGTCGAGCCTCACCATGGCGTCGTCGGTATCGAACAGGAAACTTGCGAGCGCTTTGGTGAGCTCCGTCTTGCCAACTCCGGTGGGACCCAGGAACAGGAACGAGCCGATCGGGCGGCGCGGGTCCGAAAGCCCGGCACGCGACCGACGGATCGCATTGGCGACAGCCGTCACCGCCTCTTCCTGTCCCACGACCCGCTCCTGCACAACCGACTCCATCTGCAGCAACTTCTCCTTCTCGCCCTCGAGCATCTTGGACACCGGGATACCGGTCCACTTGGAGACGATCTCAGCAACCTCCTCTTCGGTCACGTTGTTGCGCAACAGGGTCGCCTGACGCTGCTCGGCACTCGCGGCCTCGGCGAGCTGCTTTTCCAGTTCGGGGATGCGGCCATACTGCAGCTCCGACATGCGCGCCAGGTCGTTGGCACGATGTGCGGTCTCGAGTTCGAGCCGGGCGCGCTCCAGTTCTTCCTTTATGTGCGCAGCGCCCTGCATCGCAGCCTTCTCGGACTTCCAGACCTCTTCGAGATCCGCATACTCGCGCTCGAGGTCGGCGAGCTGCGATTCGAGGTCGCCGAGGCGCTTCCTGGAGGCGTCGTCGGATTCCTTCTTCAGGGCTTCGCGCTCGATCTTTAGCTGGATGATGCGTCGCTCCAGGCGGTCCATGGATTCGGGTTTCGAGTCGATCTCGATGCGAATCCGAGACGCAGCCTCATCCACGAGATCGATTGCCTTGTCTGGCAGCTTGCGGCCGCTGATGTCGCGATGCGACAGCATCGCTGCCGCGACGATCGCGGGATCGGTTATCTCGACGCCGTGATGGACTTCGTAGCGCTCCTTCAGGCCGCGCAGGATCGCGATGGTATCCTCCACCGTCGGTTCGTCGACCAGTACCTGCTGGAAACGGCGCTCCAGGGCAGCGTCTTTTTCGACGTATTTGCGATATTCGTCCAGCGTCGTCGCGCCGACGCAATGCAGTTCACCGCGCGCAAGCGCAGGCTTCAGCATGTTGCCCGCGTCCATCGATCCCTCGGCTTTTCCGGCGCCGACCATCGTGTGCAGCTCGTCGATGAACAGAATTATCTGGCCTTCCTGCTTGGCGAGATCGTTCAAGACGGCCTTGAGGCGCTCCTCGAACTCACCGCGAAACTTCGCGCCTGCGATCAGGGCGCCCATATCGAGCGAGAGGATGCGCTTGCCGCGCAGACCTTCGGGTACCTCGTTGTTGACGATGCGCTGTGCAAGTCCTTCGACGATGGCGGTCTTGCCGACGCCTGGCTCGCCGATTAGCACCGGGTTGTTCTTGGTCCGGCGTTGCAGGATCTGGATCGTGCGCCGTATCTCCTCGTCGCGGCCGATGATCGGATCAAGCTTGCCTTGTTCGGCACGCTCCGTGAGGTCGATCGTGTAGCGCTCCAACGCCTGACGCGTATCTTCCGCGTTCGGATCGTCGACCTGCTGGCCGCCGCGAAGGTCGTCAATCGCCTTCTCGACCGCTCCGCGAACCGCCCCGGCCTGCTCGAAGACGCTCTTGAGCGGCGAGCTGTCGTCCAGCGCCGCGAGCACGAACAGTTCGCTCGAGATGTACTGGTCATCGCGCTTTTGGGCGAGCTTGTCGGTGATATTGAACAGCTTGCCGAGGTCGTTGCTGAAATGAACGTCGCCACCTGCTCCTTCGACCTTGGGGAGCCGGTCGATCGCCTCGCCGAGCTGCGATCGCAACAGGTTAACGTTCGCGCCCGCCTTGGTCAGCAGTCCGCGTACGCTACTACCCTGCTGGTCCAGCAACGCCACCATCACGTGGGACGGTTCGATGAATTGGTGGTCCTGGCCCACCGCCAGCGACTGTGCATCCGCCAGCGCCATTTGAAATTTGCTCGTCAGTTTGTCCAGACGCATGTCTCGCCCCTGAAATCCGGGTTAGTCAAATCTGCTGCAGAAATTGAGACTGGACCGACAAATTCAACGCCCGCCGGCGACAAAATGCGGTCGCGGTTCGACAATCGCGCCTACCGGGGATGTGTGAACAAACGCAGGTGCGGACCTGGGCCCGCGAATCGTCGCGATTCGAAAGACGCCCTTATGGGCGGTGGATGAACGTCGCCATCCGGCCGCACTGCCCGTCCCGTCGGAAGGAGAAGAAACGATCGCGATCAGCAAAGGTGCAAAGTCCGCCACCATAAACTGCGCCAACACCCGCGGCGCGGAGCTGGCGCCCGGCCAAGGCGTAGAGATCGGCCTGCCAGCGTCCGCGCTCGTTCTCGACGAAGCTTGATGCCGTCTCGGGGTCGGCGCCCACGAAGGCTGCCCGAACCTCGCTGCCAACCTCGAACGCTGGCTGCGATATCGCCGGGCCGAGCCACGCCAGCAGGTAATGCGACGACGTCTTCATCCGGGCAATCGTCGCCGTGATGATGCCGGCCGACAGTCCCCGCCACCCCGCATGCACGGCGGCGATTTCGTCGCCGCTTTCCGCACACAACAATACCGGCAGGCAGTCGGCGGTCAGCACGGCCACCGCCGTGCCGGAGTCACGTGCGATCGCCGCATCTGCGTCAAGAGACGCCGCGTCTCCCGTGACACGGATGCCCGTGCCGTGTACCTGATTGAGCCAGTCCGGCTCCGCGCCGAGGCCGCACTCGGTGACGAAGCGCCGCCGGTTCTCGGCGACCCTTTGCGGATCGTCTCCGACATGTGCGCCGAGATTCAGGGACGCGTATGCCCCGCCACTCACGCCACCGCTGCGCGTCGTCGTGCCGGCGACGATACCACTCGGTGCCGGCCACTCCGCGCGTATCCAGTCCAGGCTCATGCAACGTCCTCGCGCAAAGTCTGCAGCAGCGACTGGAAGTCAGCGGGTGGCGGCACCTCGAAGGTCAGCGCCTCGCCGCCGGCCGAGGGGTGCCTGAGGTCCAGCCGAGCAGCGTGCAACGCCTGCCGCCTGAAAGCGCGCAGAGCATCGCGCAGGGCATCGGACGCCCCCGCCGGCAGCGCGAGCCGTCCGCCATACACCGGATCGCCGACCAGCGGATGCCGACGATAGGCGAAATGGACGCGAATCTGGTGCGTCCGCCCTGTTTCCAGCAACACATTCACGTAAGTGTGGGCGCGGAATCGCTCGATGACCGTGTAATGGGTAACCGCGGGCCTGCCGTTCTCGCGCACCGCCATCCGGGTGCGGTCGACTGCGTGGCGGCCGATGGCGGCGTCGATCGTGCCGCCGCCAGTCAGGACCCCGTTGCAGATCGCCAGGTACCGACGTGATATCGACCTGTCGGCTAGATCCCGGACCAGTGCGGTGTGCGCCGGTATCGACTTCGCGACCAGTAACAGCCCGCTGGTGTCCTTATCGAGCCGGTGGACAATGCCGGCGCGCGGCAACGATTCCAGCTGCGGTGCGTGTGCGAGCAGACCGTTGAGCAGCGTGCCACTCGCATTGCCTGCCCCGGGGTGCACCACGAGTCCGGCGGGCTTGTTAATGACGAGGAGGTCGTCGTCCTCGAAGACAACATCGAGCTGCATGGCTTCTGGCTCGGCGCGCACTGCAGTATCCGCGCTCGCAGTAACCACGACGGTCTCGCCGCCCTGTACCCGGTCGCGGGGCCGCCATGTCGCGCCATCGACGAGCACCGAACCGCCGAGCAGCCATGCCTTGAGCCGGCTGCGCGAATAGTCCGGAAACATCCGGGCCAGCGCCTGGTCCAATCTCTGGCCGGCCAGTTCGTCGGGTACCTGACCGGTATGCTGGGTGCGTCGTTCTGCCATCGTCGTTCTGGGAGTTTACGGTATACTCGCCGATTTGGTTCGGCCCGCTGAAGACATGATCGATTTTCTAACCACGCCCCGATTTCCCGAGCGCCTGCGGCGGGACGTTCGGCGGGCAGGGCTCGTCGCGATGCTCGCCATGTTGTCCGCCTGCGCCGGTAATGAAGAGACCTATGACGCGGTACAGGACCTGCAGGACGCCTATGAACAGGCGCAGAACTCCATCCAGGGCGGCAACTACCGCCGCGGTATCCAGATTCTCGAAGCGATCCAGGCCCGCTACCCGTTCAGCGATGTGGCGCGCCAGATCCAGCTGGACCTCATGTATGCCTATTACAAGAGCGGTGCGCCCGAACTCGCCGTCGAAGCGGCCGACACCTTCATGCGCGAAAACCCGATACACCCTCGAGTGGATTATGCTCTTTATATCAAGGGCCTTGCCTATTTCGATGATGAACCCGGCATCCTCGAGCGCTGGTTCCGCAAGGACACCGACAAGCGGCCACCCAAGGACGTCGAGCAGTCCTACCAGGCATTCCGGCGGCTTATCGAGCGTTATCCCGCAAGCGAATATGCACCGGATGCCCAGCAGCGCATCGTGTTTCTGAAGAACCGCCTCGCGGCGTATGAGAATTACGTGGCGGACTACTACCTGCGGCGCGGCGCCTACGTGGCCGCCGTCAACCGGGCCAAGAATGCGCTCGAATCCTACAACGGCGCCGACAGTAATGCCCAGTCATTGCGCATCATGATCGAGGCGTACGAAGAACTCGGCATGAACGACCTCGCCGCAGACGCCAGGCGGGTGCTCGAGCTGAATTTCCCGGGCTCCTAGCCGGGAAACCGGTACCACGACGTGATCGGATAGCGCCAGTCGCGGCCGAAGGCACGGCTGCTGATTCTGATGCCTGGCGGCGCCTGGCGCCGCTTGTATTCGTTGTGTTTGACCATCTGCAAGACGCGGACAACCGTCGCCCGCTCGAACCCAAGCGCCGTGATCTCGTCGACCGACATGTCCTTCTCGATGAATGCCTCGAGTATCGGGTCGAGGACCCCGTAATCGGGCAGCGAATCGCTGTCTTTCTGTCCTGGCCGCAGTTCCGCGGAGGGCTCGCGCGTGATCGCGCGCTCGGGGATGGCGTCGCCCAGCGTGTTGCGATAACGGGCAAGGCGATAGACCAGCGTCTTGTAGCAGTCCTTGATCGGCGCGAAACCGCCGGCCATGTCGCCGTAAAGCGTGGCATACCCGACCGCCATCTCGCTTTTGTTGCCGGTGGTCAGGAGCATGCGGCCGGTCTTGTTGGAGATCGCCATGAGGATCATGCCGCGGCAGCGCGCCTGGATGTTCTCTTCCGTCACGTCGGCCTCGCGTCCGGCGAAGATCGTCTCGAGTTGCCTGACGGTCGCATCGTAGATCGGCGCGATCGGCACCACATCGTAGCGGAAGCCGAGTACATCCGCCTGTTTCGCGGCGTCCTCCTGGCTGATCGTGCTCGTATAACGGAATGGCATCATGACCGCCCGGACCTTGTCGGCCCCGATCGCATCGCAGGCAACGGCCGTCACAAGCGCCGAATCGATTCCGCCTGACAACCCGATGATGACGCCGGGAAATCCGTGCTTCCGTACATAATCGCGCGTGCCTGCGACGAGCGCACGGTAAACGCTCGCTTCAACTGGCAGGGGGTCGGCAACCGCGCCTTGCTCCGGTTCCACTCCGCTGTTGGAGGCCCGCAACTCCAGCCGGTAGAGCCCTTCCTCGAAGGGCGGTGCACGAAAGCGGATCTCACCCTCCGCTGACATCGCAAACGAGCCGCCGTCGAATACCAGCTCGTCCTGGCCGCCGACCATGTTCAGGTACACGATCGGTATGTTGCTCTCGTTGGCGCGCGCCGCGGCGGCTCCCTCGCGGTTCTCCTGGCTGCGGGTCTGGTAAGGGGAACCGTTGACCGCGATGATGACTTCGGCGCCGGCGGCCCTGCTCGACGAGACGGGCGCCTGGCGCCAGATGTCCTCGCAGATATTCAGGCCAATGCGGATGCCGTTCAGCTTGAAGACAGACGGCGACTTGCCAGCCGTGAAGTAGCGCTCCTCGTCGAATACCGCATAGTTGGGCAGGCACCGTTTGCGGTAGTGACACAGGTATTCACCATCGGCTATCACGGCGCAGCTATTGAAGATCTCCTCACCCTGGTACTCGGGGAACCCGACAAGCACCGCGATGCCCTTGACGCCGGAGCGGATCTCCTCGAGCGAACGCTCGACCGCGTGCCGCAGTCCGACGTGAAACAGCAGATCTTCGGGTGGGTATCCGCAGATACTGAGCTCGGGAAACACAACGAGGTCGGCCTGCAGTTCATCGCGGGCCCTGACGGCCGTCTCCAGGATGCGCTCGGTATTGCCCTTCACGTCACCGACGACGAGATCGAGCTGCGCAAGCGCGACAGTGACCGAATTGTTCATCCCTGCCCTCGAGCAGTACTAGCCGCCAAGAATCTCCTGCATCCTGCCGCCCAGATCGGCGGGTGACCGAACCGTCGTCACGCCAGCCTCGTCGAGTGCCTCAAATTTGGCGTCCGCGGTACCTTTGCCACCGGCAATGATCGCGCCGGCGTGCCCCATGCGCTTACCGGGGGGCGCGGTCACGCCCGCGATGTACGCGACGACCGGCTTGGTGACGTTCGCCTTGATGAATTCGGCCGCCGCTTCCTCGTCCGAGCCGCCGATCTCGCCGACCATCAGGACACCGTCCGTTTCCGGGTCCGCCTCGAAGAGTTCCAGGCAGTCGATGAAATTCATGCCGCGCACGGGGTCGCCACCTATACCGATGCAGGTGCTCTGCCCCAGGCCGTTCTGGGTAGTCTGGTACACGGCTTCGTAGGTGAGTGTGCCAGAACGCGAAACGATGCCGATACGCCCTTTCTTGTGGATGAAGCCCGGCATGATGCCGATCTTGCATTCCTCCGGCGTGATGATGCCGGGGCAATTCGGGCCGATCAGCCGGCAGTCGTAATCGCGCATCGCCGACTTGACCTTGACCATATCCAGAACCGGGATTCCCTCGGTAATGCACACGACCAGCTTCACGCCCGAATCGGCGGCTTCCAGAATCGCGTCGGCCGCGAACGGCGCCGGCACGTAGATCATGCTGACGTCCGCGCCGGTTTCGGCGACGGCTTCCCGCATGGTGTTGAAGACGGGCACGCCGAGGCTTTCCTCGCCGCCCCGGCCCGGCGTCACGCCGCCGACGACCTGGGTGCCGTAGGCGATGCACTGCTCCGTATGAAACTGCCCCTGGTTGCCGGTGATGCCCTGGCAGATGATCTTGCTGTCTTTGTTGACCAGAATGCTCATTTGTTCGTTCCGTCAGCCCGCTGCGGCCACGGCCTTGTGGGCCGCATCCGCGAGGTCGCTTGCCGTAATAATGTCGAGGCCGCTCGCCTTGAGCAGCTCCCGGCCCTTCTCGACGTTTGTGCCTTCGAGGCGCACGACGACCGGTACCTCGACGCCAACGCCCTTGACGGCGTCGACGATGCCCTGCGCGATCAGGTCACAGCGTACGATACCGCCGAAGATATTCACGAGTATCGCTGCAACACTTGCGTTCGACAGGATGAGCTTGAACGCCTCCGTCACCCGCTCGCTGGTCGCGCCGCCGCCGACATCGAGGAAGTTCGCCGGCGTACCGCCATGGAGCTTGATAATATCCATCGTCGCCATGGCCAGCCCGGCGCCGTTCACCATGCAGGCGATATTGCCGTCCAGCGACACGTAATTGAGATCATGCTCGGCCGCTTCGCGCTCGCGCTCGTCTTCCTGCGAAAGGTCCCGCATCTTCACGAGCTCGGGCTGGCGGTAGAGCGCATTGCCCTCGATGTTGATCTTGGCATCGAGTGCAATGACGTCACCGGCAGCCGTCGTGATCAGCGGGTTGATCTCGACCAGGCTGGCATCGCATTCCTGGTAAAGGGCATAAAGCCGCTTGACCAGGTTTCCGAACTGCCGCATCTGTTTCTTGTCGAGGCCGAGCCCGAACCCGAGCTGGCGAGCCTGGTAGTCCTGCAGGCCGGCGTCCGGCGCGATAGCAACCGTAAAGATCTTCTCCGGTGTCTCTGCCGCAACCTGCTCGATGTCCATGCCGCCTGCCGCTGAGGCGATGAATGCCACGCGGCTTGCCTCGCGGTCCACGAGCATCGACAGGTAGAGCTCGCGATCGATGTCGGAACCCTCCTCGACGTAGACGACGTTGACAGGCAACCCTTCGGGTCCGGACTGGTGGGTGACGAGCTGCGTACCGAGCATGCTCTGCGCGTACTCACGCACCTCGTCGCTGCTGCGCGCGAGCTTGACACCACCCGCCTTGCCACGTCCGCCAGCATGCACCTGGGCCTTGACGACCCAAAGTTCACCGCCGAGTTCTTCCGCCGCCGAGACCGCGGCGTCGGCCGTCTCGGCCGGGATGCCACGCGGCACGGGAATGCCATAGTCCGAAAACAAACGCTTGGATTGGTATTCGTGAAGGTTCATAGGATTGTCGATGTTGTTGTTTTAACAGGCCGGCGTATTCTGTAGTAATCCGGCGTCGGACGCAAAGCAACGTGACCTGTGCAAGGCAATAAGGGTGGAAATCCGCGATAATCCGCGCATGAACCAGGCCGGCACCGAGAGCATCGGGAAACAGACGGAACGCGCGAGCCGCGACGGCTTGTTGCAGAAGGCCGTAGAAGAACCCGATCTCTCCTGGCGCGTATTGATCACGCTCAACGTCTTCCGCCTGTTCGTGGCGGCGCTGCTGCTGGGCCTGTTCTTCCTCGGCGGCGAGCCTCGCATATTCGGCGACAGCCACCCGATACCGTTTACCGTATCGGCCACGGTCTACCTGCTGCTGGCCATTGTTTTCGCGGCCTCGCTGCGACAGCGCTGGGCCGGGGCCAGCCTACAGGCCGCGACACAGGTTCTCGTCGACGTCTTCCTGGTGGTCACGCTAATGCACACGAGCGGCGGCATCAGCAGCGGCCTCGGGGGCCTACTCATCGTATTCGCAGGTGCGGGCAGCCTCGTGCTACCGGGACAGCTACCGGCAATCGTGGGCGCTATGGCGACGTTCGGCATCCTCGGCGAGCAGGTCTTCTCGCAGTTCACGGGGTCCGCGGAAGCCGTCAATTACCCGGCCGCGGGCGTTCTGTCGGCGATCATCTTCTCGATGTCGCTCGCCGTGCGACCGCTCGCACGGCGTATACAGGAGAGTGAGGCACTCGCGCGCCAGCGCGGCGTGGACCTGCAGAACCTGTCCGAACTCAACGAGTACATCGTGCAACACCTGCGCGAGAGCATCGTCGTCGTGGACGGCGGCAACCGGATACGGCTCAGCAACGCGTCGGCGGCGAGACTGCTAGGCTCGACGGAATTGCTCCGCGACCGGCCGCTGCGGGAGGCGTCGCAGCCGCTGGCCGACTACGTCAGCCGCTGGCGCGGCGACCAGGCGCTGTCCTCGCACCCCGAGTTCACGTTGGTGAACGAGGGCAACAGTGCGCGCATCAACGCGCACCTGGCGCCGCTCGGCAAGGGAGGTCATCGCGATGGTCCGCTGCTGGTCTTCCTGGAGGACGCCAGCATCCTCAATGCGCGGGTGCAGCAGTCGAAGCTGGCGTCACTCGGGCGGCTGAGTGCCAGTATTGCGCACGAAATCCGCAACCCGGTGGGCGCCATGAGCCACGCAGCACAGTTGCTCGCCGAAACGGAGCACCTCACGGAAGACGACAAGCGGCTAACCGACATCATCCAGACGCATTCCGGCCGGGTCAGCCACATCATCGACAACGTGCTGCAGCTGTCGCGGAGAGAATCCGGCGCCCCCGAGCGCTTCCTGATCAGGCCCTGGCTGGAAGACTTCGCGCGCGAATTCACGCGCACGCTGGAGCTCCAGGAAGGCGAACTCGCCATCCAAGACGTGCCCGACGACCTCG
Source organism: Woeseiaceae bacterium (assembly GCA_041559075.1). GTDB lineage: Bacteria > Pseudomonadota > Gammaproteobacteria > Steroidobacterales > Woeseiaceae > UBA1847. Next base: position 1,269 of record JBFFEB010000050.1, on the reverse strand, counting down.
AAGTGCGCATGGACAAGAGCCACCTGCGGCAGGTGTTGTGGAACCTCTGCGACAACGCGATGAAATATGCATCGGAGACCGGCGGCATCCTGATCGAGCTATACGCAGGCCACGTGGAAGCCCGGGGGCGGCCGTACCTCGAGGTGCGCGACCACGGTCACGGCGTCAACGCGGCAAACGCGGAGCATATATTCGAACCGTTCTTCACCGCACGATCGGGAGGCACCGGGCTCGGGCTGTACATCTCGCGTGAACTGTGCGAATTGAACCGCGCTACACTGCTGTACCTTGACCGCGACGGTGGCGGCAGTATCTTTCGTATCGTGTTTTCCGATCCGGACCGCTGGGACAAGCAGGATTGACCATGGGCCAGCCGCGCGCACTCGTCATCGACGACGAACCCGATATCTGCGAACTGCTCTCGCTGACGCTCGGTCGCATGAAGATCGACACGGAATCCGCCGGCGACGTCGGCGGCGCCAAGAACCTGCTCGGCTCGCAGCACTTCGACCTGTGCCTCACCGACATGCGGCTGCCGGACGGCGACGGCCTGGAACTCGTCGAGTGGATGCAGGTACATGCCCCGAACGTGCCGGTGGCGGTAATAACCGCGCACGGCAACATCGAAACCGCGGTACAGGCCCTGAAGCTCGGCGCCTTCGACTTCATTTCGAAGCCACTGGATCTGAATCATCTGAGGAACATCGTCGAACACGCGCTCAAGGTGGACGGAGAGCACATCGGCGAGCAATCGAAGCTTCTCGGGAACTCCCCGCCGATGCGCGAGCTTCGTGCCATGATCGACAAGGTCGCACGCTCGCAGGCCCCGGTGCACATATCCGGCGAGTCGGGCACCGGCAAGGAACTCGTTGCGCGGCTGATCCACGAGTCGGGGCCGCGCTCCGAGGGGCCCTTCGTGCCGGTGAACTGCGGCGCTATTCCGGCGGAGCTCATGGAGAGCGAGTTCTTCGGCCACCGCAAGGGCAGTTTCACGGGCGCCGTCGCCGATAAGGCCGGGCTGGTGCAGAGCGCCGACGGTGGCACCCTGTTCCTCGACGAGATCGCTGACCTGCCCCTTGCGATGCAGGTCAAGCTCCTCCGGGTCATCCAGGAGAAGACGGTACGGCCAGTGGGTTCGTCGAAGGAAGAGCCGGCGAACGCGAGGATACTCTCCGCGACACATCGCTCGCTTTCGGACATGGTGCCGAAGGGCGAATTCCGGGAGGACCTGTACTACCGCATCAACGTCATCGAGTTGAAGGTGCCGGC
>JBFFEB010000049.1:0-25689 GCA_041559075.1 Woeseiaceae bacterium | reverse complement strand
ACCGCCGACGTTGAAACCATAGTTGTTCTTGTCGTAGGACTCGCGGGAGAAGTCGCGATCGTCATTGGCAATCGTGTCGCCGCGGAAGTTGTTGTCCGAGTACTCGTAGAAGACTTTGCCTTCCCATTCGTTCGTACCGGATTTCGTAACCGAGTTGATGTTACAGGCTGAGAAACCGCCGTATGTCACGTCGAAGGGAGCCAGTTCCACGGCGATCTGCTCGATCGCGTCGTACGGGAACGGCATGCCGACGGCTGTCGAGTAACCGTTCTCGTTCAGGCCGAAACGGTCGGTCTGGCTGACGCCGTCCAGCGTGACGTTATTGAAGCGCGGGTGCTTGCCTGCGCAGTTGACGCCGAAGCCGTCCTCGTCGTTGTCGATCATCATGCGCGGATCGATGCCGTAGACGTCGGAGATATCGCGGCTGAACGAGACGGCATTCTCGATGTCGCCCAGTGAGAACGTCGCTGACGGACCCGCTGCAACCTCGACAATGTCGGCGGTCTGGCCGATGGTCACGACTTCCTCGATCTCGGCCTCGGTTTGCAAGTTGACGGTCAGGTTGTAGGTATCGCCGACGCTGATAAGCGGAACATCGATGGTCTTCACGCCATTGACCGTGACCTTGTACGGACCACCAGGAAGCAGGCGCGTTGCGAAAAACGTACCGTCGGCACCGGACGTGGCGGTGCGCGTCGCGCCACTGCGCGTGTCCTCGACGATGATCGAAGCGTCGGCGACTGGGTTGCCGGACGGGTCGAGGACCTTGCCGCGGATAGCGGAGGTCGTTTCCTGTGCGAATCCTGCAACAGGAAGGGTAATGAGCAGAGAGGCTATGGCCGCAAATCGCGTCAGTTTTCGACGCCAGTTGAGCGGCACGCCGAGGATCGTTCGCTTGCTTGACATTGTTATTCCCCGAGGGTTTGGACAAAGGTCGAGATAATAGGCCACGAACATGACCGTTTTATTTCGTCGATGCGATGGCGGGATCGGGGCCGGGACAACTACTCCCGACCGCTTCCTGCCGGTTGTTTCGGAGTAATCTACTCCGGCAAAAATGCTTATTCAATAAAGGGCTTACACGGAAAAACCGAACAGTCGGAAGAATTCCGGCGGCCGCCAAAAACGGCGGGTCGAAATCGCGTTACGATAACGTTACAAGAGATTGTTTCTACTTGGTTTCAATCGTGACGACCAGCGGCCAGTGATCCGAGACGCCGCGGCCTGTCGGCATCTCGAAGCGCCAGGGCGTGCCGTCGGGACGCGCCTGGCTCGGTGCCGCATTGGCAATCCGGACCGAATCTGCGCGCAACTCCCATGTTGCATTTTCGCCACGATCCGTTGCGGGCGACCACAGGATCATGTCCAGAAACGACCAGTCGTCGCGGGGCGCGTAGTACGAAGTGCCCTTGCAGCCGTCACAACCCACCTCGTGCGTAACGGTCCAATACGGGCGGGCAAAGCGCGCCAGCATGTCCTTCTCGCGGTCTTCAATCACGGTCGTATTGAAATCACCGGCGGCGAACGCGTCCCGGTCCAACGGCAACTCCGCGCGGAGGCCGTTCAGGGCCCGGTAAGCGGCTTCACGCATCTCAGTCGGGTGAAACGGTGCCGGAAAATGCACGGAGTAGCCGGTGAGCAGGGTACCGTCGGGGCGCACGAAGGTCGCCTCGAGGATGCCGCGGGTGTCGTAGACCCGGTCTTCGCCGGCGCCGGTGAAATCGATGCGGTGCAGCTTCGGTGGCTCGGCGAGTTCCAGCCGCGTCAGGAAGGCGACGTCGATGCCGCGCCGGTCGTCACCTTCGATAAGGATACCGGGTCCGTAGCTGGCGTCTGTGAGGTACTCCATGCGCAGGCGTTCCAGGATGCCGATGTTCTCCACTTCCTGCAGCGCGACGATATCCGGTCCGCGGCCGTTCCCGATCTGCAGGATCACGCTCGCGACGACCCGGAGCTTCTTGTCGATGATGGCGTCGGTCCAATCCCAGTCGAGGCATTGCTCACGCCAGCGGTCCACCTCGATGCCGGCACACGCGGCCTTGTGCTCGTCGGTCTGTTTGTCCGCCAGCGCGAGGTAGGTTCGGTCTTCCTTGCCGGGATCGTCGGCATTGTCGAAGAGGTTCTCGACGTTGAACGCCATGATGGTCACCGAGGCATCGCTACCGAAATCCGGCGTCGCAGTGTCGGTGCCGGTGGCATTGTGATTGCAGGCGGCGAACGCTGCCAGACCGAGTATGGCCGGCAGCAGCTTCGGGATCGATACCATCGTGTTCATTCGGGAAGGGCTCCAGTGATGTCGATGCGCAGCAGCGGCGCGTGACGCCCCTCCAGCGTTACGAAGATCGCGTTGCCGTCCGCGCTGAACGCGACGGACTCGGCCTCGCGAAAATTGCCGAGGCCGAAACCGTAGGCTTGTCCGGAGAGCGACTCGTAAAGGCTGCGGCCGGGATCGAGTTGATACAGGTAGACGCCTCGATAGGTGAGAATTACCGCGAGGCGGCCATCGGGCGACAGATCCATGGCTGTCGGTTGCCAGTGCCACTCTTTCGTGAATACGGAATGCTCGAGGTCCTGCCGGGTCGGCGCGGGAAGACTTTCGATGGGGCCGAGACGCTTCGCCACGACCGCGCCGTCCGAGGACGGAAACAGCGGCACCTGGTACAGCACGGGCGGCCATTCGCGTTTACTCAACAGCAGGACGTGGCTACCTGTCGGATCGACCGAAACGGCTTCCACGTCGCGCGGTCCGTCAGGGTAGCGGAAGTCGATGCTCCAGGCCGGATTGGCCTTGATCTTGTCGTCGTCGGCGAGGTCCGGTTCGAGCACGACGTGCAACGACACCGCGTTTCGTTTGGCATCGTTGTCTCCCGTATCCGCGATGAGCAGGTACGGGGTACCGTCGACGGTGAACGACGAGAGATCCTCCCAGTCGCGATTCTTGACGTCGTCAAGCTTGATACGGCCGCGATGGAAGCCGGACGCATCGATCGCGTACAGGCGGGCTTTCGAGCCGCCGTCGTTCATGGACCACAACAGGTCCGGGCTACGCTGCGAACGTGCCAGGCCGCTGGCCTCGACGAGTTCGTCGGATTCCAGCTGGCCGGCGACGATCAGCCGAGAGCGGGAGGCCGTTGGCTCGAATGATCCATCGGCCGGCGAGGAACAGGCACAGAGGCCGAGCGCCATGCATGCCAGCGGCAGCAAGATTTGGACGGGGAGCGGGTGTCGTTGGTAGTCAATCAAGGTTCGCGGTATTGTTTCGGGTCTGACAACGCAAAGAATAATCCATGGCCACCAAACACATGAATGCGGCGCCTGGCGACTTCGCCGATACGGTGCTGATGCCGGGCGACCCGTTGCGGGCACAGTACATTGCGGAGACCTATTTCGACAATCCTCGCCGCGTTACGGACGTCCGCAACATGTGGGGGTTCACTGGCGAGTACCGGGGCAACCCGGTGTCCGTCATGGCGCACGGCATGGGGATTCCGTCGGCGTCGATCTATTGTACCGAGCTCATCGTCGACTACGGCGTGAAACGACTTATACGCGTCGGCAGCTGCGGTACGTCGCACCCCGACGTCCGACTGCGGGACCTGATCATCGCGCAGGGCGCGTCGACGGATTCGGCAGTCAACCGGATGCGTTTCGGAGGTTACGACTACGCGGCGCTCGCGACATTCGACCTGGTGCGCAAGGCCGTCGCTGTGGCCGAGGCGCACCGGGTGCGCTACCACGTCGGCAATATCTTCTCCGCCGATCTTTTTTACACGCCGGACCCGGACATGTTCGAAACCATGGCGAAGTACAATGTCTACGGTATCGAGATGGAGGCCGCCGGCATCTACCCGATTGCGGCCGAACACGGTGCCGAGGCACTGGCGATCTGCACGGTGAGTGACGACATCCCGTCGGGTAACGCCTTGTCTGTAGAGGATCGCGCGACCACGTTCGACGAGATGATCAAGGTCGCGCTCGAAACCGCGACCGGGGAGTACTTAGGATGAGCCTCGCCGCTGTCGACACGACGAGAAATCTGCCCGACCTGGACCGCGTGCCGCGCGTCGACGAGGTCGGCGTGAACGAGCGCGTCGCCCGGTTCCAGAGCCGCTCGATCAAGAAGGAATCCAAGGTCGAGGCACTCAGGATGGTGTTGTCGATGATCGACCTGACGACGCTAGAGGGCCAGGACACGCCCGGCAAGGTCAGGCAGTTGTGCCAGAAGGCGATGCACCTGCACGACGCGGTGCCCGGGCTGCCGCATGTCGCGGCCGTGTGCGTCTATCCCACGATGGTCGGCGTCGCGCGCAAGGCGCTCGAGGGCCGCGGCATCCACATCGCCTCGGTCGCGACGGCGTTCCCGAGCGGGCAGGCGCCACTCAGCGTGAAACTGGAGGACACGCGCATGGCCGTCGAGGCGGGCGCGGACGAGATCGACATGGTGATCTCCCGAGGCGCGTTCCTCGCAGGCGATTATCGCTTCGTCTTCGACGAGATCGCCACTGTCAAAGAGGCCTGCGGCGATGCGCATCTCAAGGTCATACTCGAGACCGGGGAACTCGGCACGCTCGACCGCGTGCGGCGCGCGAGCGTGCTGGCCATGCATGCGGGCGCGGATTTCATCAAGACCTCGACCGGCAAGATCCAGCCTGCGGCGACGATGCAGGTGACGCTCGTAATGCTGCAGGCGATCCGCGACTATTTCTACGACACCGGCCGCATGGTCGGCATGAAGCCCGCCGGCGGCATTTCCAGCGCGAAGCTCGCAGTTCATTATCTCGTGATGCTGCGCGAGACCCTGGGCAACGCCTGGATGACTCCTGATTGGTTCCGGTTCGGCGCGAGTTCACTCGCCAACGACGTGTTGATGCAGATCGTGAAGCAGCAGACGGGCGTGTACCAGTCGGCGGATTATTTTTCGAAGGATTGAGGAGTCGCGCGCCAAGGCGCGCTCCTACAGGTAATAACTGCGCTCCTACAGGTTGGTGACAATGGCGACACCCGAAAACAAACTCGCGTTCGACGGCGGCTGGGAATACTCGCCGGCGCCGGAAAGCACGGATCACATTAAGGTCGCGAAGAAGTACGAACTCTTCATCGGCGGTGACTTCATTAAACCCGCGTCCGGCAAGTACTTCGACACAGTGAACCCGGCCACCGAGCAACGTCTCTCCCGGGTCGCGCTGGCCAGCCAGGCCGACGTCGACAAGGCCGTGAAAGCGGCGCGCAAGGCGTACAATGGCCCATGGTCGCGGATGAAGCCTGCCGACCGCGGCAAGTACATCTATCGCATCGCGCGCATCATCCAGGAGCGCGCCCGGGAGTTCGCGGCGATCGAATCGCTGGACGGCGGCAAGCCGATCCGCGAGGCACGCGACGTGGACGTACCGCTCGCGGCGGCGCACTTCTTCTACTACGCAGGGTGGGCCGATAAGCTCGAATATGCCTTCCCGGGGCGCGAGACCCGGGCCATGGGGGTCGCCGGGCAGATCATCCCATGGAATTTCCCGCTGCTGATGGCGGCCTGGAAGGTCGCGCCCGCGCTGGCCTGCGGCAACACGGTCGTGCTGAAGCCGGCGGAGACGACACCGCTGACGGCCATGAAGCTCGCCGAGGTCATTGCGGATGCAGGTGTCCCGGAAGGCGTCGTCAACGTCGTCACGGGCGCCGGCGACACCGGAGCGCGCATCGTCTCGCATCCGGGTGTCGACAAGATTGCGTTCACCGGCTCGACGGAGGTGGGCCGCATCATCATGAAGGCACTCGCGGGCAGCGAGAAGAAGTACACGCTGGAACTCGGGGGCAAGGCGGCCAATATCATCTTCGCCGACGCGGCCATCGACGAAGCCGTCGAAGGCATCGTCAATGGCATCTTCTTCAACCAGGGCCATGTCTGTTGTGCTGGCTCGCGACTGTTCGTGCAGGAGTCGGTGGCGGAGCAGGTCATCCACAAACTCAAAGACCGCATGGAGACGCTGATCGTCGGTGACCCGCTTGATAAGAACACGGACATCGGCGCCATCAATTCGAAGGCGCAACTGGAGAAGATCGAATCGTATCTCGAGATCGGCAAGCACGAAGGCGGCGACATGTACCAGAGTTCCTGCCCCGTGCCCGACAGGGGCTACTGGTGCCGGCCGACGATTTTCACCGGCGTATCGCAATCGAATCGCGTCGTCCAGGAGGAGATTTTCGGGCCGGTGCTCGCCATCCAGACCTTCAGGACTTTCGACGAGGCCGTGTCGAAGGCGAACAACACGCCGTATGGCCTGTCCGGCGGTGTATGGACGGACAAGGGGGCGAAGATCTTCAAGATGACGCAGAGCGTGCGCGCCGGCGTCGTGTGGGCGAACACCTTCAACAAGTTCGATCCGACGTCGCCTTTCGGCGGCTACAAGGAGTCCGGCGTCGGTCGCGAGGGCGGCTTGCACGGCCTCGATGCCTACCTGCGCCTGGAGGCAGGATCATGACGACGAAGGCCGACGGCAGTAATCAGCGCGTGCCGGTTGCAAAGACCTACAAGATCTACATAGACGGCAAGTTCCCGCGCACGGAATCCGGGCGTTATTTCTCGCTCGAGGACAAGAAGGGCAGGGTGATCGCCAACGTCTGCCGCGGCAGCCGCAAGGATTTTCGCAATGCGACGGTGGCAGCGCGCAAGGCACAGCCGGGCTGGGCCGGCAGCAGCGCCTACCTGCGCGGACAGATTCTGTATCGCATCGCCGAGATGCTGGAGGGCCGCCGCGAGCAGTTCATCGCCGAGTTGCGGCACCAGGGAACGGAACAACGCGCGGCCAGAACAGAGGTCGACACGTCAATCGACAGGTTGATCTACTTTGCAGGCTGGGCCGATAAGTACCAGCAGGTGTTCAGCGCCGTGAATCCCGTAGCGTCGTCACACTTCAATTTCTCGGTACTCGAGCCGACCGGCGTCGTGTCGATCATAGCGCCCGACGACAGCGGTCTCCTGGGCCTCGTATCGAACGTGGCGCCCGCAATCGTAGGTGGCAATGCCTGTGTCGTGCTTGCTTCCGAGTCGATGCCCCTCTCTGCTGTGAGCTTCGCCGAGGTCCTGCACGCCTCGGACGTGCCTGCCGGTGTGGTCAACATACTCACGGGCCTGCGATCCGAACTGACCGAGCACTTCGCGTCCCACATGGACGTCAACGCGATCGTCTTCTGCGATAAAGCCAGTGACGCAGCGCGGACGATCCAGGAGCTGGCGTCGGACAACATCAAACGGGTCGTCGCGCGCGGCGACATCGACTGGACCAGCGAGGCGTCGCAGCACCCGTACCTGATACGGGATACCCAGGAAGTCAAAACCACCTGGCACCCGATCGGCCGCTAGCGCCCGTTGGCAAGCGCTAGTCCATCACGCCTTTTTCGATACGCGCGCCGACCTGCTGGATCACCGCAGTCGCGCACAGCGTGCCTGCGCGGGCGCACTCGGCGAGCGACTTGTCGTGCACCCAGCCGTATAGGAAGCCCGCGCAAAAAGCGTCTCCGGCGCCGGTCGTGTCGATGACCTTCTCGACTGGTGTCGCTTCCTGAACATGCTGCTCGCCGCGGTGGACGATTACCGAGCCCCTCGCGGAGCGCGTCATCACGAAAAGATTGTCGTGGTTGCGGATGGATTCCAGGGTGTCATCGAAATCGGACGTCCCCATCAGTGCGTTGATCTCGTCCTCGTCGGCAATGACGATCTGCACGCCTTCGCGGATCGCTTCCGCGAAAGACGCTTTGTGCCGCTCGACGCAAAAGGAATCGGACAGCGACAGCGCGACCGTGCTGCGCGTTTTCCGGGCAAGCTCCATGGCTGTTTTCGCGAGTGCCGGCCCTTCCGCGATGTCCCACACGTAGCCTTCGATCAACACGGCCTTCGGTTTGCCGAAGGTCTCGGGCGTGACATCCGAGACACCCAGTTTCGTGCAGGCACCGAGATAGGTGTTCATGGTCCGCTGACCGTCCGCCGTGATCATGATGTGGCTGCGCGCCGTCGGAACGCCATCCGGCGAGGGTGTGAGCCGTATGTCGACGCCCAGCGAGCGCATGTCGTGATTGAAGATCTCGCCGAGCTGGTCGTCCCTGACGCGGCCGATGTATGCGGCGCGCCCACCGAGATTCGCGAATCCGGCGATAGTGTTAGCGACGGAGCCGCCGGACATTTCGGTGGCCGGGCCCATCATCTCGTATATCTCGTGCGCGCGCCGTTCGTCGATCAGGTTCATCGATCCTGGGACGATACCGATCCTTTCGATGAGCTCATGGTCGACGTGCGCCAGCACGTCGACAATCGCGTTGCTGATGCCGAGAAGCTGGACATCGTCGGTCATTTAACGGGCTCTCCTGGGTGAGTGCGGCGCATAGCCTACCATCGTGAGCCCGGGCTTGCCTCCGTAACGTGTGGCGTCCTGCGCACTGTCAGGGTATCTTGTCGGTGCCCGGGGGACGGAGAACACAATGAGACGATCGGCGGGTCTTCTGATACCCATAACGCTTATCTTCTCCTACTACATTTTCTGGATTGGCCTCACCTGGGTCGTGCTGAGCCGTTTTCCCGGTCTGGCGGAGTATTTCCCGGTCGGCGGTATCAGCGAACTGGCCGACGCCAGCTACGATACGTTCGAGCCGGTCTACTCGCGCGCCGAACGAACGATTCTCGCCCCGAGCGGGCCGATCAAGCTGTTCTTCGCGATCATTGGTTCGATCATCGCCGTCGTGCCCGTCTCCTGGGTCTATTTCATCACGAGTCGCGCGCGCAAGCTGGACCAGTCGTTCCTCCAGACGATCGTGATATTACCGATCGTCGTCACCGGCATCGCAATGATCGTCGTCAACAGTATCGCGCTAGCATTCAGCCTGGCCGGCGTCGTTGCCGCGGTCCGGTTTCGCTTTTCGCTGGCATTGCCGTCGGATGCGATGTATATCTTCGTCGCGATCGGTATTGGGCTGGGTTCCGGCATCGGCGCCGTGGCCATATCGGTCGTCATCTCGTTCGCGTTCGTCATGGCGACACTGGTGATCTGGAAGCTCGAGTACGGCAAGTCGATGTCCGGCTCGTTCCTGACGATGCTGACACGACGGAATATAGAAGAAGACGAATACTAGCCGCCCGGGTACGGCCGCGAGCTCAAGATGAAAGCAGAGAACAAAAGCGCGCAGCGTAGCATACTCATTGTGCACGGCGGCGACTTCAAGCCGCCCGACCAGGTTTACCTGGACGAGGCATCCACGGCGTTGCGTGAGGGTGTGCAGCGCGACTTTCCCGATCATGTCGAGGCGTTCGATGGGGTCGGCATCCAACTCGCGTACTACGGTGATCTGGGCAACGAGTACCTGAGTTCGAAAGGCCGCCACTACGATGAGCAACTCGACATTGGTGATCGCCGCAATGCGCTCGAGAGCCTGAGGAAGATCCCGCAGCGCAAGAAATTCGGTCTTGCTCAATACGACAAGCTGCGCGGCAAGTCCGCCATACCCGAGGCTATCGCGGACGTGGCATCGCCCGTGTTCGGGATCCTGGGCCTTACGACCGTGCTCGTCTCGATGGTCGCAAAGGACTTCGCGCTGTACCTGAGCGGCAACACGGAGTTCACCAAGGGGGTGCGCGAGCGGGTCCGCAGCAAGCTGATGGAGCTGCTACGCCGCGGTGACAAGGTGATGCTAATGAGTCACGGTACGGGCTGCGCGGTCGCCTATGACGTCCTGTGGCAGCTATCCCACGGCGAAAGTTACCGCGATGAGTTCAGTACCTCGAAGATCGAGGTGTTCGTTACGCTGGGCTCACCGATCAGCGACGACATGGTGCGCCGGCGCCTGCTCGGTGCGAAGCGACGCTCCAAAGAGCGCTTCCCCACGAATATCATCACCTGGGAGAACGTTTCGGCCGAAGACGATTATTATTGTCATGACAAGACGGTGGCCAACGACCTGAAAGCGATGATGAAAGAGCACGTCATCAGTTCAATCAACGACTACCGCATCTACAACCATGCGCTGCGCTACGGCAAGTCCAACCCCCATTGCTCGCTCGGTTATTTCATCCACCCGAGGGTTTCGAAAATCGTCGTCGACTGGCTGGAGACCCCGATCGGCGCGATCTGATCAGATGCATTGCGAAGAGATCTCACGATGCACTTTCTTCGGGTTATCGATCACGTCGAAGAAACGGTCTACGAACTTCCGTACCTTTTTGCGGGTCGAGTCCTGCAGCTGCTCCTGCTGGTCGATGACTTCATAGATGGCTTCGCGGTTGTCCTGGAACAGCTTCAGGGACGCCTCGAGGTTATCGTTATAGGCGCAGCGTCCGCGGTAAAGGCGCTGCGTTACGCGCTTGATCCTGAAACGGGGATTGGGCTCGGCGTAGGGTGCGTCGACCAGTCCCGACATGTCGAAATCGTAAGGTATCGCGTAGACAGGCCCGCCCTCGTTGCCGAACAGTGTCGAGTTGTGGCAGCAGTCCTCTCCCTCGGCGCCCGCGATCGGCGAGAAGTCCGTGTTCCCTATCATGAACTGGAACAGTGATGTCAGGTCCGAGTAGGTACCCTCAAGGTCGGCCACCTTGATTCCGCTGGTCGAAATATCGGGCAGGCCCAGTCTGCTGGAAAGGCGCTTCTTGTGCTCGATGAAGAAACCATACCGGACGCGGTCCTCGTCTTTCTGTTCGCTGTCGATATAGGTTACCCGGGCCAGCCTGACGCGGTAGCTGACGTCCGTCAGCATATTGAGGAAGCGGTAGGCGAGGTATTCCTTGATGACGTTCTGTTCGTAACGCTCGGAATTGTCGCGGCAGTGCGCCACCAGCTTGAGCTTGTCCTGCTTGTGAAACAGCGTGTCCCGAGCCTGTGATTTCTTGACGTTGATGCGAAGTGGAGGGAACGGGCAAACTCGCGGTTGGCGGCGGTAATTACCGCGGGTGCGGATGCCGATGTCGAATTCGACAACGCTGCCGTCGGCCTCGGCGTAAGACAGGGTGCCCGGCAGGTATTCCTCGTCGGGCCGGCGCCCGAGCAGCGGATTCATGGGTGCGGTGATCGTTATTTCGATGACGGCGTTGTCCTTGAACAGCCGATCGGGCTCGCCCGTCTCCAGCGCAAACGCGATCGGGGTCGCGAGCAGCAAGGCGATGGCAATCAACAGCTTGCGACAGTCCAGCATCGGATCCCCCCATCCGGCAAGCGCCGTTCTGGCGAAAGTCTAGCACGGGTGCGTCGATCGCGAGGGTCGGCAAGAGCAGCAAATTGCCGCACGGTCTGCATGTAACTACACTGGTGTCTGGATTCGCCCGGCTGAAAAGATGTCTCCACTCCTGACCCGATTGATCGCGGTTTTCCTCGCATGCTCGCTGCCTCTACCGACGGCCGCAAGCCAGTGGCAGTACAGCGGTGTCGAGCGCATCGTGGCCGTTTCCGACATCCACGGCGCCTACGAAGCGATGGTCGCTACGCTGCAGAACGCGGGCGTCCTGGACACGGAACTCGGCTGGTCAGGCGATGCTACCCACCTCGTCATCGTCGGCGATATCCTCGACCGCGGCCCGGATTCCCGGGACGCGATGGATCTGCTCATGCGCCTGGAGCAGGAAGCAGAAGACGCTGGCGGCATGGTGCACGTGCTGATCGGTAATCACGAGGCGATGAACCTCGTGGGTGACCTGCGTTACGTTGCGAGGGCGGAATTCGAGGCGTTCGCCGAAGAGGAGACCGTCGAAGAGCGCGAGCGATGGCTTGCCGAGTATGGAAGAGGCAAAGGCGCGGGCGGCGACATCAGTAACGATCTCCGCCAGGAATTCGACGAGCGGTATCCCCCGGGCTTCTTCGCCCACAGGCGTGCATTCGAAGCAGATGGCAGGTACGGCGAGTGGCTGCTGTCGAAGCCCGTCGTCGTCGTCGTCAACGGCACCGCGTTCGTTCACGGTGGTCTGTCGCCGATGATTGCCGACATTGGTCTGGAGGGCGTCAACGGCATGCTGGCCGACGAACTGGAGCGCTATGTCGAGAATCTCGAGTCGCTGTACGAGGCCGGTGCGCTCACCCCCATGGACAACTTCTACCAGCATTCACGCATCCTGCAGACGTTCATGCCGACGGTCGATGCCGAAGCGACGCTGATGGGCATCGTCGCCGAAACACGCAAGCTCCACGAGTCCGATTTGCACGCGCCGGACGGCCCACTCTGGTACCGCGGCAACGTGGCTTGTTGCCGCCTGGTCGAGGAGGATCGGCTGCAGGCAGCGCTGGACATGATCGGCGCGAAGCGCGTCGTAATCGGACATACGCCCACGCAGGGACGGCGCATCCTCGAACGCTTCGACGGTGACATCATCGAGGTCGATACCGGCATGCTCAGCGAACGCTATGGCGGCACCGGCCACGCGCTGATCATCGAAGGCGACCGCCTGTCGGTCGTCAGCGAGGGCAGCCCCGAGACCACCACTCCGCAACCGCACCCGCGGCAGGTCGGGAACAGGCCCGGCGGTTTCCTGTCCGCAGCTGCGACCGAGGCGCTGCTCGCTTCCGGCGAGATTTCGAACGAGCGCGAGGACGCACAGGGCCGGACGATCGTTACCGTGAGCGACGGTGAGCGCAGTATCGATGCGGTGTTCGTGAAGCGTGAAAACAGGGAGACCTACCCCGATGCTGCTGCTTACCGCCTGGACCGCCTGCTCGATCTGGACATGGTTCCCGTCACGGTGAAGCGAAGTCTCGGGCGCAAGGACGGATCATTGCAGTTCCTGCCGCCGATGTTAATGAACGAGCAACAGCGCTCCGAAGCGGGCCGAGGCGGCTCCGCCAATTGCCCGCTGCCGCAACAATGGTCGGCGATGTATGTATTCGACGTGCTGATCTACAACGAGGGCAGGACGCCCAGGCACATTGTTTACGGCACCGACGACTGGCAGCTCATGCTGGTTGGCCATGAACGCGCGTTCGGTAACGGCAAGGGCCGGCCGAAGCACCTCGAGGCTCTGGACCTCGAGTTGGGGAACGGCTGGAAGGCCGCGCTGAGCGCGCTGACGGACGACGTCATAGAGCAGGAATTCGAAGGTCTGCTCGACGACCGCCGTCGCAAGGCGCTGGCCGCGCGGCGCGACACGTTGCTCGCGGACTAGCGTTACTCGATTTCAGCTAGCCGGTCCCGGCCTTGGTGACGCTTGCACTTTCGCCGGTAACGGCAATGCACTCGATCTCGACCCGGGCCTCCAGCGCCAGCCCGCTGGCGCCGAGTGCGCTGCGCGCCGGTGGATTATCGAAGTAGGTCCGGTAGACCTCGTTCATCGCGCCCCATTCCGCCATGTCGGCGAGGAACACCGTGCATTTCACGACCTTGTCCAGCGACGATCCGAAGGTCTCGAGGGTCTCCTTGATGTTCTCCATGGTCTGACGCGTTTCGCCCTGGATTCCGCCCTCGGCGAGATCCAGGGTTCCCGGGATGACGCCAATGGCGCCCGAGAGGTACAGCGTGTTGTCGACGCGTACGGCCGACGAGAACGGCAGGCCCAGGTCCTCGGTGCCGGGCGCCTGCAGGTATTCGACCTCCGCGGCCTGGTCGACGTGCACTTCGCAGCCGCACAGGACCGATACCGCAATGACCAGGGCGACTTTTTTCATCTTTCCTCCTCCACGTTCAAAATGCCGGCAAGCGGTCGGGGGAGAACGGGGAAACCCGCATTCCGGCGGGGCGCTTTTCTTTTGCTCGCGACCGATATGCGGTTGATGGCATCGTATAATGGCGGTACTGCTGCGCGCCGCGCAAGCGGGAGTGACGATGGGACGGCTGACGACACACATCCTGAACACGGCATTGGGTTGCCCCGCGGCCGGCGTTGCTATCCGGCTGTTTGCAGCAGGGGGTGAGCGAAGGCTCGTTGCATCCACCGTATCCAATGCCGACGGCCGCACCGACGAGCCGCTCGTCGAGGGCGATGCGATGGAGACCGGTTGCTACGAGCTCGAGTTCGACATCGGCCCGTATTTTTCGGCGTGCGGCATTGGCACGGGCGAGCCCGCTTTCCTGGATACGGTCGTCATCCGCTTTTCGGTTGCGTCCGGCGAGCACTATCACGTTCCACTGCTGGCGTCGCCGTGGAGCTATTCGACGTACCGGGGCAGTTGAGTTCGGTGAACCCGGGGCTTGCAAGGGATACCAGGGCGAGGGGGGCCATCCGCTTCGTGCTCGATGGCGAGATCGTGGAGCTTCACGACGTCGATCCCACGCGAACGGTGTTGCAGTTCCTTCGCGAGGATCTGCACCGTACCGGTACGAAAGAGGGTTGTGCCGAGGGCGACTGCGGTGCGTGCACGGTCGTGCTCGCGGAACTCGATCGTGAAGGCGACGACCTTTGCCTGAAAGCCGTCAATTCCTGCATCCAGTTCCTGCCCACGCTGGACGGCAAGGAACTCATCACGGTCGAGAGCCTCTGCGGCCGCGATGGCGGGCTGCATCCGGTGCAGCAGGCGATGGTCGAGCAGCACGGCTCGCAATGCGGCTTCTGCACGCCCGGTTTCGTCATGTCTCTGTTCGCGCTGTACAAATCGCAAAGCGATCCGACACGGCGCGATATCGACGACGCGCTTGCAGGTAACCTTTGCCGCTGCACCGGTTATCGCCCGATCATCGCGGCCGCGAGCGCGATGTATGAAATTCCGTCTGCCGAGGGCGACTGGTTGCGCCAGCCCTGCGGTGGTGGCGGGCGGCCTGTCGATCGGGTCGAGCGGCTGCGCACGATCGTGCGGGATGGTTCTCTCGAAGTGCATCACGGGCGGCAGGCGTTCTTCGCGCCACGCACGATCGACGAACTCGCCGGCCTGCTCGGCAAGCAGCCGGACGCGACCATACTGGCCGGTGGCACGGATATCGGCCTGTGGGTGACTAAGCAGCACCGCGAACTCGAAACCCTCATCTACGTGGGCGAAGTGGCCGGGCTCGGCGACATACTGAGGGGCGACACGCACCTGGAGATCGGCGGCGCGGCAACCTTCAGCAACGCCATGCCCGCCATACTCGAGTACTACCCATTGCTCGCTGAGATGCTCAGCCGTTTCGCGTCGCCGCCCATACGCAATGTGGCTACGCTCGGAGGAAATGTCGCCAATGGTTCGCCCATCGGTGATTCGATGCCGGCGCTGATGGCGGCCGGTGCCTCGCTCGTGCTTCGCTCTGCGGCAGGCTCGCGCGAAGTCGCACTGGACGACTTCTATCACGATTACCGCGTCAATGACCTCCGGCCTGGCGAGTTCGTCGAGAGGGTCCGCTTGCCGCTGCCCGCTCCTGGATCGACGCTGCGCTGCTACAAGGTGTCAAAACGCTTCGACCAGGACATCTCGGCACTATGCGCGGCATACCGCCTCGAACTGGAGGACGATCACGTCAGGTCCATACGCATCGCCTGTGGCGGTCTCGCCGCGACGGTGAAGCGGGCTACGCACTGCGAGCAGGCCCTGACCGGCCAGCCATGGACCGAGGCGACCATTGACGCGGGGATGGCGGCATTCGCGAGCGACTTCGAACCCATCACGGACATGCGGGCTTCCGCGGCATACCGGCTGCAGGCCGGGCGGAACCTTCTGCGCCGCCTGTATCTCGAAACTCGCGGCGAACTCACTGAATCGGTGTACGGCTATGGACGCCAGAGCTGAGCGGGCGCGTATGAAGACGGTCGGTAACGCGCTGCCGCACGACAGCGCACACCTGCACGTTAGCGGCAGGGCGGCGTACACCGACGATCTGCCCGAGCCGCGCGATCTCCTGCACGTCGCCGTTGGCATGAGCAGCAAGGCACATGCGCGCCTGCGTGCCGTCGACCTGGGAGGCGTGCTGGCCGCTGCGGGTGTAGTCGATGTCTGCCTGGCGGCGGACATAGCGGGCGAGAACAACTGCGGCCCGATCGTGCACGACGAGAAGATATTCGCGACCGATACGGTGGAGTATGCCGGGCAGGTAATCTTCGCGGTCGCCGCCGGGTCCGCCGACCAGGCCCGCAAAGCGGCGCTCAACGCGAACATCGATTACGAGGAACTCGAGCCCGTACTGGATCCGCTGACGGCTGTCGAGAGAGGTTCGTTCGTGCTGCCGAGCGAGACGCTGGCGCGAGGCGATGCGCCAGCCGCGATTGGCGCCGCGCCGTACAGGCTGCAGCGGCGTTTGAGGATCGGCGGCCAGGACCAGTTCTACCTCGAAGGCCACATTGCGATGTGCATTCCCCAGGAGGACGATGGCCTGCTCATTTACAGCTCCACGCAGCATCCGGACGAAGTCCAGCATCTCGTTGCAAAAGCGACCAACCGAGCCGCGAAAGACGTGGTGTGCATCTGCCGACGCATGGGCGGCGCGTTCGGGGGGAAGGAAAGCCAGGCGGCCACGATCGCCTGCATCGCCGCGCTGATGGCGGTGAAGACCGGGCGTCCCTGCAAGCTGCGTCTCGACCGCGATGCCGACATGATCATGACCGGCAAACGCCACGACTTCGTGGTCGATTACGACGTCGGTTTCGACGATACAGGCCGCATCCTGGGCATCGATTTCACGTTTGCGTCGCGCTGCGGTATCTCGGCCGATCTCTCAGGCCCGGTAAACGACCGCATGATGTTCCACTGCGACAACGCCTACTTCCTAGAGAACGTGAGGATCGTCTCGCATCGCTGCAAGACCAACACCGTGTCCAACACGGCGTTTCGAGGCTTTGGCGGCCCCCAGGGCATGGTCGCGATCGAATACGCCATCGACGACATCGCGCGAACGCTGGGCGTCGATCCGCTCGACATACGCCGCCGGAATTTCTACGGCATCGGCGAACGCGACGTGACGCAGTACGGGCAGACCGTCGAGGACAATACCCTCGACCTGATTGCCGACAAGCTCGAAGCCGATGCCGATTACCGCGCGCGCTGCGCAGCGGTCCGCGAGTTCAACGCGTCGAACAGGATACTGAAACGCGGTCTGGCGCTGACGCCCGTGAAGTTCGGCATCTCGTTCACCTCGACGCACCTGAACCAGGCCGGCGCACTCGTACATGTCTACAGGGACGGCACGGTGCATCTCAATCATGGCGGTACCGAGATGGGCCAGGGCCTGTACATCAAGGTTGCACAGGTCGTCGCGGATGAACTGGGCGTGCCCGTGTCGGCGATTCGCATCAATGCCGCCGATACCAGCAAAGTACCGAACGCGTCCGCCACGGCGGCGTCCAGCGGCTCCGACATGAACGGCAGGGCGGCGCAGGCCGCGGCGCGTAAGATCCGCGGGCGGCTCACCGAGGTTGCGGCGCAGCGGTTTTCCGTGCCCGAGACCGCCATCGACTTCTCCGACGGATGGGTATCCGTAGGGCTGGACACGATCGCTTTCGCCGAACTGGTGCAGCTTGCCTGGGCAGACCGCGTGTCGCTGTCGGCCACCGGTTTCTACAAGACGCCGAAGATCCACTATGACCGCAGCACGTTCAGCGGAAGGCCGTTCTTCTACTTCGCCTACGGTGCGGCAGTGACCGAAGTTGTCGTGGATACACTGACCGGCGAGAGCCGCATCCTGCGCGTGGACATCGTCCACGACTGCGGCGATTCCCTGAACCCCGCGGTGGATCTGGGCCAGGTCGAGGGCGGCTTCGTGCAGGGCGCGGGTTGGCTCACCTCCGAAGAACTTTTCTGGAATGACGCGGGCGAGCTGCAAACACACGCGCCGTCGACGTACAAGATCCCGACCTGCTCGGATCTGGCGCCCAAGTTCAACGTGACCCTGCTCGAGAATGCCGCCAACCGCGAGGACACGATCTATCGCTCGAAGGCAGTGGGCGAACCGCCTTTAATGCTGGCAATCTCCGTATTCCTTGCTATCCGCGACGCGATCGCCACGAACAGCAATCCGCTGCCGGCACTCGACACGCCGGCGACGCCCGAGGCGGTGCTTCGCGCGCTCGAGGGGGCAGGGGCGTGAACGAGTGGATCGACGAATTATCGGACCTGACCGCCGCGGGGGACGCCG
The DNA here is from genome assembly GCA_041559075.1 of Woeseiaceae bacterium. Classification (GTDB taxonomy): domain Bacteria; phylum Pseudomonadota; class Gammaproteobacteria; order Steroidobacterales; family Woeseiaceae; genus UBA1847. The sequence goes on along the minus strand of JBFFEB010000049.1, from coordinate 7,710 downwards.
CCGTGCTGGTCACGATCTCGGGCATCCGCGGTTCGTCGCCCCGGGAGACCGGCGCGAAGATGATTGTCACCGCCCGTGAAACGATCGGGACGATCGGCGGCGGCCAGCTCGAGCATCAGTGCACCCATATCGCCGCGGGGCTGCTGGACAAGGCCGCGGTGCCCGCGACGCGCCGTTTCCCGCTCGGCCCGGCACTGGGGCAATGCTGCGGCGGTGTGGTGGACGTGCTGTTCGAGCCCGTGGACAGCGGCTTGCCCGAGTGGCTGCGCGACCTGCGCGCGCTGCACGGCCAGCGGCAGCCGTCGGTGCTGGTCACCGACACTGCATCGGGAATGAAATTCGTCGTTACCGGCGACGCTGTGTTCGGCGTCGAGGAAGACGCCTGCGACGCGAAGGTCGTGGCCGAAGCGCGCGGCTACCTTGAGGGTGCCGATGCGGCAGTGAATCACGGGACATTTTACGAACCCGTGCTGGCCAGCGATTTCAATATCGCCGTCTTCGGCGCCGGCCATGTCGGTGCCGCAGTCGTCAGAGTGCTGTCCGGGCTGGACTGCAACATCCGCTGGATCGACAGCCGCAGCGGCATCTTCCGGGCCGTGCCGCGCAACGTCAGGACCGTCGAAACCGGCGACCCGGCGCTCGAAGTCGCCGCAATGCCGGCAGCCGGCTATTACCTCGTGATGACGCACAGCCACCCGCTGGATTTGGATATCTGCGGTCGCATCCTCAGGCGAGGAGACGCCGCGTACTGCGGGTTGATCGGTTCGCTGACCAAGCGCCGCCGTTTCGAAAAGCGCTTGCGCCAGCAGGGCCTTTCGCAGCGCGAGATCGAGCGGCTCGTGTGTCCGATCGGCGTAACCGGCATCAGCGGCAAGAAGCCCGCCGAGATCGCCGTTGCCGTCGCCGCGGAAGTACTGCAGGTGCACGGGCGGGAGCAGGCGCAGGAGCGCCCGCGCCCATTGCCCGGTAATCTGTATCCGGTCGGGAGCTGACGTGGAAGCGTACATCTCGGACTGGCTGAACCTGCTCGTGCGTTGGCTTCACATGATTGCCGGCGTTGCCTGGATTGGTTCCTCGTTCTACTTCGTCTGGCTGGACAATCACCTGCAACCGCCGAAGCAGGAAGCCGATCACGACAGGGGCGTGGGCGGAGAACTCTGGTCGGTGCATGGCGGCGGCTTCTACCACGCACAAAAATACAAGGTCGCCCCACCCGCTTTGCCGGACACGCTGCACTGGTTCAAGTGGGAGGCCTACACGACGTGGCTGTCGGGCATGTTCCTGCTGGTCCTCGTCTACTGGCTGGGCGCCGAGGTGTACCTGGTCGATCCCGCTGTCGCCGCGCTCGAGCCGCTGACGGCCGTCGGGATTTCGTTCACATTCGTCGTGGCGGGCTGGGTGGTCTACGACGGCTTGTGCCGGTCACCGCTCGTGCGAAACGGACCCCTGTTCGCAGGGGTCCTGCTGCTGCTCTCGGCCCTGCTGGCCTGGGGGTTGTGCCAGGTCTTCGGCGGACGCGCCGCCTACATACACTTCGGTGCAGTGCTTGGCACGATCATGGTGGCGAACGTGTTCTTCGTGATCATCCCGGGCCAGCGGCAGATGGTTGTGGCCGCGGAGCGCGGCGAAGTGCCCGATCCTGAGCCCGGAATCCGAGGCAAGCAGCGTTCGGTACACAACACCTACTTCACGTTGCCGGTGCTGTTCACGATGATCAGCAACCACTTCGCGATGACGTACAACCACGAGTCCAACTGGGCGATCCTCGTCGCGATCTCGCTTGCGGGTGCGCTCGTGCGCGTGTATTTCGTGGCGCGGCATTCGGGCCGGGCGTCGCCACTGCCGATCGTTGCAGCAGGTGTGCTGTTGTTGATCGTCGCTGCCGCGCTCGCGCCGCGCGGCACGGCGGCGACGTCGGGCCGTGTGGATTTCGATGCCGTGCGCACGGTGGTGCACCAGCGCTGCACTACCTGCCACGCCACATCGCCCGAGCACCCCGGTTTCCAGGCCGCGCCAGCTGGCGTAGTGCTGGAGACGGATAGGCAGATCGCGGCAGAGGCGCTGCGTATCCACCAGCAGACCGTCGTGACGCGCGTCATGCCGATCGGTAACCTGACCAGCATCACCGAAGAGGAGCGCGACCTTATCGATCGCTGGTATCGAGGGGGGGCGGAGATAAGCCAGTGAGCAACGGACACTATCCTCGGGACCTTCGAGGTTACGGCGCGCGGCCGCCGGACCCGCGCTGGCCGGGCCATGCGCGCATGGCCGTGCAGTTCGTCGTCAACTACGAGGAGGGCGCAGAGAACTGCGTCTTGCACGGCGATGCCGCATCGGAAGCATTCCTGTCCGAGATCGTCGGCGCCGTCGCCTACCCCGGCCAGCGACACATGAACATGGAGTCGCTCTACGAATACGGGGCGCGCGCGGGTTTCTGGCGCCTGTACCGGCTGCTCACGGAACGCAGGATCGCGGTCACCGTATTCGGCGTTGCGATGGCGCTGGCACGCAACCCGGAGGCCGTCGCTGCGATGCAGCAGGCCGGCTGGGAGATTGCGAGTCACGGATACCGGTGGATCGACTACCAGTCTGTCGACGCGTCGGTAGAGCAGGAACATCTCGCACGCGCCATCGACGTTCACACCCGGGTAACCGGCGAGCGGCCACTCGGCTGGTACCTGGGGCGCTGCAGCCCGAACACGCACCGGCTAGTGGCGGAGGAGGGCGGTTTCCTTTACAGCGCGGATTCCTACGCAGACGACCTGCCGTACTGGGACCGGGCGCAACCCGAGCCGCAGCTGATGGTGCCGTACACACTCGACGCGAACGACATGCGTTTTGCCACGGCGCAGGGTTTCAATTCGGGGCAGCAGTTCTTCGACTACCTCAGGGACACGTTCGACGTACTGCGCGCCGAGGGAGGGCGCATGATGTCGGTGGGCCTGCACTGCAGGCTGGCGGGCCGGGCCGGGCGGGCCGCGGCGCTGGCGCGCTTCCTCGATTACGTCGGTTCGTTCGACGACGTGTGGGTATGCCGTCGCGTCGATATCGCGCGGCATTGGATACAGCATTTTCCGGTGGACGAGGTGTGACGTGAGGGAACTCGAGTTCGTGCGGCGTTACGGGGGCATCTACGAGCATTCACCGTGGGTGGCCGAGATAGCCGCCCAGCTGGTCGACGATAGCGCGGATGTCGATGTCATCGCCCGGGTCATGGCGGATTGCGTGGACAACGCGTCGCGAGAGCGCCAGCTCGAGTTGATACGGGCACACCCGGACCTCGCCGGGAAGGCGGCGGTCGCAGGCGACCTGACCGATGACTCGGAGAGTGAGCAGGCGAGCGCCGGACTGGACCGTTGCACGCCGGAAGAGTACGCGCGGTTCCAGGCGCTCAACACAGCCTACCGCAGGAAGTTCGGCTTCCCGTTCGTCATGGCGGTCCGCAATTGCAACCGTGAGCAGATTCTCGCAGCGTTCGAGACGCGGCTCGACAACGACTACGATGAAGAGCTCGAAAATGCTCTCCTCGAGATACACAGGATTGCACGCATGCGGCTGGTTGCCCTGGGAGCGAATTGATGCCCGTGCCCGATAACCCGTTCCGGGCATGGATCCGGCTCGAGCAGCCGCGCCTGGGTACGCGAGTGACTTACGCGAGCGACGAATTCTTCGCGGCGAAAGAACGGCTGATCCAGCCCGCAGATCCTGTTTTTATCGCGGACCGGTACGACGATCACGGCAAGTGGATGGATGGTTGGGAAAGCCGCCGGCGCCGTACGCCGGGTAACGATTTCTGCATCATCCGCCTGGGGGTGCCGGGCATCGTTCACGGTTTCGATATCGACACGAGCTACTTCACGGGCAATTTCCCGCCGCACGCTTCGATCGATGCCTGCATCAGCGATGACGATGTGCCGGAGTCGGGCTGGACCGAGATCCTCCCGCTGACCGGCCTAGAGGGTGACGCGCATAATTTTGTCGCGGTCGACGACAGCAACAAGTGGTCGCACCTGCGGCTGAACATTTACCCCGACGGCGGCATCGCGCGACTGCGTATCTATGGCGAGGTACGCGCAGAACTCGCGCCCGGAGTCGGCGTCGTCGACCTGTTCGCGCTGAAAAACGGGGGGCGCGCGCTTGCCGCGAGCGACGAACACTACGGTAGCATGCACAATCTCAACCTGCCCGGTCGCGGCGTTAACATGGGTGACGGCTGGGAGACGGCGCGCCGGCGCGGGCCGGGCAACGACTGGGTCGTCGTCGCGCTGGGTAGGCCGGGCGTCGTGGAGCGGGTCGAGATCGACACCGCACACTTCAAGGGCAATTACCCGGACCGGGTGTCGGTCGAGGCCGCGCTGTTCGAAAGTCATGACGAGGCGAGCGCGGACAGCGAATGCTGGCAAACCCTGCTGCCCGAATCGAAACTCTCCATGGACAAGCAACATTATTTCGAATCGGAACTCGAGGATCTCGGCCCGCTCAGCCACGTGCGAATGTCCATCTATCCGGACGGTGGGGTGAGCCGTCTGCGCGTGTTCGGGCGCGTAGTGGACGGTGGCGTTTCGTGAGCATCCGCGAGTTAAGGCCGCGGCCGCTGACGCGTGAGCGGTTCCAGCCATTCGGCGACGTCATCGAAGCGCACGCAACGCGGCATGCAGCCATGAATGCCGCGCGCTTCGAGCGATTCGATGACCTGTGCGACGTGGACGCGGGCGTGGACGGACGGGTACGAGTCAGCATCGCCCGCTGCCGCATCGCGACGCAGCTCCCTTACCCTTTCGACGTCGTGGAGCGCCATCCACTCGGCAGCCAGGCATTCGTGCCACTGGCACCCGCGCGTTTCGTGGTGGTGGTTGCGCCGCGGGGCGAGAGCGTCGAGCCGGAAGACCTGCGGGCATTCATCACCAACGGGCGCCAGGGCGTCAACTACCGTTCCGGCACCTGGCACATGCCGCTGATTGCTTTCGAGGCCGGGCAGGAGTTTCTGGTTATCGATCGTGGTGGCGATGTGCGGAACTGTGATGAGCACACGCTGGACCGGCGCGTGCTCCTGCTGGAACCCTGACGGCGTGCGCACGGCATTCCGCGGTTCAGTCTTTCATTGCGTCGCCGATCCCGGTGAGCAGGACGACGACGAGGCACTGGCCTATTTCGAAGACGGGATGCTGGTCGTCGAGGACGGCCGCATCGTGGCGCTCGGACGGGCCGACGAGATGATAGTGTCGCTGACCGCGGACACGCGCGTCGAGGACCATTCCGGCAAGCTGATCGTGCCGGGATTCATCGACTGTCACGTCCACTATCCTCAGATAGACGTCATCGCTTCGTACGGCGAAGAGCTACTGGACTGGCTGCATCGTTACGCGTTCCCACGGGAGATGCGATTTGCGGACGAGGCCTACGCGCGCCGGGTCGCCGAGCTGTTCGTCGACGAACTGCTAAAGAACGGCACGACCACGGCGCTGGTATTCGGCACCGTGCACGCGCACTCGGCCGACGCGATTTTCGAGGCGGCCGCCGCAAGGAACATGCGCCTTATAGCCGGCAAGGTATTGATGGATTCCAATTGCCCCGAAGCGCTTCGCGACAGCGCGGAGACGGGCTACGAGCACAGCAGGCAGCTGATCGAGCGCTGGCACCGCAAAGGCCGGCTCGGCTATGCCATTACGCCGCGCTTCGCGCTGACGTCGAGCGAGGCGCAGCTCGAGGCGGCAGGACGCCTGGCGGCCGAGTACCCGGATGTGTGGGTGCACACGCACCTCGCCGAGAATCATGACGAGGTGGAGCAGATTGCGAAACTCTTTCCATGGAGTGCGAGTTATCTCGACGTCTACGATCACTTCGGCCTGGTGCGGGAGCGGTCCGTGTTTGCGCACTGCCTGCACCTGAAGGACGCGGAATGCGGGCTCATGGCCGAGAGCGGCGCGGCGGCGGCGCACTGCCCGACGTCGAACATGTTCCTCGGCAGTGGCCTGTTCGATTTGCGCCGGATGCGCAAGCTGCAGATCCGCGTCGGTCTCGGCACCGACGTCGGCGGCGGCACCAGCCTGTCGCTGCTCAAGACGATGCACGAGGCTTACAAGGTCATGCATCTGCAGCAGCAGCCGCTGCCGCCGGGCCGGGCTCTCTATCTCGCTACGCTGGGGGCCGCGGAAGCCCTGTACCTCGACGACAGGATCGGTAATTTCGAGGCCGGCAAGGAAGCGGATTTCCTCGTGCTGGACCCGCAGGGCACGATGATCAGCGCGCATCGCACCGCGCTCGCCGGGTCGCTCGGCGAGATGTTGTTCGCGCTCATAGTGCTCGGTGACGATCGCAATGTCGCGGCAACCTACCTGCAGGGCAAGCTCGTCTAGCGCCTGTTAACAGGCCCTAGTCGAGACATCGATTCTCGAAGCGCTTGAGCAGGCGGTCCGGTTTCCCGGCCGCCCGGAAGAACTGGTCCAGGTAAGCCATGCGGCGCTCCTTGTCCTTGTCGCCGAGCACGGGTAGCGAGCGGATGATCGCGACGATCTCCGGCCGCTCGGATACGACGGCCTCCAGCGCCTGCTCCAGGTCCACGCGGTCGGTACAGAATCCGCGATAGCGACGCTGCGTGACACTCTTCAGGCGCAGGTCGGGCGGTGGAAAAGCGTACGGCGCGTCGACGAACCCGGAGAGGTCGAAATCGTAGGGCACGTAAAGCAGGTTCGCTTCGCTCTGGATCAGCGTGCCGTTATGGCAGCAGGTCTTCTCCGTTTCCGACGTCACCAGCGACCAGTCGACGTTGCCGATCAGGTACTGAAAGACATAGACCAGCGCCATCTGCTGCGTGTCCAGCCAGCTCAGCGACACCTCCGCAAGATCCGACTCCTGACCGCCAAGGCGTGCGGCGAGCTGCTTGGCCGGTTCCAGCAGGAAGCTGTGGATCTGCACGCTTTCGCTGTCACGGGCTGTGTCCACGAACGTCATTCGCACCAGCCGCACCCTGTAGCTCGCGGCAGTCAGCAGGTTGAACATGCGATAGATCGCGTATTCCTCGATGAGGTTCTTCTCGGCACGTTCCGAGATGTGACAGGGCACCACGAGCTTGAGCTTATCCTGTCCCTCGAACAAGGTGCCGTCGACTTCGCTTTTCCTGAAGTTCAGCCGCAACGGCATGAAATCGCAGATGCGCAGGCGGCTCTTGCCGCGCAGGCGGACCTTGATCGCGTGTTCTGTTCCGTCGGTCCGGAGCACGAACGACAGCTGATCGCGGCTGTCCGGATTGTCCAACAGTTCGCTCAGCGGGCCTTCAAGCGTGGCGTCGATGACACTCCGGTCATCGAACAGCGGCTCCCCACGAAGTGGAGACAGCAGCAGCACGGTAGCGAAAGTCACGACGATTCGAACGGCAGGCATCCGGGCATGTTGCCGACGAAGCGGTGGCGCTGCAATATGCGGGCATGGCGGCGGAGCTTCCGACCTATTATTACCACTCCCACTTCGTCGAGATGATGCAGTTCGTCGAGGCCGGTTACGGCCATGTCCTGCTCGACGATCACGTTGACTTCATCCGTGACTTCGAGCGTCTCCCCGGGGACGCGCAATGCCTTTACGTGCGTTTCGTCAACCGCAAGGGCAAGGTCTTTGCAATCAATCGCCTCAGGTATCCGGAACTCGGCGACACGGTACCGCTCGTGGCGACACTGCGCGAGCAGGGCTGGGTGGAATCGCCAGGCGAGGCACATT
>JBFFEB010000048.1:0-26489 GCA_041559075.1 Woeseiaceae bacterium | reverse complement strand
AGTATTGATCATCTACTTCATTCCTTTCTTATTTTGAACTTTTTTAGTTCGTATTTGCGATAACAGGCAACAGGACATGCGACGAGCGTTCTTTATCATGGTAAACGGTTTGTGTCGCCTTGATGAATTTCGTGCCGGTTCCAAACGGCTCGGGTTCGTCCGTCCAGCCGAGCTCGGTCCAATCGATCTGATTGCCACCGTGACAATCGCCGCACGCGCCATCCATGCCGTACGCTTGCTCCTTCGGGGCTACTTCGTGATTCACGGTCAGGTACATCACCGTGTCCACCCACTGGAACGCGCCGGAGTAGGCTTGGCCGGTGTACGTAGCACCGTCCTGTAATGCGAGGTTCCAGTCATAGTTGCCCCAGTAAGGATTCGGTCCGCCCTTGGTGCCGAACAGGTGCGGCACCAGCACGGTGTTGTTGTTGAGGTCTGCCGGCTGGCTGCCGATCATCTTCTTGAACGGATAGATCTTGGCGCCCTCCGTGTTGTGATCGGCGCTCGGTTCGCCGAGAACCGCCGGCGGCTCGATGAACGTGTCGTTCGCGTTGATGATGAAGCGGTTCCACTTGCCGTCGAAGTAACGCAGCGTCGGTCTTACGTTGCTGGCCCAGACGAAGCTGCCTTTCTTGGGGTCGTAGACCGGCCTGTCCATGTCGGGGTCGGTCACTACACCGGTTTCCAAGTCTCCGGCAGTTTCCCAGTACCACTCGGTCTTTGTCGGCACCTTACGCGCGAAGGTCGGGATGTGGCACACCTGGCACGCCAGCTGCGGATGCCGATTGATAATATTTTCCACCGTCGTTCCCGCGTGGCGGCTGCTGGCATCGCCATGGCAGCCTTCGCAGGTCTTCATTTCACCCTCGTCGACGGAGTGGTATGGCATGCCGCCGATACCGTGGTCGACCACTGAGCCCGACTCTTTGTTCACACGGTGACACTCGACGCAGTCCATGCCGCCGCCGCCGCTCTCCACCGAGCCCATGTGGACGTCGAACTCACGAGTCGTGTTGACGAGTTCCAGAGCGAGGTCGCCATGCTTGACGTTGTTGCCGCCGCCGGCGTTCGCGTGGCAGCCGATGCAGTTCTTGATGGTCGGGACACCTCCGTTGTCCGCTACGCTGCGCGCCACCGCGCTCAGGTCGATGTTCTTCTCGGGGTCGGGCAGGCCGGCATTGGTCTTGCCCTTCACGTAGGTACCGGTCTGGTCGTGGCAGACCAGGCAGTCGACGTTCTTCATGTCGTTGAAGTCGAAATTCTTGTCGTCGTAACCGTAGCCCGCGTGACACTGCGCGCAGCGGCCCTCGTTGGTCGGGACGGCGACGCAGAAGTTGTTGATCAGGTCGTTCTTGCCATGAGGCCCCTCTTCGAAACCGGTGATGTTCGTCGATACGCCTTCCCAGGTGAAGTGCGCTCGCATCAGCATGTCCGCGCCGATCAGGCCGTGGCAGTTGAGGCAGTCGTTGGTGCCGGTGTATTCGTTTTCCGTGAAATAGCCGGCATGCTGCTTCTGTGTCTCTGAGGCGTTGCTTGCTATCGCGTTGCAGTCGAGAATGTCGACGTTGCCGTCACCATTGAGATCCTCTTCAGGATCGCCGACGCCGTTTGCGTTGAGGTCCCAGCAAGCTATGCCGTCCGTGCCATCGGCCCCCGGCGCGCCATCCACGCCGTCAACGCCATCGGCACCCGGTGCGCCATCGTCTCCTTCACAACCGGCGATCGCAAAAGCGAGAAACACGCCGACCAAGAGGCTGGCGAAGCGATATCTCATGCCCGTAGCCCTTGTCATTTCTGGTCTCCTCAGGTTAAGTAAATTAGAACGTTATGAAGTTCTAATATTCATCGATGACCAGAAAATTAGTCGCAGTGCAGCAAACCCTCAATTGGAGGTGATGCCCCACCGTTACGGGGAATCCACTATTGCTGGTGATCCCGTATCCGCGCGATCTTGCTGCATCGCCCCATCGGCCTGGGACCAGAGCATGACGAGGTTCGGTGCGGCGCTCTGCTGAGAGAGACCGTGCGGAAAATCACCGGTATGCGCAATAGGTGCTGCTAGCCGACTGGAAGTGTTTCTCGCCGTGCGTCCGTACCGCCTCGTAGGTCTGCTTGGCGGCGAACTGGCACTTCGCGAACTCCTCCGGATCGAGTACCCCGAGGCCTTTGAAGCCCGAGCACGCCGCTTTCATGTTGTCGAGAAACTCGACGTCGCATTCCTTGCGCGTCAATCCGTAGGTCGCCTCGCCATGGCGGTAACAAAGATCATGCGTGACGCAGGCGCCGTGGAACTTGTCTGCCTGTTCTTCGTAGTCCTTGCTGACAACGAGTACCGCGGTCGGAATGGAGCATCCCAACGGCTGCGAGCCGCCACAGGGAGGCGTCGTCGATGTCGACGCACAGCCAGACACGAACAAGACTACGATCAAGGCGCCGGCGCGTTGCATGATGCGTCAACTGTACCTGATCACGATCAGAAATCGGCGGTCAGCACCTCTTCGTCGAAAAGGCGTGTGCCTGTACCGGGCCGTTCGCGTTCGATCCGCAGCCCCAGTTCCCCGGCAATCAGGCGCATCGCCGCTTTCACTTCCGACTCACCCCTGAATCCTTCGCCAACCACCATCGTGTTGCCGTCCTTGTCCAGCATGTTGATGGCGTAATAGATGACGTGTTTGCCGCCTGACTGCGTCTTCATCGAGGACTTCTTCCTGAAACGTGCGAAGCCGGATCGGGGCATGCTCTCGCGGTGCACCGGGATGCCGAGCCAGCGGCGCACCGTGTGTACCGACGTGCCGTCCTGCGACACCTCGAGCGAGTTCGTCATCATGTAGAACGCACCGAGCGCCACCAGTGCGCCCGCGCCACCGAAAATGCTGCCAAAGATGGTCTGCCCTTCCTGTACGACGAGGAACCAGCCTGCAACGGCGAACACTGCGCCGATCAGGGTGCCTGCCAGGTTCGGCCCCAGGTGGCGGCCCACAGGGTAAAACATCGACTTGCCCACTGGACCGTGCTGAATGCGCAAGACGTCACGGACCCGCGCGTCCGAGATCGTGTCCTGCTCGTGCCGGCGCCTCCGCACGGCGCGGTCGGATAGATAGCGTGACTGTCGCGCGGTCGCGTAAACCGGTATCTCGTAGTCGCGATCGATGTCCGTGCCAGGCAGTTCGGCGCGCAGATTCAGGCGCCAGGTGGAATAACTGTCACCTTTCTTTGCGGCATCGGATTCATCGAGCCCTTCTGGCACGTCGAAGCGAAACGAGAGGTGCGTTCCCTTGCCGCCCGGTTCCGCGTGCGCGACGAGTTCATCCTGCCATTTCACGTCCTCTTTTCGGCTGCGATTCTTGCCGTTGCCGGATACGTAGCTGTACAGGTTGGTGAGCGTCAGCCGGAACTTCGCGGTGCTGTCGTAGGGCAGGTTGAGGTCGATCGTGCCGCCGACGTGGCCGCCGATCGATCCGGGAAACGGGTCCAGCGTTACCGGGGCCGGACCGAAACGGCGCCACTCCAGAGTGCGGCGCACGGCCCAGGTCAGGAGGCCGAGGCCGACGAGCGGAAAGAGCAGGGCGATCAGGGCAAGGTAGTTCCGGTTTTCGACGACTTCCTCGTAGGCCATGAGTGGCGTCACCGCAGAGATGGCATTCCAGAACGCGGCGAATACCCAGGCGCCCCACATTGCGGCTCTGGATTCCGATCGGATATCGGGGGTCTGCCAGGCATCGTTCAGCAGCCATGGCGCACGCTGGTACTGCGCCAGTGATGGGTCGTTCGCCTTCGGTCTCGTCCAGGTATAGACGAGTAAACCGAGTCCGAAACCGCCGAAAACGAACAGGAAGATCGACTTGAAGCCCAAGAGCCCCCAGCGGATGTCGCGGTTCAGGACGGAATCCCAGGGGGCCTCGGGGTTCACCCAGGCGGTGACCGGCTCCCCGCGTGCATGCAATCTACGGAGTTGGTTCCCGAGATCGGTCTGGTAGTCGCCGATGTTATCGGCGCCGCCGGAGAGGCCGACCCGGTCGCCGGCGTATGCCCGCCCACGATACTCGTAGGTGTACCGCGCATACGCTTCATACGTGTCGGAATCGTCACTCGAATGGGTCTCGTAGCCGGCGCTCGCAAGCCGTGCCGGCACCGGTTGCCAGTCCTGCATCCGCCAGGCGTCGTGAACGGTGCTGCCGATGGACCACAGCATCCCTGCGCCGACGCCGAAGAACGGCAGCGCGAACAGCGTCACGAGAATCCTGCCTTTCATGCGGATGTGCCCCGCCCCGATCGCCGGAAGTAGGGATAAGACTAGCGGCGCCTGGAGAGGGCCGCCGTGAAGCCTGTCAGAAAAAGCGCTGTGGTTATCCGGCGTTGCGATTGAACCTCGGGCTGATCAGATATCCGAAATAGACAGCCGCGCGAGCCGCGCCGTCTTTTTGTCGTGGTGGCGCTGCATCTTGCGGAGAATCTTGTCGAGCGTGTGGATCGCGCCGAGGATGTTCGGTCCCTTGTTCAGCATCACGCAGTCCGCCTGTTGCGACATGGCGGCGTCCGTGATCTCGGCGCGCGTCGGCGTGCCTTTCTTGGCGGCGCCCTCGAGCACCTGTGTCGCCCAGATAACCGGCACGTGCGCTGCCTCGCAGATCCAAAGCATCTCTTCCTGGATTTCCGCGAGCCTGACCCATCCGCACTCGATCGCCAGATCGCCCCGGGCGATCATCATGCCGGCCGGATACCGGCGCATGACCGCGAGCAAGATTTGCGGCAGCGCGCTGAACGCCCGCTTGGTCTCGATTTTCGCCACGATCGGCAACTCGCGGTCGGGGTACTTGCCCAGTTCTTCCTGCAGGGCGATGACGTCGGCCGGCCGGCGCACGAAGGACAGTGCCACGATATCCGCGTGCTCCACGATGAAGGCGAGGTCCTCCCGGTCTTTGGCCGTAATGCCCTCGACCTCGAGATCCGTGGCCGGGAAGTTGATGCCCTTGTTACTTCGCAGACGGCTGCCCGTCGGTTTTGCGCTGGTTATGCGCAGGATGATCTCCTCGCCGGACGCTTTTTCGACCACGCCCTCGATGCGGCCGTCGTCGAGGCTGACGGGATCGTCTTCGGCTACCTGTTCGAATACTTCGACCGGCCGGCACGAGACACGCGCGGGCGCCGTGACAACATCATTCTTGTCCAGCACGGCGGGGGTTCCGGGTGCGCCGTCTTTCGTGAGGACCAGGACATCCCCTACCTGCAGCATTATCGGCTGTTCGACCGGTGGCAGCTCGCCGAAGCGGAATTCCAGTTTCTCCCCGGTCGTTCGCGACACGAGCAGAAAACTGAGGCCGGTGCCGACGTACGCGGTCTTGTAGAGTTCCAGCACCAGTCCCTTGCTGTCCTTTACGACGACTTCGAGTTTGCGCCGCCGGCCGCGCGTATCGTTGAAACGCAACAGATCACCAATCTCCGCCAACTCGATTGCCCGACGCGGTACCGGCACCACGGCCGACTTCGTGCCGGTCCAGGGCTCATCCTCGGGGACGAAGCGCACGCGCCGCGGCGCAAGCACCTGGCCGAGGGCATCGCGCCTCGGCCGCAGCCGCAATACTCTGGGACCCGGTTCGAGCGTCCCGGTACGAAATTTCGGGCCGCCGAGGTCCATCATGATCCGGCAGGGCCTGGCGAGTTCCTCGCTCGCGCGTCGCACGTGGTAAATCATGCGCCGCCAACTGTCCCTCGTGTCATGTGCACAGTTGATCCGGGCGAGTTCCATACCGGCTGCCATGAGGTCGTGCACGCAATCGTAATCGTCAGCCGCTTCGGCAGGCAGCGTCACCATGATGGGCACGGCCCGCTCGGCCGGGGGCTCACCCAGCAGGGCGCTCGCATGTCGCTGCAGGCGCTTTTCGCCGGGTGGGAAGGGCAGGTGGCCCACATCGCTGTCAATGGTCTCGTCGGAGCAGAGCCTCAGCAGCGCGTACTGAACAGCCTGGATGCTCGCCAGCACATGGTGCTCCGAGCGCCCCAGCGAGGACAGGCCGAGTTCGGCCAGCCGGTCCTGCAATTCGCCAATGTCGAATTGCCTCAGCGCCACGTAATGCAGCAGGTTGCGGGCGCTGGCGGCGAAGTTCGGATGAACCGTCCGCAGTTCCGACTCGAAACGCGCCTCCAGCGCCTCGGCGCGCTCCCGAATTCGCTGCAGCTGCTGCCACAGCGACCGCATGTCGCCATGCAGCATCTCCGGGCTAGGGGGCGAGGCGGTCGATTTGCCAGCCATCATCCTGCCTCGTGTAAAGAAAGCGGTCGTGCAGGCGATTGTCACGACCCTGCCAGAATTCGATTTCCAGCGGCGCCACCCGGTAGCCGCCCCAGAATGACGGCAAAGGGATTTCCTTGTCGCGAAACGTCTGCTTGAGTTCATCGAATTTTGCCTCGAGCAGGGCGCGCGTCGAGACGACGCTGCTCTGCGACGAGACCCAAGCGCCGATCTGGCTGCCGCGCGGCCGGGTGGCGAAGTACCGGAGCGTCTCGCCGGTGGGTATTCGCGCCGCGGTGCCGCGGATCGATACCTGCCGGCCGAGCTCGCGCCAGAAGAACAGGAGCGCCACGTTGGCGTTGGCGGCGATGTGTGCGGCCTTGCTGCTTTCGAGGTTGGTGAAAAACACGAATCCGCGCTCGTCGAAGTACTTGAGCAGTACGGTGCGCGACGCGGGCCGGTTGTCCGGGTCCGCGGTGGATAACGTCATTGCGTTGGGATCCATGCGGTCCGCGTCGCAGGCGTCGCGGAACCAGTGTTCGAATTGCACGATCGGGTCGTCGTCGAGATTCTCGCGCTCGAGCGCCGGGCCGATCGCCGAGCGGCGCAGGTCCGACACGTCCATGCCGGCTTGCGGCAGCGAGTCATCGCGGTCACTGGTAGTCACTGCTGGGCTCTGGAAAAAGCGTACGTACCGATATCCTATTACGATTACCGGGCCGCCGCGAGAAGCCCCAACTCGCGCAGAATCTCCGCTATAATGTCCGGCTGGACGGTAGTTTCGGGTTTCCAATAGTCGGGCCGGGCTCGGTCAAGCGAAAGTGGCGGAATTGGTAGACGCGCAGGATTTAGGTTCCTGTGGGGTAACCCGTGAGAGTTCGAGTCTCTCCTTTCGCACCAGCTCTCGCTTTCTAACTCATTGAAATGTATAAATAATTTTTCGCCAGTCGTGCCGCTGCGGCGCGCCTGGCGGCGCAAAGGATTGAAATCATGCAGGTCACTGTCGAATCGACGGGAACACTGGAACGGCGCATGCGCGTCGAACTGCCCGCCGAACGCATCGAGAAAGAGGTCGATAGCCGCCTCAAGTCGGTCGGCAAGAGCGTAAAGATCAAGGGCTTCCGCCCGGGCAAGGTGCCGGCCAAGGTAGTGAAGCAGCGTTACGGCGCGCAGATCCGGCAGGAAGTCCTCTCGGACCTCCTGCAGCAGAGCTATTCGGATGCGGTGCAGCAGGAAAAGCTGAATCCGGCGGGCGGGCCGAAGATCGAGACCGAGTCCGAGGGTGACGGCAACGCGTTTGCCTACGTGGCGACCTTCGAGGTCATGCCCGAGGTCAAGCTCGAGGGACTCGGCAAGATCAAGGTCGAGAAGCCCGATGTCGAAATCGCCGACAGCGATCTCGACGACATGATCGAGAATCTCAGGAAGCAGAAAGCGACCTGGTCCGAGGTCGATCGGGCGAGTGCCAAGGGCGACCGCGTCGTCGTCGATTTCGAAGGCAAGCTGAAGGGCGAGCCCATCGAGGGCGGTCAGGGCAAGGAAGTGCCCGTGGTTCTCGGCCAGGGCCAGATGCTCCCCGATTTCGAGAAGGGCCTCACCGGCATCAAGGCCGGCGACGAGAAGACGTTCAAGGTCAAGTTTCCGAAGGACTACCATGCGGAAGACCTGCAGGGAAAGAAGGTGGACTTCTCGGTCCACGCGCACCGGGTCGAGGAGGAGACCTTGCCGCCGGTCGACGACAGCCTCGCCGAGATGTTCAGCGTCAAGGAAGGCGGTATCGAACAGTTCAAGAAGGACGTGCTCGACAACATGCGCCACGAGGCGGACCAGAAGATCAGATCGCGGGTGCGTGAACAGCTGATGGATGAGCTGCTGGCTGCAAACCCGATCGAGATTCCGAAATCCCTCAAGCACCAGGAGATGCATTCGATGCAGCACGAGGCGATGCAGCGTCTCGGCATCGAGGATCACGAGAAGGCGCCGCCGCTGGAGAATTTCGAGGAATCCGCCGAAAAGCGGGTGCGCCTCGGGCTGCTTATTCGCCAGCTGATCACCGATGAAAACATCCGCCTGGACGAGGAGCGCGTGCGCGAGCACGTCGAGGAGATGTGCGCCGGCTACGAGAACGCCGACGAGATGGTCGAAATGTACCTGGGCACGCCGCAGGTGCGGCAACAGGTCGAGCCGATCGTGCTGGAGCAGATGGCCTTCGACTGGCTGCTCGAGCACGGGAATGTGAAGGCGAAGAAGGTCGGCTTCAAGGATTTCATGAACGGCTGACGGGTCACATTCGCATACCTGAATGCGTGGATTCGTGAGAAAATAGACACTTCGGAAAGGCAGCAGGCAAACGCATGAGCGCAACCGCATTGAACCTCGTCCCCATGGTCGTCGAGCAGACGGCCCGTGGCGAGCGAGCATATGACATCTATTCGAGGCTCCTGAAGGAGCGTGTCGTCTTCGTCGTCGGCCCCGTGGAGGACCACATGGCCAACCTCGTGGTCGCGCAGCTGCTGTTCCTCGAGTCGGAAAACCCCAACAAGGACATCCACTTGTACATCAACTCGCCGGGCGGCGCGGTAACCTCGGGGTTGTCGATCTACGACACGATGCAGTTCATCAACTGTGACATCTCCACCATCTGTATTGGCCAGGCGGCCAGCATGGGTGCTCTGTTGCTCGCCGGTGGCACCCACGGGAAACGGTCCGCACTGCCGCATTCACGCGTGATGGTGCACCAGCCGAGCGCAGGCTTTCAGGGCCAGGCCACGGACATCAGTATCCACGCCGCGGAGGTGCTGGAACTCAAGCGGCGCCTGAACGAGATTATGGCGAAACACACTAGGCAGACGGTGGAGACCATCGAGAAGGACCTGGAGCGCGACAATTTCATGAGCGCCGAGGCGGCGGTCAAGTACGGTCTCATTGATACGGTGCTGGGTCAGCGCAGTGAGATGAAGGGCGAGAAAAAGGACTGATTTCATAAAAATCAAGTTATTAGGGTGCGCTGCGTCGCAGATGAGACCTGTCGCTTTGCACCTCGAAAATTCGCATGTTATATACACATCCAGTTGTAACAGACTGATTTTAGAGTTACAGAGGCCGATCCTTCATGAGCGATGAGACCCGCGGTAAGAGCGAAGACGGAAAGCTCCTCTATTGTTCTTTTTGCGGCAAGAGCCAGCACGAAGTACGCAAGCTGATTGCGGGCCCGTCTGTTTTCATCTGCGACGAGTGCGTCGAGCTTTGTAACGACATCATTCGCGAGGAACTCGAGGATTCCGGCGAGGCCGGCCGCGACAAGCTGCCCAAGCCGCAAGAGATCAACGCAATACTCGATGAGTACGTCATCGGCCAGGGTCGTGCCAAGAAGGTGTTGTCGGTCGCGGTATACAACCATTACAAGCGCCTCAACGATCGCCTCGACGATCGCAAGCAGGACGACGTCGAACTCGCGAAGTCGAACATACTCCTGATCGGACCGACCGGCTGCGGCAAGACGCTGCTCGCCGAGACGCTGGCGCGTCTCCTGAACGTACCGTTCACGATCGCCGACGCCACGACCCTCACCGAAGCCGGGTATGTCGGCGAGGACGTCGAGAACATCATCCAGAAGCTGCTGCAGAAGTGCGACTACGACGTCGAGAAGGCACAGACCGGTATTGTGTACATCGACGAGATCGACAAGATCTCGCGCAAGTCCGATAACCCGTCCATCACTCGGGACGTCTCCGGTGAGGGGGTGCAGCAGGCGCTGCTGAAACTCATCGAGGGAACGATCGCCTCGGTACCGCCTCAGGGTGGCCGCAAGCACCCGCAGCAGGAATTCCTGCAGGTGGACACCGGCAATATCCTGTTCATCTGTGGCGGCGCGTTCGCGGGCCTCGACAAGATCATCCTCAATCGGTCCTCGAAGGCCGGTATCGGTTTCACGGCCGAGGTGAAGCGGCAGGAAGATGAACAGAGCATCGGAGAGCTGCTGACCGATGTCGAGCCGGAGGACCTCATCCGCTACGGCCTGATCCCCGAGTTCGTCGGCCGCCTTCCGGTAGTGGCGACGCTCGAGGAGCTCGACGAAGAAGCGCTCGTCACCATTCTCCTGGAGCCGAAGAATGCGCTGACCAAGCAGTACAAGAAGCTGTTCGACATGGAAGGCGTGGAACTCGAATTCCGCGAAGACGCCCTGCAAGCCATCGCCAAGAAGGCCATGGAACGCAAGACTGGCGCTCGCGGCCTCAGGACCATCCTCGAAAATGTGCTGCTCGACACGATGTACGACCTGCCGTCGGCAACGAGCGCGAAAAAGGTCGTGGTCGACGAAGCCGTGGTGACGGGCGAAACGAAGCCCTACGTAATTTACGAGTCGGAGGAGAGCCCGACCGCGAAGATCGAGCAGCAGTCGCGCCGCCCGACGGGTTCAGACGGCGCCTGAGTGTTCTGCAGGAGCGGTTACTGGAACCGCGATTCCGGCGCCGGTTGAATTCCCGGCACACAGCCCTATTTCACACCCATTCTCCCCTGGGGACGCGAAGTGACTGACCAAGAACTGATTAGCGAGCAGGACGTATCCATTGACGATCGCATCCCGGTGCTGCCGTTGCGCGATGTCGTGGTCTACCCGCACATGGTGATCCCGCTGTTCGTGGGCCGCGAGCGGTCCATCGTCGCGCTCGATCGCGCGATGAACTCGGACAAGCGAATCCTCCTCGTTGCCCAGAAGAAGGCCGAGCTCGACGATCCGCAGCCCGCCGATCTTTACGAGGTCGGCACGCTGGCGACGATTCTGCAGCTTCTCAAGCTGCCGGACGGCACGGTCAAGGTGCTCGTCGAGGGTGGCGAGCGCGCCACGATCGACCATATCGCCGTGGGCGATCATTTCGCTGCCGACATCACGGTGCTCGCCGAGGAAGACCGGCACGACGAGCGCGAGATCGACGTGCTGGTGCGCTCCATCATTGCGCAGTTCGAGCAGTACGTGAAGCTGAACAAGAAGGTGCCGCCCGAGATTCTGACCTCTCTGTCGGGTATCGACGAACCCGGCCGCCTCGCGGACACCGTCGCGGCGCACATGTCGCTGAAGCTGTCCGAGAAGCAGCGCATCCTCGAGATCCAGGACATCAAGACTCGGCTCGAGCAGATCCTCGGCATCATCGAGGGCGAGATCGACGTGCTGCAGATCGAAAAGCGCATCCGCGGCCGCGTCAAGCAGCAGATGGAAAAGAGCCAGCGCGAGTACTACCTGAATGAGCAGATGAAGGCCATTCAGAAGGAACTCGGCGAGATGGAGGACGCACCGAACGAGATTGCCGAACTCGAGCAGAAGATCGAAAAGGCCGGGATGTCCGAGGAGGCTCGAGAGAAGGCGACCTCCGAACTCAACAAGCTCAAGCTGATGTCGCCCATGTCGGCCGAAGCCACGGTCGTACGCAACTACATCGACTGGCTGCTGAAGGCGCCATGGCAGAAAAAGAACAAGGTTATCAAGGATCTCAAGCGTGCCGAAGACGTGCTCGAGGCAGATCACTATGGCCTCGAGAAGGTCAAGGAGCGCATCCTCGAGTACCTCGCGGTGCAGCAGCGGGTCAAGAAACTCAAAGGCCCGATCCTCTGCCTCGTCGGTCCGCCGGGCGTCGGCAAGACGTCGCTGGGCCAGAGCATCGCGCGCGCGACGAATCGCAAGTTCGTGCGCATGTCGCTGGGCGGTGTGCGTGATGAGGCCGAGATCCGCGGTCACCGCCGCACCTATATCGGCTCGATGCCGGGCAAGATCATCCAGAATCTCGGCAAGACCGCCGTCAGGAACCCACTGTTCCTCCTCGATGAAGTCGACAAGATGGCCATGGACTTCCGTGGTGATCCGTCGTCGGCGTTGCTCGAGGTGCTCGATCCGGAGCAGAACTCGACCTTCCAGGACCACTACCTGGAGGTCGATTTCGATCTTTCCGACGTGATGTTCGTCTGCACGGCAAATAGCCTGAATATTCCGGCGCCGCTGCTGGACCGCATGGAGGTTATTCGGATACCGGGTTACACCGAGGACGAGAAGCTCAATATCGCGATGCGTTACCTGATCCCGAAGCAGATGAAGGAGAACGGCCTCAAGAAGGACGAACTCAAGATTTCCGAGGGCACGGTGCGCGACATCATCCGTCATTACACCCGTGAATCGGGTGTGCGTAACCTGGAACGCGAAATCTCGAAGATCTGCCGTAAGGTCGTGAAGTCGCTGCTGTTGAAGCCGCGTAAGAGCCGCGTGTCGATTACGCCGCGCGGCCTCGAAAAATACCTGGGTGTGCGTCGCTTCCGTTATGGTCAGGCCGAGGAGAACGACCAGGTCGGGCAGGTCACCGGGCTCGCCTGGACCGAGGTTGGTGGCGAACTGCTGACGATCGAAGCGGCGGTCGTGCCGGGCAAGGGCAAGCTCACCCATACCGGCAAGCTGGGGGAGGTCATGACCGAATCCATCCAGGCCGCGATGACCGTAGTACGGAGCCGTGCCAAGGTGCTCGGCATCGACAATGAATTCCACCAGAAGCTCGACGTGCACATTCACGTGCCCGAAGGGGCTACGCCGAAGGACGGTCCGAGTGCGGGAGTCGGCATGTGTACGGCGTTGGTGTCGGCGTTGTGCGACATCCCGGTGAGGAGCGACGTAGCCATGACCGGCGAGATCACGCTGCGTGGCGAGGTACTGCCGATCGGCGGCCTCAAGGAGAAGCTGCTGGCGGCACACCGCGGCGGGATTTCGACGGTGTTGATACCGCAGGAGAACGAGAAGGACCTGGCGGAAATACCGAAGAACATCAAGGACAAGCTGACGATTGTTCCAGTGAAGTGGATTGATGCGGTCCTGGAGCATGCGCTCACGCACATGCCGGTTCCGGAGGCCGGATCCGAGGATACGAAAGCGGAGCCCAAAGCGGCGGCTAACGAGCAGAAATCCGAGGACGTCGTGCGTCCTCACTGATGGGCTGAAACCCGCATGGTTAAAGCCTATTTGACCGTCCAAGGGTCAGTTGGTATAAGCATCGCAGTCGCCGGTGGATGCACGGGGCCAGCGGCGAAGATTCAGCGGATTGCGAACTATTGGGCGCGCGCGCTGGATTGATCTTTTAACAATCAATCTGCAAGGGTGAATCTATGAACAAGGGAGAACTGATTGAGGCTGTTGCCGGTAGTGCTGGATTGTCCAGGGCGGACGCAACGAAAGCAGTCGATGCAGTGCTCGACAGCATCACGGGCACGCTGGGGAACGGTGGTTCTGTGTCACTGGTAGGCTTCGGCACGTTCTCGGTAAAGGCCCGGGCGGCACGTTCCGGACGCAATCCGAGGACCGGTGAGACCATCCAGATTCCGGCCAGTAATGTGCCTGGATTCAAGGCTGGCAAAGCCCTGAAGGCTGCTGTAAACTAGCGCGCCCTTCGGGGCCGGGAGGCCGGTAGGAGCGGTTCTGGAACCGCGAACGCGGCAAAGCAAATCGCGCGCAGAGGCGCGCTCCTACGGAAGCGCTCCTGCAGAGAAGCGCTCCTCGAGATTGGGGTGCTTAGCTCAGCTGGTAGAGCATCGCCCTTACAAGGCGAGGGTCGGCGGTTCGATCCCGTCAGCACCCACCAAGGTTCGGAGTGGTAGTTCAGCTGGTTAGAATACCGGCCTGTCACGCCGGGGGTCGCGGGTTCGAGTCCCGTCCACTCCGCCATATGAAAAAGTCCCGACCCCGTGGGGGCCGGGACTTTTTTATGCCCGGTAGCAATGCTGACTGTTGGAGCACGTCTCGAAGCGCGACCGGTTCGCGGTTCCAGAACCGCTTCCAGTGATATAGAATTCCGGCCCTTATCCCGGGTCCAAGCACCCAACGCGAAAAAGATTTCTCATGCTTCAGCACATTCGTGAAAAGTTTACGGGCACCTTCGCCCTTGTGATCCTGGCCCTGATCGGCATTCCGTTCGTCTTCTTCGGGATCAACTACAACTTCGTGGGTTCGAATTTTGCCGCCAAGGTCGACGACGAGGAAATCTCGGTCGCGTTCTTCGAGCAGCAATACCGTTCGGAGCTCGCACAGCGGCCCGAGCTTGCCAGCCTCAACGCGGCGCAGCGCCAGCAGTTGCGGCGCTCGCTGCTCGACCGGCTGGTCCGCGAGCAGCTGGTGCGGAATTACCTGAGCGAGCACGGCTACCGTATCGGCGATAAGCAGCTCACGGATCTCATACAGCGGGAGCAGGAGTTCCAGGTCGACGGCGAGTTCGACCGCAAGACCTACGTGGATTACCTGGCCGTTCGCGGCCGCGAGCCGCGTGAGTTCGAGGAAGCGCAGCGCCAATTCATGCGCGAATTCCAGCTGCGTTCCTCGATCATGGCGTCGGCCGTCGTAACGCCGTCGGAGTACCGCCGCTACCTCAACCTGGCGGCCGAGCAGCGACTCGTCACCCTGGCGACGCTCGACGAGGAAGTCGTTGCGGACCAGATCGAGATTACCGACGAGCAGATACAGGCCTTCTACGACAGCAACCCGTCGATGTACCAGCTGCCTGAATCCGCGGACGTCCGGTACATCCGGATCCGCCGGCAGGATGTCGCCGACGGCATCGAGATCAGCGAGGAACGGCTGGCGCAGTATTACGAGGACGAGAAGTACCGCTACCTGCAGGACGAACAGCGCCAGGCACGGCACATCCTCATCCAGTTCGGCGATGACGAACAGGCCGCGAAGATCAAGGCAGAGGACCTGTTGATGCGCATTCGTTCCGGCGATTCGTTCGAAGCGCTCGCCGGTGAATTTTCGATGGATGGCGGCACGGCGTCGCAGGGCGGAAGCCTCGGCGTGCTCACGGAGTCGCAGCTGCCGGAGGCGCTGGGCGCAGCCATCTTCGCGATGGAAGAGGGCGATCTCGAAGGGCCGGTCCGGTCGGACTTCGGTTTCCACGTGATCCGCCTCGACGACGTCCTGGAGCGCGGCCCGCTGCCGCTCGACCAGGTGCGCGGCGAGCTGATTTCCGAACTGCAGAGCCGCGAAGCGGACTCCCTTTATCTCGAGCTGGAACGCCGCCTGTCGGATGCGCTCTTCGACCTGGGCGACATGCAGGGCATCGCGGAGGCGATCGGCGTCGAAATCGAGACGATCGAGGGCTTCACGCGCGACGGTGCGGCGCCCTTCGGGGCCAACCAGGCCGCGATCGATGCCGTGTTTTCGGATGCCGTGCTGAGCGGCGAGCAGATCTCCGAGGTGATCGAGCTCGATGCCGACAGCGCCGCGATCTTCCGGGTTACCCGTTACAACGAGGCCACGCGGCGGCCGCTCGAGGAGGTGCGTGACGAGATCGAGGCGCAGGTTCGCTCGCAGCAGGCAGAGACCCTGCTGGCCGAGCGCGCTGAAGAGATTCTCGAGTCCGTCAGCAACGGCGAGGATTTCGGAGTGGCTGCCGAGGCGGCCGGTGCAACCGTCGCCGAGCCGAAACTGTTGACGCGACAGGACACGGAGACCGACCAGCTCGTGGTGTTCGAGGTGTTCGCAGCGCCGAAGCCGGCCGAGGATTCGCCGGTTACCGGGCGCGTACGCGGCCTGGACGGCACCTACGCGGTCTACAGCCTGGAAGCCGTCCTGCCGGGGCGGCCGGAGTCGATCCCGCTCGCACAGCGCGATGCGGGCAAGGCGCAGCTCGCGCAGGAGTCCGGCGTGGGCGACTACATAGCGTTCCTGCAATCCCTTTATAACGACGCCGAAGTCATCATCAACCAGGACGCGTTGGAAGAACAGGACCTGTTGCAGTAGCGGCCAGGTTCGTACCGGGGAGGACGCATGTCCAAGCTCGAACTGCACTGGCAGATCCTGATCGCCATCATCCTCGCTGCGATCGTCGGCGGCATCGTCTTCAACAACTTCGAGGCGACGGGCGTCGAACCGGCATTGTTCGGCGTCCGCTACCTCGCAATTTTCGACTACATCGGCACGATCTTCCTCAATGCGCTGAAGATGATCATCGTGCCGCTGATCACGTCGTCGATCATCGTCGGCGTTGCCGGCATCGGTTCCGGCGGCAACCTCGGTGCACTGGGCGGCAAGACACTGCTGTTCTATGGGTCGACCACCCTGGCCGCAATCCTCGTTGGCCTCGTGCTGGTCAACGCGATCGGGCCGGGCTATGTCGATGGCGAGCCCGCGAAGGACCTACTGGCGCTCGATGCTTCCACGGCCGAATTCGAGGAGCGCGTCGCCGGCACCGGCCTCGGCGACGTGGCGAAGATATTCCAGCGCATGGTGCCGCCCAACATCTTCGCGGCGGCCGTCGAAGGCCAGATGCTCGGAATCATCTTCTTTGCGATCCTGTTCGGCTATTTCATGACGCGTCTCGACGACGAGTACGCGAGTCCGCTGTACAGGTTCTGGGATTCGGTGTTTCACGTCATGATGCGCATGACCGAGTGGATCATGAAGTTCGCGCCGATCGGCGTGTTCGGCCTCGTCGCGGCGGTCATCGCCAAGGCGGGCTACAAGGCTACCGGGCCCCTCGCGACCTTTGCAATTGTCGTGCTGCTCGCGCTCGCCGTGCACGCGTTCGTGACGTTGCCGCTGTTGCTGCGGTTTGTCGGCAAGGTCAAGCCGTACGGGACGATCAAGGCTTGCGCGCAGCCCATGCTCACGGCCTTCTCGACCGCGTCGTCGTCCGCGACGCTGCCGGTGACCATGGATGCCGTCGAGGACAACGTGGGCGTGTCGAACAAGGTATCGAGTTTCGTGCTGCCGCTCGGTGCGACCGTCAACATGAACGGCACGGCGCTCTATGAATGTGCCGCGGCGATATTCATCGCGCAGGCATACGGTTATGAACTGACCTTTGCGATGCAGTTCTCGATCGTCTCGATTGCGTTGCTGACGTCCATCGGTGTCGCGGGCGTGCCCTCCGCATCGCTGGTCGCGATCGCGATCATACTGAGTGCCGTGGGCCTGCCGCTAGAAGCGCTCGGGGTGCTGCTGGTGTTCGACCGCCTCCTGGATATGGCCAGGACCAGCGTGAACGTCTGGGGCGACTGCTCCTGCGCCACGATCGTCGCCAGGTTGTCCGGCGAGGAGACGAAGGTCGCGCTCAGCCCGGAGTCCGCAGGACGCAGTTAGTCCTCGTCTAGTCCTCGTCGAACACCATCCCCATGATATTGGCGCCGGCGTCGACGAACGTGGTCTCGCCCGTGATGCCGCTCGCGAGATCCGAGCAGAGGAAGGCGGCCGTATTGCCGATTTCCTCGATCGTCACGGTACGCCTCAGCGGCGACGCTTTCTCCGCGTACCCGAGCATCTTGCGGAAGCCGCCGATGCCGGCCGCGGCGAGCGTCTTCACGGCACCGGCCGAGATCGCGTTGACGCGGATGCCTTTCGGGCCCAGGTCGGCCGCGAGGAAGCGCATGCAGGATTCGAGGCTCGCCTTGGCGAGTCCCATGACGTTGTAGTTCGGCACGACCTGGGTCGCGGCATTGTAGGTGAGCGTCAGGATGGCGCCGTTGCGGCCTTCCATCATCGGCAGCGCGGCTTTCGCAAGCGCCGCCAGGCTGTAGGCGGAGATGTCGTGCGAGATCTTGAAGCCATCGCGGGTGATCGACTCGGTGAAGCCGCCCTCGAGTTGTTCGCGCGGCGCGAAACCCACCGAGTGCACGAGGATGTCGAGCCCGTCCCACGACTTGCCGAGACTGTCGAAGACCGCATCGATCTCCTCGTCGGAGGAAACGTCGCACGGGAACAGCAGGTCGGTGTCCTGCCCGAGCCGCTCGGCGAGTTTCTCGACGCGCCCTTTGAGCTTGTCGTTCTGGTAGGTGAATGCGAGCTCGGCGCCTTCGCGCGCGAACGCCTCGGCGATTCCGGTTGCTATGGAACGATCGCTCGCGACACCGACGATGAGAGCCCGTTTGCCGGCCATGAATCCCATGTTGATTCCCCTGGATTGAATTCTTCTTTACGTATAGTAACCCGTTGTGGCCCGCCTGTAGGAGCGGTTCTCGAACCGAACTCACATCCGTCTGCAGCGGGCGCCCGGGGAATTTCTCTCCCTCATGGCTCGCTGCGCTGCGCTTCTACTTCGGTCGAGAAGCTCCCCGAAGCGCCCGCCCGAGTCGTAAAGATCGCTGGAGCCCGGTTCGGGGTATTTGTCGACGAGGCCTCAAGCGAGCATAGCGAGCAGCCCGGAGACAAACACCGCAGACCGGGCTCCACGCCTTGGTCGGAACGCGGTTCGAGAAGCGCTGCTACGGGAAGCGCTTCAGCTCGACTGCCGGGTTACGTCGACGTACATCGTCAGCTTCTGCCCGGGCCGCAGGATCTGGTTCTTGTCGATATTGTTCCAGCGCGTGATGTCGTTGATCGACACGCGGAAGCGGCTTGCGATGAGATACAGCGAGTCGCCGTTGCGCACGGTATAGCGCAGTTTGCGCGTCGTATTGCCGAGCGTCGTCGTGGGGGACATCCGCGGCGAATCGTCGACGGTGTCCGTCCAGACCACCAGCTTGCGGCCTACGGGTAGCGGGTCGCCCGGCGCCATGCCGTTCCACGCCGCGAGCTGGCGGTGCGTGACCTTGTAGCGGCGGCTGATCGTCCAGAAGCTCTCGCCCTTCGCCACCACGTGCTCGACCTTGCTGCCGGCACGCTTGCGGTTCTGGGTCTTGGTGAGCCGTGCATCGGCACTCTGGCTGTAGGCGGACAACGGCCTGGTCGCCACCGGGATCAGCAGGTAGTGCCCCGCACGGATGGTGTTGCCGCGCAGGTTGTTGGCTTCACGGATCTGCGCGACCGTGGTGTCGTACTTCAGCGCGATCTGCGAGATCGCTTCGCCACTTTTCACCTGGTGGCGCTTCCAGCGGACGCGCTCGCCTTCGGGGACGCCCGCAAGCGCGCCCGGGAACGTATCCGCGGCCTCGACGGGCAGCACCAGCCGGTGCGGCCCGGCCGGATCCGTGGACCAGCGGTTGTAACCGGGGTTGTAGGCGTAGACGGTATCCACGTCGATGCCCGCGAGCTCCGCGGCAAGCGCGAGATCGAGCTGCGAGCCGATGTCGGCGACCACGAACTGCGGTTCGTCGACGATCGTCGGCAGCGTCAGGTTGTAGGCCTCCGGGTTCGCGACGATATCGACGAGCGCGAGGAGTTTCGGCACGTACATGCTGGTCTCGCGCGGCAGCTTGAGGTTCCAGAAGTCTTCGGGCTTGCCGGCTTTGCGGTTGCGCTTGACCGCGCGAAGCACGTTGCCTTCACCGGAGTTGTAGGAGGCGATCGCGTTGAGCCAGTCGCCGTCGTTCAGTTCGTGAAGATACTCGAGGTAGTCGAGCGCGGCGCGCGTCGAATCGACCACGTCGCGGCGGCCGTCGTACCACCAGTTCTGCCGCACGCCGAAGCGGCGCGCGGTGCCCGGGATCATCTGCCACAGGCCCGCAGCGCGCCCGTGTGAGTAGGCGAACGGATCGTAGGCACTCTCGACGATGGGCAGCAGTGCCAGCTCGTAGGGCAGGCCGCGGCGTTCGATCTCGGCCGTGATGTAGGGCATGTAGCGCTGCGCGCGCGTCAGGACGCGCTCGAGATAGTCGGGGTGCCGCGCGAACCATTTGCGCTCGGCCGCGATGCGGTTGTTGTCCTCGTAGTCGAGCGAAAATCCGAACCGTAGCCGGGTCAGCAGGTCGTAAGGATCTGCCGGGCCATAGGCTTCGAGCGTCACGCCCTCTAGCGGTGAAATGAGGGTCAGCGACGGCTCGTCCGTCACGATGCCCGCCGGCAGCATGTCGTCGGCAAAGGGTTCCGCGGCCGCGCCGCCGGCTGTAAACGGCAAAACAGTGACGCCGATGGCGCCAACCTGCCTGAATCTCTGCAATAATTGCCGGAAGCCGGTGCTATGTCGTCTGTGCATCGGGCTATCGTACTGACGGACACCGGATCTGCAAGGTACGGTGATCAAAAACGCGAGCTTCGAAGGGGGCTGGATGGGCAATTCCACGAACAGGCAGGTACAGGACTTCGGGCATCTGGCGCGGTGGCTGCAGACCCCGCTCGGCGACTCGCTCCTGCAGCAGGAGGCGCGCGTCGTGGAGGAGGCCTTCGACGGCATGTTCGGCGAGCAGTGCCTGCAGCTGGGCCACTGGGGCGATCCGAAGACTTTCGTGCGCCTGGCGCGAACCCAGCGCTGCGCGGTGATCACGGAGTTCCCGCGCAGCGACGGTGTATCCGCCATCGGGCAACTGCATCGCCTGCCGGTGCAGGACGACTCGATCGACGTCGTGATCCTGCCGCACACGCTCGATTTCAGCGACCGGCAGCACGCGGTCCTGCGCGAGGTGCACCGCGTGCTGCGGGCGAACGGCCAGCTGATCGTGCTCGGGTTTCGCCCGGGCGGGCTGTGGGGCCTGAGGCGCCTCGTGCCGGGTGCCGGGATGCCGCCGGGCGAACTGCACCTCGTGTCCGACCGCCGCCTCAGGGACTGGTTAAAACTGCTGGACATGCGCATCCACGGCCTGACCGGGTACTTTTTCCGCTGGCCGCTGCCGGGGCTCAAGGGCAAGGCGGCGCCACACTGGGAGCGACGCGGCCGACGCTGGTGGCCGGAGCTCTCCGCCTGCTATATGCTCTCGGCCCAGAAACGGATCGGCACGCTGACGCCGGTGCGCCCGCTGTGGCGCGCGAAGCCGAAAGTCGTCGCCGGGCTGGCCGAGCCGACAACCCGCGTGTCACGGATCCGTATTGACCAAAAGAATCCACTTTGACCCGAGCAGTTGAGATATACACGGACGGCGCCTGCAGAGGGAATCCCGGGCCCGGCGGCTGGGGCGTCGTGCTGATCGCGGGCCCGCACCGCAAGACCCTGCACGGCGGCGAGCCGGATACGACCAACAACCGCATGGAGCTGACGGCCGCTATAGAGGCGCTGAACGCGCTCAAGGGCAGCCGGAAGGTCGTGCTGCACACGGACTCGAAGTACGTCATGCACGGCATCACCGAGTGGATGGCGAACTGGAAGAAGCGCGGCTGGAAGACGGCCGCGAAGAAACCGGTCAAGAACCGGGACCTGTGGATCGCGCTCGACGAAGCGATCTCGCGCCACGATATCGAGTGGCGCTGGGTCAAGGGCCATAACGGCACGTTGGGCAACGAGGAGGCGGATGCGCTGGCGAACCGGGGCATCGACGAGCTGTAGGCACGGGCCCGGGCCCGCGATCGGGTCGCGCGTCAAGAACCGCGAAAACAAGAGACTCAAGCTATGCGACAAATCGTGCTGGACACGGAAACCACGGGCCTCTCGACCGGGCAGGGCCACCGCATCATCGAGATCGGTGCTATCGAGCTCGTCAACCGCCGTCTGACGGGCCGCGAGTTCCACCGCTTCCTCAACCCCGAGCGCGATATCGACGAGGGCGCCGAGCGAGTGCACGGCATCAGCCGCAAGGATCTCGAGACGGCGCCACGGTTTCACGAAGTGGCGGACGAGCTGCTCGAATTCATCAGCGAGGCCGAGCTCGTGATGCACAACGCGGAGTTCGACGTGGGGTTCCTCGAGTACGAACTCGGGCTCATGAAGCACCCGCAGCCGGCGATCGCCGACCACGCGCGGGTGCTCGATACGCTGTCGCTCGCCCGCGAGCTGCACCCGGGGCAGCGCAACACGCTCGACGCACTCTGCAAGCGCTACGAGGTGGACGCGTCGAGTCGCGAGCTGCATGGCGCGCTCATCGACGCGGACCTGCTGGCGCGTGTGTACCTCGCGATGACGGGCGGACAGACCGCGCTGTTCCTCGACGAGTCCGAAGCAGACGGCGAGGAGCGCGAGGCGGGCGTCGCGTTCCGGGCAAGCCGGCCGGACCTGGAGCTCGTGGTGGTGCGGGCCTCGGAAGCCGAGAATGCGGCCCACGAGGCGATGCTGGAGAAACTCAGGGAAGCGGGGGAGTGCGTCTGGGACCGGCTCTGAGGCGTTCGTCAAGCTGCAAAACCCGGCCGGAAACGACTAGAATCACCCGGCCACTACAACAGGAATAATCATGGCTCATTCGTTTGCGGACGCCTTCCGCGGGAATTTTCTCGGCAACTCGCCGACCTGGTACAAGCTGACGATCATCGGGTTCCTTATCGTGAACCCGTTCATCGTGATGATCGACCCGTTCCTCGCAGGCTGGGTGCTCGTCCTCCAGTTCATCTTCACGCTGGCGATGGCGCTGAAGTGCTACCCCCTGCAGCCGGGCGGTTTGCTCGCCGTGGAGGCCATCGTCCTGGGGCTCGCGACACCCGAGATGGTGTTCCACGAGGCCGAAGTGAACTTCCCGGTGATCATGCTCCTGATGTTCATGGTGGCCGGCATCTACTTCCTGCGGGAGATGCTGCTGTTCGTATTCACGAAGATCCTGCTCGGCGTCAAGTCGAAGATCCTGCTGTCGCTGATGTTCTCGTTTGCGGCGGCGTTCCTGTCGGCGTTCCTGGATGCGCTGACCGTCACAGCCGTGATCATCACCGTCGCGGCGGGTTTCTACGGGGTGTATCACAAGGTCGCCTCGGGCAAGCCCCTCGACATGGACCACGACCCGACCACCGACGCCGAGGTCGTCGAGCTGCACCGTGAGGACCTCGAGCAGTTCCGTGCGTTCCTGCGCAGCCTTATGATGCACGCGGCTGTCGGCACGGCGCTCGGCGGCGTGACGACCCTGGTCGGCGAGCCGCAGAACCTGCTCATCGCCGAGGTGATGGACTGGGAGTTCGCGCAGTTCTTCCTGAAGATGGCGCATATCTCCATGCCGGTGCTGGTCGTCGGCCTGATCACCTGCGCGTTGCTCGAGATCACCGGCAAGTTCGGCTACGGCACCCAGCTGGGTGAGAAAGTGCGTGCAGTGCTCGAGGAATACGACTACGAGATGAGCCAGGCGCGCACTCGTGCCG
The DNA here is from genome assembly GCA_041559075.1 of Woeseiaceae bacterium. Taxonomy (GTDB): domain Bacteria; phylum Pseudomonadota; class Gammaproteobacteria; order Steroidobacterales; family Woeseiaceae; genus UBA1847. The sequence continues at coordinate 3,378 of JBFFEB010000048.1, read as the reverse complement.
AATGGATGACCATCATCGTGCAGGGCGTCGTCGCCATCGTCCTGGTGTTCGCGCTGGCCTTGCACCTGGCCGAGCCGGGCATCGTCGGCCTGCTGGTCATCGTGCTCGCCACGGCCTTCAACGGCGTGACCGAGGAACACCGGATCGGCCATGCCTTCGAAGAGGCGCTGCCCTTCACCGCGCTGCTCGTCGTTTTCTTCGCGATCGTCGCGGTCATCGACCACCAGGGGCTGTTCTCGCCGGTGATCCACTGGGTGATGGACCATGACGGCAAGACCCAGGCGGCGCTGTTCTATATCGCCAACGGCCTGCTGTCCATGATCAGCGACAATGTGTTCGTGGCGACGGTCTATATAACCGAGATCGCCGAGATCTTCAGGGCGGGCGAACTCACACGCGAGCAGTTCGACGCGCTCGCGGTGGCGATCAACACGGGCACCAACATCCCGAGTGTCGCGACGCCGAACGGCCAGGCCGCTTTCCTGTTCCTGCTGACCTCGGCGCTGGCGCCGCTCATCCGGCTGTCCTACGGCCGCATGGTGATCATGGCGCTGCCCTACACGGTCACGATGAGCATCACGGGGCTGGCGGCACTGTGGTACCTGGGGTAGCAGCCGGGACCCGGTATTGCCTCACGCCTGCAACTGTGACTGAATTCGCGGCGGATCCCCCGGCAGTCCCTTATCGTTCGGATTCTCATGAAATTTGATCCCCACAGCATCCGCATCGGCGTCGTCGGTCTCGGCTATGTCGGCCTTCCGCTGGCCGTCGAGTTCGGCAAGCGCTATGCCACGGTCGGCTTTGACATCAACCAGGCCCGCGTCGCCGAGCTGATCGGTGGCACCGACTCGACACTGGAGGTTACCGACGAGGAACTCCGGGAAGCCCGCCACGCCAATTACACCACCGATGTTGACGCATTGCGCGACTGCAATTTTTACGTGGTGACGGTGCCGACGCCGATCGGCGACGGCAAGCGTCCGTTGCTGACGCCTCTGCGGCTTGCCAGCGAGACGCTGAGCCGGGTGTTGAAGAAAGGGGATATCGTGGTCTACGAGTCCACCGTCTACCCGGGTGCGACGGAGGAGTTCTGCGTGCCGTTCCTCGAAGCCGGCTCGGGCCTGAAGCTGAACGAGGACTTCTTTGTCGGCTACAGTCCGGAGCGCATCAACCCGGGCGACAAGGATCACCGGTTGCCGACGATACTCAAGGTGACCTCCGGTTCGACGCCGGAGACGGCGGAATTCGTCGACGAGGTGTACAGGACGATCATCACGGCAGGCACGCACAAGGCGTCGAGCATCAAGGTGGCCGAGGCCGCCAAGGTCATCGAGAACACCCAGCGCGACGTCAACATCGCGCTCGTGAACGAACTCGCGATGATCTTCGAGCGCATGGGCATCGACACGGAAGAAGTGCTGATCGCCGCCGGCACCAAGTGGAACTTCCTGCCGTTCCGGCCGGGCCTCGTGGGCGGGCACTGCATCGGCGTCGATCCTTACTACCTGACCTACAAGGCCGAGCAGCTCGGCTTCCATCCGCAGATGATCCTGGCCGGCCGGCGCATCAACGACAACATGGGGCAGTACGTCGTGTCCCGGTTGATCAAGAGCATGATCGCTGCCGACATCAGTCCGAAGTCGTCGCGGGTGCTGGTCCTCGGCCTCACGTTCAAGGAAAACTGCCCGGACCTCCGGAATACGCGGGTGGTCGATATCGTGGCGGAGCTGCAGAGCTACGGATCGAACGTCGACGTACACGACCCGTGGGTCAACGCGACGGAAGCGAAGGCCGAGTACGGCATCGAACTGGTCGCGGAGCCCGCGGCCGGTGAGTACGACGCCATACTCATCGCCGTCGGCCACCGCGAGTTCCAGGCGCTCGGCGCAGACGGCATTCGCCGCTTTGGCAAGCCGACGTCGCTCGTTTACGATATCAAGTATGTCCTGCCGCAGGGTGCGGCGGACGCACGCCTGTAACAGCGTCGGAGAAAGCTCATGAAGGTCCTCGTGACCGGGGCGGCCGGTTTCATCGGCTTCCATACGGCAAAGCAGTTGCTGGAACGCGGCGAGACCATCGTCGGGCTCGATAATTTCAACGATTACTACGACGTCCGGTTGAAAGAGGCGCGCGCCGCCTTGCTCGAGCCGTACGACAACTTCCGAATGGCACGGATCAGCCTCGAGGACCGCGCCGCGATGGAGGCGCTTTTCGCGCGCGAGAAATTCGACAAGGTCGTGCACCTTGCGGCACAGGCCGGCGTGCGCTACTCGATCGAAAATCCGCATTCCTACATCGACAGCAATATCGTTGGCACGCTGCACATCCTCGAGGGGTGCCGCCACCACGACGTCGAGCATCTCGTCTATGCGTCGTCGAGCTCGGTCTACGGCGCGAATACCGCAATGCCGTTCTCGATCCACCAGAACGTCGATCATCCGCTGGCGCTTTACGGGGCGACCAAGAAAGCCAACGAACTTATGGCGCACACGTACTCGAATCTGTACGGCCTGCCGACGACGGGCCTTCGGTTCTTCACCGTGTACGGTCCGTGGGGGCGCCCCGACATGGCGCTGTTCCTGTTCACGAAGAACATCATTGCCGGTAAGCCCATTGACGTCTTCAACTACGGTAACCACCGCCGCGACTTCACCTACATCGACGACATCGTCGAGGGCGTGATTCGCACCATGGACCACACGGCGCAGCCCAACCCCGGCTGGGACCCGGCGAATCCCGACCCGGGCACGAGCCGGGCGCCGTACCGCATCTACAACATCGGCAACCAGCAGCCCGTGGAGCTCATGCACTACATCGCGGTCATCGAAGACTGCCTGGGCTGCAAGGCCGAGAAGAACCTGCTGCCCATCCAGGACGGCGATGTCCCCGACACCTGGGCGGACACGGAAGACCTGGCCGCCGATGTCGATTACCAGCCGTCGACGCCGATCGAGGTGGGCGTGAAGAACTTCGTCGACTGGTACCTCGAATTCTATAAAGGCGACGCCAGTTCCAGCGGCTGATCGTGGACTACCCGCATCGCAAACTCTCTGTCCGCTACCCGACCGATCTCGGCGCATGGCAGGCGCTGAAGAAACACTACCGCGAGTCCATGCGTTCGAAAGAACTCGGGTCGCTCTTCGCCCGTGACAAGGAACGCGCCGCCAGGTTCACTCTGACCGCCGGCGACCTGACGCTGGACTACTCGAAGAACCACGTCAGCGCGACGACCCGCAAGCTGCTGGTCCGCCTCGCGAAAGAAACACACTTGCCGGCCGCGATCGAGGCGATGTTCGCGGGCGAGAAGATCAACATCACCGAGAACCGCTCCGTCCTGCACACGGCATTGCGCGCCAAGATGTCGGACAAGGTCGAGCT
>JBFFEB010000047.1:0-27516 GCA_041559075.1 Woeseiaceae bacterium | reverse complement strand
ATCATGGTGCTGGCCAACCCGGAAATCGCGGGTCTGCCGAACTGGGTAATCGCACTGGTCGCAGCGGGCGGACTCGCAGCGGCACTGTCGACCGCGGCGGGATTACTGCTCGCCATATCCTCGGCCATATCCCATGACCTGCTCAAGGGCGTGTTCAAACCGGACGTCACCGAGCAGCAGGAACTGCTGGCCAGTCGTATCGCGATGGCCTTCGCGATCCTGCTCGCCGGCTATCTCGGCTTCAACCCACCTGACTTCGCAGCGGGTACCGTCGCACTGGCCTTCGGTCTGGCAGCGTCGTCGATCTTCCCGGTACTGATGATGGGCATCTTCAACAAGAGGATGAACAAGGAAGGCGCGATCGCGGGTATGGTTGCCGGCATTGGCGTGACCCTGCTGTACGTATTCCAGCACAAGGGCATCATGTTCATCGCCAGCACGGCATTCCTCGGCGACATGCCGGAGAACTGGTTCCTCGGTATCGAGCCGAACGCGTTCGGCGCGGTCGGTGCCCTGGTCAACTTCGGCGTCGCCTATGTGGTATCGCACATGACCGCGGCACCGCCGGAGCACATCCAGCACATCGTGGAAGACATCCGTGTTCCGCATGGTGCCGGCGAGGCCATCAGTCACTGAGATTCGTTCTCGGCCTGAGAAAAGGGGGCAGCAATGCCCCCTTTTTTTTGCGCTAAGATAGGGCTATGTGGAAGAACAAACACGTCGTTATCGCCATGATCGTGGCGCCCATCCTCGCGATCTTGGCCTGGGTCGGCGTCGGCCAGATCGTCGGCGAGAAAGCGCACGTCGCGGAGCCGGGCGCCGCGTATCCTTTGGTGGCCCGGTCCAATTGCCGCTGGGAAAGCGGCGAGTGCGAGCTGCACAACAACGACCTCGAGATGACCATCCTGCCGCTGGAACTCGGGGCGCAGTATACGAAGCTCTCGCTGGATTCCGAGTTTCCGCTGGCCCAGGCAACGTTCGCCTTGCTGTCGAATGGCAGCGAGGTCGTCGCCAACGCGGAGTACGATAGCTCGCCCGATGCGCCGGCGCAGATGATCGTGACGATACCGGCCTTCGCCGATCCGGAGGCGACGCTGCGGGTTGCGGTGACCGTGCGGGAATCGCTGTATTTCGCCGAGGTGCCGGTGATCTTCATGCGACCCGAGGGCCCGAGATTCACCCGTTAGCGACGACAATCGGGAGACGTGACAGCCAAGTGACCAGCTACGACGAGACCCTGTCCTCGGAACACCTTCACGTGGCGCTGGAGGCCGCGCGTGCGGCCGGGGAGATCAGCCGCGATTACTACACTGGCAACTTCACCGTCGAGATCAAGGCCGACAGGACGCCCGTCACCCAGGCTGACGTGGAGTGCGAGGCAGCGATTCGAGAGACGATCCTGGAGCGTTTTCCCGACCATGGTATCTATGGCGAGGAAATGGGCCAGACTCACGGCGACGCCGAGTATCTCTGGCTCGTCGACCCCATCGATGGCACCAAGGGCTTCGTGCGGCAATACCCGTTCTTCTCGACGCAGATCGCCCTCATGCACAACGGCGAGATCGTGCTGGGCGTCTCCAGCGGCACGATGATGGAGGAGCTGGCCTGGGCGGAGAAGGGCGTCGGTGCTTTCGTGAACGGCGAACGGGTCCAGGTCAGCCGTATCGACGATCCGGGGAGCGCCGCCGTATCCACGGGCAACCTGAAGTCACTCGCGAAGAGCGCCGGCTGGGAGAGGCTGGGTGAGGTCGTCGCGGGGGCCGACCGCATCCGCGGTTACGGCGATTTCTACCATTACCACCTGCTGGCTGCGGGCAAGATCGAGGCGGTCATCGAGTCCGACGTCAACATACTCGATATCGCAGCGCTCTCCGTCCTCGTGACGGAAGCGGGAGGCGTTTTCACGGATCTCAATGGCAACCCCCCGGGGCTGGAGACACGATCCGTGCTTGCAGCCAATCCCGCGCTGCACGCGCACTACCTGGGGCTGCTCTCGGGCTTCGTCGACTGAAGCCCGATTCAGGCCGCGCCACTCGCGACGAAGAGCCGGCGGTCCCGCCACTGAATCGCTTCCATCGGCGTCTCGAACAGCGCCTCGAGGCGGTCCTCGTCCAGCACCTCGTCCGTCGTACCGAACTCCCAGCGGCCGTCGCCGAATAACAGCAGGCAGCGATCGGCAACCCGGGCGGCGAGATTGACGTCGTGCAGGCTCGCGATAACGCCGGCACCGTCATCGGCCGCGCGCCGGAATATCCGCAACGTGTCGACCTGGTGCTGTGGGTCGAGGTGATTCATCGGCTCGTCCAGCAGGTACACGTCGGGTGACTGCGTCAGGACCTGGGCGATTGCGAGGCGGCGGCGTTCGCCGCCCGATAACGACAGGACGTCGCGCTCCGCGAGATCGGCGATGCCGACCATCGCGAGTGACTCGCGGGCCAGTTCGTAATCGGCCGGTGATTCCCAGCGCAGCCGGCCGATATGGGGGTGCCGGCCGACGAGCGCAGTATCCAGCACCGTTGCCGGAAATATGTCATCGGTATCCTGCGGCAGCAGGGCGAGGTGCTTCGCCACCCGCTGCCGCCGCATTGCGCCGATCGTGTCACCCTTCAGGCGGATGGTGCCGGCCTCAGGGCGACGCAGCCCCGCGAGCGTCAGCAGGGAGAGCGTCTTGCCGCTGCCGTTGCGGCCAAGGACGGCGATAAATTCGCCACGGAACAGGCGCAACGCGAGGCCCTCGACGAGCACTCGTCCGGGCACGCTGACGCGGAGCCCGGATAATTCCAGCAGCCTGTGGTCGTCGCCCGCCATCCCGTGAGCGTAGCCCAGCGGCAGCGACAGAGGAAGCACGATCGCGCTTACTCCGAGAGGCGGATTTCCCGTGCCGTCAGCACGCGTTGCACTCAGTGCGGTATGCCGTTACGGCTGGCGTAAGAAAAAAACCCCGCGGCGTGAGCGGCGGGGTCAAACTCTCTTCTTTGATAAGAGAGGTAACTGCGAATTCAGTGGTTGGATACAGATATTTTATTATCGTTGGATCTGGATCATGTTGTTTTTGTAATTATTATTCTTCTGGCGTCTAAATCCTGTGTCTGTTCCTAATTTTGCCACTGAGCGCAGTTACACTTCGCTTGGGCATACATATAAAAGCAAGACCTGTGCCAACCGCTGAAAGACAGCTTGCTTTTCAATGCCTTAGCGCTCGGTACACAATGAGCGCCGTGCGCCAGCTGAATAGTATATGTAAAGAAATCCGACATTAATGCTGCGCCGCACATAAGGCAGGACGGCTAAAAACCCATATAACTTATTGATAATTAAGTATTTAGTCGCCCAGTTTGCTGGTCCGGGGTGTTCTGGTCTTAGGCCTCCCGAGGGAAAATACCGTTTTTCACAGGGGCACGCGTTGCCAGTCCGCGTTTCTCGATAAATTGTCAAATAATTCGACGGTGCCGGATTCGCCCAAACGGTCGATCAGGCCGATGGTGCTAAAGAAGCGCCCGTTACGCACCATGCCCACCACGTTGAGGGCGTCGTCAATGTCCGTGAGCGGGTCGCCGTCCACGAGCACCAGGTCGGCAACACTGCCGACCGCGATGCGGCCCAGTTGCAGTCCGAGTCCCAGGGCGGAAGCGGCGTTGACGCCCGCCGCGCGTAGTGCCTGCTCCGGCGTGAGCCCGGCCGCGACGAGCGCGCGGAATTCCGCATGCAGCCCCATTCCCGCCGGCAGGCCGTTGGGTTTGCTGCCGAGCACGACGGTCGCCCTGCCGCCCTCAAGGCGCGGCGGCGCCGAAAACCGCCGCACCGGCGTGAATGCCTTGCCAAGCAGGGCTGCCTGTCGCGAGGCGAGCAGGGTCGCGAGATTCGGCGTCTGGGCATCCGCGAGGCCGGAGACGATGGTGACGGGGTCGCTGCTGCCGGCGGCCAACTTCATGGCCTGGTACTGGTGCGCGCCCGGCGAGCCGGGCAGCGCCGCGGCGCCGAGCAGTAACGAAGCGCCAGAGCCGAGGGCGGCCTGCCACGTTTCCGCGAGTGCGGGAACGCCGCGTTGCTGCCATGTTTCCACCGTGCTCCTGTATGCCATGCTGGAATTCATGTCGCCGGCGACCGTAACAAGCCATGGCATCGAGCCAGTGGCCTCTTTGGCAGGCGTCGCTGCCAGAACCCGAGGTCCGGGCAGTTCCTTGCCCGACCAGCGACGGTTCAGGGCCTCTGCTTCGTCGTGTTCGGCGATGAGCGTCGTCACGCCGAAAGCCAACAGCACCGGGCCGAGACGCTCGTCGACCACCGCGGGCAGCGCTGCGTAGCCGTCGATGAAGCCGGGCAATACCGTCAGGTCGCCCATGTTCACGAGCACGGCACCGCTGCGGTCCTGCTGCGGCTCGATAGCGCTGATACGCCCGCCCTCGATCAGGATGTCGAGACCTTCGCGATAACCGCCGCCGGTTCCGTCGAATAGCCTCGCGGTGCGGATGACCAGGCTGCCCGCCGGTTCGTCGAACACGGCGAGATCGCGCACGGGCAGCGTCGTCGGCGTGCGCGCGACCGGCCGGCCGACCGTCGCCCGGAATGGCACATTCCTCGAAACCCAGGCGTTGAAGTTCCGCTTGCGAATCTGGCCGTTTGCCGCATACACCATCTGTTGTCTGTCATACCAGGAGACGGGCGCGAAGAAGAGGTCCTGGTCCCTGATAAGTACGCGTTCGAGCAGCGGATCCGACAGGATCACCATGTTCATGGTCACGCCGTCCGCGGACTCGCGTGCAAAGGTGACGAGGCTGCCGTCCGGTCGCCAGGAGGGTGCGGACAACCGGTCCTCGGTGACGATCAGCTCCCGGTCGGGTTCCCCGAAACGCCGCAGAACCAGCGCCCAGCGGTCATCGTGATGCCGGATGTAGACCAGATTGCGGCCGTCCGCCGACCAGGCCGGCTCGCTCTCGTCGCCCGGGACACTGGTTATTCGCCAGGACAACCCGGTGGGTACGTCGAGTTCCCACAGGTCCAAGCCGGTGTCATGGCGTTGCGAGGCGAAGACGACGCGCTCGCCGTCGGGATGCCAGTCGGGTTGCCGGTCAGAGTAGCGGCCCTCGCCGAGCGCGCGCACCTCGTTGCCCGCAAGGTCATAGACGTACAGGCCGTGGCGCCGCTCGGAGCGGGCTTCGTAGACGATCGCAGACCCGTCGGGCGACCAGCGCGGCCGTTCGGCCGGCAGCACGCCGGCGTCCAGGGGTTCCGCGTTGCCCCCTGTTGGCGGTACGACCCAGATTCCGCCGACCAGGTCCATCACGATGCGGCCGTCCGGGGCTACGTCGATGCTGATGTCGGTCCCCTCGGTCAGCGTCACCTGCGCGAACGCGGTCTGGCAGCAAAGGAGGGCGACCGGCAGCGCCTTGATTGTCCTAGCTGGCACGCGCCACCTGCACGGACCGGTCACCGCCGGCATTCGTTGCCACGGTGACTTCCATCGGCTGACAGCAGACCTCGCAATCCTCGATATACACCTGCGATCCGGCCGAAAAATCGACGACGATCGTGATCGGTTCCGCGCAAAACGGGCAGAGGCGGCGTACGTCGGAGATCAGTTCACTCATTAAGTCTTTCCTGATCAGGGTTGTAGCCGCGTGCCTTGCCAGTCACCGATGGCAAATCCGTGCCCGGAACCGCGCTCGAGCGTGCGTTCCCAGCGCGCGCGGTCGTGAATACGATCGGGTCCTTCGATCCACAGCTCGATCGCGCTCGCCCATACGCGCACGCCGCCCCAGTGAGCGGGACGGGCGATGGTCCTGCGGCTGGCGTTCTCGGTGGACGGCGAGTCGGCGTCAAGGTTCAGCCCGAGTTCCTCGGCGCGCAGGGCAAGCTGCCGGAGCAAGGCCTCGCGCGAAGCGAGCGGCGCGCTCTGGTCGCTGCCCCAGGCGCCGAGCTGGCTCCCCGGGTCGCGGCTCGCGAAATAGGCGTCGCTCTCCGCCTTAGGCGAAAAGACCGCGGTGCCCTCGATGCGTACCTGGCGCCCGAGTGCGTCCCAGTGAAACGTGACGGCGACCAGCGGGTTTGTGCGGAGTTCTTCGACCTTGCGCGACCGGTAGTTGGTGTAGAAGACGAGGTAGCCCGGGTCGGGCATGAATTCCTTGCAGAGTACGACACGGGCCGAGGGCCTGCCGTCGTCACTGATTGTCGCGAGGTTCATCGCATTCGGGTTGGGCTGAATGCATTGTCTAGCGGCGTCCTCCAGCCACGCCGCCGCCCAATGCATGGGGTCCGCCGGCAAATCGTCCGGTAGCCGATGCGCAAGGTAAGGGTTGGTCAATCCGTTCTCCACCGCGGTGACCGCGGCCAGCTCACTCACCAGCGGCGCAGACTACCAAACGACCGGCACGGGATCACGCGTCGGAGAGGAACACACCGCCTTCGCGGCGCGGGTCCGCGGCCACCTGGAAGCCGTTGTCGCGATCGAAAGTGGCCACGCTCACGCCACCGAAATACATGTTGATGCCGGGAAACGCCTGCAACGGCAGATCGAGCTCCGGCAATTCGAGCCCCGGCTCGGCGCACAACCGGTCGGTGTCGCCCGATGTGTCGACGTGCACGCGGGGATGCGCGATTGCATCCGCCAGCGGCATGCCGAACTGCAGCGCATTCACCAGCACCTGGTGCATGGCTGTCGTGATGCGATCGGCACCGGGCGACCCGATGGCCATCGTGGCGTCAGCGCTGCGTGCCACCGTGGGTGCCATGTTCGATGGCAGGCGCTCGCCCGGTTCGCGCGAATCGACGTCGCGCCGGTTGAGTTCGATTTCCCCGAGACCGTTGTTGAGCCAGAGTCCGGTGCCGTCCGGCATTTCGCCCGATCCGTAACCCGACGATGCGGTGACGGCGCAGCCGACGCCTGAATCGTCGACCGCCGACGTATGGACGGTGGATGACGATGACCATTGCGACAGGAACTGCCCGTCCGTCGCGGCCCGGATCAGCTCTGCAGCCGCGGCATCGACATCTTCGGCGATGTCGAGCCGGTCGCGGCGGAAGTCGAGGCAAGCTCGCTGTACCCGGATCAGCTTGTCGAGTGAGTTGATGTCCCAGTCGTCTGCATGCAGGTCCCCGCAGGCGAGCAGCATGGCCGTCAGTACCGCGCCGCCGACGGCCGGTGACGGATTGGTGGCGATGTGCCAGTCGTCGATGTCCGCGACGAGAGCCGGCCGTTCGATCGCCTCGTAAGCCGCGAGATCGTCCAGGGTGAGGGTGCCGCCGCCCCGACGGACGTGTGCGGCAATGGCCTCGGCCAGCTCACCCTCGTAGAAGACCGCGGCGCCGCGCTCGGCAATCGCGCCGAGACTTTCCGCGAGGTGCGGGACATGGATAGGGTCACCGCGGTCGTAGAGCCGTCCGTCGGCGTCGTGCAATGCGGAATAGCTGTCGCTGCTGCGCCCGAAGATCACCTCGCCGCTGTACCCCAGGTAATAGCGGCAAGCAGTGGGCAGCGGGAAGCCGGCGCGGACGACCTCTATGGTTGGCCGGAACAGTTCGCTCCAAGGCAGGCTCCCGAAACGTCGCCAGGCCCTCTCGACGGCCGCGAGCGCGCCCGGGACCGCGACCGAGCCGGGACCAACGATCGTCGACACTCCGCCGCCGTAGTCGAGCCGCACGTCGACCTTACCTCCGCCGCGCTGTTCGCTCGGCAGGCCGCGACCCGGCACGGCATGGTTGCCGTCGAAGGTCACCGGATCGTGGCCCGGTGACCATACCGTTACGTATGCGCCGCCGGCGAGCGCACAGACCCCGGGCTCCGTGTTCATCGACATCAGTGCGGTGGCAAGCGCGCAATCCACGGCGTTGCCGCCCGCTGCGGCGGCCTGGCGGGCAGCGTCGGCGGCTATCGCGGAAGTCGTTGCGACGGCGACGCGGGTCACTGGAGGTGCGTATCAGAAGTGGATGACGGAGCGGATACTTTTGCCTTCGTGCATGAGATCGAAGGCACGGTTGATGTCCTCCAGGGGCATCGTGTAGGTAATGAATTCGTCGATCCTGATCTCGCCGTTCATGTACTGCTCGACCATGCCCGGCAGCTGCGACCGGCCCTTGCAGCCGCCGAAGGCGGTACCGCGCCAGACGCGACCGGTGACGAGCTGGAACGGCCGCGTGGAGATTTCCTGGCCGGCTCCGGCGACGCCCACGATGACCGACTCGCCCCAGCCCTTGTGGCAGCACTCGAGCGCCGAGCGCATGAGATCCACATTGCCCACGCACTCGAACGAGTAGTCCACGCCGCCACCGGTGAGTTCGACGATCACCTCCTGTATCGGCGCGTCGTAGTCGCGCGGGTCGATAGTGTCGGTTGCGCCGAGCTGCCTCGCGAGTTGGAACTTGTCGGGATTGATGTCGATGGCCAGAATGCGCCCGGCCTTCGCCATGGTCGCGCCCTGGATGACACTCAGGCCAACGCCGCCGAGCCCGAATACGGCGACACTGGCGCCGGGCTCCACCTGTGCCGTGTTCATAACCGCGCCGATGCCCGTCGTGATGCCGCAGCCCAGCAGGCAGACTTTCTCCAGTGGCGCCTGCTTGCTGATCTTCGCGACGGCGATCTCCGGCAGTACCGTGTACTCGCTGAAAGTGGAGGTGCCCATGTAATGATGGATCGGCTTGCCGACCAGGGAGAACCGCGATGTCCCGTCCGGCATGAGGCCCCGGCCCTGGGTGACGCGGATCGCCTGGCACAGATTGGTCTTGCCGGACGTACAGAAATCGCACTCGCCGCATTCCGGCGTGTACAGCGGTATCACGTGGTCGCCCACGGCGACGGAGGAGACGCCGGCACCGATTTCCTCCACCACGGCGCCGCCTTCGTGGCCCAGTACGGCCGGGAACAGCCCTTCCGGGTCTTCGCCGGACAGCGTGAATGCGTCGGTGTGGCACACACCCGTCGCGACGTTTCTGAGGAGCACCTCACCGGCTCTCGGTCCCTCGAGGTCGATCTCTTCGATTTCGAGAGGCTTACCCGCCTCCCAGGCTACCGCTGCGCGTGTCTTCATCGTTCTCGCTCCGCCCCCTGTTCGCATGCGTTATTCGACAGCAGCCGGAATAGTCGCACGATTGCCCGGCAAGCGACAGTGCGGGGGTCGGCGAGGGGCGGGGTACTCGTTCATCGCAGGTTCATAAAATTATATAAAACAAAGTGTTGCATTAAGGCCTGGTTCATGCGGCAGGACCTAGTCTGGCCACGAAACCGACAGTACCGGAGGTCATCATGTTCAAGTCAATCTGCACGCTCACTATGATCGTTGTCCTTGCCGTCGTAGCGGCACCGACGGCCTCGGCACACGATCGCGCCTATGATTACTACCAGCCGCGCAATCATCATGCCGGCGTCCATCGCGACAGGTACATGCCCCGGTGGCTCAGGGACGACAGGGGATTCCAGCACTGGTACCGCCGCTCGTCGCTGCACCACGACCATCATCTCGCATGGTGGCGGCTGTACGAGATCTACCGCTGGGAGCGGGTCTACCGGCACGACCACCATCGCCATCACGGCTACGATCGCGGCCATGCGAAGCGCAAGAGGCACTACCGGCACGACGACTGAGGCGCGGCAGCGGCTTGCCCAGCTTCACCGGAGTCCTGTAAAAGAGTGCTCTTGATGTTCCAGCACGAGCTAGCGAAAACCAATGAGCCTCGAAGAGCTACGCGATGCGCTGTCCGACGTCGATCGGCAGATCATCGACCTGATCGCGGAACGCCAGCGGATCGTCGGCGAAATCGGACTTAGCAAACGGGCGGACGGTGCGGCGACGCGCGATTTCGCCCGGGAGAAGGTCGTGGTCGACAGGGGCCGCACCCGGGCCGAGGAGATCGGCGTCGACCCCGGGCTGGCGGAGGAAATCCTCACCGCGCTGATCCGGTCTTCGCTGGCCAGCCAGGAGCGTGACCGCGTGGTCGCGGAAGGGCAGGGTAACGGCAGGCGCGTGCTCGTAATCGGCGGCGCCGGCAAGATGGGCGGCTGGTTCGTCGATTTCTTCGCAAGCCAGGGCTTCGAAACCACGGTCGCAGACGCATCCGCCGAGGATGCGCCGGGCGTGTTCCGCACCTGGACCGAGGCGGGAGTGGATTACGACGTCATCGTCGTGGCGACGCCGCTCGCCGTTTCCGGGCGCATACTCGCGCAGCTCGCGGTGCTGAATCCGCCGGGCCTCGTCTTCGACATCGGTTCGCTGAAGACACCGCTGATCGACGGGCTGCGAGAGCTGCAACGGGCGGGGTGCAAGGTCACGTCGCTGCATCCTATGTTCGGACCGGATACGCGACTGCTTTCCGGCCGCCACCTGATCGTCTGCGATGCCGGGTCGCCGGCGGCGACCGCCGAGGCCAAGGCGCTGTTCTCCGCGACGATGGTGGAGCAGCTCGAGATGGGGCTCGACGATCATGACCGCCTGATCGCCTACGTGCTCGGCCTGTCGCACGCCCTGAACATCGCCTTCTTCACGGCCCTCGCGGAAAGCGGCGAGGCGGCGCCGAGACTGGCGCGCATGTCGTCCACCACGTTTGACTCGCAATTGCTCGTCGCGGGTGGCGTGGCGCGGGACAACCCGCATCTTTACTTCGAGATCCAGCACCTTAACCGCTTCGGTCTCGGGCCGCTGGACGCGCTGGTCGACTCTGTCAAGCGCATCCGGGAACTGGTCGTGAGCGGCGACGAGCAGGGCTTCGTCGACCTCATGGAACGGGGGCGCGACTACCTGGCGCTGCGCACCTGAGGGACTGCCCCATTCTGTGGTGCGGTCGTAGGATGCCGCCTGCCGATTCTGGTCGAAGCGACGTTGGCCCGCGTGAAGAACCCCGTTGCATGCAGACCGCTGACGAACTCGAGCTCAAGCGCGTTAACGACGATTGGGGCCATGTGGCCGGCGACAGCGTGCTGCGTGAACTGGCACAGCGGATCGACGCCGAGGTGCGGGCCAGCGACGTGGCCGCCCGTTTCGGCGGAGAGGAATTCGTGATACTGCTGCCGGTAAGACAAGCGCTGAGGGGCAGCATCTTGCCGAGCGTGCACGCTGGGACTAGCGCAGGCTAGCGGTACTGCCGGCTGCGGCTCATCAGTATCAGGAACAGCGGCACGCCGATCGCCGCGGTCAGCGCGCCGACGGGGAGTTGCCGGGGGGCGAGCAGCGTGCGGGCGAGGGTGTCCGCGACGACGAGCAATGCGCCGCCTGCCAGTGCCGAGGCCGGCACGACGATGCGGTGGTCGCTGCCCGCGAACATTCGAATCAGGTGCGGTATCACCAGCCCGATGAAGCCGATCACCCCGACACTCGTGACCGCGAACGCGGTCGCGAGCGAGGCGGCCACGAAAATCAGGTAGCGGAATGCCGTGACCGGCAGGCCCACGATCGCGGCCTGCAGCTCGCCGCGGGCGAGCACGTTCAGGTGTCGCGCCGCAAGCGTGGCGGCGACCGTCAGCCCGAGCAGCAACCACAACTCCCGCGCCGGCTCGTAGGCGAAGCTCAGATCGCCCATGAGCCAGAACAGCATCCCGCGCAAGTGCTGGTCAGGGCTCAGGGCCAGCAGGAGCGTCGTCGCCGCGCTGAAGCCGGCCGCCAGTACCACGCCGGTGAGCAGGAGCCGCGCCGGCGTCCACGCCCCCGTGCCGTGAGCGATCGAGAAGACCAGCAATGTCGCTCCCATGGCGCCGCCGAAAGCGGCGGCGTCGACCGCGAAGCTGGACAGGCCGAACAGCATGCTGACAAGCGCCGCCACCGCGGCGCCGCCGGAGGTGCCGAGAATATAGGGCTCGGCCAGCGGATTGCGCAGCAGGACCTGCATAAGAACGCCGGCAACGGCGAGCAGGCCGCCGACCGCGAAAGCGCTCAGTGCTCGCGGCAGGCGCAGGTCGACTACGAGCGTCCGAACCTGCTCTGGCGCTTCTCCCCACAGCACGGCCAGGCTCTCGGCGACGCCGATGTTCGCGCTCCCGGAGCCGAGCGCGAGGAGCAACGCGCCGGCCGACGCCGCGATGAGCCCGGCGAACAGAAATATCGATCGGGTCGCGAGCAAAGGGGACTCCTGGGGCAGCCGATTCGTGTAAAGTTACAGGCAGTAGAACAGTTTAATACGGTTGCGATGAATAGCGACTGGATCGATGATGAGGGATTCCGTGCGAATGTCGGAATCATCCTCACGGACCATCGTGGCAAATTGATGATTGCCGGCCGCGTCGGGAGCAAGGGCTGGCAATTCCCGCAAGGGGGCATGCAGCGCGGGGAAGAAGCCGAACAGGCGATGTACCGCGAACTCCACGAGGAAGTCGGGCTCGAGCCGTCCGACGTCGAGCTGCTCGGCGTCACCAGCGACTGGCTTCGTTACCGTCTGCCGGAGAAATACATACGCCGCAACAGCTCCCCGTTGTGTATCGGCCAGAAGCAGCGCTGGTTCATGCTGCGCCTCGCCGCGGCTCCCGACAAGCTGCGTTTTGATCTCGCCGAGGAACCCGAGTTCGACCGAGCCCGCTGGGTTGACTTCTGGCGGCCCGTCAACGAGGTGATCTACTTCAAGCGGCGCGTTTATGCCTGCGCGCTTCATGAACTCGGCACGACGGTGTACCCGAAGGGGCTGCCGCCGCGGCCGCGGTGGTGGCCGAAGCGCTGGCGAGTCGTGTTCGATAAGGACATCGCGCGATTGAGTCGTCGCGAGCAGTGATCAGAGGGGTCGGGCCAGAACCAGTTGCACGATCACCAGCAGGCAAGGCACCGGCGTCTCCGCGAACCGAGGGATCAGCGCGGCGACTTTAAGGGGCGCAGCCAGAGGTAATTGGGCGTCGTGCGAGCATTTTCCAGAATGTGAACGGGTTTGCATTATGGCGCTGTACACGTGAATCGCCGCACTTCTGTTTGCCCGGACCTCCGCGTAACATAGCGCCTTTCCAGGCACTGACTAGCAACCGTGGCGCGACATTCCCCATTACAGTTGCACAGCCCCGCGCGCCTTTGGGCGACGCGGTTCCTGATCGTCGTGCTGGCCGCCGTTGGCGGCTACCTGGTCTATGAATTTGGCAGGATCGAGGCCGGCTATGACCTCGTCGACGCGGCGAGCGAGCGGCGCGCGTACGAACAACGCATCGACGCGCTCGAGGACGAGATCAGTACGCTGAAAGAGCAGGTCGCCCTCCTGGAGACGCATCGCGAAATCGACCGGGAAGCCTACAGGGAGGTCGAAGCGAGCCTCACCGAGCTGCAGGCGAAGATACAGGAGCAGCGCGATGCCATCGCCTTCTACAGGGGCATCGTGTCGCCCTCCGACGGCAACAAAGGTCTGCGCGTCCAGGACCTGAAGCTGACGCGCGGCAAGACCGAGCGCGAGTACAATATTCGGCTCGTGCTGGTGCAGGCGCTCAAGCACGACCGCAAGGTGTCGGGCAACGTCAATCTCTCAATCGAGGGGGATTTAGACGGTGTCGAGACGACCTTCAGCTACGCGGAGCTCCTGCCCGAGGAGGCGGAGGCGGCGTGGGCATTTTCGTTCCGGTATTTCCAGGATTTCAACCGGCAGGTCGTTCTGCCGGACGGGTTCACGCCGCAGCGTGTGAAGGTCGAGGTCCAGTCGAGAACGCGCTCGATTTCGAGTATCGAAGAGAGTTTTACCTGGACGACGAGCCAGGGCTGATTTCTTGCCGCACGGCGGCCTTTGGAGGTACACATGCTAGGACGGAAACAACGCAGGCACACGGTGGTCGAAACGCTGGTGGGTGCAAATACACGGATCAGTGGCGACCTGCATTTCTCGGGCGGTTGTCACATCGACGGCACCGTGAACGGCAGTGTGACGGCGGACCCGGACAGCAAGTCGGCGCTCTCCATCAGCGACGGTGGCAACATTGACGGCGGCGTCACGGTGCCCTACGTGGTGCTCAACGGTATTGTGCGCGGGGATGTTTTCGCGAACCAGCGGGTGGAACTCGGTCCGACAGCGCGTGTCATTGGCAATGTGTATTACAATCTGATCGAAATGGCCATCGGCGCAGAGATCAACGGTAAGCTCGTGCACCAGCCCGAAGGCCAGGTGCCGCTGCTGGAGCAGACGGCAAAACTCGACGAATCGGCTGCCGCCGCGGCGGAGAGCTGAGCAGGACAAGTGGACATGCAGACAGACAATCCGATAATCGGCGGTGCCACGGCGCCGCCACCCATCGTTTTCACCGACGCGGCGGCCAGCAAGGTCGGCGAACTGATCAGGGAGGAGGACAATCCCAACCTGATGCTGCGCGTATTCATTTCCGGCGGCGGCTGCTCGGGTTTCCAGTACGGTTTCACGTTCGACGAGACGATGGAGGAAGGCGATAGCCAGGTCGAAAACCAGGGGGTCAAGCTGATCGTGGACCCGATGAGTATCCAGTACCTGATGGGTGCCGAGATCGACTACAAGGAAGATCTGCAAGGCGCGCAGTTCATAATCCGCAACCCGAACGCCCAGACGACCTGCGGCTGCGGATCGTCATTCTCGGTATAGACAACCGTCGAGTCGTCAATCCGGCCGGGACCATAGCAACCAGCAGCGAAGAGAGCCGCGCCGGCATGCCGGTGGCCAGCGATGCCAAGGAAGTCATCGCCGCGGTCGACCTCGGTTCCAACAGTTTCCACATGATCGTCGGCGAGCTCCGCCATGGCCAGCTCACGATTATCGACCGCATCAAGGAAACCGTGCGCCTCGCCGAAGGCCTGTCGGATAGCGGCGACCTGTCGCCGGACGCGCGTGCCCGCGCCCTGCAGTGCCTGTCACGGTTCGGCCAGCGATTGCGCGACATGCATGCCGCGAGCGTCCGTGCTGCCGGAACCAGCACGATCCGGCGCGCGCGAGAAGACACCGGCTTCATGGGCGAAGCCGAGGAAGCGCTGGGTCACCCGATAGAGGTCATCTCGGGCATCGAGGAGGCCCGCCTGATCTACAAGGGCGTTACGCACAGTCTCCCGCCCAACGACGGTCTGCGTCTCGTGATGGATATCGGCGGCGGCAGTACCGAACTCATCCTGGGGCAGGGCCCCGGGCCGCGCGCGCTCGAGAGTCTGCATCTCGGCTGCGTTCGCATGACCGAAGGCTACTTCCCCGACGGCGTCATCACGCGCGAGAGATTCGACGCGGCGAGAGTCGCGGCGCGGCTGGAGCTGCGCCCCGTGAAGGCGTTCTTCCGCGGCTCGGGCGAAGTCGAAGCGATCGGCACCTCGGGCACGATTATTTCAACCGAGCGAGTCGCCAGCGCAATCGGCATCGTCGAAAGGGACCTGACCCTCGAGGCACTCGAGGAACTGATCGAGCGGGCGATCAGGGCGGGATTCGTCGATAGACTGAAGATGCCGGGATTGTCCGAGCGTCGTGCACAGGTATGGCCGGGCGGGTTATCGATCCTTGCGGAACTGATCGGTGTGCTGCGCATCGAGCGACTCAGGGTGTCGGACGGCGCGCTGCGGGAAGGACTGCTCTACGACCTTCTCGGACGACTGCAGCACGAGGATGCGAGGGAGCGTACCGTGCGCTCGATGGCGGCCCGCTACAACGTCGATGAAGCCCAGGCCCAGCGGGTTGCCGATACCGCGTGCCTGCTCCTCGAGCAGTGCGCCGAAGCCTGGCAGCTGACCTCGGATCTTGCCGAACAGGGCCTGATCTGGGCGGCGCGGCTGCACGAGATCGGTCTCGATATCTCTCACGATGGATACCAGCGGCACGGCGCCTACATTGCGGAGAATGCAGACATGCCGGGATTTCCGCGCGCCGAGCAACGCCTCCTCGCGTTCCTGATCGCGAGTCAGCGGCACCAGATCGTGATGCGTTATCTCAAGGAATTGCCCCGCAACTGGCGCGAGCCGGCGCTGCGGCTGGCCGTCATCCTGCGGCTCGCAGTGCTCATGAATCGCAGCCGGAACGACGCCGAGATTCCGCCCGCAGAGATTTGCGTCGATGCTCGCACGTTGGCATTGAAGTTCGATCCGGAATGGCTCAGTGTCAATCCACTGACACTCGCCGACCTGGCACGCGAGCAGCGCCTGCTTGCCCAGGCAGGTTACGAACTCCGCTACGGCTGACCAGTCGGCAACGCCAGCAGCTGCAGCAGCGTCTCCTGGGCGGATGCCGGCTCCACCTCGCCAGGGACGAGCCGCTCGTAGCTGCCATCCCCGTGCAGCACCCAGGCATTGCAGTTGTCGGCCAGATACAGCTTCAGGTCACGTTTCAACTGCTCCTTCAGCGTCTTCTGGCGAATCGGGAAGCAGCTCTCGTTACGGTGCAGGAGGTTTCGCTCCATCCAGTCCGCGCTGGCACAATAGATCTCCTCGTCGCCGTCATTGTAGAAGTAGTAGACGCGCGAGTGTTCCAGGAAGCGCCCCAGGATCGAGCGCACCGTGATGTTGTCGGACAGCCCGAGCACGCCGGGGCGCAGCACGCAGATACCGCGCACGATCAGTTCGACCTTAACGCCGGCCTGGGAGGCTTCGTAGAGCGAGTCGATAACGCGCGGCTCGTTGATCGCGTTCACCTTGACGATGATGTGTGCCTTGCGGCCCGCCTGCGCGTTTTCGGTCTCGCGCTGGATCTTGGCGATGACAGCGTCGAACAGGTTGAACGGGGAAGTCAGCATGAGGTTGAGGTCTCGCGCTTCGGTCAGGCTGGTGAGCTGCATGAAGATCTTGTGCACGTCTTCGCCGAGTTTCTTGTCGCTGCTCATATAGCCGTAGTCCGTATAGACCTTGGCCGTGCTGTGATGGTAGTTGCCGGTGCCGAGGTGCACGTAGCGCCGCAGGATGTCGCCTTCGCGTCTCACGACCAGCGTCATCTTCGCGTGGGTCTTGTAACCGACGAGGCCGTAGACGACGTGTGCGCCGGCTTCCTGCAGCCTGTTCGCGAGCGAAATATTGGCGGCTTCGTCGAAGCGGGCCATGAGCTCAATGATCACCGTCACTTCTTTGCCGGCCCGTGCGGCATTCACCAGGTGATCGACGACCGGCGAATCGGCACCTGTCCGGTACAGCGTGATCTTGATCGCCAGTACTTCACTGTCCGTCGACGCCGATTTTATGAAGTCGATGACCGGCGCGAAGCTCTGGAAGGGGTGGTACAGCAGCACGTTCTTTTTCGACAGTGTCGCGAAGATGTCCTTGTCGGTCAGCAGCTCCTCGGGCAGCCCTTGCGAGAAGGGCTTGTACAGGAGTTCCGGTCGGTCCTCGATGTCGCAGACGGTAGCCAGCCGGTTGAGGTTGACCGGGCCGTCGACCAGGTACATGTCCTGTTCCTGCAGGCGGAAGTGATCCAGCAGGAATTGCTGCAGGTCGGGCGGGCATTCGTGGCCAACCTCGATGCGCACGGCCGCGCCGTAACGGCTGGCTTCGAGCTGGCCTTCGAGCGCGCCGACGAGATCACTCACTTCTTCCTCGTCGACGTAGAGGTTGCTGTTGCGCGTTACGCGGAACTGGTAGCAGCCGTCGACCTTGAGACCGGGGAAAAGCCTGTCGACGTGGACACGAATCACCGATGACAGGAACACGTATTCGTGGCAGCCCTGGCTGCCAAGGTGCTCGGGCAGCTTGATGATGCGCGGCAGCGATCGAGGTGCCTGCACCATGCCCCGATGGCGCCGGCGCCCGTAGGCGTCGCGACCCTTGAGGCGGACGATGAAGTTCAGGCTCTTGTTCAGGATGCGCGGGAACGGACGCGACGGGTCGAAAGTCAGGGGGGTCAGGACCGGAACGACCTGCTCATCGAAGTATTCACTGAGCCACTCTTGCTGTTCCTCCGACCAATCCTCGCTGCGCACGAAGCGTACTCCAGCATTTGCGAGCTGCGGGAACATCACGTTGTTCAATAGCTCGTACTGCTGGCTAACCATATTGAGCATCTGGTGCCGCAGAGCGTCGAATACCTGCTGAGCCGGCAGCATCTCCGGCCCCTGCGCGAGAGCGCCGATCTCCATGCGCTGTTTCAGCGCGGCCACGCGAATCTCGAAGAACTCGTCGAGGTTGGTGCAGGTTATGCAGAGAAAGCGCAGCCGCTCGAGCAAGGGCACGTCCGGGTCCTGAGCCAGCGCCAGTACCCGCTTGTTGAATTCGAGCATGCTCAGTTCGCGATTGATGTACAGGTCGGCAGGTGGCAGGGAGGGCGCGTCCACGGTCTTCTCTTTCTTGTCGGACCACCCAGTATAGCAATGCCGACGTTACGAGACCTTTAACTGTTACTCAGATTAGCGGCCGCTGTGGATGGCGCCGAGCACCGTCTCCCGGCTGGCGCCTGTAACCCCCGGAGCATTGCCGGGATCTCCGTTCAACGTGCGCATTGCCAGCCAGGCGAAGGCGCAGGCCTCGACGCGATCCGGATCGAGACCGGTATCCGCCGTGGACGCCAGTGCCACTGGTGCGAGGCGTTCCCCGAGACGGCGCAGCAAATCGAGATTCTTCACGCCGCCGCCGCAGACCAGCACCTCGCGGGTGTTGGTTGCGTAACGGCCAATGGCCTCCGCGACCGTGACAGCCGTGAGCTCGGCAAGGGTCGCCTGGACATCCGCAGGCGGCATGTCGTCCGTGAGCCACCCGGACAGCCACGCCTCGTTGAAATACTCGAAACCGGTGCTCTTGGGCGGCGCTTTCGCGAAATACGGGTCGGCCAGCATCGCCTCGAGCAGTGAACGGATCGGCGTGCCGCTGGCGGCCCAGCGCCCGCCGTCATCGAAGGCACGGTCCTGGTGGCGCCTGATCCATGCGTCCATGAGTGTATTCCCCGGGCCGGTATCGAAGCCCGTGACAGGGTCCGGGCCCGAGGGCAACACCGTGATGTTCGCAATACCGCCGATATTCAATACACAGCGATCGGCGTCCGGCGAGCGGAACAGCCACGCATGAAATGGCGGCACAAGCGGCGCGCCCTGTCCGCCCAGCGCCACGTCCGAGCTCCGGAAATCAGCCACGCAGTCGATACCCGTTCCCTTCGCGATGACGTCGGCATTGCCGATCTGCAGCGTGTACGGCCGCGCCTGGTCCGGCCGGTGCCGGAGCGTCTGCCCGTGACTGCCGATGGCGCGCACCCGGGCGGGATCGACGGCCGCCGCCTGCAGGAGTTCTCGCGTCGCATCGCGAAAGCACTCGCCCACCCATTGGTCAAGCGTGCCGATGACGTCGGCCGTGCAGGTGTTCGGCTTCCGTGCGGCATCGAGGAGTTGCTTGCGAAGTGCCTCGGGGTACGGGGTCGTCCGTCCGCTCACGATCTTCAGGGAACGACTGCCGAACTCGACCAGCGCGGCATCGACCCCGTCCATGCTCGTGCCCGAGATAAGGCCGATGTACAGATCAGGCATCGTGGGCCGGCACTACTTGTTGCTGTAGGCAACGGACGCGAGCCGCGTGCTCTTGAAGTCCTCGAGTTCCTCCAGGATCGGCTCCACGGCGGCGAGGAATCGCTGGCGATAGCGCTGGTCGATGGGATCGGCCTGCGGTAGCTCGACGGTTCGCGGATTGCGGTGCACACCGTTAAGGCGGTACTCGTAATGCAGGTGATTGGCCGTCGCAAGCCCGGTTGCGCCTACATAGCCGATGGTCTGGCCCTGCCGCACACGATTGCCGATACCGACACCGGCGAAGCGCGACATGTGCGCGTAGAGCGTCGTGATATTGCCGCCATGCTGCAGGATGACGGTATTGCCATAGCCGCCTTTCACGCCCCGAAAGATGACTTTGCCGTCGCCCGCCGCCTTGATCGGTGTACCCCTGGGCGCGGCGTAGTCCACTCCGCGATGAGCGCGGATCGTGTTGAGGATCGGGTGGCGTCGCCGCGGGTTGAAGTTGGAACTGATACGGGTGAAGTCGACCGGCGCCCGGATGAAGGCTTTCCTTACGCTGTGGCCGTCCGGCGTGAAGTAGTCACTGCGGCCCTGGTCGTCGACGAAACGGACCGCTTGGTGCGTGCTGCCGTTGTTGTTGAATTCCGCTGCGATTATTTCGCCATCGGTCACGTACTCACCGTCCTGCCATATCTCCTCGTACTGAACGTAGTAGTCGTCACCGCTACGGATATCGAGAACGAAATCGACATCCCAGGCGAAGATTCCGGCGATGTTCATGATCAACCGGTCGGACAGGCCGGCGTCGACGGCGCTTTCGAAAAGCGAGGTTTCGATCGTGCCGTGGGCCAGCCGCTTGCGCTTCTCCACGGGCCGCTCGACGACTTCGGCCTTGAAGCCGGTGTCGTTGCGCTCGATCCTGAGCGCACTCGTCAGGTTCAGTTTCGAGTACATGCTGACCAGGTCGCCCTGGTCGTGAGTAATCTCGAACTGGTCGCCGGGCTTGAGTTTGCGAAAGCGATTGCGCGCTTCTTCCAGCCGCGAAATCTCCGCAAGGTGACCGAGGTCGAGGTCGTGCTGCCGGAACAGCTTGTCGAGCGTGTCGCCGCGGCGGATGGTCAGGTTCAGCTTTTGATACGGTGGCGGATTGATCGCGTCAACGAGGACCAGCGGCGTTTCCGCATAAACGAGTTCCTCGACTTCGTATCGGGCGGGATCGACTGCGGTAATCACCGGTTCTTCTGGCGGCGCCGCCGGCGGCGTCATCGGGGTGAGCTTCGAGACGAAGGCGAGGCCGGCGAGCGGGATACCGAGGCCCACGACAAACCATTGCAGAGCTTTGAGACTCTTCGGCTTTTTCGCTGCAGATGGCTTGTAATCGTGCAGTAATGGACTGACCGGACGATGCAAGTCTGCGACCCCAGGTTCGAGAATGCCGCTACTCTACCGTGGCGCTGCCGTAACGTCAAAGAAAAGTGTTATAAGTCAGTCTGTTAACGATCAAGCTTCAAGAGAACGCAAGGTGGCGCTCGAGGGCTTTCATCGGTGGCGGAGAATGCTACAGTTCCGCTGCACGCCGAGGGCGGTCACCAGAAAGGCAATAATGAGCACTACAAAGGCACAAATCGCAGAGCTGACCCGCGGCACCGACGAGGTGCTGCCGGAAAACGGCCTCGAGGCCAAGCTGAAGGAGGGCAGGCCGTTGGTCGTCAAGGCCGGTTTCGACCCCACAGCACCCGACCTGCACATCGGGCACACGGTACTCATCAACAAGATGCGGCAGTTCCAGGAATTCGGCCACGAGGTCGTCTTCCTGATCGGCGACTTCACCGGCATGATCGGCGATCCCTCCGGCAAGAACGCCACGCGCCCCCCGTTGTCCCCCGACGAGATAAAGGAAAACGCAAAGACCTATGAAACGCAGATCTACAAGATCCTCGACAGGGACAGGACGCGCATCGAGTTCAATTCGACCTGGATGGGCGCTATGGATGCCGCGGGGCTCGTGAAGCTCGCGTCGCACCACACGGTCGCCCGCATGCTCGAGCGCGACGACTTCAGGAAGCGTTACGAGGGGGGGCAGCCCATATCGATCCACGAATTTCTGTACCCGATCGTACAGGGCTATGACTCGGTCGCCCTGAAAGCCGATGTCGAGCTCGGCGGTACCGACCAGAAGTTCAACCTGCTGGTGGGCCGGCAGCTGCAGCAGGATTACGGGCAGGATCCCCAGGTAGTGATGACTACGCCCCTGCTGGAAGGCCTGGACGGCGTGCAGAAGATGTCGAAGTCGCTGGGGAATTACGTCGGCATAACGGATCCGCCCGGCGAGATGTTCGGCAAACTCATGTCGATCTCGGACGAGCTGATGTGGCGGTATTTCGAGGTCCTGAGCTTCCGCTCTCTGGACGACATCGAGGACCTCGGAAAGCGGGTCCGGGACGGTATGAACCCGCGCGATGCGAAGTTCGAGCTCGCGGCCGAAATCGTGGCGCGATTTCATGACGATGCGGCGGCGGACGCCGCGAAACAGGCGTTCATTTCGCGCTTCCGGGAAGGGGCGATGCCCGACGAAATGCCGGAGCTTACCCTCGAGAGCGACGGTGGGACGCTTGGCATCGCCCATCTCCTGAAAGGCGCCGGTCTCGTCAGCAGCACCTCCGAAGCCTTCCGCATGATCAAGCAGGGGGCGGTACGGATCGACGGCGAGCGCGTCGAAGACCGATCGCTCGCGATCGATGCCGGCAGCACCAATGTCTACCAGGTTGGTCGAAGACGTTTTGCCCGTGTCAGCCTGAACTGATACCGAGGAGGCACCTTGAATTCAGTGTTTACAAGAATCTGCCTGCTAGCCGCGTTCGCTTGCTGTTCGCCGGCCGCGCTCGCGCAGGACGACGCACGCGACGCGCTGGAGCGGGCCGAACTGGAGCGCCAGGAGATTTTTCGCGCCGGTTTCCAGGAAATTGTCGCCGACCTGAACAATGACTCGCTGGAGCGGTTCGCGTTTGCGATAGACAGGGATGACATGCTCGAGCGCATTTTCGGCTTGCGCCTGATCGATCAGAAGGTCAAGCAGGGATTCGGCGAGAGTTTCGACGATAACCTGACCGGTATCCTCCAGTCGGCATTCGCCGGCACCGGCGGGGACATCCGCGCAGCGTGGCTCGGATTCGGCTCGAAGGGCGACCGCGGCAAAGCGATCGTGCGCTACGACCTGCCGGATTTCCAGTTCAACTACCACGAGTACGAACTTCGGCTCGACGGCAAGGGCCGCGTCGTCATCGTTGACTGGATCGATTACCTGGACGGCGAGAAGTTCAGCGACGCTGTCGGCACTCAGCTCATCGCCACGAACCCCGGAAAAGCGGCGGTCCGCAAGCTACTCAGCTTCCAGGGACCGACGGAGCAGCAGACGTTCCAGATGACGGAGCTCCTCAAGGCATCGCGGGACAGGCAGGTGGATCGCTATTTCGACATCCTCGACGACCTCGACGACAAGTTGCGCGGTCAGCGCATCGTCGTATTGACGTCCGTGCATCTGACCAAGGTGACGCGCAACCGTCGCAAATTGCGTGCGGCGCTTATCGACGTCGACAAGTATTTCCCCGAAGAGCCGCTGTACTCGCTGATGCTCCTCGACTATTACTTCCCGTCGCGAAAATACGAGGAGGCGATGCAGGCGCTGCTCAGGCTGCAGTCCCGCCTCGGCGTGCCGGACGCGGCGATGGCTGCCAGGCTCTCCGCAGCTTCGCTGGTGCTCGGCAACACCGAGGATGCGTTGAGCTACGCGGAAAAAGCGGTGCAGATCGAGCCCGGCCTGGAGCTCGGTTGGTGGTCGGCGCTGCGGGCGAGGACCGTTAATAAGCGGTTTGGCGAGGCGGTGGAGGCCCTGGACATGCTGGAAAAGACGTTCGGCTATACGCTCGGGCCAGAGGCCTTCGAGAACGATTCGTCCATGGCGGACCTGCTCCTCTCCGAGGAGTACGAGACCTGGCTCGCAAGCCGCGAACCGGGCGTGAGTGGGGACGAAGAGACCGTGGACGATGAGACCGAGGACGATGAGCCCGCGGATGCCGAGACCGGCTGATCGCCGCTATTCGAGGTCGAGGAACAACGTCAGCCGCAGATGCAGGTCGTCATCGGGCCTGACGCCGCCCGAATTCACGCCACGGTCGTCCAGATCACGTTTGGCATCTGGTAAGAAGATCGACGAAAATCGGTATTCGATGCCGGCAAGCAATATCGTTGCCTTTGCCGGCGGGTCGAACGGGCCGTAGGAAATGACACGCCGTTGTCACGGCTCGCAACGCCGTTGGATATCCATCGGCGTGCGAATGAAATAGCGGGCGCTCCAGACGGACTCGATAAGGTCGAACATCAGCGTCGTCGAGGGGCTGGCTGCGAACTCGTAGGCTCTGAGCTTGTGAGCCAGGTAAAGGTCCTTCGCGCCTGCCTCGAATCTATCGCTCTCGAATTTGTCGCCCTGGTTGACCTCGATGCGCGCGGCCGCACCAGGCATCCCCGAGCGAGGAATCGGCCGTGAGGTAGCCGCGCCGAAGGACGACCCCCCGCTTGCGCCGTCACGCGCGGCGGTGTGATGGCCGGGAATCGTGTAAACGTCGCCAAACAGGAGCCCGCCGACCTCGAAACTGCTGCCTGCACCCTCGCCAGCCGTTGCGGGAATGCAGCAGGCCAGGATCGCAATAGCATACGCAGCACCGACGGTCAGCGGACCTCGGAAGGGCGCGGCGCTCGCTCAGTAACTCCAGCTCAGCCCCAGCGTGAGACCGGTGTCGTTGGTCTCGTTCCCCGGCGGCGGCTGGCTGTCATAGCGGTCGTACACGGTCAGCTTGAAATCCAGGTCGGAAAAGAGGTCGAAACTCATTGAGCCGTCGAACTGGACGCGCACGCGGTCGCTTTGCTCCAGGCTGGGCAGTATCGAAAGTGTCGCGTCGACATCGATGCCTCTCGCCGAACGCAGCCGGAACGCGGTACCCAGCAGGCCCTCGAGCGTTTCGTTCCTCGGCTGTTCTTCGAATTCCTCTCGGTTGACCACGAGACCGCCATACAGGTCGATACGCATTTGCCGCTGATTGTAGACCCGGTTGCCGATCGCGCCGCCGACCAGGGATCGGAGATTCAGCCCCTGCTGGTCATCAGACTCGAATTGCAGCAGTCCGGTCGCCTGCCAGTTGCGGGGCAAGCGGTATGTATAAGTGCCGGCGAGCGTCGCACGCCGGAGATCCTGGCCTTCGGTCTGCTTGTTGATGATGGTCGTTGCGTCAACGTAGGTTTCGAAGTTGCGGCCGCCATAGCCGACCCCGGCGCCGAAGCTCAGCTGGGTGACCTCGTTGTTACCGCGCACGATGTTCATGCCGACGTCCGTGTAAACCTCGAGCCCTTCCCAGAAGGTTTCATTCACCTCGGCGATCGCGAATATTCGGTCGGGCGGCAACGTAACCGTTGTCTCGTCGCCGATAATCGAGACGCCCTTTTCATCGACCACCACCCGGCCAAATAGGCGCTGGCCGTTGAACAGCTCGACCTCGATGACCTGGGTCTCGCGGATGGTCTCGATAGCCTTCCACTCGATGGTAACCTCGTCCATGTATTCGGTGTCGACGATCAGGTCCTCTCCGTCCTCCAGGCCCAGGATCGTGCCAATGACGATGCTGCCGTCCCTGATCTGGATCTCCGCCGCATCGGCCGAGGCCAGGGCACAGCAAAGCAGGACGGTCGTCTGTACGAATCGCATACGAATCTCCCGGTCAGGTCTCGGCAATATAACCGCTGGTCTACGCGGCCTTACCGTATCCTATAAACGTAGTTCAGTGTGACAGTACGGAAGTCGCCGCCGGATTCCGTCACCACGCCCCTGCTGATACCGAGCTTGACTGCGTGTTTGCGTTGGAAGGGGTACGCAAAGCTGATGCCTATGCGCGAATTTCTCTGCAGGTCGGCCCTGCGCACATCATCGACAGTCGAATGGCCGCCGAGGTAATAGTTGAGATCCAGCGACCCCCACAGTCCCGGTTTGAACCGTCGAACGAGATGGAAATTGAGGGCAGCGATGGGATCCTGCTTCCGGGTCACCCCCAGGAATTCATCGTTGTCCTCGAAGAACCAAGCGCCAAGGGACATCTCCAACAACCACCTGGCGGTCAGGGGGCGGATATAGCCGAGTCGAAAACGCACCGCCCATCGGTTGGTGCCGATGTTGATGAGCTTGTCTTTTTCGTATTCACCCGTCGGCGCCACGATCTTTATGCTCGTCCCGAGGATCGGTCTGGGGCTGTGCCGAAGTTCCTGAAACTCGACGGGCGACATCGACGGAGCACCCATCAGGTTGATTGTCAGGGTAGCCGCCATATCGCCGAATCCGGTGACGTCGCGCCGGCCGGGTTCATCGCTGACCATCCCGGTTGTCGTGCCGTCGACGTAGGGCACTTCGAGCTGGAAGTTCCCGGTTCGACCGAACAGGTCCAGGGTTTGCTGGTATGCGATAACGCCTGAGTCAATCCTGGAGTCGACCCCCGTCAAGGGGATGGACGGGTCGGTGACCACGTCCCCCGTCTGGTAGGCATAGCCGAATACGAGCAGGCGGGTCCCTTTGGGCGCCGGCCAGTAGGTCCTTGGCGTGAGATCCTGAGCCAGTGCGGCCACATTTGCCGTAGCCGCATAAACCAGCGTGGCCGCGGCGCAAAAGAATGCGGCGGATCGCCTTTTCACCGGGGTGCGGCGAGCACGCTGAATCATGGACCCTCCCCATCTGCTCTTGCTACCTGCGTCATTCACGTATGGTCTTGCGAGAGCAGCCAGCCCTTAATATAGCCTCAATCTATCGACCGACAGGCAGTTCGCCAATCCGGGTTCTCCGCAGTGCGATGCCTCGGCAAAAGGGTATGTTTATGACAAGGCCTATAATGCGCCGCGGTTTCGCGATTCTAATGCTCTCGACACTGATGCCGGCAGCGGCCACCCACGGGCAGGAAATGGACAATTTCGGATGGTCGATCACGCCTTACCTGTGGGCAACGGAAACCACTGTTGATCTTACGTTTCGGGATGCGGATGTCGGCGCGGGGGAGATCTCATTCAGTGAGCTGCTTGACGTTCTCGACGCGGCGTTCATGATTCACGTCGAGGGCGGCGGCGGTAACTGGTCAGCCTTCGGCGACCTGACGTACCTCAAGACCTCGGATTCGACCCAGCGTGCGGCGTTCGTCGTTGACTCGAACAGCAAGCAGCTTTTTTTCGACGGCGCGGTCGCGTGGTGGCCGGGCGGCGTCGGGTCAAACTTCAGCCTCTTCGGCGGGCTGCGCCATTCGGGGTTCGACGATCGCTACACGTTCCGCCTCATCATCAACAACGCGCCGGTCGGCGAGCGGCGCTCGACGAAAGATTACTACGATGCCCTGGTGGGTCTTCGTTACCGCTTCGACCTCTCCGAACGCTGGGCTCTGCTCACCCGGGCAGACACCAGCTTCGGCGATTCAGAGGGCACCCTACTGGTGCAGGCGAACCTGGCCTGGACTGTCGGTAAGCGGCAGCAGAACCGCATCCTGTTCGGCTACCAGTACAAGACGGCCGACTTCAGGGATGACGACCTGGGCACGGATTTCAGCTACCAGGGCCCGATGGCCGGCTTCAACTTCCGGTTCTGACAGGGCCGAGGACGAGGGGACTCCCCGGCGCCTGACCGCGCGCCGCCGCACGTTGCACGGATAGCGCGCGAAGGCGGCCGGCCGTCGGCCCGCAAGTTATTGATTTGAATGGGCCGCGACAAAAAAGTCATAAAAGTTTCAATTTGCGGTTGACGAAGGGCCTTGGGTCGCTATAATGCCCCGCTCGCTGAGGGTACGGTGTCCTTCGGCAGACCCCAGAACCAAGTTTGACGGCAGGCGAGCACTAGCCAACGACGGCGCTCCGCCTGTATAATTGTGGGTCCCCCCGGCAAAGCCGGGGTACGTTCTTTAACAATACGATCAGATAATTTGTGTGGGTGCTTGCGCTGGAGTTTGCAGAGGCAAATTCGAGTGTAAGAACCAACCCAAATTCTTAGTAATTTGGAGTGGGGATTGCGCTCTGTTTTAAGCTCAAAGCTTTAAACTGAAGAGTTTGATCCTGGCTCAGATTGAACGCTGGCGGCATGCCTAACACATGCAAGTCGAACGGTAACGCGGAGAGCTTGCTCTCTGGCGACGAGTGGCGGACGGGTGAGT